>NZ_JBWKFF010000001.1:564702-583049 GCF_056434425.1 Streptomyces sp. NPDC044033 | reverse complement strand
AATAACAAACGCCACCCCCACTTCCCCCCCCCCCCCCCCCACCCCCCCCCCCCCCCCTTCCCCCCCCCCCCCCCCCCCCCCCCTTCCTCCCCCCCCCCCCCCCCCACAGGCGCGTCTCGCTGCTCCCCGTGCGCGGAGGAACGCCGCGGGTCCGCTGCGTCAGCGCGCTGCCGGCCGCTGCCTGTGGTGAAGAGCGGCGGCCGTGATCACGACCTGCCAAGGCTCTCGACCGATGCGGGTGGGAGCAGGGCTTCCGGACCGTACGCGCGGATGCGGAGGCAGTTCAGCCCGCCGGATCAGTTGGGGCCGGACCAGTAGGAGTCCTGCCACTGCTCCGCATCAGGGGTGAACTCGACCTCGACCCGGTCGGCCGCGTCAGACGGCAGCGAGTAGGCGTACGTGCCGACGGCTTCCTTACCGGGCAGCACGTAGCCGTCGAGAACCTTCTGGTGGCCGCTTCCGTCGATCACCAGCTCCGTGGAGGCCCCGTCGGCGTCGTTGACGCTGGGCAGCCCCGACGTGATCGGCAGCCGGTCCTTGCTGGTGTTGACGACAGTGATCTTCACCTCGATCGCCTTGTTCCCCTTCGCGTGGCCGAGCACATAGCCGCGCGGGACGTACGGCTGCGGCTTGGCCACCGTGACCTTCAGGCCGTTCTCGAACGTATAAGCCTCGCCGAACGACAGGTGCCTGGCCGCCTCCTCCTGCTTCTTCTTCTCCCTCTTCGCGGCCTCTTCCGCCTTCACAGCGGCGACCCTCGCGCGACGGTCGTCGACCTCCGCCTTCACCGCCACCACGGCGAACACCCCGGCTCCGACCGCGACCAGCAGACCGGCCGCACCCAGGAGCACGCCGGTCAGCGCCATCCCCTTGTTGGCTGCCGGCGCCTTGCCCGCGCGGCTCAGTCCGACGGCGCCGAAGATCACGGCCAGTAGAGCCGGAAGCCAGGACATCCAGAACAGGACGATGGTCAGGCCGAGGGACACGCCGACTATGCCGAGCACCAGGGCGGCTATGCCCATCGCGTCGGGGGCCGGCGGTGCCGGCGCCGGGTACGGCGGCCAGTACGGAGCGGTCGGCCCGGGCGGCGGGGGACCCCAGGGGTCCTGACCGGCATGTTCCTGGCGGGTCTGTTCTTGACCGACCGGTTCTTGACCGACCTGCTCCTGGCTGATCGGTTCCTGGCTGGGAGCCTCCTGGCTGGGAGCTTCCGGATCGGCCTGCTCCGGATCGGCCTGCTCCGGGCTGGTCTGCTCCTCGCCGGAAAGCTCCTGGGTTACGGACCCTTGGCCACCAGGTCTCCGGTCGCCGGGTTTCTGGGCGCCGGAAGGTGCGGGAAAGGTCACTAAAAGTCCTTCATACAAGGTGAATTGACGGGTCAATGACATTACCAGCCACTTTTACCGTTTCCTGCCTATCGACCCTGGTGCGAACCCGTCCCAGCGAGGCCCGGGGAGGCTGGTGGCGAGAACTGCCAGCGGGGACAACCTGATTGAGGCCCGTGTTCGGGGATGCGCGGAAAACCGACCCGAAGTGTCCGAACCAGGGCCCAACTTGACCTCTGGTGTCGGTCGGTGATGCGAACGCGCGGGGTAGCCGCACCTTTGGGGGATTCGACGGATCTCCCCCTCATCGGCGCTCTACGGTACGGAGGCACCGCGCTACCCTCCGCGGTCGATCGAGGAGGAATTCTGTGTCATCGACCTGCGACCCCAAGCACGCTCCCGCCGGCGATGTGGGCGCGGCGCTCATGATGGTCGACTCCCAGCTCAAGACCGTGCACGGCGGCAAGACCGAGGCCGACCCCGAACAGCGGGCGCTGATGGATCAGTTCACCGCGTCCTTGGGTCCCCAGGAAGCCGATGCCGTGCTGGACGGTGCGTGCACCCTCATCTACATGTTCATGAATTGGCTGCGGATGGCCTACGAGGACCATGACCGGGACGTCATCGAGTACGTGGTGCCCAACCTCGTGGCCACGATGCGCATGATGCCCATCAGCGTTCGTCCCGAGGTCATCCCCACGATGACCGGGCTGGTCATCGCCGCGGGCACCGGGCTGAGCCCCAACCTGTGGCGCAAGCAGTACGGCTACTGGACCAAGGAGGAGATGACTCCGCTGGAAGTCACCGCTTTCCTGCTCGCGGAGCACATCAACCGCATCACCGAGGACCCCGACTTCGCCGTCCGCCTGATCGCGGAAGCTCTGCCGGAGCCGGGCGAGGAGCCCCCGGCGCACCGCGACGACAGCGCCTAGACGACGGGTCTAGCGGCGCGCGAGGCCGTCGATCATCAGGGAGACGGTGAAGTCGAACCGGTCGTGGCCCTCGCCGGCGGTGAGTTCGGCGGCGTGGCGGGTGACGTGGGGGAAGGTCTCGGCAGGCAGGGCGGCGAACCGGCGCAGCAGTTCGTCGTGGCTGCAGACCCAGGCGACGTCGTCGTCCGCCGCTCGGCGGCGCACGATCGACAGCTCCAGGCAGTAGGAGGCCACGTACAGCAAGAGGGCGTCGATGCCCCAGGCGGCGGCCTGCGGAGTGACGCCGCCGGAGAGCACGATCGCCAGCATGCCCTCGCTGACGCGCACGGTCTCCAGGTCGGTGGGGGCCATGGCGAGCGCGGCGCGGGAGATGCCGGGGTACTTCAGGTATTGGTCGCGCATCTGCACGCACACGTCGCGGATCCGCTCCCGCCAGTCCGCGGGGTCGGGCTCGGGCAGTACGAGCCCGGCGCACAGCCGCCCGATGAGCAGCTCATCGAGGTCGGCCTTGTTGACCACGTGGGCGTAGAGCGAGGCGGGGCCGGTGTCGAGCGCGCCGGCCAGTCGGCGCATGGTCAGCGCCTCGTAGCCCTCCGTGGCGATGACGCCCAGCGCGGTGTCGACGACCTGCTCCACGGTGATCGGGTCCTTGCGGCGCCGCGATTTGGGGGCGGATTCGGCCTCGGGGTTCGGCGGCTGGTGACGTGCCGCGCGTCGCTCTCTCGGGTTCACCCGCCCATTCTAACTTGACACGAACGCCGTTCGTACATAGAACAGCGTTCATGACGACGAATGCGCATCAGGACACGGACGTGACCGTGGCCGGAGCCGGGCCGGTGGGCCTCATGCTCGCCGCGGAGCTGGCGCTCTCCGGGGCGACGGTGCAGGTACTGGAGCGGCTGGCCGAGCCGGACGACGGGATGAAGGCCGGAGGGATCAACGTGCCGACGGCCGAGGCGCTCGACCGCCGCGGCCTGCTGCCCGCCGCGGAACAAGTGCAGCGGGAGGTGTTCGAGCGGGTGGGGCCGGTCGTCGGCAAATCCGACGACCGGCAGCCCGATGACCGGCAGTCCGACGGCGGCCGGCGAGCGGCCGATAAGCGGTTCACCGGGCATTTCGCGGGAATGGTCCTCGACGCCGACCTCGTGGACTGGTCCGATGCGGACCTCGCCGCGCACACCTCGGTCGACGGAGCGCGCATGGTCCCGCAGCGTGAGCTGGAGGCACTGCTGACCGACCATCTCGCGCGGCTCGGCGTTCCGGTGCGCCGCGGGGTGGCGGTCACCGCGCTCGAAGACACCGGCGACGGCGTACTCGTCGGCACGACCAGCGTCGGCACCGGCACCGTCGGCACGGTGCGTACCGGATGGCTGGTCGGGTGCGACGGCGGCCGCAGCACCGTGCGCCGCCTCGCGGGCATCGACTTCCCCGGTACCGACCCCGAACTCACCGGGCACATGGCGCTCGCCGACCTCGCCGACCCGTCGATGCTCGCGAACGGATGGGGGTGGACGCCCCGGGGCGCGTACCGCTACGGGCCCCAGCCCGGGCGAGTGGTCACCGTGGAGTTCGTACCTCCGCCCGCCGACCGTTCGGCGCCGGTCACCCTGGAGGAGTTGCAGGCCAGCCTGCGCCGGGTCTCGGGCACCGACGTCACGCTGACCGCGCTGCGCGGCACCGCGACCCGCTGGAGCGACAACGCCCGCCAGGCCGCGTCCTACCGGTCGGGACGGGTGCTGCTGGCCGGCGACGCCGCGCACGTGCACTCGCCGTTCGGCGGGCAGGGGCTCAACCTCGGGTTCGGCGACGCGATGAACCTCGGCTGGAAGCTCGGCGCCGTCGTCGCCGGATGGGCGCCCGAAGAGCTGCTCGACACCTACGACGCCGAGCGCCGCCCCCTCGGCGCCTGGGTGCTGGACTGGACGCGGGCCCAGATCGGGGTGTTGCGCGGGGACGCCAAGTCGGCCGCGCTGCGGGAGGTCGTCGCCGATTTGCTGAACACTCGCGACGGCGCGACCCACGCGGTCAAGAAGATCTCCGGCGTCGCACAGCGCATCGACCTGCCCGGCGACCATCCACTGATCGGCCGGTCCGCCCCCGACCTGTGGCTGAGGGACGGCTCCCGGCTGGCCGACCACGGCCACGACGGCGGATTCCTCCTGCTCGACCGCGCTCCGGACGGCGCTTTCACCCGCACCGCCGCGGCCTGGGGCGGTCGAGTGAGCAGCGTGCCGGACGACCACGCGACGCCGACCGGGGTGCTGGTACGCCCGGACGGAGTGGTCGCCTGGGCCTCCGACACCGCCGACGCCGACGCCATCACCGACCTCGAAGCCACCCTGCACCGGTGGGCCGGCGCTCCTTCGTGATCGGGTCGGGTATGAGGGGAGCCTTGATGGCCTTGATCCGGTTGGGTACGAAGGCGCGGTGACGGCCTTGCCGGGGCAGCGCCGATGACCGGCTGACAGCCCGTCTCAGTCCAGGGCCGTGCCCTTCGCCGGGGAGAGGCCGACGCGTCCGGCTCGGGGCGTACGCGAAGGGGCCCGGCCGGCCCGTACCCCGGCTGTGTTGTGACCGTGGCCTCAGCCGCGCCGCGGCGAGCTCACGACGGCGCCTTTTCGCCCGCGATGCGATGGTCTCGCCGGCGGCGCCTGACGGAGGCCGCATAGGTGATCAGCGACATGGCGACGATCCCGAGGGTGGCCCAGAGCAACAGGGTGTCGGTGTCCGCCACCCGGGTCAACGCGTAGGCGATGCCCGCGAGCACCGCGCAGACGCCTAAGCCCTTGAGGGAGTTCATTGGTCTCCTTGATTCTTCTCTGCAGTTGCTGCCGCGGTCATTTCCACGCGGAGACGCGGGTCACGTATGACTTCACGATGGACGAGACGAGCCAGTGCGTCCGCACCACGGTGTAGACCAACTCGGGAAGTAGCAGGGCCTCGACGAGCATCGCCTTCCAGCCGAGGTTCCGCACGCGAAGGGCCGGATAGACGACCCAGAAGGCGAGCAGCAGCAGGAGGAGCACCGGGTAGTGGGTGAAGCCGCGCAGTACGCTCCGCACGAGCTGGGTCGAGCCCCACCCCAGGATGTAGGCGGACCCGATGAGTCCAACAATCATGGTGCTGATCGAGTGCCAGGTGAACTTGGTCCAGCCACGACGGCGCAGCGTGTCCACCGTGCCGCGGCTCCACCGCTCACGCTGCTGGATCAGCTCGCGCAGTGTGGGCATGAGGTCGGTGTAGGCGATGCACAGCTGGTTGGCCGTGATCTTCCAACCGGACTCCTTGAGCGCCAGCGTGGTCTCGTAGTCCTCGACCAGGTTCCGGTGGTCCTCCCAGAAGACCTGCCCCCGCCAGTCGAGGAGCCCTTGGAGCGCCTCGCTCCGATAGAAGGAGCCGGCCCCCGACATGGTGTGCACGTCCTGCCGGTAGCGGGTGTTGGCGGCCCTGCCGTACTCGATGATCTGCATGCCGAGCAGGTACCGCTGCCACGGGTTGCGCCACAGACCGGTGCGGCCGAGGCAGGCGGCGCTGACGCCCCCCAGGTCCGGGTCGGAGGCGAGGACGTTGCGGGCGCGTTCAATGAACCTCGGGTGCAGTTCAGTGTCGGCGTCCATGACCAGGACGTGCCGCACCTTACTGGTCAGCCGCCCCCCGACGGACTCCCTGAGCCATTGCAGTCCGTAGTTGAGAGCACCCGCTTTTTTGTGTGGGTTGTGCTCCAGATTCAGCACCACCGTGTGCGGCGTGGACTCATCGTCCGCGAACTGCCGCGCGAACTCGTCGGTGCGGTCGGTCGAGTTATTGACTACCACGACGATCAGGTCGGGGCGTCGGCTCTGACCGGCCAGGGACTTCAGGGAGGTTAAGACGCCGACTTCCTCGTTACGCGCCGGAACAAGGATGACGGTGTCATAGACGGCCGTATCAGCTTGCTCGTCGAACGAGACACGCCCCCTGCGGTGCCGACTGCCGACCGCTTCGACACGCTGGACCTGGACACGGCCCTTGCGGCGCCGACCGCGCGATGAACGCGCGGTTTTGGCCCGTGCGCGGCGCGCAGTAGTGCCCGACAAGGTTCTCCCCCACTCAACTTGAACTCACATGACCCACATCTTGTGCTGATCCTGTGAAAGCACAGCGAGAAGATAACCCAGGTAATTGAACGACCTACTTCCCGCTTGGGGTAGGTCGGCAGCGCCCAGCAGGTGCACGCGTGAAGAATTGCGACATTTACGCCCGGATGGATAGAACAAAACGGATATATCAACACAGCAAGAAGATATAAAAGAGTGATCAAGAGCACCCTGTGTCCCGATTTCCCGACCTAGTTGACGCCGAGATGTACCACGAAGATCGGATAAACCGGGCACATCGGACGAACAAGATAGGAATCGGACATAAATATATGCAATTTTATTGCTTATATGTTCCCGCAGATCACGGTTACGATGACGCAGAATGTGAGTCAGTCGTGAATGCGATGTGAAGGGCCAGCAGGTGACGCCGCTCCTCGCAGCACATCAAGGAGCTTCAATGGGTCGCCCTCATCGCAGCCCCCGCCGCCGCGGGGGTGGCATGACCAAAGCAATACTTGTCATGGCCATACTCATAGCCATCGGTGCTGCGGCCTACGTCAAGTGGGGCCCTGGTGGAACCGGTGGATCAAGCGGAAGCGACGATTCAGGGACCGGTGAACTCACGGTCCGATATCGCACCGACGGACCGGCTGTCGCGGTGACGGCCAAACCCTGGCTGGAAGTCATCAACAATTCCAAGAAGACCGTCCCGCTCAGCGATGTGACCCTTCGCTACTACTTCACCGCGGATGACGCCGCCTACGGCACCAATTGTGTCCAGACGAGCAAGGGATGCGGCAACGTCACCCAGAAGCTGGGCGCGCTGGGCGGCGGCTCCGCCACCCACTACGTCCAGGTCGGTTTCGGTGCGGGAGCGGGGGACTTGAAACCCGGGGGGACCAGCGAGGGGATCGGCCTCCAGCTCTACCGCCTGGACCACAAAAAGCTGAACCAGGCGAACGACCGCTCGTTCAACGCCAAGGCGTCCCACTACGCGCCGTCGAAGCTGGTCACCGCCTACCTTCGGGGTGCCCTGGCCTGGGGAGACGAACCGAGCGGCGCCGCCGGCACGGGCGAGAACCCGCCCTCATCCCCGGCCGCATCGCCGACAGGGGTCGTCTTCGACAACTTCCACTACACCGGCCCCGACGACCCCGCGTTCACCGCCAACGGCTGGCAGGCCCGCAGCGGCGGGGGCGGCCCCGGCATCCACGACACCTGGTCGGCCGACGGCATCACCTTCCCGGCCGAGTCGACCGCCAAGGGCGGCCAGGTGCTCCAGATCCGGGCTGCCACCGACGGCACGAAGAAGGGCACCAAACAGGCCGAACTCCAGAGCGTCAAACCCGACTTCTTCACCGGCACCATCGCCGCCCGGGTCTACTTCAGCGACAAGCCCGTGAAGGGCCCCAACGGCGATCACCTCAACGAGTCCTTCTTCACGATCTCCCCTGCGGACAAGTCACACCAGTACAGCGAGCTCGACTACGAGTACATGCCGCATGGCGGATGGGGAGCGCCCGGCCCCCGCCTCGACACCACGAGCTGGCGCAGCGGCAACGGCAAGCCGGGAGACCGCGCCACCCGCACCCAGCAAGAGCACCTCACGGGCTGGCACACCATGATGATCACCGCCATGGACGGAACGGTCACCTACTTCGTGGACGGGCAAAAACTGTTCAGCCACAAGGGCAAGTACTTCCCGCGGGAACACATGGACGTCCACTTCAGCGCCTGGTTCATCGACCTGCCGTTCAAGGGCCGGCGAACCTGGGACATGCGCGTCAACTGGCTCTACTACCAAGCCGACCGCACCAGCTCCCTCACCGAGGTCAACAAGGCCGTCGACGGCTTCTATGCCGCCGGCATCAACCATGTGAACACTGTCCCTCAGGCTTGAGCGGATGATCCGTGGGATGAGGTCCCCTTCCCAGGGGACCCATGCCGGAACCTGGGCTGGGCGCCCCGCAGGCGACTTCGCCGGCCGATTCGCAGGACGGGGCTCGTGGGAGGAACGGCACGCCCCGCCCCTCGTACGTCTTCGGCGCCACCGTGGCGACCAACGCGTCCGCCCCCACTCGGGAAGATGGCGCACATCGTGACCGGCAGCCGCTACCCGAACGGAACGCCGCCCCTGCGCAGCCGCGCGACAGTGAGCATGCCCGGATAGTCAAGGCCGGCCGTGTGAAGGACATCGAGTCGGCCAACATGCTCCGCTATGCCCAGATGCTCCGTGTCCGCTTCGAGAATCGACAGCGCCAGAGCCCACAGCCGGGTCTCCGGCTCGAAGCGGGCCCGGTGGACCAATGCGGTCCGGTGGGCCAATGCGGACGCCTGCCGGTTCCTGCGACGTCCCCACGCTCCGCAGACCCCAGGGGATCCACGGGGGAGACAAGATCACTTCCAGTGGGCACCGGTGCGCCCGCCAGTGGGCACGAAAAATGCCCTCCGAAGCGGCGTTCCCGCAGTTCAGAGGGCATTTTGTAAGTGGAGCCTAGGGGAGTCGAACCCCTGACATCTGCCATGCAAAGACAGCGCTCTACCAACTGAGCTAAGGCCCCGTCCCTGACCAGGGTACCGGGTACCGGACGTCGTTCCCGACCGGGTATCGCTCGCGCGTACCGCGCTCCGTAGGATGCACCGCAAGATTCGCGGCAGCGAAGCGAAGGGGAGAGCGAGATGGACGCAGCACAGCAGGAAGCCACCGCCCGCGCACGAGAGCTACAGCGAAGCTGGTACGGGGAGCCGCTCGGGGCGCTCTTCCGCCGTCTCATCGACGATCTCGGCCTCAACCAGGCCCGCCTCGCGTCCGTGCTCGGCCTCTCCGCGCCGATGCTGTCCCAGCTCATGAGCGGTCAGCGCGCGAAGATCGGCAACCCGGCTGTGGTCCAACGCGTGCAGGCGCTCCAGGAGTTGTCGAGCCAGGTCGCGGACGGCAGCGTCAGCGCCGCCGAGGCCGCGGACCGCATGGAGGAGGTCAAGAAGACCTCGGGCGGCTCCGTACTGAACACCACCCAGACCACGGCGAGCAGCGGCGCCCCGACCGTACGGCGCGTGGTGCGGGAGATCCAGTCGCTGCTGCGCTCCGTGGCCGCGGCCGGCGACATCATCGACGCGGCCGACACGCTGAGCACCTCCCACCCCGAACTCGCCGAGTTCCTGAGGGTGTACGGCGCGGGGCGGACCGCGGAGGCGGTAGCGCACTATGAGGCGCACCAGAGCTGACCGGGCCGAGGTGGGGGTGGGCACAGCGCGATGGGTGAGGTCTTCGCCGGCAGGTACGAGCTGGTCGACCCGATCGGGCGCGGCGGCGTGGGCGCCGTCTGGCGCGCGTGGGACCAGCGGCGACGGCGGTACGTGGCAGCGAAGGTACTGCAGCAGAGCGACGCGCACACCCTGCTGAGATTCGTACGGGAACAGGCGCTACGCATCGATCATCCGCATGTACTGGCGCCGATGAGCTGGGCGGCCGACGACGACAAAGTGCTGTTCACCATGGATGTGGTGCGCGGCGGCTCGCTGGCCCATCTCATCGGGGACTACGGTCCGCTGCCGCCGGCCTTCGTGTGCACCCTGCTCGACCAGTTGCTGTCGGGGCTGGCGGCGGTCCACGACGAGGGGGTCGTGCACCGCGACATCAAGCCCGCCAACATCCTGCTGGAGGCGACCGGGACCGGCCGCCCGCATCTGCGGCTCTCCGACTTCGGCATCGCGATGCGCAAGGGCGAACCGCGCCTCACGGACACCAACTTCGTCATGGGCACGCCCGGTTACTTCGCGCCGGAGCAGATGCTGGGCGAGGAACCCGACTTCCCCGCCGACCTCTTCGCGGTCGGCCTCGTCTCCCTGTACTTGCTCACCGGCCGCAAACCGGACGCGGAGGCCCTCGTACAGCTCTTCCTCGACCACGGCATACCCAACGCCCCGGCGGAGGTGCCGGAACCGCTGTGGCAGGTGATCGCCAACCTGCTGCAACCGGACCCGTACGCCCGGTTCCGTACGGCCACGGGGGCGCGGAAGGCCCTTACCGCGGCGGTGGAACTGCTGCCGGAACCCGGCTTCGACGACGACGTGATCGAGGTCTTCGACCAGCTCGGACCGCTGCCCTCGGGGTTCGGGCCGGTCGGGCCGGAACAGATGGATCGGACGGATCGGACGGAGCCGGGGGCAGCGGCGGGGGCCGGAGCCAGGCCGGGGGGCGATGCGGCGACACCGGGTTCCGCCGCGCCGGGGCCCGCGATGTCCGATACGGGCAGCTTCCAGCCTCCGATGCCGGGCTCCACCACCGCGCAGGCGAGTCGGGCCGCCGGTGACCCGCCGTCGCCACAGCAGCAGTCACCACGGACCGCCAACGCCCCGCGGCCTCAGCCCGGTCCGTACGAGCCTCACAGCCCGTACGGCCGGCAGGGCGCACCCGGGGCGCACCCCTCACCAGGCCCGCTTACGGGCGGCCCCCAGACGCCGTCGCCGCAGCCCCCGCCTCACGCACCCCATACGCCCCATACGCCCCTGGCCCCCTTGCCGCCCGCCTATCCCCCCACACACCCGTACACCTCGCCGCGCCCCGCCACTCCCTACCGGCACGCGGCCGCCCGCAACCACCGACCGGGACCGCCCCCGAAGGTCGCGGTCCCGGTCGTGATCGTCGCGCTGCTCTGCCTGGCCGTCGGCATCTGGGCGCTCTCCGTAAGCTGATTCACACCAGCAACGAATCAATTCACGCGAGCAAATAACATACAGGGCGGCCTTCCCCCCGACAACGAAAACGGGGCCCCGATCGCCTCAGCGATCAGGGCCCCGTCCGGGGTAGTCGGCTCACACACCCGAACCTGCGGGCACGGAGTCGGTCGCCTCCGTCCACAGATCCTGCTCGGCGCGATCCGCCTGGATCTGGCGGTACACGAGGAGACCGCCGATGGCGGCCAGGGCGACCAGGAGAAGCTTCTTCACCGCGCGACCTCGTCTTTCATTGACGTAGGGGACCTTCTGGTGGCCGATGATACACACCACCCGATATCGATCGGTGACCTGCGTCCTCCGTCAACTGCGCCTCCGTACAAAATGAATCGGCCGCGCCCGGGAATTCCCGTACAGGCCGGTCAGGGCGGTTGGGGCCGGTAGGCCCCGAGCCCGCGCCCTCCCGCTCCCCGAGGAGGCGCAATTGAAAATGCACATGCCAGACCAGCCCGCGTCCCGCATTTGCCAATGCTCACGACAGGCGCTCACTTTCCATGTTGGAAAATAGATGGCGTGGTGGAAAGAAGAGGCTGGCGGAGATTCCGGCCGAGGACTCGGGAGCACTTGATGGAGCAGCACACCACCGGCGGAGAGCCGACCGGAACCACCCCGCCGCCCCCACCACACACGTCCCCCGCGCCCCGCGCCCACTTCCTCCGCGTCGCCCTTGTCTCCCGAAGCCGCGACGCGTGCCCTGCAGGGCGTCGAGGACGCCCAGACGCGGGCGCGGTTCCAGGCCCGTACCGTGCCCGCCTGGTATGGCCCGGCGGCCGGCGCCGTGATCGCGATCTACGTCATCCTCGCGCAACGGTTCCTGGAGTCCGGCAAGGTCGTCATCCAGCTATGGGTCGCGTTGCCGTTGGCCGCGCCGGCAGCCTTCGCGCTCAGGCGGATCGCACGGCGGAGGAGGGGCGTGATACCGCCTGACCACGAGCCCTCCGAGGCTGAGCGCAGAGAGCGGATACTCACCATCCTGCTCCCCAACTCCGTCGCTTCCTGCCTGTTGGGAGGCGCGTGCGCGGCCCTCGGCGGCAGCGCGCACGTCGTCGTCGCCGTCCTGGCCATCGCCCTCGGGCTCGGCTTCTGGGCCGGGTTCACCTGGCGCAACATCGCGATCAGCCGCCGACTGCGCGAGACGCGGCAACTGCGGGGCCCGGCGTGACGTCCGATCCGCCGGGGCCTCGGAGACCACAGGGGCCCGCCCTCGACGAGACGCCGCACAACCCCACCCGGCTGGCCGTGGCGGCATTCCTCTCCGCTTGCGCCGAAGCCGAGTTCGCGGTGGTACGCGACCACTGCCAGGTGTCCGACTCCGTGCTGAGCAAGGCCGCGTCGGCCCTGGAAGCCGCCGGATACGCGGAGATCCGCAAGGGCTACGTCGGCAAGCGGCCGCGCACCTGGCTCGCCCTCACTCCTGAGGGACGGCTCTCATTGACGCGGCACGTCACGGCCCTCCAGGAGATCGTCTCCGCCGCCCGGGACGCCAGCGCGACCGTCCAGACCCCGCCGGGCGAGCCGCAGCCGCACAGCCGCTGACCCGCCCCACCGCCGATCTCGTACAGGTCGGCACGCAGCAAGCGGAGCAAGCGGCCGCCACGCACGCCACACGCCACTACAGCCGCTATACCGCTACGTCTCGACGGCGAGTATGCGACCGGCGGTCCGTCCGAACCGAGCCCGCTCAGCAGCCGGCAGGCCGCTGGTCAGCGCCTCAAGGCGGCGGGCGACATCGGCGCGGAAGGCCGCCTCGATCTGCCGCCCCTGTTCGGTCAGTTCGACACGGGAGGCGCGCCGGTCGCCGGGCACCGCCACCCGCCGCACCAGGCCACGTCGCTCGGCCCGGTCCACGAGCCCGGTCACGCTGGCCCGCTCGACTTCGAGCAGAGCGGCCAGTTCGGTCATGGCGGGGGTACGCCCCTCCAATGCGCCCAGCAGGCGGGCCTGCCCCGGCGAGGTGCCGTGCTCGGCGCACGCCTGCTCGACGGCTGCCTGCACCCGGAAAGACAGCTGCACCAGCGCATCCGCCAGCGCCAGGCCCTCGCCGTGGCCCTTGTCCATGCGCTCCTCCTCGTTCACCGCGCCCGCCCGGCCCCGATGGCAGAAACTAAGGCACCCATATAGTATGGGTGACTAAGCAGATTGGTTCAATCCGACCGCCAGGACAATCGCTCCCCTTCAGGAGTCCCCCATGTACGCAGCTGTCGTCACCGCTTTCGGCCAACCGCCCCGCTACCAGCCCTTCCCCGACCCCAGCCCCGCCGACGGCGAGAAACTGATCAAGGTTCTGGCGGCGGGCCTGCACCCCCGCGTCCGGTCCGGCGCGGCCGGCACCCACTACACCAGCGACAACACCCTGCCCTTGGTCCCCGGTTTCGACGGCGTCGGGCTCGCCGAGGACGGCACCCGAGTCTTCTTCGGCGGCCTCAAGGCCCCCAACGGCAGCATGGCCGAATATGTCGCCGTCCCCGCCGACGCCCTGGTCGAGCTGCCGGACGGAGTCGACGACACCACGGTGGCCGGGGCGATGAACCCGGCGATGTCCGCCTGGCTCGCCCTCACCCAGCGCACGCGGCTCAAGCCCGGCGAGAATGTACTGGTCCTGGGCGCCACGGGCAACGCCGGACAGATGGCCGTACAACTCGCCCGCTTCCTCGGCGCGAAGACCGTGACCGCCGCCGGACGCGACCCGCAAGCCCTGGCCAAACTGCCCGTCCTGGGCGCCGATCACACCGTTTCCCTCACCGCGGACGGCGACACCGTCGCCCGGCGCCTGGCCGAGACGGCGGCGGACGCCGACGTCGTGGTCGACTACCTGTGGGGCCACCCCACCGAGACCGCCCTCGCCGCCCTCGCCACCGCCCGTGCGGACGCCGCCCACCGGCTGCGCTGGGTGCACGTCGGCGCCATGGCCGGCGCGAACATCACCCTCCCCGGCGCGGCCCTGCGCAAGACCAACATCGACTTCCGCGGCAGCGGCCAAGGTTCCGTCTCGCCCGCCGATATCCACACCGCCCACAAGGACCTCGCCGCCCGCCTCCCCACGGCCGGCCTCACGATCGATACGGTCACGCTGCCGCTGAGCGAAGCCGAAACCGCATGGGCCGCTTCCACCCCCACCGGCACGCGCGTGGTCCTGCTGCCTTGACGTCCGACTGGGAGGGGCCGTGACCTGGGCCACCGCGCGAGCCGGCACGCGGCGCACGGCGGCACAACCCTCCCACCCGCCCCACTCACCACAGCGAACAGCAGCCACATCGCCAACGGCGGAAAATAAGCTTGCTGGTTCAACCACTGAGGTGGCGTGATGTCTGTGTCAGAGGGGGCGACAGCGCCCGTCTCCGGAGCAGTCCAAGGAGCACCCGGTGAACTCGAAAGCCAGACGCAAAGCGGTATTAGCCCTCGCGGCAACGGCCCTGGCCCTCGGCGCGACCGCCACCAGCGCCCCCGCTGCGACAGCCGCCAGCGGCTATGACCGCTGCCCGAGCGGTTTTTCGTGCTACTTCTCCAACGCCAATGGCAACGGCGACATGTGGCGAGCGCCCAGCGCCGCGTGCTGGAACCTCGGCACCATGAACCCGCCGTTCAACGACCGCATCAGCTCGGTGTGGAACAGGGGCGGGCACGTGGTCCACATGTACAACTGGAGCGGCAGCTCCTGGACCTGGCTGGACGACGTACAAGTCGGCCAGAAGTGGTCAGTCGGCTCTGGGGACCACCGCAATGACAAGGCCGACCTGGTGTGTATCGGCAGAACTCCCTGACAACCCGGTTTCAGCCTAGGTCAGGGCTCAGCGGCGAGACCGAAAGCAACTCCGAACCACCAGAGAGCAGCGCTTGATCCGGCGAATCAGTGCCCGTGCTGGAGGCGGACGAGGGGCCCAAACCCCCTTTACTGATAACTGAATCCGGCCGTAGTCGTCGTTGCACGGCTCTCCGGCACGGAACCAGCCCGGCACGCGACGAACCATCCACGGTGTACGGGCCGCCCGACCCGTCAAAGTGATCTGCCCTGTGCGGCAATTGCCGCACAGGGCACCAGTGGCCTGCCCGACGGATCGTGCCGGACAGGCCACTGGCCCCGAGCAGCGCTCAGCGCTTGAGCATGAAGGTGAAGTCGCCGGAGAGCTTGCCGCTCAGCCGGGCTGCCGAAATGATTCTCCCCTCCGCGATCAGCCTCTCGACCTCGGCCCGCGAAAGACCGCATCCTTCAGCGATCAGCCGTACCGGCCGGACAGGAATCCGCGCCGCAAAACGGACCGCGACATCGACCACTTCCCGGTCCAGGTGTTCCGATCCGCCGGTTTCGAGGCGCCAGGCGTCGCGCCAGTCGAGGGCGATGTGATTACGGCGTCGCACGCCCGGGTCCTGGAGCAGCTCAGCTGTCAGGCCAGGGTCGTTGTCATGCAGCCGGTCCAGCAGCTCAGGCCGTACGGAGCGCACATTCACCCGCTCCAGGACCGTGAACTTTGCAGTCTCCCCGCAAGCGGTACAGAGCGCGAGGAGCCAGGCGTCGATGAGCTTGTGGTTGGCGTTGACGCGGAATTTACCGCTCGCCCGGAAGCGCCCGGACGCGCAGGAGTGGCAACGGCGAAGTACGAGCGGTAGGCAAGTGGGCGCGACCACCCAGCTTTTGAGCACAGAAGTACACCGGTTTCAGTGAGAAGTCCGCAGCAAAAAGGAGCGCGGCGCACATGCGCGACGCGCGACGATTCAGCGCTCGGGAGGACTCACAGGGTGTACAACGGCACGTCCTTTGCCAGACGACTTGGTTCGGCAGCACGGTAAGGGCGCACAGCGGCGCTCTTCCACTGGTTTTCCAGCGCCCCACCCCCGGATGCCGCCCACGCGACCGCTCAAGCCGTACGGGACTTCGCCTAAGATCATCTCCCGCACGATCTCCTGGCGGTCAGTCGGCCGTTCCCCGAGCTCGCCGAGCAGATGCTCGACTACCTCCCGGACGACCTTGAACTCACAGCCGCGCTAGGCAAGTTCCGCGAGGCGAAGAGCTGCTGACTCCTCGCATCCCTCACCGACACAGCGACCGAAGCCTGACCACACAACAGAAAGGCAACACACCCCATGACTGAGATCGTTCGCTCCGAAGTCGCCGTTTCGAGCGCCAAAGACCAAGAAATAAACGCCGTGCGCACGGCCGTCATCACCCACGACATACCCGTCAAAACGTGGGAGGTAAGCGGCTACGCATACCTCACGCCGCAGGAGAACGAGGCCGCACTCAAGGCCGCCGCCCAGGCATTCGCCGCGGCCCTGCCCACCGACCGCGACTACAGAATCGCCAGCTCCCTGGTGAGCGAGACCAAGACCTCCATCTGACCGCCCTGTCCCACTCCGACACCGCCGCCCGAGCGCACCGCGCCGGACGGCGTTTCTCTTGCCCGGGGGCATCCATGACCGTCAATGGCGTCGACGTCATCTCTTACCAACCGACGATTTCCGCACCGCCGACCGAGACTTCGCGTCCGACAAGGCCACCGAGGGCACGTCCTAAATAGACTCGAAGATGGCAGGACAGGCCGCACACGCCCGCAACTCCCGTCTGGTGGCGGGCTTCAACCACTTCCTGCGGCGCAGCCCGCGTGCTTCGTCGAAAAGTGCGCGTCCGCCGCGAGTGATCCGCTGTTCGCCGACTGGGTAGGCCCCCGCGTCTCGTGCGCCGCAAGGACCACTTCCACGCCGAGGTGAAGCGGCTGCGCAGCAGCGATCACCACGTCGGCCTGTACTGCAACTTCGACTACTGGAAGCACCGCGACACCACCAGCCAGCCCGGTGACGCCCTGCGGATCGCGGACTACGTCGCCGCCGGCCATCCGCGGATCACGGCGAAGTGGATGTTCCACCAGCACACCGACCGGCCCCTCGACACCAACGTGGCCGCCTTCGCCGACCGGCCCGCGCTGCGGAAGTGGGCGGGCGAAGGCAGCGGCGGCAGCGCGTCCGCGTACGAGCCATTCCCCGGCACCGGGTTCTTCACCACCGGCCGCCACAGACCGGTCATCACCGCCGTGGGCCGCCGCCTGGTTGCCGAGGGCTGCGGCCGGTACACCGTCGGGCCCGGACCCAACTGGTCCGAGGCCGACCGGCAGTCGTACGCCGCGTGGCAGCGGAAGCTCGGCTACTCCGGCCGCGACGCCGACGGCACGCCCGGCGCGACCTCGTGGGCCAAGCTCTGCGTCCCCGCGGTCTGACCTCAACCCCACAGATAGGGATCACCACATTGGTACTTCTGCCTTCTGGACGGCCACGTTCGAGCGCACCATCCGCACCTTCGCCCAGTCCGTCCTCGCCGTCCTCGGCGCGAACGCCACTGCCGACCCGCATAACATCGCAGGTCACGGAGGGTGCTCCCCGCGTATGCGGGGGTTCAACCCCCGAGGCTGGCGCGGCCGAGAGGAACAGTCGCCGCGTCACCCCGGCTCCGTTAGACGGACGTTAGGGGCCCTTCCGGTGGCCTCCGCAGGCTCTGGTCATGACGATCGAACGCACGAGCGTCGCCATCACCATCGGCCTGTCGACCCGGCCGGGAACAGCTGACCCGCTTCAACACCTGCACCGCTCAGCCCGCTCTCCTTCGGGAGGGAGGGCGCTTTCGTCATGTCCGGAGGGGTCTTCCGGAATCGGCGAGGTTACCGCTGCGGGCTACCGGAGTTGGTTGAGTCGCTGGAGGGCGTGCTGGAGTTCGCGGGCGTCGGGGCGGCTGGCAGGGTCGAGCTGGAGGCCGCTGGTGATGATGTCCTCGAAAGCCGCGAAGGGCCACGGCCGTACGGCGTCCCAGGGCTTGACCTGACCGAGGCTGAGTTCTTTGCGGAGGTCGGGGGTGGTCTGCGTGGTGTCCTTCGAGCTGATCGGGTAGGTGCCCGTCCAGCAGGCGTAGATGACCGCGCACAGCGACCACACTTCGGAGGCGTACGTCAGCGTCAGGTCCTGGTCCGGGGTGGTGGTCAGGCGGGCGTGCGCCAGCTCGGGGGACATGAACCAGTCGTAGGCGCCTCGGTAGATGACCGGGCCGCTGCCGGGGCGCCGGGTGGGGGCATGGGCCATGGCGAAGTCCAGCAGGGTGGCCCCGGAAGCGTTGAGGATGAAGTGCTCCTCCTGGAGGTCGCCGTGCCGCCAGCCGCCGGCATGGAGGTCGGCCACGGCCTTGGGGGGGGGGGGGGGGGGGGGGGGGAGGGGGAGGGGGGGGGGGGGGGGGGGGGGGGGGGGGAGGGGGGGGCAGAGGGGGGGGGTGAGTAGCTAGGAGGAGGGGAAACAAAACC
>NZ_JBWKFF010000001.1:556433-564692 GCF_056434425.1 Streptomyces sp. NPDC044033 | reverse complement strand
AAGGCGCCGGAAGGGGGTGCCGCAAGGGCTCTTAACACTGCCCTCCGTGGAGGGACCCCCCCTCCCCGGGTCCGGGGTACCGCGGAGTTTGGCGAACGCGGCCTCGGCGTCGTCGTCGCCGATCCAGCGGAGCGCCAGCCAGCTTCCTTCGGTGTCGGGCAGGGTGCCGTGGGCCTCGTACAGGCCGGTGAGGACGCGGTCGGCTTCGAGGCCGAGCAGGAGTCCGGCCTCTGTCAGCGCGAGGCGCTCGGAGTCCACGTGTCCCTGCGGGTCCCGGCACGGAACAGTGATCTTGAGGGCGTACGGGCCGCTGCGGGTCTGGACCCTCCACAGGCAGGTGCCGCGCCGGTCGGCCACCAGGACGGGATCGGAGCCGTTCTCCCCCCACACGGAAGCGGTCAGGCGGCGTGCGGTGGTGTGAAGGGAATCGTTCACTGAGGGGCCATCCAGCTGGTGCGCTAGCGGTCGTCCGAAGAGCCCAGAGTGTAGACGCTCAGGTGCCGCCGGCTGGCCGGATCGAAGGGGCTTCCCTCCCAGTCGCCATAGCGGGCTTGCAGGCGCAGCCCGGCGAGTTGGGCCATGAGGTCCAGCTCGGCGGGCCACGCGTAGCGGGTCACCAGCGGCAGCAGGCGCATACCGTTCGTGTCCGCATGGACCTCCTGGGAGCGCACTACCTGGGTCACGGGGTCGTGGAGCATCACCGACCAGTGCGCGTGGGCATCGCCGACTTCGCGGGCGCTCACCGCCTGTCGCACCTCGGGGTGCCAGTCGGGTACGCGGGCCTCGACCACGAACACCCCGCCCGTCCGCAGGTGACGGGCGGCGGTGCGGAAGCAGGCGACCTGGTCGGCTTGGGTGGTGAGAGCGAAGAGTGTCGATGCCACGCAGAAGACCAGGGTGAAGCGCTGGTCCAGGCCGGCGCGGGTCATGTCTCCCGTCTCGGCGTGGGCGGGCAGGCGGGACTCGTCCGCCTTGGCGTTGAACGCGGCGACCATCTTGGGGGAGGCGTCCAGGCCGGTCACCGGGGTGCCGAGTCGGGCCAGTGCCAGCGCAACCAGGCCCGTACCGCAGCCCAGCTCCAGGGCGGGCCCGGTGGGGGCCAGCTCCCGTAACCGAACTGCCTGCTGCTGCACCTCTCGCCCAGTCGCCAGTTCGTCGTAGTGGGGTGCCCACTGGTCCCATCGGTGGGCCTGCTGAGCGATCTCGTCCATGGGTCTCCTCCTGCGTCGTGTCATGGCGCAGGAGAAGAGCCCGGCACGGGCCGGACCCTTCTCCTGCGGTGTGGTGCGGGGTGTCAGGCCGCGAACCGGACCTCACGCCAGTGCTTGACTTCGATCGCGTCCGGGGCGACGCCCAGCGCCTTGAACAAGTGCTGGTGCATCGTGTTCTGGAAGGCAGTCGACTTCTCGGTGAAGTACGCCTCGTCGTACCAGGCCACCCCGAACAGCACCCGTCCGCCGGGCTGCTCCGGGGCGAGCTCGACGTACGTGCTGGTCCAGTCGTAGAGCTTGTCCGCCTCGGAGCGCTTCTTGAGCTGCTCGTCGGAAGCGTGCAGGGCGGTGATGGTGCGCCGGACACTGTCCTTGTCCGGGCAGGTGAGAGCGCACTCGGAGCGGGCGACAGGTTGTTTGTCGCCGCGGCGGGCAGGGTCGTCGTTCTCCCCGGTCAGTACGCGGTACCGGACCAGCATGCTGTCCGTCTCGAAGGGTTCGAAGGGCAGGACGGTCATGGTGTTCCTTCCTCGGGCGATCAGGCGGCCGGTGTCAGATGGCACCGGATCGGGTTGGGCCGCCCGCCGTAGCTCGGGCAGGTCGGCCCGTCCGCTGGAGGTCAGGGCGGCGCTGTGGGCTCCGGCGCCCGGCGACGTCGTCCCCAGGGCCGGGCGCCGGAGTGCTGTGCCCGCCCCGGCTGGGGCCGCCGGCAAGGCGGCCGGGGCGGACGCTCGGGCAGCTGGCGGATTGCCGCCCGCTGCGGTCAACGGCGCCGGACGCAGCGGGGCGCCGATGAGGTCGGTTACCTGTCGGTGCAGGGCCCGTAGGGGCCCGGCGAGTCCGAGCACAGCCAGCACAGTGATAGCTACCGCTGTGGTGAGGTCGGTCCGGCCCGTGGGCTCGGAGGCGCGGTGTCGGCCCGTAGTACGCACAGTTGCCTCTCTCCCTGGCCGGAGTACTGCCGCGGGGCCCGCGGTCGGGCCTTCGCGCCGTCCCGGAGCCGATGGACGAGTTCCCGTTCCGGCATCCGTGGGCGTGATAAGCAGTCAACTCGCTGGCCAGGTAAGGGGAGAGGACCCAAGATGTAACCCCGCGTAGTCCTGTGTAACCCATGGCGGAAGGGGCCGGGTGGCATGGAGAAAGACGGGCGCCGCATCGCTCATCTCATCCGACAGGCATGTGAGGAACGCGGCTGGGGGCCCACCAAGTTGGCCAGGGAGCTGGGGCTCGCCGCGGGCCAGGGGCCGGGCGGAATGGGCCGCCAGTACGCCCGAAAGCTGATGGCCGGCGAGCGCAATCCCGGAAGCCATTGGCTCCCTCACGTCATCCAGGTCCTGGCGCTGGACGTCTCCGGGGCCGGCGGTGATCCCGCCCCGCCGCGTGCCGCCGTGGATACCGTGGCCTCAGTCCTGACCCTTGGGAGGAGCGAAGTGGACCGTCGGAGCTTCCTGGCCGCCTCCGGCGGTGGCGTCCTGTCGTATCTCAGCGTTGCCGACCCCGACGCGATCACCCGCCGCGTCCGCACCGCGCCCGCCGGGGCTGTGCGGGTCGGCCAGGGCGAGGTCGACGCCATCCGCGCCATGGTCAAAACCCTCGGCGATGCGGCAGCCGAGTACGGTGGCGGACACATCCGCCACCTCGCCGTCCGCTACCTGACAGACAACGCCGGCCCCTGGCTCCAGGGCCGCTACACCGAAGCGACCGGCCGCACGCTGTACGCCGCAGCATCCCAACTAGTCCATCTCATCGGCTGGATGGCCCAGGACGAGGGCGGCGGTCAGAGGCACCAGGAACTCGTCACGCACTACTACGCGCACGCCTACCGGCTCGCCCACGAAGCGGGCGAGACCGAACTCGCCGCGACCGCCCTTCGGGGCATGGCCATCCAGGCCATCTCGCTCGGCCCCCGCCAGCACGCCGTAGCCTTCCGGCTCGCCGAGAAATGCACCGAGCATGCCAAAAACCTGACTGATCCCCGCGCCGTGGCCTACTACCAGATTACCCTCGCCGAGGCCGCGGCCTTGGACGGCGACCACCGCCTCGCCACGAAGGCACTGTCCGCCTCCCAGACCCTCATCGAACGCACCGCCTCCGCCCCGACTGGCGAGTCATGGGCGTCGCACTTCACCATCGGCCGGTGGGCCTACGCGTCCGGCATGGTCCTCGCGAAGATGGGCGACCTCAACGGCGCCCGCGAGCAGCTGCACCAAGCCATCGAAACTTACGGACTGGACCGCCGACGCAGCCGCGCCAACGTCCTCGGCTACCTCGGAGAAATCCTCCTGCGCCAAGGTGACCTCGACGGCGCGCTGGAGACCTGGACCGAATTCCTCAACTGCGCCGAGGGAGTCCAGTCCGTACGGGTACGAGACGCCGCCCAGGACATGCGCGTCCGCCTCGCCCGCTACCAGGATGTAACTGAAGCCCACGAACTGTCCCAGCAGGCCGCTGCCCTCCTCACCCGCACTTGATCCCGCCGGCCAGTCCACTCCGGGGGCCACGCACCCCGTATTTACGTCCCGGCCGTGGGATCATCCCCAGTCACGCACCGGAAGCCGGTGTCGTCGTCCCTCATCGTGCCTGCGGCGTCGTTGAAGGACGAGGGTGCAGCGCGTTCGAACGGGCTGGTGAACGCGCTCCCCTTGAGCTCATACCGACCGTCACCAGACGAGGTCGCGCACCACTCCCACGTGTTGCCGCACATGTCATAGACGCCGTACGGGCTGACCCCGCTGCGGTACCGGCTGACCGGGGTCGTGTGCCCTATGCCCGACTCGGCAACGTTGCACTTGGCGGCGGTGGCGGAGTTCCCCCACGGGTAGATGGTGCCGCGTGCTCCGCGCGCGGCCTTCTCCCACTGCTCACTCGTAGGCAGCGCCTTGCCCGCCCATGCCGCGTACGCGGATGCCTGGCCCCATGTCACCCACACCACAGGGTGGGCGAAGACGCCATCGGGGCATCGGCCGTCGTTCCAGTGCTGAGGGGCAGGGCTGCCGGTCGCCTGGGTGTAGCGGGCATAGTCGGCGTTCGTAGTCGGGAAGACGTCGACCCAGAACTCCGGCCCCCACCGCGGTTCGGATTCAAGCCCAGCCAGATAGATACCCGACTCAACCAGGACCATCAGCTTCCCGTCCACCGGGTGTGTGCGGTGCTGGCGGGCGTCGGCGGCCAGGAGACTTTCGGTTCGGGGGTCGGCTGTGGCTGCGGCCTGCTCGGTGATGAGGGTCGCGAACCTCTCCTGGGCGGGCTGGCCGGCTGTCGCAAGCGATGTGTCCAGGGCTTCTTGGGCTCCCAGCCTCGGTTCGATGCTCGCGCCCCGTGCCTCCCACTTGGACACCATGCGATCGCTCACACCGATGTGGCTCGCAAACGTACGTACCGTCATCCTCCTGGCCAAGCGCAACGCTGCCGTCTCCCGGCCAGTCCAGCGAACCACCATGGCAGGCCCTACACCTGCTCGCCTGGCAAATCCAGGTAGCCATCCCGCATGGCGGCCAGCACCGGATGCTCGGTGGGCAGCGCAGTGTCGTCGATGGCCGAGATGGCGCGGACGCCGATGCTGGTGTTGGTCGCGAAGGCGGCCTGCATGCCCCGCGCCGCGTCCAGGGTGACCGGAGCGGTGGTGTGATCGTGCTGCCGCTGGAGCAGAGCCATGGTGACGCCCGGCAACACGTCCCCCTTGGGCCACACAATGCCGCCGTCGGAGTCGATGAAGCCGACGTTCCACGTTCCACCCTCGGAGACGAGTTCGTCGGGACCGTAGAAGAGGGCGTCGTCGTACCCGTCGAGCTGCGCGGCTCGGCGGGCGTGGAGTGCACCGAAGAGCCCGACATGCTTTACCGAGGCGCAATCCCTCACGTATGGGATGGCCTTGACCTGCAACGGCGGCATGGGCAGCGCCCCGGCGGGGCGGGTGGTCACAAGAATGTTCGGGGTAGCTGGAGCGGACGGATGCCCCATCTCCAGGTCCGGGTCGAAGACGGTCACGCGGATGATGAACGGACCTTCACGGTCGACGGCCCGCCGGATGTACGTGCGGGTCTGCTCGACGTCGAGGCGGGTGCCGAAGACGGCACGGCAGTCCCTCTCCAGCCGATCCAGGTGAAGTGAGAGCCCGCGCACCCGCTGGTCGTCTACACGCATCGACGTGAAGTGGCCGTAGCCGGTTAGTGCGAGACCTTTGAGGGCCTCAAGGTCGGTGGGTTGCCCATTTAGTTCCATCACGCAGCTCAGTGTGTCAGGGCACACATGTCGGCACACGCCCCAAGACGACCCCGGAGGACGGAAGTTCAGCAAGAGTTCAGCACGTCCAGCCCAGTTCAGATTGCGCCGTGTATCGCCTGCTCAGACGAAGAGGAGAGGCCCGTCCCGCCCCTTGCGCAGCAGTAGGTGGTGACCCACGGCGACGAAGTTCAGCAAAAGTTCCTTCCCCGCCCATCGCCACAGTCGTTTTCTGGTCACCGAGCCGCTACCGACAGTCGCGAAAAGGTGCCGATGCCATACGCATCGCGTGCCCGCTCCCCGGAATCCCCTCGGGCCGAGGGCCCCTTCACCGCCAAGCACTCCTTGTGCCGGCACAAGTGGGAAGGCACCAGATGTTTCCCCTGAAACAGGATCATTCAGCGGCCAGGCTCTTGACTGCCAGTCGGGAGGCGGCGCAGGCGGCCGAGGATGAGTGGTGGAGCCGCCGTGTCGCGCTGTTCCTGGTCGGGCCGGCCTGGGACGCGGTGAAGTTGCCGGCAGCGCTGGTGCACCGTGTCGCCCAGGGCGAGGACCGTGGACACGTACAAGCCATGCTCCACCGCCTCGGCGTCACCGGGCCCGTCCTCTTCGAACGCGGTGCGTACATCGCCCTCGTCCCGCCCGGCACCGCCAGCACCTGGGACGCGGCGGCCGAGTGCATGACGACCACCGACCGCGAAGCCCGCTACATCGGCCTGCCCGCACCCCACACCTGCGAAGGCCCCCGAGCCCACTGGATCATCCCGCCGGGCGACACCCTCAGCCCCTCATCCGCGGTGCGCGCCCTCATCGAAGCAGGCACCGAAGTCGAGGAAGCCCAGTCATGACCCGCGACGGCAGTCGCTGGCTAGCGTCCTGTGCGGCCAGTCCCGAGGCGGTGTGGCGCGCGTGGGAGGCCGGCCAGCTCGCGCTGATCTCCTCCACCGCGTGGAGGGTCGCCCAAGCGCCGCTTCTGCCCTCCCTCGACGCCATAAACGAGCTCGGCCCGGCCGGGAAGCTCGGCCCGGTCATCGGTTACTGCGAAAACAACCTCGCCTGGTGGCTCATCACCGGAGAGAAGGCCCACGAACACCTGGCCCACCTCCCGGAGTTGACTGTCAAGCCTCTGGGCAGGGGCCTGCTCTGCCCCGCTCCCCACCGCTTCTCCGAGGGCCGGTGCTGGGTGAGGAAGCCGGACGGCTCCGGGCACCTGACCACCCCCGCCGACCTCGCAACGGCCTTCAACCCCGCCGGCCCCGGCCCACAGCGCGCTTCGGGGGCGAGTGCGTGATGCCCGCTCCCGAGACGCGGTACGCCCTCGACGCCGGCCCCGCCCTCGGGGAGGCCATGGAGACGTTGCAACTCGACATGTGCGTACGGGCCCTGAACGTGGCCCGCTCCGCCGTCGACGCCCGCCAGGCTCTGCTCCCAGACGAGGTCCTGATGCCGATCACGGACGCGTTCCAGGCTCTGGACGACGCCGTACGCATCGCGAAGAGCCGCCGCTACCAGCACCCCCAGGACCGCCCATGAACGCCACCCGTCGCGCAACAGGGACGAGCTACCCGTCGATGGCGCACTGGCTGGCCTCCGCCTCCCCCCAACCCCGCGCCGTCCTCGCCCTCTGGGCACAAGGCCAGACCGCCACCCTGATCAACGGCTCCTGCTGGGACACCATCGAGATGCCGTTGAGTCTCGCCAACCTGGCCTCGACCTACCTCACCTACCGCGGCCAACACACCGGCCCCTACCTCCTGTGCGGTGCGGAGCGCACGGCCTGGTGGCTCGTAGCAACCGGCGGCGGCCCGACGCTGGAAGGCATGGAGCAGGTGAAGGTGCTCCCCACCGGCTGCCCGATCACCGCACCAGCACCCGGCAGGACGTACAGCGGCAACCGGCTGTGGGTCCTCCCCGAAGTCACGCCCAATGACTTGCGGCCGTGGCTGCGGCTCACCTTGACGGGAGCCCTGCGCGCAGCGGTCAACGAGGCCGTACGATCCCGCCCCGCCACCTACCGGGATCAGCCCGGGGGTGCGTCGTGAGCGTCTGGTTCCCGCCCCGCGGCGACGGACTGTCCGAACAACGCGCCGGCCGCTGGTGGGACGCGGTGCAAGTACCGGATGCGGTGGGCCCTTGGATGCGGTCGGCCGGGCTGGTCGACACCGCACACATCGCCGACCCCGCCGGCGGGAGTCTGGTGTGGCTGGTGCCGTGCGGGAGCACCGAGCGGTACCGCTGGGACTGGGACCGCATCTCCCGCTACGCCACCCTGCGCACCGGCCGCGACGACTTCCTCCTGGTGCCCCACGCCGGCCGAACCGTTGGGCCGGGCCCTCATTGGGGCCGCCCCGACTTCTGGCGCGGCGGCCCACGCGGCTACCTCACCGACGCCTTGGTTCTCAACACCGCCCTCGACGCCGCCACCCTGACCCTCGGCCCGCCGGCGCACTGCTGCGCGGTCTGCGAGCGAGCCGCCTGGCCGGACGACTGCCAACAAGTCCTCATCCCCAACAGACCAGCCCATCACCACGACTACGCCCACCCGCGATGCGCACGCGCCGCCCGGCTCCAGGCGCCCGCCGCCGAGCACGACCCATAGGCCCAACTCCTCATGACTGCCGCCCGCTCCCTAGGCCCAACTGGGTGACGCGGGCGGCCGACGGCGACAGCGTGATACGCGTCCGCTGCCGCCGTCAGGCGTTCTGCCGGGCCCGGCAGAACGCCGCCGGGGCGGTGCCCAAAAAAGGGAAAAGGGGGGTTGTGTTTGGGGAAAAAAGAAGGCCCCCCAAAAGCAGGCCAGGGGGGGTTCTTTCGGAGGGGGGATCCC
>NZ_JBWKFF010000001.1:478519-556423 GCF_056434425.1 Streptomyces sp. NPDC044033 | reverse complement strand
GGAGTGCGGCGGCCAACCACACATCCCCACCCTCTCCTCCTCCTCCCCCCGCCTCCTCCCCCCCACCCCCAACCCCCCCCCGCCGCCTCGGCCCCAACAAGGGGCCGAGGCGGTCTGCTGTTCGGCAAAAGCAGAGGCCCCCCGACGCTAGATCAGGGGGCCATCTTCCGGACGGGGGCCTCCCGACACCCCGACCGGGCTCTGCTTGGGGTTACGCGTCAAGGCCGCGCGGACGCATCCGGGCACCTTCCCCCGGGAGGAGTGTACCGACGGCGACCGAAGTTATACAGGGTGTACGAGCGATCTTCGAAACTGATTGCCAGGGCCGAACGGTGTTTGGGATTTTTTCGGGATTCACAAGATCCAACCATGTAGAAAACCCGGCCCTTCCGTAGAAGGACCGGGTCTCCGACCTGGCGTTATACCTCGGTGGGGCTAACAGGACTTGAACCTGTGGCCTCTTCCTTATCAGGGAAGCGCTCTAACCGTCTGAGCTATAGCCCCGCGCTGCACCGAAAGATTAGCGCACCCAGGGCCAAGTCCCAAAATCGATAGCCGCCGCCCTACTCGTCCTCGGCGAGGGTGAGCTCCACGCCCCCCACGAACCCGGCCGACAGGTTGTAGATGAAGGCCCCCAGCGTGGCCAGCGCCGTCGCCAACACCACGTCGATCACCGCGATGATCGATGTGAACAGCAGCACCCGCGGCAGCGACAGGAACGACTGGAGGTCGAAACCGCCGCCGTCGTTGGAGCCCGTCGCCTCGCTGATCGTCCCGCCGACCGTGGAGAAGACGCCCATCGCGTCCATCACCATCCACAGCACCGACGCCGCCACGATCGTGCACACGCCCAGCGCGATCGACAGCAGGAAGCTGACCTTCATCACCGACCACGGATCGGCTTTCGCCACCCGCAGCCGCGCCTTGCGCGTACGCGGCTCCGTACGGACACCGGTCCGCGGTCTCCGCACGCCCTGCTGTTCCGACCCGCCCGCGGCGCCACCACCCGTACCGCCTCCGGCACCACCGCCCGTACGCTCCGCCGGCGGCGCGTACGCCTGCGGCGGTTGGTACGGCTGCGCGGGCTGCTGCTGCCCCCGACGCTCGCCGGGCAACGGCCCCGACGCATACGCGTCGTACGGCTGCGACCCTCGGGTGTCCGTCACGGTTCCCCCCTGGGAGTCTGCGGCAGCACCCCGGGCGCCGGCCGTATCGGTCGCGGGCCCGCCAGGCTTACGCCCCCCGGCACCCGCACCGCCCGCCGCGGCGCCCGTGGCTCCACTCAAGACTTACTCCTCGGTCTCCTCGGCCGAAGGCGCTTCGCCCTCGGCCGCCTCAGGCCCGTCACCCGCGGCTGCGTCGGCCAACTCAACGACCTCTTCAGCCTCGCGACCGGCCTCGGCGTTCCTGGCGATACCCACAACGGCATCGCGCTTACCCAGGTTGATCAGTTGGACGCCCATGGTGTCACGGCCCGTCTCCCTGACCTCGCTGACCCGCGTACGGATCACCCCGCCGCTCAGCGTGATGGCGAGGATCTCATCGCTCTCCTCCACCACCAGTGCGCCGACCAGCGAGCCGCGAACCTCCACGATCTTGGCGGCCTTGATACCCAGACCACCTCGTCCCTGGACGCGGTACTCATCGACATTCGTGCGCTTCGCGTACCCACCATCCGTAGCGGTGAAGACGAACGTACCGGCACGCACGACATTCATCGAGAGGAGCTCGTCTCCCTCCCGGAAGCTCATCCCCTTGACGCCCGAAGTGGCGCGCCCCATGGGACGCAGAGCCTCGTCCGTCGCGGTGAACCGGATCGACTGCGCCTTCTTGCTGATCAGAAGTAGATCATCTTCGGAGGAGACCAACTCCGCCCCGATCAGCTCGTCCTCGGTCCCATCCTCCGCCTCCCGGAGGTTGATCGCGATGACACCACCCGAACGCGGGGAATCGTAGTCCTTGAGCGAAGTCTTCTTCACCAGACCCGACTTCGTCGCCAGAACCAGGTACGGAACGGCCTCGTAGTCCCGGATCGCCAGGATCTGCGCGATCTGCTCGTCCGGCTGGAAGGCCAGCAGGTTGGCCACGTGCTGGCCCCGCGCGTCCCGGCCGGCGTCCGGCAGCTCGTACGCCTTGGCCCGGTACACCCGGCCCTTGTTGGTGAAGAACAGCAGCCAGTGGTGGGTGGTGGAGACGAAGAAGTGGTCGACGATGTCGTCCTGCTTCAGCTTCGTGCCCCGTACGCCCTTGCCGCCGCGCTTCTGCGAGCGGTAGTCCTCGCTCTTGGTCCGCTTGACGTAGCCACCCTTGGTGATGGTGACGACGATGTCCTCCTCGGCGATCAGGTCCTCGATGGACATGTCGCCGTCGAACGGCACCAGCTTCGAGCGCCGGTCGTCGCCGAACTTGTCGACGATCGCCGTCAGCTCCTCGCTGATGATCTGCCGCTGCCGCTCCGGCGAGGCGAGGATCGCGTTGTACTCGTTGATCTTCGACTGGAGTTCGTCGTGCTCGGCGGTGATCTTCCGGTGCTCCAGCGCGGCGAGGCGCCGCAGCTGCATCTCCAGAATCGCGTTCGCCTGGATCTCGTCGATCGTGAGCAGCCCCATCAGGCCCTCACGCGCGACGTCGACGGTGTCACTGCGCCGGATCAACGCGATGACCTCGTCGATCGCGTTGAGGGCCTTCAGCAGGCCGCGCAGGATGTGGGCGCGCTCCTCGGCCTTGCGCAACCGGAAGCGCGTCCGCCGGACGATGACCTCGACCTGGTGCATCACCCAGTTGCGGATGAACGCGTCGATCGACAGCGTGCGCGGCACCCCGTCGACCAGCGCCAGCATGTTCGCGCCGAAGTTCGTCTGCAGGTCGGTGTGCTTGTACAGGTTGTTCAGCACGACCTTGGCGACGGCGTCCCGCTTGAGGACGATCACCAGCCGCTGGCCCGTACGCGAGGACGTCTCGTCCCGTACGTCCGCGATGCCGCCGACCCTGCCGTCCTTCACCAGGTCGGCGATCTTCTGCGCGAGGTTGTCCGGGTTCACCTGGTACGGCAGCTCGGTGACCACCAGGCACTGCCGGTTCTGGATCTCCTCGACCGCCACGACCGCGCGCATCGTGATCGAGCCGCGGCCCGTGCGGTACGCCTCTTCGATGCCCTTGCGGCCCACCACGAGCGCACCGGTCGGGAAGTCCGGGCCCTTGATGCGGTCGATGAGCGCGTCGAGCAGTTCCTCCGGCGAAGCCTCCGGATTCGCCAGATACCACTGGGCGCCTTCCGCGACCTCGCGGAGGTTGTGCGGCGGGATATTGGTCGCCATACCGACCGCGATGCCCGCCGAGCCGTTGATCAGCAGGTTCGGGAACCGCGCCGGCAGTACCGTCGGCTCCTGATTGCGGCCGTCGTAGTTGTCCTGGAATTCGACGGTGCCCTCGTCGATGTCCCGGAGCATCTCCATGGCCAGCGGCATCATCTTGCATTCGGTGTACCGCATGGCCGCGGCCGGGTCATTGCCCGGTGAACCGAAGTTGCCGTTGGAGTCGACCAGCGGCATCCGCATCGACCAGTGCTGCGCCAGGCGCACCAGCGCGTCATAGATCGAGGAGTCGCCGTGCGGGTGGTACGTACCCATCACGTCGCCGACGACGCGCGCGCACTTGTAGAAGCCCTTCTCGGGCCGGTAACCGCCGTCGTACATCGCGTAGAGCACGCGCCGGTGCACCGGCTTGAGACCATCGCGCACATCGGGCAGCGCACGCGAGACGATCACGCTCATCGCGTAGTCGAGATACGAGCGCTGCATCTCCGTTTCGAGCCCGACGGGCTCGACGCGCATTCCCACGCCTTCCACGGCGGCGGGCTCGCCCTCCGGGGTCACGGAACCCACGGGAATGTCAGGTGTCTCGTCGGCCATTGCTGTTCAAAGTCCTTTCGAGCTGCGGCTGGAAAATCCCGTGGCGTATCACCGGGGACATGCCGACAGGGCTCAGATGTCGAGGAAACGGACGTCCTTGGCATTGCGCTGGATGAACGAGCGCCGAGCCTCGACGTCCTCGCCCATGAGCACCGAGAACAGGTCGTCCGCCTGCGCCGCGTCGTCCAGGGTGACCTGGCCCAGCACGCGGTGGTCGACGTCCATGGTGGTGATGCGCAGCTCCTCGGCGTTCATCTCGCCGAGGCCCTTGAAGCGCTGGACCGAGTCGTCCCTGATCCGCTTTCCGTTCTCCCGGCCGAGCCGGATCAGCGCGTCCCGCTCACGGTCGGAATACGCGTACTCGAAGTCGTCCCGACCCCACTTGATCTTGTAGAGCGGGGGACGCGAGAGATAGACGTGACCCGCCTCGACCAGCGGCCGCATAAAGCGGAAGAGGAAGGTGAGCAGCAGGGTGTTGATGTGCTGGCCGTCGACGTCGGCGTCCGCCATCAGAATGATCTTGTGATAGCGGAGCTTCTCGATGTCGAAGTCCTCGTGCACCCCGGTGCCGAACGCCGAGATCAGCGCCTGGACCTCGGTGTTCTGGAGGATCTTGTCGATCCGGGCCTTCTCCACATTGAGGATCTTGCCTCGGATCGGGAGGATGGCCTGGTACTGCGGATTACGGCCCGACTTCGCCGAACCACCGGCCGAGTCACCCTCGACGATGAAGATCTCGCACTTCGTCGGGTCATTCGACTGGCAGTCGCTCAGCTTGCCCGGCAGCGACGCGCTCTCCAGCAGCCCCTTGCGCCGCGTGAGATCCCGCGCCTTACGCGCCGCGACCCGCGCCGTGGCCGCCGTGATCGCCTTGCGGATGATGTCCGCGGCCTCATTGGGATTACGGTCGAACCAGTCCGTCAGGTGTTCGTGCACCACCCGCTGCACAAAGGTCTTCGCCTCCGTGTTGCCCAGCTTGGTCTTCGTCTGACCCTCGAACTGCGGCTCGCCGAGTTTGATCGAGATGATCGCCGTCAGACCCTCGCGAACGTCCTCGCCGGTGAGGTTGTCATCCTTCTCCCGGAGGAACTTCTTCTCGCGCGCGTAACGGTTCACCAGCCCGGTCATCGCCGCCCGGAAACCCTCTTCGTGCGTACCGCCCTCATGCGTGTGGATCGTGTTCGCGAAGCTGTACACGCTCTCGCTGAACTGGCTGTTCCACTGCATCGCGACCTCAAGGGAGAGCATCCGCTCCTTGTCCTCGGCCTCGATGTCGATCACCGTCGGGTGAATCAGCTCACCCTTGCGGGAATTGAGGTACTTCACGAAGTCGACGATGCCGCCCTCGTAGTGGTACTCGACCGAAAGCGGCTTGCCCTCCTCGTCGACATGATCGGCACGCTCGTCCTTCAGCGAGATGTGCAGTCCCTTGTTCAGGAACGCCATCTCCTGGAAACGCCGCGCCAGCGTCTCGAAGGAGTACTCCGTGGTCTCGAAGATGTCTCCGTCGGCCCAGAAGGTGACGGTCGTGCCCGTCTCCTCCGTCTCCTCGTTGCGCTGGAGCGGAGCCGTGGGCGTGCCGAGCTTGTAGTCCTGGGTCCAGCGGTAGCCGTCCGTCTTCACGTCGACCGACACCTTGGTCGACAGCGCGTTGACGACCGACACGCCGACTCCGTGCAGACCGCCGGAGACGGCGTAACCGCCACCGCCGAACTTGCCGCCCGCGTGCAGCACCGTCAGCACGACCTCGACCGCCGGCTTGCCCTCGGAGGGGACGATGCCCACCGGGATGCCGCGACCGTTGTCGATGACGCGCACCCCGCCGTCCGGCAGGATCGTGACGTCGATCTTGTCCGCGTGGCCGGCCATGGCCTCGTCGACGGAGTTGTCGACGACCTCCTGCACCAGGTGGTGCAGGCCCCGCTCACCGGTCGAGCCGATGTACATACCGGGACGCTTACGGACCGCGTCCAGACCCTCAAGGACCGTGATCGCACTGGCGTCGTACGACGGCTCGGCGTCGGCTGCGCCCGATGGAGCCCCTTCTGTCTGGGGAGCGGTGATGTTCTCGTTGGGGTTGCCGGAATCGGCCACGAAGCGCCCTTTCTGGCACAGCACAAGCCGTCGTCCCCTGCCTGCGGCGGGGATTCCCCGTTACGGGGCAGGCAGGAGCGGCTGCGTCGTTCGACATGTTCCGCGAGTCGGCGGGATTGCTACCAGTCTACCGGTAGCGCTGACATGAATGGGGGTTTGGCGGTACCTGAGTCCTCATGTGCCGCCCTGAACCGCTAACCGCCGACTCCCTATATGTGGCCCCGGCCTCCAGGAGGCTCACAGCGGCACTCAGCGCTTCGGGCTGTCAACCACCCGCTACCGTGAGCGGAGTCTCAGCCCCCACCCCCGCCTCACCCGTACGTATCCCCGGGTCCGCGGCTCCCCGGCGCCCGCAGCGGCCCGTACCGGCGCCCCGGACCGCCGGGCCCCGACACCTTGATCAGACGCACCGTGCCATGCCCCAGATCGGCGTTCAGCCGAGCCACCAACTGCGGTGCCAGCAAACGCAGTTGAGTCGCCCAGGCGGTCGAATCACACAACACCGTCAACACCCGGGCGTCCTCGTCGTACCGCTGCGGCTCACAGTGCTGCGCCACCTCCGGGCCCACCATCTGCGGCCAGCGCCCCATCACGCCGCCCACCGCGGCCGGCGTCTCCCAGCCACGCTCAGTGATCAACCGGTTGATCGCCGCACCCAACGGCAGCGGATCACGGCCGTCCGCACGCGCTCCGGAGCGCACGCCCCCACGCCGGGCCTGCCTCTTCTGCTGCACCGCGTTGCCCCGCGCCCGCGCCTGCTCCTTCGCCGCACGCAACGCCACCCGCGCCAAATCCACCCCGGACGGCTCCGGCGCCCGGGGAACCGACGGCTGATCGGCGGGCGACGACTGGTCGGCGGGCGCCAGCTGATCGGCGGGCGAGGGCCGCCCGGAAGACGAGGGCCGACCGTCGGACGAGGGCCGACCGGAAGACGACGGCCGGCCTGAGGGCGAGGGCTGCTCAGAGGGCGACGACCGGCCTGAGGGCGACCGGGGCTGCGAGGAAGGCCCCCACGGCTGCTCACTCATACGCGCTCGACCACACCCTCCGACACCGCGAACCGCGCCCCCGCCAGCACACCCGGCACATCGTCGGCCACCGCCGCCGTCACCAGCACCTGCTCACCCGGAGCGACCAGCTCCGCCAGCCGCTCCCGCCGCCGCACATCCAGTTCCGCGAAGACATCGTCCAGCACCAGCACCGGCTCACCGCCCTCGGCGCGCAGCAGCTCGTACGAGGCCAACCGCAGCGCCAGCGCGTACGACCAGGACTCGCCGTGGCTCGCGTACCCCTTCGCCGGCATCCCGCCCAGGTTCAGCAGCAGATCGTCCCGATGCGGGCCCACCAGGGTCACCCCGCGCTCGATCTCCTGCTTGCGCGCCCCCTCCAGCGCCGCGAGCACCAGCCCGAACAACTCCTCCCGGCCCGGCACCCCCGCCTCGCCAGGGGCCCCCGCAGGCACCTCGGGAAGCGCCTCACCCACCGAACCGCGGTACCCCAGCCCCACCGGGCCACCGCCCGGCGCCAACTGCTCGTACGCCTTGTCGGCCAACGGCTGCAGCACCGCCACCAGATCCAGCCGCTGCGCCAGCAGCTCCGCCGCCACCCGCGCCAGATGCTGATCCCACACGTCCAGCGTGGACAGATCCAGCTGCCGGCCGCCATGGCGCCGCGCCATCGCCGCGGTCTTGAGCAACGTATTGCGCTGCTTGAGGACCCGGTCGTAGTCCGAGCGCACCCCCGCCATCCGCGGCGACCGGGCGGTGATCAATTCATCCAGGAAACGGCGCCGCTCGCCCGGATCGCCCTTGACCAGCGCCAGATCCTCCGGCGCGAACAGCACCGTACGGACGATGCCCAGCACGTCCCGCGGCCTGACCTGCGACGACCGGTTGATACGGGCCCGATTCGCCCGCCCCGGATTCAGCTCCAGCTCGACCAGCTGCTGCCGCTCGTCCTGCACCACCTGGGCCCGGACGATCGCGCGCTCCGCCCCCATCCGCACCAGCGGCGCGTCGGAGGAGACACGGTGGCTGCCGAGGGTGGCCAGATAGCCGACCGCCTCGACGAGATTGGTCTTCCCCTGACCATTGGGCCCCACGAAAGCCGTCACGCCCGGATCGAGCGGAACCTCGACCCGGGCGTACGAGCGGAAGTCGGCCAGCGACAAATGCGAAACGTGCATGGGTGCGCGCCGACCTCTCCCGGCTGCTTACTACGTAGCTGAGCTGCTTACTTCTTGTTCTCGACGGCGTGGCCGCCGAACTGGTTGCGCAGCGCGGCGATCATCTTCATCTGCGGGGAGTCGTCCTGCCGGGACGCGAAACGCGCGAACAGCGACGCCGTGATCGCCGGCAGCGGCACCGCGTTGTCGATCGCGGCCTCCACCGTCCAGCGGCCCTCGCCGGAGTCCGCGGCGAAACCGCGCAGCTTCTCCAGGTGCTCGTCGCCATCGAGCGCGTTGACGGCCAGGTCGAGCAGCCAGGAGCGGATGACCGTGCCCTCCTGCCAGCTGCGGAAGACCTCGCGGACGTCGGTGACGGAGTCGACCTTCTCCAGCAGCTCCCAGCCCTCGGCGTACGCCTGCATCATCGCGTACTCGATGCCGTTGTGGACCATCTTGGCGAAGTGCCCAGCCCCGACCTTGCCCGCGTGGACCGAGCCGAACTCGCCCTCCGGCTTGAGCGCGTCGAAGATCGGCTGCGCCTTCGCGACGTCCTCGGTGGTGCCGCCGTACATCAGGGCGTAACCGTTCTCCAGGCCCCAGACACCGCCCGAGACGCCGCAGTCGACGAAGCCGATGCCCTTGGCGGCCAGCTCTTCCGCGTGCTTCTCGTCGTCCGTCCAGCGGGAGTTGCCGCCGTCCACGAGCACATCGCCGGGCGAGAGCAGCTCGGAGAGCTCGTCGACGGTGGACTGGGTCGCCGCGCCCGCGGGGACCATGACCCACACCACGCGCGGACCCTTGAGCGAGTCCACGAGCTCATTGAGGCTCTGGACATCCGCGAGGTCCGGATTGCGGTCGTATCCGATGACGGTGTGGCCTGCGCGGCGGATGCGCTCGCGCATGTTGCCGCCCATCTTGCCGAGACCGACGAGACCGAGCTCCATCAGTGATCCTCTATGCCGTAGTCGTTGCGATTCGTACCTGAGGCCGAGCCTACGCCCGCGGGTGCGTGCACACCTGTGGGCTCAGCCGCTCATCGGCCGACCGGCGGCCGGGCCGGTCCGGAGCGGGGGCGAAGCCCCGTTTCCGCCCCGCCCACCCGATGTCCCCGGCGTCAGCCGGAGAGCCGGACCGGCATGATCAGGTACTTGTACGCCTCATCCGCCTCGGCATCCACGGCCGGCCGGCCGCTGAGCAGCGCGGGCTTCGTGGAGGTCGTGAAGGAGAGCTGGGCGACCGGCGAGTCGATCGCCGACAGCCCCTCCAGCAGGAAGCCCGGGTTGAACGCGATCGAGATGTCGTCCCCGTCGAGCTGCGCGTCGACGCGCTCCACAGCCTGTGCGTCGTCGCTGGAGCCCGCCTCCAGGATCAGCACGCCCTGCTCGAAGCTGAGCCGCACCGGGGTGTTCCGCTCGGCGACCAGCGCCACACGCTTGACGGCCTCGACGAACGGCGCGGTCTCGATCACGGCGATGGAGTTGAACTCCGTCGGGAAGAGCGTGCGGTACTTCGGCAGGTCGCCTTCGAGCAGCCGGGTCGTCGTACGGCGGCCGGCGCCCTCGAAGCCGATCAGCCCCTCGCCGGCGCCCGAGCCGGACAGCGCCAGCGACACCGTGTCGCCGCCGCTGAGCGACTTGGCCGTGTCCAGGAGCGTCTTGGCGGGCACCAGGGCGACCGCGGAGATGTCCGGGGTCTCCGGCTTCCACATGAACTCGCGGACGGCGAAGCGGTAGCGGTCGGTGGAGGCCAGGGTGACGGTGTCGCCCTCGATCTCGATCCGCACACCGGTGAGGACGGGCAGCGTGTCGTCGCGGCCGGCGGCGATGGCGACCTGGGCGGCGGCCGCGGCGAAGACCTCACCGGCGACGGTGCCCGTGGCGTTCGGCATCTGCGGCAGCGCCGGGTACTCCTCCACAGGGAGTGTGTGGAGTGTGAACCGGGACGAGCCGCAGACGACGGTCACCCGTACACCGTCGGTGGAAATCTCCACGGGGCGGTTGGGCAGCGCCCGGCAGATGTCGGCCAGCAGCCTGCCGGAGACGAGAACCGTGCCGCCCTCTTCCACGTCCGCCTCGACGGAGACGCGGGCCGAGACCTCGTAGTCGAAGCCCGACAGGCTCAGTGCGCCATCCTCCGCCTTCAGCAGAAGGCCCGCGAGGACGGGCACCGGCGGACGGGCCGGGAGGCTCTTGGCCGCCCAGGCCACTGCCTCCGCGAGTACATCGCGCTCCACCCGGATCTTCACCGGAAACCGCCTCCTGCTGTTGCTGGCTCGCCCTGCTGGCCTTCGTCGTCGGCTGATTTGCCGGAGACCAGTCTGACGCACAGCACCGACAGTCGGTGCGGCTCGGGGTCAAGTCGGGGCGGGAGGTGTCGGGCCGCTTGGCGCCGAGTTGTGCACAGGGCCCACTTCCAAGCGAGTTCCCAGCTACATCTAAGTAGTCGTAGTAGTAGGTCCTGTGGAAACCGTGGACAACCTGCTTTTCGCAGGTCAACACGGGTTTTTTGTCCACCGGTCCTGTGGGTGGCACCCGTGGATAACCCCGTGTCTCTGTGGACCGCCGAAAGTTCTGCACACCCGATGCACAGGGAGGGGGTACTTCTCCCCAGCGCCGTCCCCAGAAATACCCATGTTCCCCACAGCCCAACCAACCTCCTTGATGTGACGCCTTTCACTCGCCACGGTGATCTGGGGTGTCGCGTTGCCGAACAGTGGACAGAGGTGTGGAAAGGCTGTGCACAAGACGGGCATCCCTGTGGGCGGCCGGTGGACGACGAACCGGACGTCCTGGGGGCCGAACTTTCATCCACACCCTGTGGATGAAAGTTAGCCACAAATCCCCAAGCCTCTGACCTCCCCTGATACTGCATCAGCGGCGGGCCTTGTGGACGCAGTCTGGACAACTTGGCGGTCCCCAGGGTGTGGACGGGGGTTCGTCCCCTCATCTGTGGAGAAGCGGCGCCCGGCGGCCCGTAATCGAACAGTCCCGGTGGCCGCGGGCGGCTCGCGACGGGACTCCGGTGCCCCTCCTGCGTCCCTCCGGAGCCTCCGGAACGACGAAAAGGCGCTCCAGGAGTCCTCCTGGAGCGCCCTGAGCGCCGCGGGTCAGCTGTTCTTGATGCGGTTCGTCAGCTCGGTCACCTGGTTGTAGATGGACCGGCGCTCGGCCATCAGCGCCCGGATCTTGCGGTCCGCGTGCATCACGGTCGTATGGTCCCGGTTGCCGAACTGCGCGCCGATCTTCGGCAGCGACAGGTCCGTCAGCTCCCGGCACAGATACATCGCGATCTGGCGCGCGGTGACCAGCACCCGGCTGCGTGAGGCCCCGCAGAGGTCCTCGACGGTGTGCCCGAAGTAATCCGCGGTCGCCGCCATGATGGCGGGCGCGGTGATCTCCGGTGAGGCGTCCTCGCCGCCGGGGATCAGATCCTTGAGCACGATCTCCGTCAGCCCGAGGTCGACGGGCTGGCGGTTCAGGCTCGCGAACGCCGTCACCCGGATCAGCGCGCCCTCCAGCTCGCGGATGTTGCGCGAGATCCGCGAGGCGATGAATTCCAGCACCTCGGGGGGCGCGTTGAGCTGCTCCTGGACCGCCTTCTTACGGAGGATCGCGATGCGCGTCTCCAGCTCCGGCGGCTGCACATCGGTGGTCAGACCCCACTCGAAGCGGTTGCGGAGCCGGTCCTCCAGGGTCACGAGCTGCTTGGGCGGCCGGTCCGAGGAGAGCACGATCTGCTTGTTGGCGTTGTGCAGGGTGTTGAACGTGTGGAAGAACTCCTCCTGCGTCGACTCCTTGCTCGCGAGGAACTGGATGTCGTCGACCAGCAGGATGTCGACATCCCGGTAGCGCTTGCGGAACGTGTCGCCCTTGCCGTCGCGGATCGAGTTGATGAACTCGTTGGTGAACTCCTCGGAGCTCACATAGCGCACGCGGGTGCCGGGGTAGAGGCTGCGCGCGTAGTGCCCGATGGCGTGCAGCAGGTGGGTCTTGCCGAGGCCCGATTCCCCGTAGATGAAGAGGGGGTTGTACGCCTTGGCCGGCGCCTCGGCGACCGCGACGGCCGCCGCGTGGGCGAAGCGGTTGGACGCGCCGATGACGAAGGTGTCGAAGAGGTACTTCGGGTTGAGACGGGCGTGGGGCTCGCCGGGAGCGGGCGCCGGGGCCGGCTGTGCGGCGAGCGGGCCGGGCGCGCCGGTGGGCGCGGGCAGAGCGCTCCCACCGCCGTTTCCGCGGCCCCCCTGGCCGGTCTGGCCGACCTGGCCGCTGTTGCGCAGATGGCCGGGCGGGCCGTCGTGGAGGTCGCGGCGCTGCTGCTGGTCGTACGGCAGGCGCTCCGGCGCCGCGGAGCGGTAGTCCGAGGGGGGCTGCTGGTGCTCGTACTGCGACTGGTCGTATTGCTGGTCGTACTGCTGGGACGGGTGCTGCTGGCCGCGCTGGTTGTGCTGCGCGTAGGGGTCGTTCTCCGGGAAGCCGCCCAGGCGCGGCTGCTGCCAGCCGTAGTTGTCGTGGGGGCGCGGCCAGGCGCCGGGGTCGGGGCGCTGCTGGTACTCGGGGTACGCGGGACGCGCGGTCGGGAGCTGGTCGTCGGCGGGGGCCTGGCGTCCGTAGCTCTCGCGGTTGTCGTAGCCGTCGTAGGTGTCGCGGGGCGGTTCCTCATAGTGCTGCTGCTGAGGCCGCTCTTGGTGCTGCTGGTGCAGGGGGGCCGGTGGCTGGGGCGCGGGGGGCTCGCCGGCGGAGGAGTCGACGGTGATCGCGATCCGGATGGGGCGGCCGCACTCGCGGCTGAGGGTCTCGCTGACGATGGGCGCCAGGCGGCCTTCGAGCACGCCCTTGGCGAATTCGTTGGGCACGGCGAGCAGCGCGGTGTCGGCGACGAGCGCGAGCGGCTGGCAGCGGGTGATCCAGCGTTCGTCCTTGGCCTCGACCCCTTGGCCCCTCCCTTCGCCGAGAAGCTGCTCCAGTACGCGTGGCCACACTGCGGCAAGATCGGCGGGCAGGTCGGCCACAGGGCACGCTCTCTCAGTCACTGGGGGCACCCGGGTGTCCCACGAAGGTGTGGTTCTCGGGACGGGCGGGAAGGATGCGGAGTTCAGCCAAGGTAGTCAGGGCGAGGTGCGGGGTTCAAGTCGTTGTCCACAGGGGTGTGCACAAATGTGCCACGGGGGACGGCCAGGCGTCTCGGTGGGCTCGCGTAGGGTTACGGTTCTTCATGGTGTGCCGCCGGTTTGACCGGATGGCGTAGCCGTGCGTACCGTGAGCAGGTCGAGTTGTCGATGGCTGCTGCCGCCTGCCTCCGATGGGCAAAGATCACGTACTTCGGTTCGTGGTTCTGAAGCGGTGCACTCGGGCGTATTACGAGCTTCTCGTGGGCGCACGGTGACAGCCAGGCGATGTCCCGCCATCACCCGATTCATTTCTGGAGCCCCCGAGTGAGCAAGCGCACCTTCCAGCCGAACAACCGCCGCCGCGCGAAGACCCACGGCTTCCGGCTGCGTATGCGCACCCGTGCCGGCCGCGCGATTCTCGCGTCCCGCCGTGGCAAGGGTCGCGCCAGCCTTTCCGCCTGATCTCGCATAGGTCATGACGTGCTGCCTACCGAGTCTCGGCTGAGGCGGCGCGAGGACTTTGCGACCGCGGTACGCCGAGGACGCAGGGCCGGGCGCCCACTCCTCGTCGTCCACTTCCGCAGTGGTCCAACGGACCCGCACCCGCCTGGGGAGAGTGCTCCTCCGGTGCGTGCGGGTTTCGTCGTCAGCAAGGCCGTGGGCGGTGCTGTTGTACGCAACCTGGTGAAGCGGAGACTGCGTCACCTCATGCGGGACCGGCTGGAGTTTTTTCCCGCCGGTAGCCTGGTTGTTGTACGGGCGCTGCCCGGCGCGGGCGAGGCCGACCACGGTCAGCTTGCCCGTGATCTCGACGCCGCGATCCAGCGGCTGGTGAACGGCGCGCCGCGACGCTGCAATCCCCCGGGAGGCGACCCCCGGAACCCCGGCCGAGACCCGGGAGGGAGCGCACAGTGAAGTATCCGCTGCTCTGGTTGATCAAGCTGTACCAGTGGACCATCAGCCCCCTGCTGGGGCCGGTCTGCAAGTACTACCCGTCCTGCTCGCACTATGGCTACACGGCTATCAACGTGCACGGCGCGGTCAAAGGAACGGTGCTGACGGCGTGGCGCATCCTGCGCTGCAACCCGTGGTCGCTCGGTGGCGTCGACCACGTACCTCCCCGGAAGCATCCGGTCTGGCATCAGCGGCTGAGGAGCCGCCTGGGCGGGAGTTCTGCCGAGCCCGCCGCACAGCCCGAGACTCAGCCCAACGCCCAAGGAGCCTGATTCGTGGACACGATCCTCGGTCCTCTTTATAAAGTAGTTTCCTGGATCATCGTCCAGTTCCACTCGTTCTACAGCTTGATCTTTGACAAGAACAGTGGCTGGGCCTGGGGTCTGTCCATCGTCTCGCTGGTGATCCTGATCCGCATCTGCCTGATCCCGCTTTTTGTGAAGCAGATCAAGGCGACGCGGAACATGCAGGTGCTCCAGCCGAAGATGAAGGCGATCCAGGAGCGCTACAAGAGCGACAAGCAGCGCCAGTCCGAAGAGATGATGAAGCTCTACAAGGAGTCGGGCACCAACCCGCTTTCGAGCTGTCTCCCGATTCTGGCGCAGTCCCCGTTCTTCATCTCGCTGTACCAGGTCCTGAACCACATCGCTCAGGGCAGGGTCGTCGGCGTCATCGACAAGCCGTTGCTGGAGAGTGCCCGTGAGGCGCACATCTTCGGCGCCCCGCTGTCCGTGAAGTTCATGGACAGCTCGTCGAAGGTCGAGGCGCTCGGCGCCACGCTGACCGATGTGCGCGTCGTGACGATCATCATGATCGTGCTGATGTCCGCGTCGCAGTTCTACACGCAGCGCCAGCTGATGACGAAGAACGTCGACCTGACGGTCAAGACGCCGTTCATGCAGCAGCAGAAGATGCTGATGTACGTCTTCCCGATCATGTTCGCCGTGTTCGGCATCAACTTCCCCGTCGGTGTCCTCGTCTACTGGCTGACCACCAACGTGTGGACCATGGGTCAGCAGATGTTCGTCATTCGCCGCAACCCGACCCCTGGCAGCCTCGCCTTCACGCAGCGCCAGGAGAGGATGCGGGCGAAGGGCAAGCTGACGGAGGACCCGGAAGAGGTCGAGGCGAAGAAGGCGGTCGAGGCCGCCCGCGCGAATCGACAGCAGCCCAAGCGGCAGCCCAAGGCGAAGCGTCAGACCGGTGCTGCCGTCCAGGGCGGGGCCCAGACCACGGGTACCGAGGCGGCCGAGCCGTCGGCCGAGCGCAGCAGGGCCGGCAAGTCGGGCAAGGCGGATGCCAAGCCGTCGCTGGACAAGAAGCAGCCGGAGGACGCCAAGCCCAAGGCGGCCGGTGGCTCTTCTTCCCGTAACGCCAAGTCCGGGCAGCGCAAGGGCCCGCAGCGGCCCAAGCACCCGTCCAAGAAGTAGAAGGAGTCCACAGTGACGGACACACAGCGTCAGTCGGGTGGGGTCGCCGCCGAGGGAACCGACACCCTGTCCCGCCTTGAGCAGGAAGGCGAGATCGCGGCCGACTACCTTGAGGGGCTGCTGGACATCGCCGACCTCGACGGCGACATCGATATGGATGTGGAGGCCGATCGGGCCGCCGTATCGATCATCAGCGAATCGACCAGCCGGGACCTGCAGAAGCTGGTGGGCCGCGACGGCGAGGTGCTGGAGGCGCTCCAGGAGCTGACCCGGCTGGCGGTGCACCGTGAGACCGGGGACCGCAGCCGGCTGATGCTGGACATCAGTGGCTTCCGCGCGCGTAAGCGCGAGGAACTGGCGGAGCTGGGCGCCAAGACCGCCGAGGAGGCGAAGGGGAGCGGTGAGCCGGTGAAGCTGCGGCCGATGACGCCCTTCGAGCGGAAGGTCGTCCATGACGCGGTGGCCGCCGCGGGGCTGCGCAGCGAGTCCGAGGGCGAAGAGCCCGAGCGCTGCGTGGTCGTACTCCCGGCCTGACGGCCCGGACCCCAAGGTGTGCACGGCCCCGTCTGCTCGCAGGCGGGGCCGAATCTTGTCAGCCTGACTCAACGTTCGACATCGTGGTTTCGACAACGTGGTACGGAAGGACGGTCCCCCGTGACGGAGGCAGGAGAGCTTCCCCCGGCGCCGGAGGCGGCGCGCGAGGTATTCGGCGAGCGCTTTCCGGAGGCTGTCCGGTACGCGGAACTGCTCGCGGATGCGGGTGTGCGGCGGGGGCTGATCGGTCCGCGTGAGGTTCCCCGGTTGTGGGAGCGGCACCTGCTGAATTGCGCGGTCCTCTCGGAGGCTGTCGCCGAGGGTGTGTCCGTGTGCGATGTGGGGTCCGGTGCGGGGCTGCCGGGCATCCCGCTGGCACTGGTACGGCAGGACCTCCACATCACGCTGCTGGAGCCCCTGCTGCGTCGTACGACGTTCCTCCAGGAGGTGGTCGAGCTGTTGGGGCTGGACCACGTCACGGTGGTGCGGGGGCGTGCCGAGGAGGTCCTGGGGACCCTTCAGCCGGTGCATGTGGTGACGGCTCGCGCGGTGGCTCCGTTGGATCGGTTGGCCGGCTGGGGCGTTCCGCTGTTGCGTCCTTACGGAGAGATGCTGGCTCTGAAGGGTGATACGGCCGAGGAGGAGCTGAAGGGCGCTCGGGCGGCACTGAGCAAGCTCGGAGTGGTGAAGACGTCGGTGCTGCAGGTGGGCGAGGGAGTGGTGGATCCGCTCTCGACGGTAGTGCGCGCCGAGGTCGGAGAGAGCCCTGGCGGCGTGAGGTTCGCCGCGAAGCGGGCGAAGGCGGCACGGGTCAGCCGGACGCGCCGCCGTCGCTGAATCGGGTTTCGTAGGAGCAATGCTCCATACAAGCTGCCAAAACTACGCATTACGGAGTGTCGTGGACGCGTAGCGCGGTCGGCCATGCATCGTGTTTCACGTGAAACGACGTTCCTTGCTGCATGGAATCATCAGCCGCGGTCGCGCGGCTGCCGCGCCGCGTAGTCGTAGGCCCGTTAGTGGCATGGAGTTGTCCACAGACAGCCGTTCATCCACAGGAGAGCGGGCCCCGCTGGTTCATGACCCTGAAGGCATGGCAGGCTCTGTTCATTGCGAGCCTGATGTCGAGGAGAGTGAATCCTTGCGGTCCGACGCCAACATCGCGGGGCCGATGGCCGACCCGGTCCCCGGTCCCCGTTCTGCTGAGTCCGAGCTGGGGGCTGCCCCAGGGCCTCCGAACGGGGAGGACGTTTCACGTGAAACGCCTCCCCCTATGGACGACACCCCGATCGGTCGAGCCGCCCAGCTGGCGGTGGAGGCCCTCGATCGTGCGGGAGAGGCCCTGCCGAGGCCGGACCAGACCCGTGTCATGGTGGTCGCCAACCAGAAGGGTGGGGTGGGCAAGACCACGACGACCGTGAACCTGGCGGCATCTCTCGCGCTTCATGGCGCTCGGGTGCTGGTCGTCGACCTCGACCCGCAGGGCAACGCCTCCACCGCCCTGGGGATCGATCACCACGCCGAGGTCCCATCCATCTACGACGTGCTCGTCGACAGCAGGCCACTGTCCGACGTGGTTCAGCCGGTGGTCGATGTGGAGGGGCTCTTCTGCGCCCCTGCCACCATCGATCTGGCCGGCGCAGAGATCGAACTGGTCTCGTTGGTGGCCCGGGAGAGCCGTCTGGATCGTGCGATCCAGGCGTACGAGCAGCCGCTGGACTACATCCTCATCGACTGCCCGCCCTCCCTCGGGCTGCTGACCGTCAACGCTCTGGTCGCGGGCGCGGAGGTGCTCATCCCGATTCAGTGCGAGTACTACGCACTGGAGGGGCTTGGGCAGCTGCTGCGCAATGTCGACCTGGTGCGCGGGCATCTCAATCCCAAGCTCCATGTCTCGACGATTCTGCTCACCATGTACGACGGCCGGACGCGGTTGGCCTCGCAGGTGGCAGACGAGGTCCGGACGCACTTCGGCAATGAGGTGCTGCGGACCAGCATCCCGCGCTCGGTCCGGATCTCAGAGGCCCCCAGCTACGGGCAGACGGTATTGACCTACGACCCGGGGTCCAGCGGTTCGCTCTCCTATTTGGAGGCGGCTCGTGAGATCGCTCTGCGGGGCGTCGGCATTTTCTACGACAGCAGTAAGGCCCATGCCAAGGGCCGTCACCATCAGCAAGACCAGCAGAGTGTGTCGGAGGGGTTCAGTGAGTGATCGACGTAGGGGGCTGGGCCGTGGGCTCGGTGCACTGATCCCCCCGGCGCCTACGGCATCGGACAGCCCGTCGGTAGGGGCTGGAGTGACCTCCCCGTCGGCGGTGCCGATCCTGACGCAGGAGCGGGGCGTGGCCGCGGCCAAGGTGGCGAAGCTTTCCAAGAGCAGCGTTTCACGTGAAACGGATGAGCCGTCGCCCGTGGAAAAGGAAACAGCCGCTACGGCGGCCGAGGGAGTTGTAGGGGCGACCTTCGCCGAGCTGCCCCTGAAGGCCATCGCCCCGAATCCGCGGCAGCCGCGGAGCGATTTCAATGAGGAGGCTCTCGCCGAGCTGGTCACCTCCGTACGCGAGGTGGGCTTGCTCCAGCCGGTCGTGGTTCGGCAGGTATCGCCGGGCAAGTACGAGCTCATCATGGGCGAACGCCGGTACAAGGCGTGCAGCGAGGCCGGGATGGAGAAGATTCCTGCCATCATCCGGGCGACCGACGACGAGAAGCTGCTGCTCGATGCCTTGCTGGAGAACCTGCACCGCGCACAGCTGAATCCGCTCGAAGAGGCCGCTGCCTACGACCAGTTGCTGAAGGACTTCAGCTGCACGCACGACGAGCTGGCCGACCGTATCGGCCGGTCCCGCCCTCAGGTGTCCAACACGTTGCGACTGCTGAAGCTGCCGCCGTCCGTGCAGAGTCGGGTTGCCGCAGGGGTGCTCTCCTCGGGGCATGCTCGGGCGTTGCTGTCCGTGGAGGACCCGGAGGAGCAGCAGCGCCTCGCGAAGCGCATCGTGGCCGAGGGGCTGTCGGTGCGGTCGATCGAGGACATCGTGAAGGGCATGGGCTCGCGACCGTCGGGCTCGGCCAAGGCCAAGGGGCCTCGGGCCGGCACCCGGGTCTCCCCTGCTCTGACCAACCTGGCCACGCGGCTGTCGGATCGTTTCGAGACTCGCGTGAAGGTGGACCTGGGTCAGAAGAAGGGAAAGATCGTCGTTGAGTTCGCCTCGATAGACGACCTGGAACGGATTCTGGGAGAACTGGCCCCGGGAGAGGGCCGGGTGCTGGAGCAGAAGCTGTCCGAGGAGAAGACGGAAGAGCCCTAGCCGAGGGCTTGCCGCCGAGGGCGGTCCGTGTCGCCGGTCACCGGGACACGGGCTGCCCTTTGCTCTGTCGCGCTACCCGTCCCCTCGCGGCGCGGATACGATGCGAAAGGTATGGCACATCCACGTTGGACGCTGTTCACGGAGGGGCGGGGCCATGCGATCGGTGAGCCGGACCGGGTTAGTGGCGACAGGGCTGAGCCTGGGGGCGGTCGGCGGATTCGTCGGCAGCCTTATCAGGGAGCGGAGCGCCCTGAGCGCCGCTCGCGGGGTGGCACGCGACGGAAGTGAGGAACTGGCTTCATGGGGCGTCGGCTTGTACCGCTCACACTGGACAACCTTCCGGACCTTCCCAAGCGCTGCCGCGCCTGTGTCTTCTGGGAGCTGGACCCCGTCAGCGGCGAAGCCGCGGTAAAGGCCGGCCGTCCGGAGCTGGAGAAGGAAGCGTGGATCTCCGCGGTCCTGCTGGAGTGGGGTTCGTGCGGGCGGGTCGTCTACGTCGATGATGTTCCGGTGGGCTTTGTGCTCTACGCTCCGCCGGCGTATGTGCCGCGTTCCACCGCCTTCCCCACCAGCCCCGTGTCGGCTGACGCCGTGCAGCTGATGACGGCATGGCTGATGCCTGGGTATCAGGGCCAGGGGCTGGGGCGGGTGATGGTGCAGACCGTCGCCAAGGACCTGATCCGGCGCGGGGTGAAGGCGATCGAAGCGTTCGGCGATGCGAGTTGGAAGGAACCGGCCTGTGTGCTGCCTGCCGACCATCTGCTCGCGGTCGGCTTCAAGACCGTACGTCCGCACCCGCGCTACCCGCGGCTGAGGCTGGAGTTGCGGACGACGATCTCCTGGAAGGAAGACGTCGAAATGGCTCTGGACCGGCTGCTCGGTGCGGTCCAGAAGGAACCGGCGCTGCGGCCTCTTTAGAGAGGGTGCACATGCGCGTGGGCCCGCCCTATCCAGGGCGGGCCCACGCGCATGTCTGCTGTTTCACGTGAAACAGCGAGTGTCAGCCGATGAACTCGGTCAGGTCGCGCTCGATCGCGGCCTTCGGCTTGGCACCGACGATGGTCTTGGCGACCTCGCCGCCCTGGTAGACGTTCAGGGTCGGGATCGACATGACGCCGTACTTGGCAGCCGTGCCGGGGTTCTCGTCGATGTTCAGCTTGACGATCTCGATCTTGTCGCCGTACTCGGCCGCGATCGCCTCAAGGGAGGGGGCGATCTGGCGGCACGGGCCGCACCAGGCGGCCCAGAAGTCGACGAGCACAGGCTTGTCGTTCTTCAGGACGGCCTCTTCGAAGGTGGCGTCGGTGACGGACTTGAGGGCGCCGGCCATGGCGATCTCCTTAGATGGTGGGGCAGTGGAGTGTGAGGGCTGGACGGGGTCAGGCGGTCTTCTCGGGCTCCGGCACGCTCTCGCTGTCGCTCAGGGCGGCGAGGTGGCGCTCGGCGTCCAGCGCTGCGGAGCAGCCGGTGCCGGCGGCGGTGATGGCCTGGCGGTACGTGTGGTCCACGACGTCGCCTGCGGCGAAGACGCCGGTGAGGTTGGTGTGGGTGGAGGGCGCCTCCACCGTGAGGTACCCCTCGTCGTCCAGCTTGAGCTGCCCCTTGAAGAGCTCGGTGCGCGGGTCGTGGCCGATGGCGATGAACAGGCCGGTGACGGGCAGCTCGGAGGTCTCGCCGGACTTGAGGTTGCGCAGAGTCAGGTGAGAGAGCTTGTTCTCACCGTGGATCTCGGCGACCTCACTGTCCCAGACGAACTTGATCTTCGGGTCGGCGAAGGCGCGCTCCTGCATGGCCTTGCTGGCGCGCAGCGTGTCGCGACGGTGCACGATGGTGACGGTCTTCGCGAAGCGGGAGAGGAAGGTCGCCTCCTCCATCGCGGTGTCGCCGCCACCGATCACTGCGATGTCCTGGTCCTTGAAGAAGAACCCGTCGCAGGTGGCGCACCAGGAGACGCCGCGGCCGGACAGCTCGTCCTCACGGGGCAGGCCCAGCTTGCGGTGCTGGGAGCCGGTGGTGACGATGACGGCCTTGGCGCGGTGGACGGTACCCGCAGAGTCGGTGACCGTCTTGATGTCTTCGCTGAGGTCGACGGCGATCACGTCGTCGGGGACCAGCTCGGCACCGAACCGTTCGGCCTGGGCGCGCATGTTGTCCATGAGGTCCGGGCCCATGATGCCGTCGCGGAAGCCGGGGAAGTTCTCCACGTCGGTGGTGTTCATCAGCGCACCGCCGGCGGTCACGGCGCCCTCGAAGACCAGCGGCTTCAGGGAGGCGCGGGCGGTGTAGAGCGCGGCCGTATAGCCCGCAGGCCCGGAGCCGATGATGATCACGTTGCGGACGTCGCTCACGGGTGTCTTCCTTGTCTCTGCCGACTGCTGTCTGGGGCCCTATTGGGTCTCACCCCACCCAACGGATACTACGGCGCGAGCATTCCCCGGAGGCGACAGCGCACGATGGTGTGCTCAGCCGCGAGCGTATGTGCGGTTCAGCAGGATCTTCCCCGGTGCTGGGGAGGAGGCGCCGGTACAGGAAGACGCGACGATGTAGGCGTCGACGCGCTGGTTGTCACCCTGGTGCGGCAGGACGATGAGATAGGCGTCCTGGCCCTCGTAGGTTTCCTGGTGTGCCGCGAGAGGCGCGTCGGAGCGGCCGATCCCTTCCCGTACGCAGGAGGGCGCGGTGGTGCCATTGTCTTGCAGGGGCATCTGGGGGGAGCTCTGTGCGCTCATACTGCGGGACTCGGCGGGCTTCCGGGCTGCCAGCAACTCCTGTACGCGTGACTCAAGAGTGGCGGAGGAGAGTCCGGAGGAGTCGCCCTGGCCCTTCTTCACCGAGTTGTGGGACTGGCCGCTCGTGCCGTCGTTGAACCCCGACTGGACGAGCAGACCGCCCACGGTGAGGACGGCTGCGGCGCATGCGGTGCCGAGAAGAGCCTTCGGCCAGCGGCGCCTGTGCGTGCGCCGGTCTGCGCCGGTCTTCTGGCTCTGCCGCCCGGGCCCTGTCGCGGCCCGGGAGTGGCCCACGGGGCGGCCGGCGGCCACCGAGGGGACGTGCGCGGTTTCACGTGAAACATGATCGGCAGCCGACGGGACGGACGGCGTGGTTTCGCGCGGCGACGCCGTTTCACGTGAAACAGAGGCGCTCTCCGAGAAAGCCGTGGAGTCGAGGAGCGCCTCGGCGGCGAGCGCTGCGTCAATGCGGCCCGCGACGTCGTCGGGCATGCGCACGGGTCCGGGGAGGGTGCCGAGCAGGTTGCGGATCTCGTCCAGAGACGCCCGAACGTCTTCGCACAGTTCGCAGTCCGCGAGGTGCTGCCGCACATCGGCTGTGCGGGTGGGTGGCAGGGTTCCTTCGCTGAGTGCGGAGATCTCAGCGACCTCCGGGTGCTCATCCGTGTCGGTCGTGGTTGTCACGCTCGCCCACCTCCGCCCTTCACGGGATCAGCATCGTTCGGCCCTGCCGGTGGTGGGACGGCTGTCCCCTGCGTCCGGTTCCTTCCCCCACCTGGGGGCGCGCTATCCCTGTTACTCGGGTGCAGATGGGTGACCATGGGGAGCAGCCGCGCGCGTCCCCGCGCGCATCGGCTTTTCACCGTGCCGACCGGCACGTCCAACACTTTGGCGGCCTCAGCCACGGGGTATCCCTGCATGTCGACGAGGACGAGGGCGGCGCGCTGATCGGCGGGCAGAGTGGCAAGCGCCCCGATCAGTTCGCGGTGGAGGTCGCTGCGCTCCGCGGGCACGGCGGCGGACTCCTCGGGTTCCAGCAGCTGTTCGAGCCGCTCGGTGTCGGCCACCGGCGAGGTGCGGCGGGAGGCCGCTTTGCGGGCCCGGTCGAGGCACGCGTTCACGGTGATGCGATGCAGCCATGTCGTGACGGCTGACTGGCCACGAAAACTGTGCGCGGCCCGGTAGGCGGAGACCAGGGCATCCTGGACGGCGTCTGCGGCCTCTTCCCGGTCTCCCAGGGTGCGCAGGGCCACCGCCCAGAGTCTGTCGCGATGGCGTTTGACGATCTCTCCGAAGGCATCGGGGTCGCCCTTGATGTGCAGGGCGAGGAGCTCGGCGTCGCTTGTGGCGTCACGTCTGACGTCGTCCAACGTCGAGCCCCTCCCCTTGGTGCCGACCGCTTCGGTCAGCTGCCTTTCACTTTGATCTCCGCGATCCCGCCCCGGTAACCGGTCTGTGTCCCAGAACCCGTTCCGTCGGGCGGAAGCTGGGTGACGTGGATCAGCAGGTACCGGGTGCGGACCGGCTTTTTGAGTGTTACGTCCAGCGAGGAGCCTGCCTTCTCCGACTTGCTGACGCGCTGGGAGAAGCCGGAGAGGGTGCTGGGGCTGCTCGACGTGGATGGGTCGGCCGCGAGGACCTCCGCTGTCTGCCCCGGACGGTACATGTCGACGTGGACGTCGGAGACGTTCTTTACGCTTCCGAGATCCACGACGATGCCGCTGCCGTCTTCCCGATTCGAGACGTTGCCGAATGCCGGCCATCCGCGGAACTGCCCTGTGATCCAGGCCGTGCTGGGATCTCCGTCGATGGCGTTTTCCGGATTCTTACCCGTGGGGACGTCCAACGGGGAGAACTCGGTGGCACCGCTGATAGCCAGCGGTTTGACCGCAGGCTTCTTTTCGGTGTCGTTGTGTCCCGACTGGGAGCTGGGCGGGTTGTCCTTGTCGTGCTCCTTCTTGAGGAGCGTGTCGGCGAGCTGCCAGCTGCCGAGACCCAGCGCCGCGATGAGCAGCGCCGAGACGGCCCACTTGAGGGCCTTTCCGGTGCGGCTCTGGAGGGGCGGCGGTGGCGGTGGCGGCGGTGCGGGATGCGTAGCGGGTCGGCCGGCTCGGGGCGGCTGGCCGTACGCGCCTTGCTGGTAGGTGGTCCGCTGGTACGACGGAGGGGCCGTGAAGCTGGGCTCCGGCGGCCGGATGCGGGGCATCGCGGCGACCGCCTTGGCGAGCTCCTCCGGGGTGGCGCAGGGCTGTTCTTGCCGCGAGGCGGTGGCACCGTCGTTGACGAGGGCGCGCATGGTGAGATCGGACAGGCCGCGGTGGATGCCCGCGCGGACCTGGTCGGGGGCGATGAGGCCGACGCCCTTGGGGAGCCCGGAGAGGCCGTGGGCGTCGTTCTCATAGGGCCAGCGCTGGGTGAGCGCGGCGTAGAGGAGCGCGCCGATCGCTTCGGTGTCCGTGCGCTGGGGCTCTTCGGAGGTGATGCCGCGCAGGGCGGCCATGACCGCGAGGCCGCGGATGCGGTACTGGCCGGACTCGGTGCGCAGCACAGAGCCGGGGTGCAGACGCAGGTGTGCCAGGCCCTCGCGGTGGGCGGCTGCCATGGCCTGGGAGACCTGGCTGACGAGCTGGAAGGCGTCGTGCGGTTCCAGGGGCCGGGCGGCCAGGAGGGCGGTGAGTTCGGTGGCGTCCGGTAGCCATTCGTGGACGACGTAGACGAGGTCGTTCTCCTCGACGGCGTCGAGGACCTGGACGAAGCGCGGGTCGCCGAGGAGTGCGGCCGAGCGGGCGGCGGCGAGGACCGGACGGGCTCGCGGGTGGTCTGCGGGCAGCAGGTGGACGCCGACGGCGCGGCGCAGTTTTTCGTCGACCGCACGCCAACTGCTGAATCCGTCCAGACGGGTGACGCACTCTTCGAGGCGGTAGCGTCTGGCGAGTTTATGGCCGCTGTGCAGCTCGGGGGATGGTGCTTCGGGCGCGGCGTTCTTGCTCTCTGCGCGCTCTGTGTCATTGTGCGCGTCGGCCTTGTTCTCGGCCTTCGCCCCGTCGGCCGTGACCTTGTCCGCCTTGGCGGTCAGCGACTTTTCGCCGCTGTCGTCGGTCACGTCGACGGCAGCCGTGCTCCGTTCAGCCACCGTCGTTCCTGCCTCCCCATCCGTTGCACGCTCTCCACAGCCAGGACAATTGTGCCCACAGTCCGGTGCTATGCACGACACGCGGTAGTGGGTGATGGTTGTGTTCGGGTCATCGGCCCAACCGGCCGCGGACCATGCCGACCATCGCGGTCAGTTCTTGGATGCGCATCCGTTTCGCGGCGATGTAGAAGACGGCGATGAGTACGAGTCCGCCGCCCAGCAAGGCTACGAGTGATCCGAGGGCGCCGTTGCCCAGGGTCTGAGTGATTCCGTATCCGGCGCCGCCCGCGAGGAGGGCGGCGGGGATGCTGGCGCCTGCCAGGCGCGCGTACGTCCGGATGACGTGTGCTCCGTCCAGGTCGCCGCCCAGCCGGTTGCGCAGGCGGTTCCAGGCGACTCCGACGCCGATGGCGTAGGCCAGGCCGTAGGAGGCGGCCATGCCGACGACGGCCCAGCGGGAGGGGAGGACGAGGAAGCAGACGGCCGAGGCGATGGCGTTGGCCGAGGCGACGATCACCGTGTTGTAGAAGGGGGTGCGGGTGTCCTCGTAGGCGTAGAAGCCGCGGAGGACGACGTACTGCACGGAGAAGGGGATGAGACCGAGTCCGAAGGCCATGAGGATGAAGCCCATGGACCGGGCGCCTGCCGCGCCGGACGAGGAGAACATCAGGCTGCACATGGGCACGCCGAGGGCGAGGAAGCCGAAGGCGATCGGGACGATGGCCACGGCGGAGGTGCGCAGGCCCTGCGAGATGTCGTCGCGGACGGCGCCGGGATCGCCGTCGTGGGCGGAGCGGGAGATACGGGGCAGCAGGGCGGCCATGACGGAGACCGTGATGATGGCCTGGGGCATCTGCCAGATGAGCAGGGCGTTGTTGTAGCCGAGGATGCCGGTGCCGGGGAAGCCGGCCTTGGAGGCGTCGTCGCCTGCCCAGGTGGCGAGCTGGGTGACGACGAGGAGCCCGGCCTGGTTGGCGAGGACGAAGAGGAACGTCCACTTGGCGAGCTTGGCGGCCTTGCCGAGGCCATGGCCGCGCCAGTCGAAGCGTGGGCGGAACTTGAATCCGGCCTCGCGCAGGTAGGGGAGCATCGCCAGGGACTGGACCGTGAGTCCGAGGAGGGTGCCGATGCCGAGCAGGCGCATGCCCTCCGGCGTGATCGTCGCTTCGGTCAGGTGAGAGGTGCTGTGGGTGCCGTACACCCAGATGAACATGCCGAAGGTGAAGATGACGACGACGTTGTTGAGGACAGGGGTCCACATCATGGCGCCGAATCGGCCGCGTGCGTTGAGGACCTGGCCCATGACGACGTGGACGCCCATGAAGAAGATGGTGGGCAGGCAGTAGCGGGCGAAGGTGACCGCGACGCTGTTGGCTGCGGGGTCGTCGGCGATCTTCACGGACATGACGCGGATCAGGAGCGGTGCCGCGAAGACGCAGATGACGACGAGGGCGCCGAGGATGACCATGACGAGGGTCAGAAGGCGGTTGGCGTACGCCTCGCCGCCGTCGTCATCCTCTTTCATCGCGCGTACGAGTTGCGGGACGAAGACGGAGTTGAGTCCGCCGCCGATGGTGAGGATGTAGATCATCGTCGGCAGGGTCATGGCGATGGCGTAGGTGTCGCCGAGGAGCGCCGCGCCGAGCGCCGCGGTGATCACTAGCTGGCGGACGAAGCCGGTCAGCCGGGAGACGAGGGTGCCGGCGGCCATGACGGCGCTGGACTTCATGATGCTGCCGACCTTGCCGCCGCCGGAGGAATCCTCGGCCGGGGTCTGCGAGGTCTGCGGGGTCTGCTGCGGCACCGGTGAGGGCGCGGTCTCCAGCGCAGGATCCGGTGTCGGCCCGGGCGGCGGGGGCACGGGCTGGGCCTGGTGCCGCGGGTCGTGGGGCGGCGGGTTCTGGTGCCCCATGTCGTGGTACCGCGGATCGCGGGGCTGTTCTTGGCTGCCGTACTGGTAGGCCGGTTGGTAAGGCTGCTGCTGCGGTTCGCGGGGTTCGTACGGCTGCTGGTCGCGGAAGAGGTGGGCGAAGGCGTCCGACTCGGGGCGCCCGTCCGCGGCCTGGCTGACGTGGTCGTCGACGCCGACGAACTGAGTGGTCGCGTCGTCACCGTAGGGGAGGTGACGGGAGGGGCCCTCGGGCTGGGGCGGCGGGGTGGGCGCCCACAGATTCGGGTCAGGAGCGTACTGCGGGTCGACCGGCTGCTGGTAGAGCGGTTGCTGGTGCTGGTAGGAGCCGGGCGGCGGCGGGGGGTGTGCGGCGCGGTCGTAGAGCGCCTCGGTCACCGGGTCCTGCGCGGCGGGGTCCTGCGCGGGGTACGGGTCCGCCGTGTAGGCGTCCTGGAGGTACGGGTCCGGGGCAGGCGGGGGCGTCGGCGGGTACTGGTGTTCCGGATCGCCGCCGTGCCCTCGGCCGCGGTCACCGTCGTACGGCGCGTTCATCGCTACCCCACCTCATCGTCCGCGGCCGACCGGCCCTACTGCTCGTCAACGGTCCACTTTCTCACCTGATCCGGATGGGCCAGTGCTTTGTGAACCGGTGTCCGGTGCCGGGTCACCCGGCTGCTCGGGATCGTCGTTGTCCGCGCCGTTGTCCTCACCGTTGTCGTGCTGTTCCCCGTCCGCGGCGTCACGGGCGCCCCGCTTGCGCTTGAGGTAGATCCGGAGCCCTGCCAGCACGAGGAGGAGTACGCCGACGGCGATGACCAGCAGCACCATCGGGGTGATGGAGGTGACCTGCACGGTGAAGTACATCGGGCCGCCGTACGGCTGTCCGTCTTCGGTGAGGAGCTGTGCTGTCACCTTAACGGGACCGTTGGCGTTGGCACGGGTCTCGAATTTTACGGACTGGCTGTGCCCGCCTTCGACCGTGATCGGCTTCGAGTCGCCTACATCGAGGCGGTTCGGCTGCCCGGAGGTGAGGACGAGCCGCAGGCCGTCGATGCCCTGGAGAAGGCCGTTCTTCACGGTCACCGGGACCGTGGCGCTGCGTCCGGAGAGGGTGGCGTCCGATTTCTGGATGAGGTGGACCTGCCCCCTCAGATTGTTCAGGTACTGCTCTGTGGAGTCCCGGAAGCTCTCGGCGGCCCGGTGCTCGCCCCGCCACGAGGTGGACATCTCGCGCATGATCGCGTTGCCGAACGGGGTGACCACGCGGTCCTTGGCGGTCAGGATGACCTTGAAGCCGTCCAGGGTGGTCTGGGTCTTCTTTATGTCTTGGAAGGCGCTGTTCGGCAGTTCCTGCTTGCGCAGCGAGCTGCTGTACGAGCCGCTTCCCGGGACGTGCTGATTGGCGTCCGGGTCGGGCTTGGCCTTCGCGGCGTCTCCCAGGTCCAGCGGCTGGGTCCAGCGGTTGTCCGACAGCGCTCCGAGGGCCGCGGCCATGGCCTGGGCCTGGCTGGCGGTGGGGGTGCGCTGGGGGGCCACGACGACGCTGCGCTGGTTCTGGGGCTCCTGCATGGTGACCATCAGCGTCTGGGCGAGAAACTGCTGCACGGCGAGGGTGGTGTTCCCGGCCTTCGCCATGTCGCTCTGGAAGGCGGTCGAGAGCCGGGCGTCCGAGACGATCGCCGTGTTGCCGCTGCCGATCTTCCGGGCCGCGGTCGCGGCGTAGGGGAGGCCGCTGTCGCGAAGGCTGTCGCTGCGGGTGATGACGTTGTGGGCGCCGGCGGAGGTGGCGACGTCCACGATGGAGGAGTCGATCGCGCCGTCCATGGGCCAGGCGAAGTCGGTGCGCGGCTTCACGCCGATGATCGTGTCGACGGTGGTCGCGGCGAGCTCGGTGGCCGACTGGAGGTGGCTGAGCGAGCCGGTGACGTCCTTGCCTCGGTGGGCGAGTGAGGCGAGGTCGGGGTCGGCGAAGGGCAGCGCCATCACCTGGTCCCCGGGGACGGCGTCCTGGAGGTCGTGGAGCCACTGCTTGGCGACGGCCTGGCCCTTGCCCGGCGCGGTCGTGCCGTCGGGCTGCTCGACCGTGTAGTTCTTCGTCATGGCCTCGACGGAGGCGAGCAGATCCGGGTCGATGACCCAGGTGACGGGGAGGTTCTTGCCGAGGGCGACGAGCTGCTGCAGCCGTCCGCCCGGGGCGATCTCGGCTGCGAGGTCGTCGTTGCGGAAGACCGGCGTCTGCTGGGAGTCGGATGCCGTGCGGGCGGTGAGGTGGGTCGTGGAGATGAGCGGCCACATGACGGCGAGCTTGGTCTTCTTGCCGCTGACCGCGGACGGCTGCCAGGGCAGGAGCGTCCGCTTGATGCCCAGCACCTGGTCGTACGACTGGCTGGAGGTGTGACCGCTGAGGGCGACCCCGAGCTGGTAGATGCCGTCCTGTCCGAGGTTCAGGTCCTTCACCGGGATCTTGATGCTGAAGTCGCGGCTGATGCCGGCCGGCAGCTTGTCGATCTTTTTCGCATACTTGCCGCCGATCTCGGTCCCGTCGGCGCCGAGTGAGTACCCGGTGCGGTCGGCGACGTCGTCGATGGCGCTGCGGCCGCTGATCTGGGGCCCGACCCGGAGGGCGACGTGGGCACCGGAGACCGTGGATTTTCCGTCGTTGGTGACGGTGCCGGTGACGGTCAGGGTGTCGCTCTTCGTGGGCGTGGTGGGGGTCAGGGAGTCGATCGAGACGGAGACGGTGCGGGAGCCGGTGGCCTGCGCATGGGCTGCGGGTGCGGAGGGTAGCTGTAGCAGGGCTACGAACAGGGGAATTCCGGTGAGCAGTGTCGCGGTTCGTCGGAGCCACCGACGGGCAGGAGTCGAAGTAGTTCCCTGGAACTCTGCCGCATCGGCCACGCGCTCGCCCGTCCCTAGTCGTCGTCAGTGGTCGTCGGATGTGCGTCCACGAATGGTAACGAGCCCCGCCGGGGCGAAGTGCTGCGGACTGCTCCACAAGATCGTTACGCTGGCCGGTGCCCCTTTTATGGGGAAGCTCCGGGCCGTGCGGCCACGTACCCTCTTCTGTTGTGCCGAACGCCAACAATGACAGCCACCACCCGCAGCCGACCAATGAGCTCAGTCAGGTGCAGCGCCGTGCCGTGAGCGAGCTCTTGCGGGTGTCGCCCGTAGCCGATGATCTTGCCCTACATTTCCAGGAGGCCGGGTTCACCCTTGCCCTGGTCGGGGGATCGGTCCGGGACGCGCTGCTCGGCCGGCTCGGCAACGACCTGGACTTTACGACGGACGCGCGCCCCGACGAGGTACTGAAGATCGTCCGGCCCTGGGCGGACTCGGTCTGGGAGGTCGGGATCGCCTTCGGCACGGTCGGCTGCAACAAGCGGGGCGGGAGCGACAATCAGGTCTTCCAGATCGAGGTCACGACATATCGGTCGGAAGCCTACGATCGGACGTCCCGCAAGCCTGAGGTCTCCTACGGCGACTCCATCGAGCAGGACCTCGTCCGACGGGACTTCACCGTGAACGCCATGGCGGTCGCACTCCCGCAGAAGGAGTTCATCGACCCGCACAACGGCCTGGAGGACCTCGCCGCGCGCGTGCTCCGGACACCCGGCACACCGCAGGAGTCCTTCTCCGACGACCCGCTGCGCATGATGCGGGCGGCGCGGTTCGCGGCGCAGCTCGACTTCGAGGTGGCACCCGAAGTCGTCGAGGCGATGACGGCGATGGCCGACCGGATCGACATCGTCTCCGCGGAGCGGGTCCGGGGCGAGTTCAACAAGCTGCTGCTCTCCCCCGAGCCGCGCAAGGGGCTCAGGCTTCTCGTCGACACGGGCCTCGCCGACCGCGTCATCCCGGAGCTGCCGGCGCTGCGGCTGGAGAGCGACGAGCACCACCGGCACAAGGACGTGTACGAGCATTCCTTGACCGTGCTGGAGCAGGCCATCGACCTCGAAGAGGACGGGCCGGATCTCGTGCTGCGGCTCGCGGCGCTGCTGCATGACATCGGGAAGCCGAAGACGCGGCGCTTCGAGCAGGACGGCCGGGTCTCCTTCCACCACCACGAGGTGGTGGGAGCGAAGCTGACCAAGGCACGGATGACGAAGCTCAAGTACTCCAACGACCTGGTCCGGGACGTCACGAAGCTGGTGGAGCTGCACCTGCGCTTCCACGGTTACGGCACGGGCGAGTGGACCGACTCGGCGGTGCGCAGATACGTACGGGACGCGGGCCCGATGCTCAGCCGGCTGCACAAGCTGACGCGCTCCGACTGCACGACGCGCAACAAGCGGAAGGCGAACGCCCTGTCGCGCGCGTACGACGGACTTGAGGAGCGCATCGCGAAGCTGCAGGAGCAGGAGGAACTGGACGCGATCCGGCCGGATCTGGACGGCAACGAGATCATGGAGATTCTCGATGTGGGCCCGGGGCCGCAGATCGGTCAGGCGTACAAGTACCTGCTGGAGCTGCGCCTGGAGAACGGACCGATGGAGCGCGACGCGGCGGTCGCGGCGCTCAGGGAATGGTGGGCGACGCAGAGCTGAGCGCACGTCGCTGCCTCGTTTCACGTGAAACGAGACCAGAGGCCCGGGGCCCGGTGGGTGTTCAAGGTTTCACGTGAAACGTGGAACGTGGGAACACCCACCGGGCCCTACTGTCGGCGGGACGCTGCCACCGCGAGGGCCGTCGCCGCGTAGATCGCGGCGACAGTGACGACGAGTGTGACCGATCGGCCGTCCGGCGGCAGCATCAGGGCGGCCACCGCCGCGGCCCCCACGAAGGCGATGTTGAAGAGAACGTCGTAGAGGGAGAAGATCCGGCCCCGGAAGGCGTCGTCCACCGAGGACTGGACCACGGTGTCGGTGGCGATCTTCGCGCCCTGGGTGATGAGACCGAGGACGAAGGCGGCGATCAGCATCGGCAGGGGCTTGAAGGTGAGGCCCAGGGCCGGTTCGAGGACGGCTGCGGAGGCAGCGCATACGGCCATCCAGCCCAACCGGCCGAACCGGCTCGCCGCCCAAGGGGTGAATACGGCCGCCGTGAAGAATCCGGCCCCGGAAACGCCCACGGCGAGGCCGAGCAGGGCCAGCCCGTCTGCCTCGTTCTTCGCCCACGCATACCGGCACAGCATCAGGACCATGACGGTCAGGGCGCCGTAGCAGAACCGCATGAGCGTCATGGCCCCCAGGGCACGGGCGGCGACGCGGCGCTCTATGAGGTGACGCAGGCCGGCCGTGAGGCCCCCGAAGGTCTCCGACAGGGCGGTACGGACGCGGGTGTGGAGTTCGGTGGGATCGGGGCCGAGCAGGTCGGCCGGGATGCGGAGCGCGGCGAGCCCCGCACACAGATACACCGCCGCGCCGAGGAGGACGACCACGGCGTCGGAGGACGCGCCCTCGGGGACCGCGAGCCGCACGATGAAGGACAGGCCGCCGCCCGCGGTGGCCGCGAGCGTACCGGCGGTCGGCGACAAGGAGTTGGCCATCACCAGCCGCTCCCGGCTGTCGACGACGCGGGGCAGGGCGGCCGAGAGCCCGGCGAGGACGAAGCGGTTGACGGCGGTGACCGACAGCGCGGAGGCGTAGAAGATCCAGTCGGGAACCGAGGCGATGATCAGCACCGCGGTGCCGACCGCGAGGACGGTCCGCAGGAGATTGCCGTAGAGCAGCACCTGGCGGCGGCGCCAGCGGTCCAGGAAGACGCCGGCGAAGGGCCCCAGAAGGGAGTAGGGAAGCAGTAGAACGGCCATGGCGGAGGCGATGGCCGCGGGCGAGGTCTGCTTCTCGGGGGAGAAGACGACGTACGTGGCGAGCGCTACTTGGTAGACGCCGTCGGCGGACTGGGAGAGCAGGCGTACCGCCAGCAGGCGGCGGAAGTCACGCAGTTGGAGCAGTACGCGCAGGTCACGCACAACGGGCATGGTGCACAGCCTCACACAATGCGCTGGTCCCCGGGCGGATTGCCCGGGGACCAGCGGATCAAGCGACGACCGATCGGCGATCGGTGGGCAGGGTCCGGATCAGCAGTCGACCTCGCCGTTGATGAACTTCTCGACGTTCGCGTGGGCCTCGTCGTCGAAGTACTGGACCGGCGGCGACTTCATGAAGTACGAGGACGCGGAGAGGATGGGGCCGCCGATGCCGCGGTCCTTGGCGATCTTCGCGGCGCGCACGGCGTCGATGATGACACCGGCCGAGTTCGGGGAGTCCCAGACCTCCAGCTTGTACTCCAGGTTCAGCGGGACGTCGCCGAACGCACGGCCCTCCAGGCGGACGTACGCCCACTTGCGGTCGTCCAGCCAGGCCACGTAGTCCGAGGGACCGATGTGGACGTTGTCGGCGCCCATGTCGCGGTCGCGGATCTGCGAGGTGACGGCCTGCGTCTTGGAGATCTTCTTGGACTCCAGGCGCTCACGCTCCAGCATGTTCTTGAAGTCCATGTTGCCGCCGACGTTCAGCTGCATCGTGCGGTCCAGGATGACGCCCCGGTCCTCGAAGAGCTTGGCCATCACGCGGTGCGTGATGGTGGCGCCGACCTGCGACTTGATGTCGTCGCCGACGATCGCGACGCCCGCCTCGGTGAACTTGTCCGCCCACTCCTTGGTGCCGGCGATGAAGACCGGGAGGGCGTTGACGAAGGCGACCTTGGCGTCGATGGCGCACTGGGCGTAGAACTTCGCCGCGTCCTCGGAGCCGACGGGCAGGTAGCAGACGAGGACGTCGACCTGCTGGTCCTTGAGGACCTGGACGATGTCGACCGGGGCCGCCTCGGACTCCTCGATGGTCTGGCGGTAGTACTTGCCCAGACCGTCGTGGGTGTGACCGCGCTGCACGGTGACGCCGGCGGGCGGCACGTCGCAGATCTTGATGGTGTTGTTCTCGCTGGCGCCGATGGCGTCCGCGAGGTCGAGGCCGACCTTCTTGGCGTCGACGTCGAAGGCGGCGACGAACTCGATGTCCGAGACGTGGTAGTCGCCGAACTGCACGTGCATCAGACCCGGCACGCGGCTCTTCGGGTCTGCGTCCTTGTAGTACTCGACGCCCTGGACCAGCGAGGCGGCGCAGTTGCCCACGCCGACGATGGCTACGCGAACCGAACCCATTCCGGTTGCTCCCTGTTAGTACTCGATGAAGCCCAGCGGTCTGCGGGGCTTACTTGGCGGTGTCGTCGGACGGGTCCGGCCGGGAACCACCCCGATGCCGGGGCAGGCCGCCCGGATCTCCTGATGTGCCCTGTTCGGAGCGGTCGGTGCCGGAGCGCTGGTCGCGCCCGGCCCGTTCGCTCTCGATCAATTCGTTCAGCCAGCGGACCTCGCGCTCCACCGATTCCATGCCATGCCGCTGGAGTTCGAGGGTGTAGCCGTCCAGCCGCTCGCGGGTGCGGGCCAATGAGGCGCGCATCTTCTCCAGGCGTTCCTCCAGGCGGCTGCGGCGGCCTTCCAGCACCCGCATCCTGACGTCCCGTGAGGTCTGCCCGAAGAAGGCGAAGCGGGCGGCGAAGTGCTCGTCCTCCCATGCGTCCGGGCCGGACTGGCCGAGCAACTCCTCGAAGTGCTCCTTGCCTTGAGCCGTCAACCGGTAGACGATCTTGGCCCGTCGCCCGGCGAGTGACGCCGCGAGGGCATCCTCCAGGGCGCTGCCGGGCTCCTCGATCAACCATCCGTTGGCGACCAGAGTCTTGAGGCACGGGTAGAGGCTGCCGTAGCTGAACGCGCGGAACACCCCGAGTGAGGTGTTGAGGCGTTTCCGCAGTTCATAGCCGTGCATAGGGGACTCGCGGAGCAGGCCGAGGACAGCGAACTCAAGGATGCCGGAGCGTCTGCTCATCCGTCGCCTCCCTGGTCCGCTGAGTCCTTTATGCCGAGCTGATGTATCGACTCGATACATCAAGACGATAGAACGGCTGCGCGCGTGCGACAAGAGGGAGCACGGTGAACGCGGTCACATCCCGGATTCACAGGTGACCCGCTGCCGGAATTGGATTGAAGATCCCCAGTGGGAGGGATTTGGCCGTGCGTAGTCTGTGCGCCATGCAAATCACCGGGAACCAAGTGACGCCGTCGGGCGTCAACGTGCTGGATGCAGTGCGCCCGGCCGCTCAAGGGGGCCGGCCCGCACTTTTGGGGGACCGGAAGCCACCTGCCGCTTTCAGGCGATCGCGCCTGCCCGAGGAGTAGTCGTTCCATGAGCGAGCACCGTCGCAAGCCGCCACCGCCGCAAGGCGGCGGCCGAGCCGCGGCTCGGCGTGGCGCCGGACAGCAGTCCGGCCGTCGCGCCGCACCACCACGCAACAGTTCCATCGACTCCGACGCAGCATCGAGCGCCACATCGGGCGATGCGTCGGACAACGCATCGAGCGGCGACGCTCCTGTATACGGCGGCCGTGCCGCTGCCCGGCGCGCGGCGCAGCGCGGTGGCGGCTCCGGCGGCCGCAGACGCTCAGGTTCGGAGTCCGTGGGCGGCGGCGGTTCGGGACGCGGCGGAGGCCGTCGGGGCGGCGGTCCGGCCGGCGACGGTCGGGGACGCGGTCGCGGTGGCGACAGCGGCCCACCCGCCAAGAAGCGCTTCATCGACTACCCACGCGCGGGCAAGTACGGGGCCAGGCGCTGGGTGCCGTCCTGGAAGCTGGTCACGTCGACGTGCCTGGGCTTCATGGCCGTCGTGGTGGGCGCGGTCGGCATAGCGCTGCTGATGGTGGACATCCCGACGGCACAGGCCGCGTCGAAGGTCCAGAAGAACGTCTACTACTGGGCCGACGGCAAGACCATGGTGGTCGCGGGCGGGGGCGAGCTCAACCGGCAGATCGTGCCGCTCTCGCGGATCCCCCACTCGATGCAGAACGCCGTGATCGCCGCGGAGAACGCCTCGTTCGAGACTGACTCGGGCGTCGACCCGATGGGCATCGCGCGCGCGGTCATGAAGATGGCGCAGGGCGGCGAGACGCAGAGCGGATCGACCATCACCCAGCAGTTCGTGAAGAACACGTACCTGAACCAGGAGCAGACGCTTCAGCGCAAGGCCACCGAACTGCTGATCTCCATCAAGGTGGGGCTGAAGAAGAGCAAGGACGACATCCTCGCCGGCTACCTGAACACCGCCTACTACGGGCGCGGCGCGTACGGCATCCAGGCCGCGGCGCGCGCGTACTACAACAAGGACTGCTCGGACCTGTCGCCGACCGAGAGCGCGTACCTCGCCGCGACGCTGAACGGGCCGAACCTGTACGACCCGTGGGGCGGCCAGGGACCGGCGGCGACACCCGAGAAGAACACCAAGCGGGCCACGGAACGCTGGCAGTTCGCGCTCAAGCGCGAGGTCGAGACCAAGCGGATGAAGCCCGACGAGCGCCAGAAGACGCTGGCGCAGGGGTTCCCGAAGCCGCAGAAGCCGAAGCCGGCGACGAACCGGGCCGGTCAGATCGGCTATCTCACGGACCTCGCCGACGCCTACATCGTCGCGCACAGCGAGGGCAAGATCACCAAGGCCCAGCTGGACAAGGGCGGTTACCAGATCCACACCACCTTCCAGAAGGACAAGGTGGATACGCTGGCGAAGTCCGTCGCGGATGTCCGCAAGGCGAACATCAAGCCGAAGGAACGCAAGGTCGACGAGCACGTGCAGTTCGGCGGGGCGTCGGTGGAGCCGGGCACGGGGAAGATCATGGCGATCTACGGCGGTGAGAGCGCGCTGGAGCACTACAACAACAACGCCGACTACACCGGCGTCCAGGTCGGTTCAACCTTCAAACCGTTCGTCCTGGCGTCGGCCATGGAACACGGCAAGCGCAATCCGGGCCTCTCACCGGACCAGGGCGACGACGAGCGCACCCTGGTCTCGCCGGAGAGCATGTACGACGGCAACAACGAGGTGACGCTGCGCGACTTCAACGGTCAGGTCTGGCACGACAAGGACGGCTCCGAGTGGCACCAGAAGAACGACGGCGGTGAGAACAGAGGGCCCATCAGCCTCAGAACCGCGATGCAGTTCTCGGTGAACACGCCGTACATCCAGCTCGGCATGGACGTGGGCACCGATGTCGTCCAGAAGGAGGCGATCAAGGCCGGACTGGACAAGAAGCAGATGGCCTCGCTCTCCCCCACCTTCTCCCTCGGCACCTCGGCGCCGAGCGCGATCCGGCTCGCCGGCGGGTACGGGACCTTCGCAGCCAAGGGCAAGCAGGCCCAGCCGTACTCGGTCGAGAAGGTCGAGAAGGACGGCAGGGCCGTCTACGAGCACGAGGACGAATCGAAGCAGGCGTTCGACGCCAACATTGCGAACAACGTCACCGATGTGCTGCGGAACGTGGTCGAGCACGGCACCGGTACCTCGGCGAAACTTGAGGGAGGCCGGCCGGCGGCGGGCAAGACCGGTACGACCGATGAGAACCGCTCGGCCTGGTTCGCGGGCTACACCCCGCAGCTCTCCACGGCCATCGGCATGTTCCGCGTCGACCCCAATGCGAAGCAGCAGGAGTTCCTGTCCATGCGTGGCGTGGGCGGTAAGAAGACGATCCACGGTGCGTCGTACCCGGCGGAGATCTGGGCCGACTTCATGAACAAGGCGCTGAAGGGCAAGCAGGCCGAGGACTTCGACAAGCCGCAGCCGATCGGCAAGAAGATCTTCGGTGACGGCGCCAGCCCGACCCCGTCGGCCACCCCGACGATAAAGCCGACGCCGACCCACACGCCCAGCCACTCGGCGACGCCGACGATGCCGTCCACGCCGACGATGACGCACTCCCCGCCGCCGACCCATACCTGCGGTCCGCTCGACTGGCAGTGCAAGGGCGACGGTGACGGGGACGGCGACACATCGGGGCCCGGTGGCCATCCCACCGGCAAACCCACCTCGTCGATAACGCCGTCCGGACCAGGCAGCATCTGGGACGGGTCATACGGGTAGCCACCCGCACCCCGGGCCGCCGTTTGGGCGGCCATGACCGATGAGGGCCGTCACGCAGCGCGCGTGGCGGCCCTCACCGCTGCCCACAGGCCCGTACGGCAGGATGGCCCGCATGACGAGCGCGCGAGAGGACCAGCCTGTACGGCCCACCGTCGAGGACGAGGTGGCCGCTGCGGGCAGCGAGGTCATCGGGGGCCCGGCTGGCCGTCGCGCGGTGTTCGGCGGGGGCTGGTGGACCGTGGTGCGGATCGTCACTTTGGTGGCGATCGGGATGTTTGCGCTGGGCATGGTGCAGAAGCTGCCGTGTTACAACTCCGGGTGGTTCTTCGGCGCGACCGCGCAGTACACGCACGCCTGCTACTCCGATATCCCGCACCTTTTCCAAGGGCGCGGCTTCGACCTGAGCGTCGTCCCCTACTTCGACCGCATCCCCGACTCCGTCTCCGGGGGCATGCCCTACCTGGAGTATCCGGTCCTGACGGGGCTGTTCATGGAGGTCGCCTCCTGGCTGACGCCGGGCGGCGGCACGATCCAGCACCGCGAGCAGCTGTACTGGCTCGTCAACGCGGGCATGCTGATGGTCTGCGCGGCCGTCGTCGTGATCTGCGTGGCCCGTACGCACCGCGGCCGCCCCTGGGACGCTCTCCTGGTGGCCCTCTCGCCGGCCCTGGCGCTGACCGCCACCGTCAACTGGGATCTGTTCGCGGCGGCCCTGCTCGCCGTCGCGATGCTGAAGTGGTCACGCGGCCGTACGCTCGCCGCCGGCGTCCTCATCGGCCTGGCGACCGCCGCGAAGCTCTATCCGCTGCTGCTGCTCGGACCGCTGTTCATCCTGTGCTGGCGGGCGGGCCGCTGGCGGGCCTTCGGGCGGGCGGCGGTCGGCGCGGTGGCGGCCTGGCTGGTCGTGAACCTGCCGGTGATGCTCACACACGACGCGTCCGGCTTCCACGTCCGCGAGGGCTGGGCGCAGTTCTACACCTTCAGCCAGGAGCGGCCCATCGACTTCGGTTCGATCTGGCTGCTGATCTCCCAGCGCACCGGCGACACGCTGGAGAACGCCAATACGTACGCGACGCTGCTGATGATCATCGGCTGCCTCGCGATAGGGGCGCTCGGCCTGTACGCGCCGCGCAGGCCGCGGCTGGCCCAGCTCGCGTTCCTGGTCGTGGCGCTGTTCGTGCTCACCAACAAGGTCTACTCGCCGCAGTACGTGCTGTGGCTGATCCCGCTCGCCGCCCTGGCCCGCCCGAAGTGGCGGGATTTCCTGATCTGGCAGGGCTGCGAGGTCCTCTACTTCGTCGGGATCTGGATGTACCTCGCGTACACGAGCGGCGGTGACAAGCACCAGGGGCTGCCGATGGAGGGGTACCAACTGGCGGTGGTGCTGCATCTGCTGGGGACGCTGTACCTGTGCGCGGTGGTGGTCCGCGACGTGCTGCTGCCGGAGCGGGACGTGGTGCGGCAGGGCGGGGCGGACGACCCGTCGGGCGGCGTCCTGGACGAGGCCCCCGACGTGTTCGTCCTCGGCAGGGCGGGCCGTCCGTACCCGGCCGCGCATTTCGAGGGCCCCTACGTGCGGTGGGGCACCGGACGGGCGGATTCCGGGCAGGTTTCACCCTTCGAGTGAATGCCCGCCGGACGGATCGCGGGGTGCAGTCCGCGGGACGGGGCCGGGGCCGGGGACGGGTCGGCCGGTCGAAGCCGGGCGGGAGCGTGAAAGGGCCCGAAGCCGCAGGACGGTGCTGCTGCGGCTTCGGGCCCTTTCCGGATCCGGCTCGGCTGGTTCAGCGGCCGGCCTCGGCGGGTTCAGCGATCGAGGAGGCGGTCGAACTGGGTGGTGGTGTGCCGCAGATGGGCCACGAGCTCGTCGCCGACCTGGGGGGCCGCGACGTCGCCGGGGACGAAGAGGATGGACACCTGCATGTGCGGCGGCTCCGCGAACCAGCGCTGCTTGCCCGCCCAGACGAAGGGCGAGAGGTTGCGGTTCATGGTCGCGAGGCCCGCCCGCGCGACGCCCTTGGCCCGCGGCATCATGCCGTGCATCGCCTTCGGCGCTTCGAGGCCGACGCCGTGCGAGGTGCCGCCCGCGACGACGACCAGATAGCCGTCGGCGGCGGTCTTCTGCTGGCGGTAGCCGAAACGTTCGCCCTTGGCGACGTGCGTGACATCGAGGACCGCGCCGCGGTACTGGGTGGCGTCGTGGTCGCCGAGCCACAGCCGGGTGCCGATCCGGGCGCGGAAGCGGGTCTGCGGGAACTGCTGCTGCAGCCGGGCGAGTTCGTCGGCCTTGAGGTGGCTGACGAACATCGTGTGCAGAGGCAGGCGGGCGTTGCGCAGCCGGTCCATCCAGCCGATGACCTCGTCGACGGCGTCGGAGCCGTCCGTACGGTCCAGCGGCAGGTGGAGCGCGAAGCCCTCCAGCCGTACGTCCTCGATGGCGGCGTGCAGCTTGGGCAGGTCCTCCTCGCCGATGCCGTGGCGCTTCATGCTGCTCATGACCTCGATGACGACGCGGGCGCCGACCAGGCCGCGTACGCCCTCGACCGAGGAGACGGACCGGATGGCCCGGTCGGGCAGCGGTACCGGCTCCTCGCCGAGCCGGAAGGGGGTGAGCACCAGCAGGTCGCCGCTGAAGAAGTCCTTGATCCGGGCGGCCTCGTAGGTCGTGCCGACGGCGAGGATGTCGGAGCCGAACGCCGCGGCCTCGTCGGCCAGCCGCTCGTGGCCGAAGCCGTAGCCGTTGCCCTTGCAGACCGGGACGATGCCCGGGAACTGCTGGAGAACGGTCTGCTGGTGTGCCCGCCAACGCGCGGTGTCGACGTAGAGCGTGAGCGCCATGGCCGGTCCCGGAACCTTTCCTGTGCCTGAGTTGGAGCGTGAGGCCGTACGGACGCATGTGGTCCGTACGGGGCGTACGGGTTGTACAGAGGAAGACGGTCAGCGCCGCGACATGTACATGTCGAGGGCCTTGTGCAGCAGCTTGTTGAGCGGGAAGTCCCACTCGCCGAGGTACTCGGCAGCCTGCCCGCCCGTGCCGACCTTGAACTGGATCAGGCCGAAGAGATGGTCCGTCTCGTCCAGGGAGTCGCTGATGCCGCGCAGGTCGTACACGCTGGCGCCGAGCGCGTACGCGTCGCGCAGCATCCGCCACTGCATCGCGTTCGACGGCCGGACCTCGCGCTTGTGGTTGGCGGAGGCGCCGTAGGAGTACCAGACGTGGCCGCCGACGATCAGCATCGTCGCGGCGGCGACGGCCTCCCCCTCGTGCACGGCGAAATACAGCCGCATGCGGTTGGGGTCCTCGGTGTTGAGGGCGGACCACATGCGCTGGAAGTAGCCGATGGGGCGCGGCCGGAAGTGGTCGCGTTCGGCGGTGATCTCGTAGAGGTGCTGCCAGGTGGCCAGATCGTCGTAGCCGCCCTGGACGACCTCGACGCCGGCCTTCTCGGCCTTCTTGATGTTGCGGCGCCACAGCTGGTTGAAGCCCTTGTGCACGTCTTCGAGGGAGCGGCCCTCCAGCGGCACCTGGTAGACGTAGCGCGGCTGGACGTCGCCGAAGCCCGCGCCGCCGTCCTCGCCCTGCTGCCAGCCCATGCGGCGCAGCTTGTCGGCGACCTCGAAGGCGCGCGGCTCGATGTGGCTGGCCTCGACGTCGCGCAGCCGCTTGACGTCGGGGTCGGCGATGCCCGCCTTGATGGCGGTGGCGTTCCAGCGCCGGATGATGACGGGCGGACCCATCTTCACGGAGAAGGCGCCCTTCTGCTTGAGGTGCGCCAGCATGGGCCGCAGCCAGTCCTCCAGGTGCGGCGAGTACCAGTTGATGACCGGGCCCTCGGGGAGGTAGGCCAGATACCGCTTGATCTTGGGCAGCTGGCGGTAGAGGACGAGGCCGGCGCCGACGAGCTCGCCCGTCTTGTCGAACCAGCCCAGGCTCTCCGAGCGCCACTCCGCTTTGACGTCCGCCCATGCCGGGACCTGCATGTGGCTGGCCGAGGGCAGACTCTGGATATACGCCAGATGCTGTTCTCGGCTGATGGTCCTCAGGGTCAGGCTCATGCGGGGCGCTCCTCGGCAGGTTTGTCCCCAGGGGCGGGGCTCCGGCTCTCGCGCCGAAGCCTACTGCGACAGGGGAGCGCCCCGTTTGGGCGTATGCGGGCGGGGGCCCGGCTCATGACCGTACGGGCCGCTGGGGCCTGTCGGCCGCTTCCCGTACGGGCCGGGGTCGGCCGAGTCCGTACGGAGTCGACCGTACGGGCCTGACCTGGGGAGCCCGTACGAGCGCCGGCCTGCGGCGCGCCGGGCCGAGGCTAGCCGACCACACCCCCGAACAGCCCGCCGTGCGCCATCCCGATGAAGAATCCCACAGCGGCCGCGCCGAGCCCGATGACCAACAGGAACCGTTCTCCCGTGGTGGCGGAGATGAACTGGCCCCAGGCCCCGGTGAGGATGCCGACCAGGCCCGACCAGGAGCTGAGCAGGTGGAGACCGTTGAAGGCCGAGGAGACGATGGCGATCGCGCCGAGGATCAGGGTCGCCGCGGCGAGGCTGTTCTCGACGGGATGGGCCTTGCCGTCGCTGTTGAGGGCGGTGCTGATGAGGGCGAGGGGTCCGTGGTGTTGCCGTGCTGCCTGTGCCATGAGGCACCTCCTGTGAGGCAAAGCGGCGCACTGTAGCGCCGGTCACACCCGATGCGTCCAGAGTGCGGGTCTCCGCGACCGGATTTCAACCGGAGGGCGGGGTACGGGTACGCTGGTCGGTCTGCACCGGTGTCGGCCCGGTCATGTCATGGCCTCCCGGGTTTTCCCGGGGGGATCGGCCGCACGGTCCGCACTCTCGGCGTTTTTCGCCGTTGTCAGTGGGTGCCGATACCGTTGCTCACGCATCACGACCCTCCTGCCACGGAACGACCGTGGCCGCTGAGTCCAAAGGAGGTGGGTTCCACATGCGTCACTACGAGGTGATGGTCATCCTCGACCCCGATCTGGAGGAGCGCGCTGTCTCTCCCCTGATCGAGAACTTCCTCTCCGTCGTCCGCGAGGGCAACGGAAAGGTCGAGAAGGTCGACACCTGGGGCCGTCGTCGTCTCTCGTACGAGATCAACAAGAAGCCCGAGGGCATCTACTCGGTCATCGACCTGCAGGCCGAGCCTGCGATCGTCAAGGAACTCGACCGCCAGATGAACCTGAACGAGTCGGTTCTTCGGACCAAGGTCCTCCGTCCCGAGACCCACTGAATCCCTGCGATTCAGCGGTAATCGGGCTGCATCACCACGAGTAGCAAGCAGCCAGCAGCACACCCGCCGAGAGGTTCACCCATGGCAGGCGAGACCGTCATCACGGTCGTCGGCAATCTCGTCGACGACCCCGAGCTGCGCTTCACCCCGTCCGGTGCGGCGGTCGCGAAGTTCCGCGTCGCGTCCACTCCCCGCACCTTCGACCGCCAGACCAATGAGTGGAAGGACGGCGAAAGCCTCTTCCTCACCTGCTCGGTATGGCGGCAGGCGGCGGAGAACGTGGCCGAGTCGCTTCAGCGCGGCATGCGTGTCGTCGTGCAGGGGCGGCTGAAGCAGCGGTCGTACGAGGACCGTGAGGGCGTCAAGCGCACGGTCTACGAGCTCGATGTCGAAGAGGTCGGGCCCAGCCTGAAGAACGCGACGGCCAAGGTCACCAAGACCACCGGCCGCGGCGGTCAGGGCGGCTACGGCGGTGGCGGCGGTGGCGGCCAGCAGGGCGGCGGCTGGAGCGGCGGCTCCGGCGGCGGTTCCGCTGGCGGCCAGCAGCAGGGTGGCGGCGGGGCTCCCGCCGACGACCCCTGGGCGACCAGTGCTCCGGCCGGCGGCCAGCCGGCCGGCGGCGGTGGCGGCTGGGGCGGCGGCTCCGGCAACACCGGCGGCTCCGGCGGCGGCTACTCGGATGAGCCGCCCTTCTGAGGGCGGTGGCAGAAAACTTCTTGATCACACAGGAGAGAGACAATGGCGAAGCCGCCTCCGCGCAAGCCTAAGAAGAAGGTCTGCGCGTTCTGCAAGGACAAGACCGTCTACGTGGACTACAAGGACACGAACATGCTGCGGAAGTTCATTTCCGACCGCGGCAAGATCCGTGCCCGCCGCGTGACCGGTAACTGCACTCAGCACCAGCGTGACGTCGCCACGGCTGTGAAGAACAGCCGTGAGATGGCGCTGCTGCCCTACACCTCGTCCGCGCGATAAGGGGAGGGTGACCGACCAATGAAGATCATCCTCACCCACGAGGTCTCCGGCCTCGGCGCCGCCGGCGACGTCGTTGACGTCAAGGACGGCTACGCCCGCAACTACCTGGTCCCGCGTGGTTTCGCGATCCGCTGGACCAAGGGTGGCGAGCAGGACGTCGCTCAGATCCGTCGCGGTCGCAAGATCCGTGAGATCGCCACGATCGAGCAGGCCAACGTGGTCAAGGCTCAGCTTGAGGGCGTGAACGTGCGCCTCGCCACCCGTTCGGGTGACGCCGGTCGCCTGTTCGGCTCCGTCACCCCGGCAGACATCGCCACGGCGATCAAGTCCGCCGGTGGTCCGGACGTCGACAAGCGCCGCATCGAGCTGGGCTCGCCGATCAAGACCCTGGGCTCGCACCAGGTGTCCGTGCGACTGCACGCCGACGTCGCCGCCAAGGTGGCCGTCGAGGTCGTCGCCGCCTGATTCACGGCGCTCGCGCCTGATTCATGGCGTTCGGCACAGCTGAAGCGCAACCGAAGGGCCGTACCCCGCAGGGGGTGCGGCCCTTCGGCGTTCCGTTCACGCGGCGGCGGTCCGTACGTACGGGCTGGGCAGGGCACCGGCGAAGTGTGTGCGTGTGGTCGGCGTCCGTACCGGTGCCCGCGCCCGTGCCCGTCAGCGCGCCGCGCCCGTCACGAGCCAGCGGCCGGAGCGGGCGCGCAGCCACAGGGTCGCCATCCGGACGGCCATCATCAGCGCCATGGCCCACCACAGGGCGGTCAGGCCGCCGCCGAGGGTGGGTACGAGCAGCGCGGCGGGCGCGAAGACGGCGAGTACGAGCAGCATCGCCCAGGCGAGGTAGGGCCCGTCGCCCGCGCCCATGAGCACGCCGTCCAGGATGAAGACGACGCCTGCTACGGGCTGGGCCAGCGCCACCACGAGGAGCGCGGGCAGCAGCGCGTCGCGGACGGCGGAGTCGGTGGTGAACAGCGGGATGAACAGCGGGCGGGCGGCCACCACGAGCACGCCGAGCACCACCCCGGAGACGATGCCCCACTGGACCATGCGGCGGCAGGCGGCGCGGGCGCCGTCGGTGTCGCCTGCGCCGAGGTAGCGGCCGATGATGGCCTGGCCGGCGATGGCGATGGCGTCCAGCGCGAAGGAGAGCAGGCTCCACAGGGTGAGCACGATCTGATGGGCGGCGATGTCGGCGTCGCCGAGCCGGGCGGCGACGGCGGTCGCGATCATCAGGACGGCACGCAGCGAGAGCGTACGGACCAGGAGGGGCGCCCCGGCCTGGGCGCAGGCCCGTATGCCGGCGGCGTCGGGGCGCAGGGACGCGCCGTGCCGACGGGCGCCGCGGACGACGACGGCGAGGTAGACGACGGCCATGGCGCACTGGGCGATGACGGTGCCCCAGGCGGAGCCGGCGATGCCGAGGCCGGCGCCGTAGACGAGGGCGATGTTGAGGGCGGCGTTGGCCGCGAAGCCGCCGACGGCCACGTAGAGCGGGGTGCGGGTGTCCTGGAGGCCGCGGAGGACGCCGGTGGCGGCGAGGACGATGAGCATGGCGGGGATGCCGAGGGCGCTGATGCGCAGATAGGTGACGGCGTAGGGGGCGGCGGTGGGTGAGGCGCCGAAGAGGTCGATGAGGGCGGGGGCGGCGGGCAGCACGATGGCGATGACGGCGGCGCCGAGCAGGAGGGCGAGCCAGATGCCGTCCATGCCCTGGCGGATGGCGGCCGGCAGATCGCCCGCGCCGACGCGGCGGGCGACGGCCGCGGTGGTGGCGTAGGCGAGGAAGACGAAGATCGAGACAGCGGTGGTGAGGAGGGCGGCGGCGACGCCGAGGCCGGCGAGCTGAGGGGTGCCGAGGTGGCCGATGACGGCGCTGTCGACCATGACGAAGAGGGGCTCCGCGACGAGTGCGCCGAAGGCGGGCACGGCGAGCGCGATGATCTCGCGGTCGTGGCGGCGGGCGCTGCGCTGCTCGCGCGTGGGGGCCTGGGGCATGGGGCCAATCTAATCTTCCACAGGTAAGCGCTGCAATCTGCTTTGGATCCTTACGCTGTGTGGCGTCGGGCGCTCTCCGGTGCGCCGTTTGTCGTGATCTTGGGCCGGGTGGGGAAGTTTTTCTTCTCAACAGGTCCTGGATGGAGAGTTCGCAGGTCAGGGCAGTATGAATGAAGCGATTGTGTGTTTGTCCACAGAGATTTCCCCCACCCCGTGCACAGGTATCGGGGACTTCTCCACAGGATGACGCCTGTCGTCCACATGGCCTGTGGATAACAAGATTGGCGCACGGTCTCCACGGGCCTACCGTGGTCCGGCGCCCGCCGCATGTTCCGGCCCCCCGCGACTCGTGAACTCGACGCGCCGTAACCGGAGTCGGGCGTCCTATTTGTCAGAGCCGTGCCGTAAGAAAGAAGGGCATGGCGAGGTCCGCGTCGCGGACGGGAGGAGGTGGCGGGGTGAGCATGCCTATGCCTGAGCCGCCCATGGAAGACCCCTGGGCGGACGCCGGTCCCAGTGACCGGCTCCCGGTCTCCCGGCCCCGGCGCGGCGAGGGGAAGGGGCGCGGCGAGCAGCACGACCGCGGCGACGAGGGCTCCTCCTGGTCGGGCGGCGGCTTCGAGCGCGTACCGCCGCAGGATCTCGACGCCGAGCAGTCCGTGCTCGGCGGCATGCTGCTCTCCAAGGACGCGATCGCGGACGTCGTCGAGGTCCTCAAGGGCCACGACTTCTACCGCCCCGCGCACGAGACCGTCTACCAGGCGATTCTCGACCTCTATGCGAAGGGCGAGCCCGCCGACCCCATCACGGTCGCGGCGGAGCTGACCAAGCGCGGCGAGATCACCAAGATCGGCGGCGCCGCCTATCTGCACACCCTGGTGCAGTCCGTCCCGACAGCCGCCAACGCCGAGTACTACGCCGAGATCGTCCATGAACGGGCGGTGCTCCGGCGCCTGGTCGAGGCCGGCACCCGCATCACGCAGATGGGATACGCGGCCGACGGCGACGTCGACGACATCGTCAACAGCGCCCAGGCCGAGATCTACGCCGTCACCGAGCAGCGCACCAGCGAGGACTACCTCCCGCTCGGCGACATCATGGAGGGCGCGCTCGACGAGATCGAGGCGATCGGTTCCCGCAGCGGTGAGATGACGGGCGTCCCGACGGGCTTCACGGACCTGGACTCCCTGACGAACGGCCTGCACCCCGGCCAGATGATCGTCATCGCGGCCCGCCCCGCCATGGGCAAGTCGACCCTGGCGCTGGACTTCGCCCGCGCCTGCTCCATCAAGGCCAACCTGCCCAGCGTGATCTTCTCCCTCGAAATGGGCCGCAACGAGATCGCGATGCGCCTCCTCTCCGCCGAGGCGCGGGTGGCCCTGCACCACATGCGGTCCGGTTCCATGACGGACGAGGACTGGACGCGGCTGGCCCGCCGGATGCCGGACGTATCGGCCGCCCCCCTCTACATCGACGACTCCCCGAACCTGTCGATGATGGAGATCCGTGCCAAGTGCCGCCGCCTCAAGCAGCGCAATGAACTCAAGCTCGTCGTCATCGACTACCTCCAGCTGATGCAGTCCGGCGGCTCGAAGCGCGCCGAGAGCCGCCAGCAGGAGGTCTCGGACATGTCCCGAAACCTCAAGCTCCTGGCCAAGGAGCTGGAGCTGCCGGTCATCGCCCTCTCCCAGCTCAACCGTGGCCCCGAACAGCGCACCGACAAGAAGCCGATGGTCTCCGACCTGCGCGAATCCGGATCGATCGAGCAGGACGCCGACATGGTCATCCTGTTGCACCGCGAGGACGCGTACGAGAAGGAGTCGCCCCGCGCGGGCGAGGCGGACCTGATCGTGGCCAAGCACCGAAACGGCCCTACGGCCACCATCACGGTCGCCTTCCAGGGGCACTACTCGCGCTTCGTGGATATGGCGCAGACCTGAGCGGGGCTTGTAGGGCTGACCAGCGCCCTCACCGCCGGCACCGAGCAACACGAAGGCGGCCCCTCCGGTCCCCGCGCAGGGGGTGGAGAAGCCGCCCTCGTCCGTCATGTCGACGGGACGTCCGGTGCGGGTACGGCGTCCGGTTCTCCGACGTGCGCGCGGCCAAGGAGACCGGGGCCTCGGCGGAGAGGGCCGGGGGTGACCCGCCTCGGTTTCAGCCCCGGTAGAAGACCAGCATGGTGCCCGGGGACTTGGGGTCGCGTTCGCAGTGGACGATCGTGACGTGGTGGCCCGCACCCTGGTCCATCTCCACCTGGGTCTCCTTCGTGAAGCAGTCCGTCGCGGGGTCGCCCTGCGTTTCCACATAGGGGAGTTCGGCGGCCTGGGCGGCTCCGACGGCGAGGCCGGAGAAGGCCAGGATGCTGGCGGCGGCGACTGCTGCGCGCTGGAACTTGCGCATGGTTTCTCTCCTTTACGTGCCTACGTGCCTACGTGCAGTGGTGCGTGCGCGCCTCTGCGGCGCACGGGCCCGCTACTCGCGGAGCGCGGCCGGATCGGACCGGCCCCGCGGTCGGCCGGAGTCGTGTCCGACCGTGGCAAAGCGTCGCGTTGCGCTTCGAGTTCTTCTCGGGCACTGAGCAGTCGATCACACGAACGGGTGGGACTCCAAGCGCTCGCGGCCCCTGTTACAGGGCCACAACAGACCGGCCGGAGTCGATTCCCCGCGTGCCGACCCGAGGCCGAAGCGGAACCCGCTCGGCTGCTCCGGGAGTTCAGAGGTCGATCTTCGCCCGCATCGTCCGGCCCGAAGGCGGCCGATCCAGTACGCCGCGGCGCGTCACGAAGTACCTGACGAGAAGGGGCCCGTGGCCTCGCCCGGAGCCTTCGGCGGCCGGCGGCACCGGAGCCGGCAGGTCGGGTCGCCGTTCGCCCACAGGTCCGCGACTCCGATGCGCAGTGTGTCCGGCAACAGCGGCTCCGGCCCCGTCGTCATCCATAACCGGAAGCTGCGTCCGGACACCCGCCCAGGCGCGGTGGCGTGGCTCGTATCAACTCCGCGACGACGACAGCCGCCACGCGCGCGACGCCGCTGCGCAGCACGATCCCGAGGATGTCGAAGGACTTGGACAGCCGCCACGCGCGCGACGCCACTGCGGTCCGGCCACTTCGAGAACTGGCAGTCCTGGGGCGCCCGCGACCTCGCGGTGATCGGCGACAGCCTCACCGGCGACGAGATCGCCGTCACCTTCGCGCAGGTCACGGGCGTACCCAGCACCTACATCCCGATGCCGCATGACGACCTGCGTGCCGCACTCCCCGACTTCGGCCACGACTACGCGGCGATGTTCCAGTTCTTCGCCGACCGTGATCTCTATGCCCGGGACCGGGACATCGACCTCCTGCGCCGCCTGCACCCCGACTTGATGACCTTCGAGGGCTGGCCGCACCACACCGGATGGACGGGATGACCACACACCACGTCAAGTCCGGACGCGGGCACGCCCGGGGGCGTGGGGTGGGAGCCGACGTGGCTGCTCTGCGCCGACCACCCGGATCACTCGCCTTGAACGTGGCCTCGGACAGCACTTGCTCGAACGAGCTGAACGTGGCCGGGCACAGAGGCGCAGCTCTGTCAGGATGCTCGGCATGTCCGGTCGTGCGCTGAGCTTCGGAGCGGTGGCGGAAGCATACGAACGGTTCCGGCCGGGATATCCGGTGGAGCTTTTCGACAAGGTGATGGCGTACGCGGGTCATCCGGTTCGCACCGCCCTTGAGATCGGCGCTGGGACAGGCAAAGCAACCCGCCTGTTCGCTCAACGAGGGGTCACGGTCACCGCGACCGACCCTGATGGGGCCATGCTCACCGAACTGCGCAAACACGTGCCGGCAAACGTCAGGACGGTGCGAGCCGCGTTCGAGGACGTGCGACCGGGCGAGAGGTACGGGCTGGTTTACGCGGCGGCAGCGGTGCATTGGACGGACCCAGGGGGCCGGTGGTCACGCATGGCCGCGCTGCTGGAGCCGGGTGGCGTGTTCGCCTCGTTCGGCGGGCCGGTCCAACTGGCCGACCCAGCTGTGGAGGAAGCCGTTCGCGCGGCATGGGCACCGTTCCTGGAGAGCGACGAGGTTCCGTCGCCGGACGGGACACCTCCAGGGCATGACACGCAGTGGCCGGGTACGGAGCTCCGACGGTCTGAATGGTTCACCAGTGTTCAACAGGCTTTGATCGAGCGGCGCTTCATGATGAGTGCTCGCGATTACGTCGGCCATCTCTCGACCATCTCGGCATATCTCGTACTGCCGGTCCTGGAGCGAGAGCAGGTATTCACCCGGATCATGCAGGTTCTGCCCGAGACGGTCGAGATCGCCGCCGACGTCACCGTCCATCTCGCGCGTCGGCGCTACGAGCCGTAGCACCGCGATAGCCGTCCACACCGCTGGGAACCGCTCGGGCGGCTACCGCTGTGACCGGCTGTTCGACCTTGACCTGGTGGCCGCGTTGCGGGGCCACCAAGAAGGTGAGGGGAGGCCGCCTGCCGGGTGGGTCCCGGCAGGGTCTTTGGGAGGACCTCCGCTTGTCGGGCCGTGCAGCCGTGCCGGAATCGGCTCAGATGACTATGACGCGGCGCCCGCGGGTGTGGCCGGCCTGGCTGTCGATGTGTGCGGTGGCGGCCTCGGCGAGTGTGTAGGACTTCTCGACCGGGATGTGGAGCTTCCCGCGCGCGATGAGGTCGGCGGCCTCGGCGAGCGCGTTCGGCACGCTCCCGGCCACGCCGGAGAATCGGACGCCGAGGTCCGGTGCGCCGAGGTCGGCGATGGAGATCACCTTCTGGGGGTCCCCGGTCAGCTCGACGAGTTCGCGGATCACGCCCGAGCCGGCCAGGTCGAGGGCCGCGTCGACGTGGCCGAGCTGCCGGACCCGCTCGACCCAGCCCTCGCCGTACGTGGTGGCGAGGGCGCCCAGGCCGCGCAGGTAGTCCTGGTTCGCGGCCCCGGCCGTGCCGATGGCCGTGATGCCGCGGTCGCGGGCGATCTGCAGCACGGCCGACCCGACTCCCCCGGACGCGCCGCTGACCAGCAGTGTCTGCCCGGGCCGCACGCCGACCTCGCGTATGACGCGCAGCGCGGTCTCCACCACGGAGGGGTACCCCGCCGCCTCCTCGAACGTCAGCCCCTCGGGCATACGGCCCCAGGCCGACAGCACGGCGAACTCGGCGTAGGTGCTCGACCCTTCACCGAAGACGTGGTCGCCGACCGCGGTCCCTTCGACGCCCTCGCCGACCTCGTCCACCACCCCGGAGGCGTCCAGCCCGACTCCGGCGGGCAACTCAAGCGGATGGGCCTTGAGGATCTGGCCTTCGCGGACCCTCCAGTCGACGGGGTTCACGCCCGCCGCCCGCACCGCGATGCGTATCTGGCCGGGGCCCGCGTGGGGCTCCTCGGCGTCTATCAACCGCAGGACGTCCGGACCGCCGAACTCGGCGAAGCTCACTTTCTTCATACCGAGACCGTAGCACTAACGGTTAGTGTTTAAGAACTGTTTTTCTTTTGTGGTTGATAGCATCAGGGCATGACCGTGCCGCTCGGACGCCGCGAACGCAAGAAGGCCGCGACCCGCCAGAAGATCGCTGACACCGCCCTGCGCCTCTTCCTGGAGCGCGGGTACGACGCGGTCGGCATCCGTGACGTGGCCGCCGAGGCCGATGTGGCCGTCACCACGGTCTTCTCCCACTTCGCCTCGAAAGAGGCCCTGGTCTTCGAGCAGGACGCGGACTTCGAGCAACGCCTCGCGCAGGCCGTCACCGACCGGGCGCCGCACGAGCCGCTCATCCCCGCCCTGCGCCGTGAGATGCAGGCCATGGTGCGGCATTGCACGGCGGACAGCGCCGCCCCGATCTGGCACATGATCGACGAGTCGGCTGCCCTGCGGCAGTACGAGGAGTCGATGCGGATGCGCCACGCGGAGTCCCTGGCAACGGCCATCGCCGCCGACCCCGGCCTGGCGCGGACCGCGACGGCCTGCCGGACGATCGCGAGGTTCGTGGTCGACGCCCATTCGCTGGCCCGCGAGTCGGCCGATCCGGACGCCGCGGTGGACGAGGTCTTCCGGATGATCGAGGCGGCCTGGGAGGCCACCAAACCCTCTCGACGTGCGTGAGGGCCCTTCCCGGCCCCTTCCCGGCCCCTTTCCGGGCCCCTTTCCGGGCCCCTCCTGGCCCCTTCCCTCAGCCGGCCAGGCCCACAGGCTGCCGCTCTGCCCTCGCCACCAGTGGTCTGGATGGCGGTCGACGACAGGTGATCTCCGCGAGCACGGATTCCGGTAGTCCGGTAGGGGACAGCCGCGCGCCAACCATGCTGATGAGCGCGAGGCGGGCACGTCCTAGGGTGCGGGCATGACCGCACCCTTCGCAGAATTCCACGACGTGCTGCCCGCCACCCGCCGGGCCCTCCTGCACCGCATCGCCGTCGCCCAGGCCGAGGGCCGGTCGCCGTCGCTGGTGGGGGCGGTGGTGCGCGAAGGGGAAACCGTGTGGTCAGGGGGGTGCGGGGCGGTCGACGGGCGGGCCCCCGACGCCGATACGCAGTACAGGATCGGCTCGATCACCAAGACGTTCGTCGCCGTCCTGGTGCTGCGGCTGCGCGACGAGGGGCTGCTCGACCTCGCCGATCCGCTGCGCAAGCACCTGGACCTGGCCGGCGCCCCGCCCGAGGCGGGCGCGGCGACGGTCGCCCAACTCCTCTCGCACACTTCGGGGCTGGCCGCCGAGGCGCGCGGGCCCTGGTGGGAGCGTACGGACGGCGCGCTCAGGCCCGAGCTGACGGACGTCTTCGGCGAGGGGCCGCAGCCCCACCCGGCCGGCCGGCGGCACCACTACTCCAACCCCGGCTTCGCGCTGCTGGGCGCGCTCGTCGAGCGGTTGCGCGGTGGTGTGGCGTGGCACGAGGTGCTGCGGCGCGAGGTGCTGGAACCGCTGGGCATGGACCGTACGACACCGCTCCCCGAAGCGCCGCACGCGGACGGCTGGGCGGTGCACCCGTGGGCCGATGTGACGCAGCCGGAACCCGCGGTCGACACGGGGCGGATGGCGCCGGCGGGGCAGTTGTGGTCCACGGCCGGGGATCTCGGACGGTTCGCCGCGTTCCTGCTCCACGGTGATGAGCGGGTGCTGAGCGCGGACACGCTGGCGCAGATGCGGGAGCCCGCGTCGGGGCCGGCGGACGAGCGCTGGGAAGGCGGGTACGGGCTGGGCGTGCAGCTGACCCGTTCGCACGGCCGGCTGCTCTTCGGGCACACCGGTTCCATGCCCGGCTTCGTCGCCGCGCTGTGGGTGAACGCGACCGACGCGGTCGGCGGGATCGCGCTGGCCAATGTCACCTCCGGGCCGCCGACCGGGGTTGTCGCCGCCGACCTCGTACGGATCGTCGCGGAGCGCGAGCCGCGCTTCCCGCAGGCGTGGCAGCCGCTGCCCGCCGCCGATCCGGAGCTGCTGGCCCTGGCGGGGCCCTGGTACTGGGGCGCCACCCCCTTCGCGCTGCGGCTGCGCGCGGACCGCGGGCTGGAGCTCGGTCCGCTGTCCGCGCGGGGCCGGGCGTCGCGCTTCCGCGCGGAGCCGGACGGGACCTGGACCGGCCTGGACGGCTACTACGCGGGCGAGGTGCTGCGGGTGGTCCGTACCGAGTCGGGCGAGGTCGGCCACCTCGATCTGGGGACGTTCGTCTTCACCCGGCAGCCGTACGAGCCCGGGGACGCGGCGGTTCCGGGGGGCGCCCACCCCGAGGGCTGGCGTTAGGCGGGCGGGGGCCCTCGCCCGTCGGCCGGTCGAGGGCCCGGGGCGCGGTTCCCGCCGCCGGGCGGCTCGTAACGCTCCAGGCCGTCCGGCCCCTCCGTGTGCGGCGGGCGGCGGACGTACGCTCGGGGGCGAGATATCGGGCCGCCGAGCGCGGCGTATCACCCTGGAAGGCCCCCGTGACTGCTGCGAACCCCGTCCCGGCCCTGCTCGACCTGCCGCCCCTCACCGCCGGTCACTTCGCGCGCGTCGAGGACAAGATCGCCTCGCTGCTGCGCACGCGCGCCGACGTCGTCGCCATGCAGGGCGAGGCGCTGCTGCCGCTGGAGGCGTGCATCCGCTCGGCCGTGCGCCCCGGCTCCACCGCGCTCAACATCATCACCGGCCCGTACGGCGAGACCTTCGGCGGCTGGCTGCGTTCCTGCGGGGCGGAGGTGGTCACCGTCACCGCGCCGTTCAGCGGCGCCGTGGCCCCGGAGCAGGTGGCCGACGCGCTGCGCGACCACCCCGAGATCGACTTCGTGAGCCTGGTGCATGCCGAGGCCGCCACCGGCAACACCAACCCCGTCGCCGACATCGGGGCGGTGGTGCGCCAGCACGGCGCGCTGCTGATGCTCGACGCCGTCGCCTCGGTCGCCGCCGAACCGCTGCTGACCGACGACTGGGGCGTGGACCTGTGTGTGATCGGCGGCCAGAAGGCGATGGCGGGGCCCGCCGGGGTCTCCGCCGTCTCCGTCAGCGACCGGGCCTGGGCGCGCATCGCCGCCAACCCGCAGGCCCCGCGCCGCTCGTACCTCTCGCTCCTGGACTGGAAGGAGCGCTGGATCGACGGCGGCCGCGCCGTGCTCCCGCACGCGCCGGCCCAGTTGGAGATGCTCGCCCTGGAACAGGCCGCGGACCGCGTCGAGACGGCCGGCCTGGACGCCGTCATCGCCCGGCACCGCGCCGCGGCCGCCGCCACCCGCGCGGGCGTACGGGCACTGGGCGCCCTTACGCCGTACGTCATCCGTGACCAGGACGCCGCTCCGGTGGCCACCACGCTGCGGGCCCCCGAGGGGGTGGACGCCCGCGAGCTGGTCGCGGCGGCCTCGGCGGCCGACGCGGCCGTACCGGTGCAGGCGGCCGCGGGTGAGCTGGCCAAGGAGATGATCCGCGTCAACCACTACGGCCTGGCCGCCGACCGCTCCGTCGTGCTCGCCTCGCTGGCGGCGCTGGCCGAGGGGCTGCGCGCGCTGGGAGCGGACGCGTCGGGCGACGCCGCGGCGGAGGCGGCGTCGGCGGCTTGGGCCGCGGTCGCGGTCTGACAGCAGGCGGTGGGGGCGGGTACGAGGCCCCCACCACCGCGCCGCTTCGCCTCACGGGGCCTCAAGGGAGCCGGCCGGATCACGGCGGCAGAGGGCGGGGCAAGGGCGGGGCAAGGGGCGTACGGGCGCTTTCGGAGGGCTTGTAGAGGGGCGATCGGGAGTACGCGGGGGAGTACGGGCGTACGGGCGAGCAGGCGCGGTGGGGTCGCTGTTCTTGATCAGCCGTACGCCCCTTGTTCGGCTGATCAGTCGAACTCCAGTTCGTGATCTGAAGATGCGCGACCCGCTGAGGAGGCGGATCGTTGAACGTGGGCGGCGGTTTCCGAGCGTCCACGTCAGTCCCTGCTGAGCGGGCCGTTTGATCGACCGTTTCCGCTTCTGCCTCAGCACACGTTTTCCGCGGCTGCTTATCCCGCCCGTTTCGGCGTTCGCGCGCTTATCGATCATGCTTTAGGGCCCTGGCTACAATCGGAACGTTCCACCCGCTTGCCTCGCGGGACCATCGCCCCGGTTGCCGTCCACGTTTTCAGGAGCCCGACAGATGACGGACCCCGTCGCCGTGCCCTCCCGCGCGGACGCGCGGCGTAACAGGGCGCTCGTGCTGACGGCGGCCCGATCGGCGTTCGCGGAGCGGGGGATGGACGTACCGCTCGGGGAGATCGCACGGCGCGCGGGGGTCGGCGCTGGCACGGTCTACCGCCATTTCCCCTCAAAGGAAGCGCTGTTCGAGGCGGCCGTCGTGGACCGGATACGGCTGTTCGTCGATACGGCACGGGAGTTGGCCGACGTGCCCGACCCCGGCCCGGTCTTCTTCCGCTTCCTGGCGTCGGTGGTGCGGCTGACCGCGCGGAACAGAGCGCTGTGCGACGCGCTGGAGGCGGGTGGGCAGGAGCGGTTCGGGGCGTCCTTCGGACTGGTGCGGGAGTTCACGCAGGCCCTGGACATACTCCTGACGCGGGCTCAGAAAGCGGGCGACGTGCGGTGCGACGTGGATCTCGCCGATGTGCGGGCGCTGTTGCTGGCGTGTCTGTCGATGGAGCGACGGAATGGTGCGGGCGGCGTGCCGGGGCGGGGGGTCGCGCTGCTATGCGACAGCCTGCGGCCTGGACGGCACGTAACGAAACTCCCGGTCGCCGAGAAGAAAGTTCGGAAAGACCATGATGGCCGCAATGTTCGTAACGAAACCTGCTGTGCGGTGTGCGGCGCGACCGTGACCGCCGCTCGTACGGGCCGGCCTGCCCGGTACTGCGGCGGCGCGTGCCGACAGAAGGCCCACCGCGAGCGGGCGCGCGGGGCGGACCGGTACGCGCCGGAGTCGGGCCGGCCATCTGGCCGTAACGGCTGACCGAAGAGGGCGGCGGGAGCGGCGGCCGTGGCGGCCCACCCGGCTCGACCCGGCCGGATCAGGTGGACGAAGGCCCCCGGCCGGGGGCCCGCGCCTAGAGCTGGTACTTGAAACCGAGGTGTGATGCCTCGAAGCCGAGCCGTTCGTAGAACCGGTGCGCGTCCACGCGCACCGCGTCCGACGTGAGCTGCACCAGCCCACAGCCCTCGGTGCGCGAGGTGGCGATGGCCCACTCGATGAGCTCCGTGCCGAGGCCGCTGCCGCGCGCGTCCGCGTGTATGCGCACGCTCTCGATGATCGAGCGCGTCGCGCCCTGCCTCGACAGGCCCGGAATGATGGTGAGTTGGAGGGTGCCGATGATCTGGCCCTCGCGGACCGCCACGGCCACGTACTGGTTGGGATCGTCGGCCAGCCGGGCGAAAGCGGTGCGGTAGGGAGTGAGGTCGTCGGGGGTTTCGCGCAGCGCGCCGAGTTCGTCGTCGGCGAGCAGAGCCACGATGGCCGGGATGTCGTCGGCGGTCGCGCGCCGGATCTCGATGTCACTCATGGCCCGGACCTTACGCGGGCGGCCCGCGAAATGATCAAGTGACCGGTCGGCGCCGGTCAGGAAGCGGGTGCGAGGGACCGGATGGCGCTGACAAGCGGGGCCAGTTCGGGGTGGTTCGCCGCCTCTTGGAGTGATTCGTTCAGCGCGGCGTCGTGCGTCGGCCGGGCCGCGTCGAGGAGCGTACGGCCGGCGTCGGTGACGTCGGTGTAGATGCCGCGGCGGTCGGTGAGGCAGAGGTGGCGGGCCAGCAGGCCGCGGTCCTCCATCCGGTTGACGAGGCGGGTGGTCGCGCTCTGGCTGAGGACGACGGACTCGGCGACCTGGTTCATACGCAGATGGCCGATCTCGCTGTCGTGCTGGTTGCCCAGCACGCTCAGCACGGCGTACTCGCGGACGCTCAGCTCGTGTCCGGCCTGGAGCGCCCGCTCGATGTGCGCCTCGATCCGGCCGTGCAGGGCGGAGAGGGCGCACCAGCTCTGGGCGAGGCCCGGCGCGATGGGGGCGCGGGCCCCTTCCGTCGGGGCCGGCATGGTCGGCACGACCTGCTGCGACATGGCGGGCGCTTCCTTCCGGCTCTATCGGTGGTCCTGGCTCCACGGGCTTCTTCAGCTCAACGGCCTCAACCAGCTTCACCGGCTCAACGGCCTCACCAGCTCCACCGGCTCAGTCAGCCGCCAGCCCAGCCAGCCACCGGATCCATGAGCCACCGGATCCATCAGCCACGGGCTCAGCCGAAACTCCACCGGCTTCGCGGCCCGTGCAGCCAGGATAGCCCAGCATCGCAGTAGCCCGCGTTTGCATATAGCCAGCGTCTGCAATTATTGTCGCCGCTTGTAAAACTCGTATGCAATCTCCCTGGAAGGGGCCTGTCATGCCTCTCGCACTCCTGGCGCTGGCCATCGGAGCGTTCGGGATCGGCACCACCGAGTTCGTGATCACGGGCCTGCTTCCCGACGTCGCCGCGGACTTCGGTGTCTCCATCCCCACCGCCGGCTTCCTCGCCACCGGCTACGCGCTCGGCGTCGTGGTCGGCGCCCCGCTGCTCGCCGTCATCGGCAGCCGGGTCCCCCGGAAGCGCATGCTGATGGTCCTGATGGGGCTGTTCGTCGCGGGCAACGCGCTCTCCGCCGTCGCCCCCGTCTTCTCCGTGATGCTCGCCGGCCGGATCGTCGCCTCGCTCGCGCACGGCGCGTTCTTCGGCATCGGCTCGATCGTCGCCGCCGGTCTGGTCGCGCCGCACAAGAAGGCAAGCGCCATCGCGATGATGTTCACCGGGCTGACCGTCGCCAACGTGGTCGGCGTTCCGCTGGGCACGCTGATCGGCCAGCACGCGGGCTGGCGCGTGACCTTCTTCATCATCGCCGGGCTCGGGGTGCTGGGCCTGCTCGGCATCTCCGCGCTCGTGCCCGTTCAGCCGCGGCCCGAAGGCGGCCGGATCAGCGGCGAGGCCGCCGCCTTCCGCAACCCGCAGGTCCTGCTCGCGATGGCCACGACGGTCCTCGGCTGCGGCGGCCTCTTCACCCTCAGCACGTACCTCACGCCCATGATGACCGAGGTCACGGGCTTCGCCCCGGGCTCCGTCATCTGGCTGCTCGTCCTCTTCGGCCTCGGCATGGTCGCCAGCACCCTCATCGCCGGGCGGTTCGCGGACCGGGCTCTCATGCCCACCCTGTACGTGTCGCTGAGCGCCCTCGCCGTCGTGCTGGCCCTGATGCCGCTCGCCGCGCACAACAAGCTCACGGCCGCCATCGCCATCCCCTTGATCGGGGCCTTCGGCTTCGCGACCGTGCCGCCGTTGCAGAAGCGCGTACTCGATCAGACGGCCGACGCCCCCACCCTGGCCTCCGCCGTCAACATCGGTGCGTTCAACCTTGGCAACGCCATCGGGGCCTGGCTCGGCGGCGTGGTCATCTCGGCCGGGTTCGGCTATACCGCGCCCACCTGGATCGGTGCGCTGATGGCGGCCGCCGCGGTCGCCCTGACCCTCGTCTCCGCCATGTTGGAGCGGCGGGGTACGGGCGTGAGTGCGGAGCGGGTCGTGGCGGTCGGTGCGGCTGTGGCGGCAGAGCGCCGGTCCGAAGGAGACGACAACCGCTCCAAGACCGCCGATCGCTGCTCTGTAGGCGTCGACAGCTGAAGCCGCTCGCGCGCCCGCCGCGCCCCTCGTCCGTTCATGAGCCGGCGGACTTGAGGGGCGCGGCCGTTTGCGTCGTATGAGCGGTGTGGGATGCGGGAGGTGTGTGGGATTCCGGAGTTTTACGGGCCGCGTGATCCGTACGAGCAGTACGGGCCGTAGGGACCGTACGGGCCGTACGAGCTGCCGCGCGGGCCCGGCGGCCCCTTGCCGTGAGGCCCCAGGGCTTGAGCACGGAGATCGCTGTCATGAAGACGTACAAGGTCAGGGCGACGCTCGGGGCGGCGACGAGGCTGGGGGCGGCCGCCCCGGCGTCGGGGCCCGTGGCCACGGCGGAGGCGGCCTCGTCGATCGTGGCCCGCAGGGCGAAGATGCTCCCTGCCGTCGCGCCGAGGGTCAGCCAGAACTTGGTGTAGACCCAGCGGTGCCGGGCGATCCCCCAGGATGTGCCGAGGGACAGAACCAACCCGCTGACCAGGGACAGCAGGCTGATGGGAATGATCAGCCAGTCCCCGAAGAGCTTCATGGCGCGGTAGGCGGCCGCGGCCGTCGTCGGGGACCGGGTGAGCGCGCCTGGGAATGATCAGCCAGTCCCCGAAGAGCTTCATGGCGCGGTAGGCGGCCGCGGCCGTCGTCGGGGACCGGGTGAGCGCGCCCGCGATGCCGAGGGTCAGCAGGCCGAGCGTGAGTCCGAGCCATCCGACGGACACCGCGACATGGACGAAGAGCGTGGCCCGGCGGGCCGGGCGGTTCAGCGGCTTCATGACGACAACGGTGGCGCTTCGCCCTCTCCGCGACATCTGACAGCGGGAGTATCCCGGCGTACTCGTTGCCGAGTACGGGCGGGCGCTCAGCCGGCAGGGGCGCGTGCGCGGCTGGTGGGGGGGCGGTCGATGTGGGCGTGGTCTGGGCGTGGGTTGGGTGTAGGCGTGGGGCTGGAGGGGGCTCCGGTACGCCTGGTTCCCGCGTCCGTACGAGATTTAGGCTCGGTTCCATGACCAGACTGCACCTGTTCGACATGGACGGCACGCTGCTGTACGGCACGGCTGCCGCGATCGAGATATCGCGGCAGCTCGGGGTGGAGCGGGAGATCGCCGAGCTGGAGGGGGCGTTCCTGGCCGGCGGCATGGCGCCGCCGGAGTTCGCGGCCAGGGCCTGTGAGCTGTGGGGCGAGCTGCGCGAGGAACAGGTCGCGGCGGCCTTCGCGAACGCGCCGTGGCTGGCCGGGATCCGGGAGGTATGGGCTGATATCCGGGCGCGCGGCGAGCGGTGCGCGGTGATCTCGCTCTCGCCTGCGTTCTTCGTGGAGCGGCTGCTGGAGTGGGGGGTGGACGAGGCGCACGGCTCGCGCTGGCCGGCGGTGCCGTTCCGGGAGCCGGTGGACCCTGCGGGCATCCTCAATGTGGCGGCGAAGGTGAGGATTGCGGATGAACTTTGTGAGAAGTTCGGTCTGACCCGGGCGGACTGCGTAGCGTACGGGGACTCGATGTCGGACGTGGCGTTGTTCGCCGCATTGCCGGTGTCGGTCGCGGTGAACGCGGATCATCATGTGCGGGATACCGCCACGCATGCCTATACCGGGCGTGATCTTCGGGAGGCATACGAATTGGTCGGTGACCCACGGTAATTGACTGAGTCGCCTGTGGAACGCGACAAGAAGTCGCCGAGGTCTCCGGTCGAAGGGTTGTGCATTCAACGACGCCCGGTATGGTCGACCCCGGTTGGGCCGTGACGCACAATCGTCGACGTGTCGTGGACCGCGACGGATGGTCTCACCATAGAGGAACACGGTTGCCGTTACCCGGACTTCCCGATGATTGTCCGGCGGCGCGAAGGAAGGTGGCATGCTGCGTGGAGGAGAACTGCGTTTAATGTCACATGACTTCGGGTGTTGTCCGTTCTGTGGCGAACTGTGAAGCTGGCCGGGCGGCGTTAGGAATTCTGCTCCGGAAGCAGGTCCGGAAGCAGATCCAGAAGAGGAACAGAGCCAGGCCGGAAGCAGATCGAAAGCAGATCCAGAACGGGGAATTGCGGGCACCTTCCGGTTTCGGAAGTGCGAAGACCGACTGAAAGATGTTCGAGGCGAGGCAACTATGGACGCTCCGACCACCATGTCGGCCGAAGGAGGCAGTTCCGGCGGCGAGGACGGCAACGGCGGTGGTGAGTGGGGCTGGTTCAGCCCGAGCAAGAAGGCTTCCCACCCGCCGCAGCCGACCGCCCAAGGGGATGACGGCGAGCGGGACGCGGAACGGATACCGAGCCGTCCGGTCAGCCCGATACGGCCGGTCGGCCGGGGCAACGAGCGCGGCGGCCCCGGCGCCTCCACCCCGCCCCCTGCTCATGGCCCCAGCGCCTCCGCCCCGCAGCCTGCTCATGGCCCCGGCGCCTCCGCCCCGCAGCCTGCTCATGGCCCCGGTGCCTCCGCCGCACCGCCCGCTCATGGCCCCGCGCCCGCACCCGCTGCCTCGCCTGCTCCCGCGCCCGCCCCCAGGCCCGAGCCCGCGCCCGTACACGCGTCGGCTTTCGAGCCCGTCCCCAAACGTGCGCCGTCGTGGGCCTCCGCGCCGCCCCCCGGGCCGTCCCCCGCGCCGGATGAGCATCAGCGCACCGCCGAGCGTGTTCCCGCCCAGGGCCCTCGTCCCAAGGCCGCCCCGGCCGCCGCGCCGCCCGCTCCAGCTCCGCCCCCCGCTCCAGCTCCAGCCCCCGGACCCGCTCCGGCCCCCGGACCCGCGACGATCCCCACCCCCTCGGCCTTCGAGTCGGCGGACGCCGTTTCCGCCTCGCCCGACGCGGTGCTCATCCGGCGCACGCTGACCGAGATCGAGCCCATCGCGGACAAGGTCACCTCGTACTTCTACGCGCTTCTCTTCGTCCAGCACCCCGACCTGCGGGCCCTCTTCCCCGCGTCCATGGACGCCCAGCGCGACCGGCTCTTCAGGGCGCTGCTCACCTCCGCCAAGCTCGTCGACGACCCGGACATCCTCACCGAGTACCTCTCCCATCTCGGCCGTGGACACCGGAAGTACGGCACCCTGCCCGAGCACTACCCCGCCGTCGGCGAGTGCCTGCTCGCCGCGCTCACCCGGTACGCGCCCGACACCTGGAGCGAGGCCGCCGAGGCCGCGTGGGTGCGCGCGTACACCGCGATCTCGCAGATCATGATCGACGCGGCGGCCGAGAACGAGCGGCACGCCCCCGCCTGGTGGCAGGCCGAGGTCGTCTCCCACGAACGGCGGACGCCCGACATCGCCGTCGTGACCGTACGGCCCGACCAGCCCTACGCCTTCCTCGCCGGCCAGTACACGAGCCTGGAAACCCCCTGGTGGCCGCGCATCTGGCGGCACTACTCCTTTTCGTCCGCGCCCCGCACGGACGGCCTGCTCTCCTTCCACGTCAAAGCCGTGCCGGCCGGCTGGGTCTCCAACGCCCTGGTGCACCGCGCCCGCCCCGGCGATGTCATCCGGCTCGGTCCCCCCGCCGGTTCCATGACTGTGGACCACAGCACTGACAACGGGTTGCTGTGCCTGGGCGGCGGCACCGGGATAGCCCCGATCAAGGCCCTCGTCGAGGACGTCGCGGAGCACGGCCGGCGCCGTCCGGTGGACGTCTTCTACGGCGCCCGCCGCGACGACGACCTGTATGACATCGACACCATGCTGCGGCTCCAGCGGACGCATCCCTGGCTCTCCGTCCGCCCGGTGATCTCCGACGGCCCCACCAGCGGTATCGCGGGCCCGCTCCCGGACGTCGTCCGGGAGTACGGGCCGTGGAACTCCTACGACGCTTACCTCTCCGGCCCGCCCGGCATGATCCGCAGCGGGGTGGACACACTGAAGGGCATCGGTATTCCGTCCCATCGAATACGGCACGACTCCCTCGAAGAGCTTGTGGCGGCAGGGGGTTGAGTTCTTTGTCCGGAGTCGGACCCGAGCAGGTGGCTGCCCGCCCGGCGACAAAAGCGCCCTTGCCGGGCAGCGATGGCGAACACGAGATGCAACGGCGCATGGGAACGGTGGAGCGGGCCGAGAAGTTCTACGGCGATCAGGTGCTGGACCATCTCAATGCGCGCATGCGGGATTTCGTGGCCCGCCAGGAGATGTTCTTCCTGGCCACCGCCGATCGGCGCGGTGAATGCGACAACAGTTTCCGAGCGGGTCCGCCGGGCTTTCTGCGGGTCCTGGACGAGCGCACGCTGATCTACCCCGAATACCGGGGCAACGGAGTCCACGCCAGCCTCGGCAATCTTTCCGAGAACCCCCATCTCGGCATTCTCATGGTCGACTTCACGCATGACCGGATAGGGCTGCACATCAATGGCAGGGCCCGTGCCGTTTCCGATGCCGAGCTGCGCTTCAGCCACCCCGGTCTGCCCGTGGACCCTGTTCCGGGCCGCCGCGCCCAGCTGTGGGTGGAAGTCGTGGTCGAGGAGGCGTACATCCACTGCCGTAAGCACATACCGCACCTGGTGAAGGTCGGCCGGCAGCCAACCGAAGCCGGGCGGCTCAATGGCGAGCGGCTCAATGGCGATCCGCGCAGTGGCAACCACAGTCATAGCGGTCCGGGTCCGCGCAGGAGTGAGCGCGCCAATGGCGAGCGGAGCGAGGGCGATTGGGGTACGGACGACTCGCGGCGCAAGGGCGGGGACTTCTTCGGCGCGGCGGCTCAGGCGGCCGACCGGGCGGCTTATGAGCGTGAGACGCGGGGGAGCACGGAGGCCCGGGAGTGGCAGCGGCGGGCCGAGCGCGCGCTGGAGCAGGCCCGCCGGTGGCGGCCACTGGAGTCGCAGCAGGAGCAACGCGAGCCGTTCAGCGGCTGGTTCGGATAGGGGCCGCGGGGGTCACGGTCGCGGCGTCGGCCGGCCGCCCCGCGTCAGCTCAGATCCGCCGCGAGGAGCGCCCGTACGCCCTCGATGTTCGCGTCGAGGTAGGTGCGCAGCGACGGGGGCACCACCTCCACCGAGGCGATGCCGGCCCGGGTGAAGGGGATGCGCACCACTTCGTACGTCCCGCAGGGCTCGTCGACCTCCGGTCCGTGCCGCTGGGAGAGGTCCATCGACGCGAGCCGGCAGACGAAGAAGTGCTGCACCTTCACCCCCGCGGGATCGGTGCCGGTGCCGTCCGGGTGCGTGACGGTGTCGACAAAGGCCGGCACCACGTCGGTCACCTTCGCGCCGAGCTCCTCGTCGACCTCCCGGTGGAGGGCGTCGACGACGGTGTCGTCCTCGGGCTCCATTCCGCCGCCCGGCGTGATCCAGTACGGATCCTCGCCGGGTTTCGTGCGCTTGATGAGGATCATTTCGGGGGCGGCGTCCGTACCGCTCTCGGCACCGGCTGCGGCGGCGCTGTCGAGCAGGATGGCACGGGCGGTGCGCTTGACCACTGGACGTTCGGTCATAGGTGACAGATGCCGCGCGGGGCGGCCCTCGAAACCCATCGTCACCAGGGAACAGCAGCCGCCTCCGGACGGCGGCTCCCTCCGGTCGACGGCCGCTGCCCCCCATACGGTCGCCGCCCCCCTACGGCTGCTGCCGCTGCTGAACGGCGCCGGCCGCCGTCACCAGCCGTCGGCGGCGCGCAGCAGCCACTCGTGCGCCCGCGCGAGGTGGGGTAGGCCGAGCGCCCCGGCGCGTACGACCAGGTAGTAGGTGCGCAGCGGTGGCACCGGCGGGTCGAGGAGGGCGACGACCTCGCCCCTGTCGAGGGCCTCGGCGGCCAGATAGCGGGGCAGTACGCCGATCCCGGCCCCGGCGGCGACGCAGGCCAGGACGGAGCGCAGGTCGGGGGCGATGACGGCGCCGGAGGCGGTGGGCTCGGCGTCGAAGACGGCGGACCAGTAGCGGGCGACCAGGGGCAGGGACTCGTGCACCTCCACGACGGGGAGGTGCTCCAGGAGCGGCGCGCCCTTGGAGCGCAGGACGGCGGGGCCGCCGAGCCGGGCGGCCCAGCGGGGCGCGGCGACCAGCACGTGTTCCTCGTCGCACAGGGGGGTGGGGGCCAGCAGCCGGCCGCGCGGGCGGGCGGTGGTGATGACGAGGTCGTGGTGGCCGGCGGCGAGGCCGGTGAGGAGTTCGTCGGTGGTGCCGTGGGCGGCGCGCACGGCGAGGCCCCGGTTGACGAGCGGGGTGAGGGCGGGCAGCGCGCGCAGGGCGGTGAACTCGGGCGGGCCGGCCAGGTGCAGGGTGCGCGCGGGCGACTGTTCGTCGAGCCCGGCCTCGGTGATCTTCAGCAGGGCGTCGAGGTGGGGGGCGACCTTGTGGGCGAGCTCATCGCCGGAGGTGGTGGGGGAGACGCCGCGTGCCTTGCGGAGGAACAGGGGGCGGCCGAGCTGCCGCTCCAGGGTGCGGATCTGGCCGGTCACGGCGGGCTGCGAGAGGCCGAGGAGGGCGGCGGCGCGGGTGAAGGACCCGGCCCGGTGCACGGTGACGAAGGTGCGTAACAGGGCTAAATCCATCCGTTCCCCTCGGATCGGTGCCGTCTGCCGTCCGGGCGCAGCGGAACTATAAATAAGTCGATAGGACTGTGGTGCTAGCGTGATTGGACACTGACGCAGAGTCAACTAGCCTTGTGCGCGCGGTTCAACACGCGTTGAACCGGGGCGGCTCAAGCCACGAGGGGGGAGGCTTGAGCCGTCTGCCATGCGTAGGACCTGCTAGTCGGCCGCCGCGACCCCGGGCGCCGCCGCCGGCCGGCCGGCGGCTTCGTCCAGGGCCCGCAGCACGTCCGCGACCAGGTCGGCGGGGTCCTCCACGCCGACGGAGAAGCGGATGAACCCCTCCGGCACCGCGTCCCCGCCCCACCGCGCGCGCCGTTCGGCGCTGGACCGTACGCTGCCGAAGCTCGTCGCGTCGTCGACCAGCCGCAGGGCGGCCAGAAAACGGTCCGCGTGGGCCTTGTCGGGCAGTGCGAAGGAGACCACGCACCCGAACCGCCCCTCGCGCATCTGCCCCCTCGCGGTCTCGTGCGCGGGGTCCGAGGGCAGCCCGGGGTGGCGCAGCCCGCTGATGTCGTCCCTGGTCAGCAGCGCCTCGGCGAGCGCTAGCGCGCCCTGGGCCTGGCGGTCGACGCGCAGCTGGAGGGTGGCCAGCGAACGGTGGGCGAGCCAGGTTTCCATGGGCCCGGGGATCGCACCGATGGTCTTGCGCCAGGCGCGCACCTCGGCCGCGAGGCGCGGGTCGCGGGTGGTGACGCAGCCGAGCAGGACGTCGCCGTGGCCGGTGAGCGCCTTGGTCGCGCTGGCGACCGAGAAGTCCGCGCCGAGGTCGAGGGGGCGCTGGCCGAGCGGGGTGGCGAGGGTGTTGTCGACGGCGACGAGCGCGCCCCGCGCGTGCGCTGCGTCGGCGAGACGGCGGATGTCGCACACGTCGAGGCCGGGGTTGGAGGGCGTTTCGATCCACAGCAGCGCGGCCCCGTCGAGCTGGGCGAGCTGGCCGTCGTCGCGGGTGGGGGTCGTACGGACCTCGACGCCGATCCCCTCCAGCCGTTCGCGGGTGGGAATGAGGAGGTTATAGCCGTCGTCGGGGAGCACGACCGCGTCGCCGGGGCGCAGTTGGGACATCAGTACGGACGAAATGGCGCCCATGCCGGAGGCGAAGACGACGGTCTCGGCGGGCGGCGCGTCGGCGCCGGGCGACTCCAGCTCCGCGATCGCCCGCTCCAGCAGGGTCCAGGTGGGGTTGGTGTCGCGGCCGTAGGTGTACGGGCCGCCGCCGTCGCCGGGCAGGTGGTAGTGGGCGGCGAAGACCGGGCCGGGCAGGGTCGGTTCGTTCGCCGTCGGCTCGGGCAGTCCCGCTCGTACGGCCCGAGTGCCGTCGCCTGTCATGCGCTCTCCTTCTCAGAGAAGTCCGCGTCGGGGAAGTCCGCTTGTCAGAAAGGTCGCTTCGAAGAGGTCCGCTTCAGGAACGTCCGGTGAGAAGACGTCTGGTTCGAAGACGCCCGCTTCAGGAATGCCCGCTTCAGGGACGTCCGCGACGTGTGAAGTGGGGTCCGCCGGGGGCGCGGAGTCGATGGGACACCCCGGTGTCCCATCGACTCCGGCCGTCGTGCGGGTACCGCGCTCAGTCCTTGTCGTCCGGAAGGATCATGTGCATCGCCCAGGCCACGATCGAGATGATCACCCCGCCGAGCAGGGCCGACCAGAACCCGTCGACGTGGAAGGACAGGTCGAACTTGGCTGCCAGCCAGGAGGTGAGCAGCAGCATCAGGGCATTGATCACCAAGGTGATCAGACCCAGCGTGAGGATGAACAGCGGGAACGACAACACCTTCACGATCGGTTTGACGACGAAGTTCACCACGCCGAAGAGCAGCGCCACGAGGACGAGCGTGAACGCCTTGCGCGTGGTGTTCTCGCCGGACAGGGTGATGCCTTTGAGCAGCCAGATGGCGACTGCCAGTGCGGCCGCGTTGGCGATCGTCTTGACTACGAAATTCTTCATGGTGAGATCGTTGCAGACGGGATCGGCCCGGGAAGGGTCGGCACAGCAAGGGGTGGACAAGCATGAAGGCATTCCGGCTGGATGAGCTGGAGGCGGAGCGGGCCGCCAACGACGGCGCGTATCTGCAGTTTCTTCGCGAGCGGAACATGTCGGTGGGGCTCTACGCGCTGGGCGCGGGCGAGGCCGACCCGCAGAGTCCGCACGACCAGGATGAGGTGTACCTGGTGATGAGCGGGCGGGCGTCGATCACTGTGGGCAGCGAGACGACGCAGGTCGCGCGGGGCAGCGTGGTCTATGTGCCGGCCGGGGTGACGCACAAGTTCCACCACATCGCTGAGGACCTGAGGGTCATGGTGGTCTTCTCTCCGCCTGAGAGCTGACCTGCGCTCCTGCCTTCCCGTAGGGGTTCGGTCAGGGGAGTACGGGGGCTGCTGGGCCCCCGCCGGCGGGCCCCGCCGCCTAGCATCGAAGGTGCAAGGGGAGACCCACCGAGAACGTGACCGACGCGATCGATACGACCGATGCGAATGGAAAGCAGGGGACGAAATGGCTGAGAAGGGGATATTCGGGGGTCTGCCGGGCTGGGTGAAGTGGATCGCGGTGCCGCTCCTCGTTGTGCTGGTGTTCGGCAGCCTGATCATGAGCGTGCTCGGCTTCGTCGTCAGCCTGCTCTTCAAGGCCCTGCTGCTCGTGGCGCTCGTCGGCGGACTCATCTACGTCGTGCGGAAGTTCACCTCTTCGTCCTCGTCGCACAGCGACTGGTAGACGCCCGCCGGGCGCTCCGAGGCGGCCTGCCCCGCTGCCCGCCGGGCGCTCCGAGGCGGCCTGCCCCGCTGCCCGCCGGGCGCTCCGAGGCGGCCTGCCCCGCCGCCCTCCGGGGTAGCCCGGCAGAGGGACACCCCCCGTCAAACATCAACCTGAAGGCGTTACTCCGGTTAGAGTGCGAATCGCTGACGCCTTCCTTGTGGCGGTGGCTCGGGCGGGCCGGTCGACCCACGGTCCGGCCGCGGCGCCGGCATCGCTCGTGAATTTACGGCCCCTGGGCGGCTCAGTAGTGGCGGGGGCGGCCCCCGCAGGCGGGCATGATGCCCGTCGGCACGCCTGGGGGTGAGCGTTGGCGACTGCGAATATCGGGGCTTCCCCTCAGCCGACTCTGATCGGATCGGTGCAGCGTGCGCTGCGACTGCTGGAGGCCGTGGGCGCGCACCGGGACGGTGCGCCTGCCAAGCAGCTCGCCCGTGAGGCGGGCCTGCCGCTGCCCACCGCCTACCATCTGCTCCGCACGCTGACCCATGAGGGATATCTGCGCCGCGAGAACGGGGTCTTCCGCTACGGCGACGCTGCGATGAGTCTCGGCGGAGTGGACGGCCGTGAGGAACGGCGCGCGGGAATCGCCGACACGCTGGGCGGGATCGGCGAAGAAATGGGCGTTCCTCTGTACTTCGCGGCGTACCGCGAGGGGGAGGTCGACGTCCTCGCCGTCGTCGACGGCCCCGAGTTCCCGGCCGTACAGGAGTGGGCGGATTTCCGCGAGACCGCGCACGCCCACGCCCTGGGCCAGTGCCTCCTCGCCCAGCTCGGCGAGGAGGAGCGCGACGACTACCTCGCCCGCCACCCCATACGGCCCCTCACCCCGTACTCCGCGTGTGACCGGGCCGATCTGGTGTGCCGGCTGGAGCGCAGACACCGCAACCAACCGGTCTTCGAACGGCAGGAGTACGCGCTCGGGACGGTCTGCGCGGCCTTCCCCATAGTCGCGGGGACCGCCGTCGCGACCATGGCGGTCTCCCTTCCCGCGAATCGGGTGGAACAACTCCGTCCTGTGGTCGAGTCGTTACGCTCCAGAGTCGGTGAGCTCGTAAGCTCACTCTCGTTCTCTATCAGTATCTGAAAAATCACTCCTTGTGATCCGTTAGTCGTTGTCAGACGATGGCGTCAATAGGGCCATGAGGATTCAATCCCGGCCAAATCCGACGAACGCGGGGCATAGGGCTATGCGCGACACGGTTCAGGCAGAAGTGACCATGACCTTTCTCGTCTCCGAGGAGCTTGCTTTCCGTATCCCGGTGGAACTCATGTACGACAGCAACGACCCGTACGCGATCACGTTCACCTTCCATCTCCCCGGCGATGCGCCCGTCACGTGGGCCTTCGCCAGAGAGCTGCTGCTCGACGGGCTGAGCCAGCCCTCCGGCGAGGGCGACGTGCACATCGCACCGACCTCCTCCGAACACCTCTCCGATGTCTTCATCCGGCTGCAAGTCGGCGGTGAACGGGCCCTGTTCCGGGCCGGCGCCGCCCCGCTGGTGGCCTTCCTCGACCGCACCGACCGCATCGCCCCGCTCGGCGAGGAGCGATCGGTCGCCGACCTCGAATGCGACCTCACCACGGCGCTCGACCGCATCCTCGCCGGCAACACCGAGGGGCAGAACGCCGGTTAGCGGCCTGTAGCCCCGCCCTCCTCCCGGATCGGCACACGCTCGGTACGCGGGGACGCGCCGTCAGGCGCGGCCGCCGACTCCCCGCCCCCCGAGCGGGCCGCCGAGCCGTCCGCGGCAGCGGCACGGCCGCTCGCAGCGCCGTTCTCAGCGCCGTTCGCGCCCTCGGCACCCCCCTGTGCCGAGCCCATCGACGCGAGCAACTGGCGGGCCAGCCCCAGGCCCGTACCGCCCATGGTGAGCGCCTTCGCGAACATGTCGGACATCCCGTCCGCCCCGTTGAGCAGCACCATGTGATCGACGCTCCCGAACGCCCCGGCGCCCGCCCGGACGATCTCGGGCCACTTCTCGGCGAGTTGCTGCGCGACGACCGCCTCCTGGTTCTCCGCGAGTGCGGCCGCCCGCGCCTTGATCGCTTCCGCCTCGGCCAGGCCCCGCGCCCGCGCCGACTCGGCCGCCGCCAACCCCTTGGCCTGCGCCGCCGCGGCCTCGGCCTCACCGGTCGCCCGGGTGGCCGCCGCCGTGGCGGTGCCGCGCGCCTTCGTCGCCTCGGCCTCCGCCACCGCCGCCGTCTTGACCCGGTTCGCCTCGGCGACCGCCGCCAGCTCCGTCTCCCGGGCCTTCGCCTCCGCCCCCGAGATACGGGCGTCCCGCTCCGCCTCGGCCAGCGTCCGCTTCTCGTACGCGGAGGCATCCGCCGGCTTGCGCACATCCGCCTGGAGCATCTGCTCGCGCCGCTGCGCCTCCAGCTCCGCCACCCGCGTCTCCTGGACCACGACCTCCTGCTGCGCGGCGGCCTCCGCCAGCGGGCCCGCCTGCCGGGCCTTGGCCGCCGCGCTGTCCCGCTCGGCCTGATAACCGGCCTGGAGGATCTCGCTGTCGCGGGTCGCCTGCGCCATCCGGGCCGACGCCTGCTGCTCGGCCTCGGTGGCCAGCCGGTCCGCCTCGGCCTGGGCGATTCGCGCGTCCCGGTGCACGGCGGCCGCGTGGGGCGCGGAGAGGTTCTTGATGTAGCCCGTCGGGTCCTGGATCTCGTGGATCTGCAACGAGTCGATGATCAGACCGAGCTTCTCCATCTCGGTGCCCGAAGCGGCCCGCGTCTCGCCCGTCAGCCGCTCCCGGTCCCGGATCATGTTCTCGACCGTCAACCCGCCCACGATCGAGCGGAGATGGCCGGCGAAGACGTTGTGCACGCGCTCGCCCATGAACTTCTGCTGGTCCAGAAAGCGGCGCGCCGCGTTCGCGATCGACACGAAGTCGTCGCCCACCTTGAAGATCACCACGCCGTGCACCCGCAGCGGAATGCCCTGCTGGGTCACGCAATCCACGTTCAGTTCAGCCTCGTTGAGGTCGAGCGACAGCTTCCGCACCACCTGGACCCCGGGCGTCACCAGCGTCCCGCGCCCGGTGACGATCCGGAAGCCCATGCCTTCTTCCAGGCCCTCCGTACGGTGTTTGGAGCCGGAGATGACGAGTGCCTCGTTCGGCTCGGCGACTCGCCACATGAGTTTGAAGAGACCGATCAGGATGATGACTGCGACGACGACAATCCCCGCCACGACGCCGATCAGCATGCGCTCACGCCCCCTTTGCCGGAGTCCCTGAAGGGACCCGCGATCAAAAAAGTCTGCTCCCGCCCAGGACCCCGGTGAAGCCTCGGACGCATCCTTGGTGCGCATTTGATACATCAGCCATAGGCGGCCATGACATAGACCGTGCGCGGCGGTTGATACTCCACGACCAGCACCACCGTGCCCCGCTCCAGCCGCTCGCCCGGCTCCACCGCGTACGCGAGGAACGCCTCGGAGCCCCCGCGCACCCGCACCATCACCTCGCCGACCAGCCCCGGCCCGACCGTCCCCGTCACCCTGCCCCGCTCACCGATCACCGGCAGCTCCCCCATCGCTCGGTACGGCAACCGCGGCCGCCCCCCCAGCCCGCTTGCTGCTCGTGACCACTCCGGTCACTTGGCGCGACGCCGCCTGCCGCCCCTCGCCGCGGTCCTCCTCCCGGTCCTCGACCCGGTACCCGTATTGTGCCGGTCGGCACTGACAACGAGCGCTGCCAGCGCCGTTGTCACCGGAACCGAGGCCACCAGCCCGATGGAGCCCACCAGGGTCCGTACGATCTCCTCCGAGACGATCTCGCTGGTCGCCACCGTGCCCACCCCGCTGTCCGCGATCGAGAACAGCAGCAGCAACGGCAGCGAAGCACCCGCGTACGCCAGCACCAGCGTGTTGACCACGGACGCGATGTGGTCCCGCCCGATGCGCATCCCCGCCCCGTACAGTTTGCGCCAACTCGCCCGCGGATCGGCCTCCTTCAGCTCCCACACCGCGGACGTCTGCGTCACCGTCACATCGTCCAGCACGCCCAGCGAACCGATGATGACCCCGGCCAGCAGCAGACCGCGGATCTCGATGTGCGGATAGAGGCCGTGCACCAGCCCCGTCTGGTCGTCGGTGTCGCCCGTCAGCCGCGCCCAGTCGATGAACACCGAGCCGAGCAGGCCGATGACCATCAGGGACAGCAGGGTGCCGATGACCGCCACGGATGTACGGGCCGTCAGCCCGTGGCACATGTAGAGCGCGATCAGCATGATCGCGCTGCCCCCGACCACCGCGACCAGCAGCGGGTTCGACCCTTGCAGGGCCGCGGGCAGGATGAACAGCGTCAGCACGCCGAAACTGATCGCCAGCGCGATGAGCGCGAAGAGCCCGCGCAGCCGCCCGACGAGCACGACGGCGATCGCGAAGACGGCTCCGAGCAGTGCCATCGGCAGCGTGCGGTCCACGTCGGTGACGGAGTACTGGAGGTTCTTCGGGGCCTTCGGCGCGTACGCGAGGACGACTTTCTGCCCCACCGAGTAGTGGCGTGAGGCGTTCGGTTGCACGATCTCGGTGAAGGGCCGGCCCTTGTCGTCGCCGGAGGTGACTTCCAGCGTGGCCTTCTCGCACTTCTGGGCGGAGCCGGGCCCGAGCCCGAGCCCGGGCCCGGAGCCGGTGCCGCTCGGGGGCGGCTGCCCGCTTCCGCCGCCCGGCCCCCCGCTGCCGGGCCCCGGCGCCTGCGACTGCGCCCCCACGTCCGCGCAGTTCACCTCCTCGACCTTCACCACCCGGCCCGATTCCGTCTGCTGGTCGAACCCCAGGCCGCTGTGCTGATGCGGCGGAGCGCCGCCGGGCCACAGGACCACGAGCCCGGCCACCACGGCGACGGCGAACGGGATGAGCACCGCCGCGATGACTCTGCGCAGGTGCCGGGAGACGGGCGCGGCCGGTCCATGGCTGTGCGAGTGCCCGTGACTGTGCGAGGGATCGTGGGCTTGCGGACGGCCCTGGGCAGGCGGGCGCTCCTGGGCAGGCGAGTGCCCCTGGGCCTGTGGGTGCGCGGGTTCCCGCGCAGGCGCGGGGGGATCGGGCTCGGTGCGTGTCACCGCCCGATCATCGCAAGGCCCCCTGGCCGCCGGGGGCAGCCAACCGTTAGCGTAGTGACACCTTTGCAATCGCGGGAGCTCGGAGCACCGGGCTGAGAGGGCGCTGATCTCCGTACGGGACGTACGGAAGCCGCTGCGTCGACCGCCGAACCTGTTACCGGGTAATGCCGGCGTAGGGAGTTGGGTCTGATGACCTCGCAGCAGGATGCACGCACGCCTGAAACCAGTGGCACCGCGGAAGCCGGCGGTGTCGCCGAGGGCTCCGCGGAGCTCGGCTGGCACAAGGACCACGTGACCGGATCACGCCCGGACCTGCGGGTCCCGGTGCGCCGGGTGCACCTCACCAACGGCCGGGACGTGCGGCTGTACGACACGTCCGGCCCGTACACCGACCCGGCCGTCGAGACGGACGTCCGGCGCGGCCTCGCGCCGCTCCGGGAGAACTGGATCATCGGCCGCGGCGACACCGAGGAGTACGCCGGGCGCGCGCTGCGCCCGGAGGACGACGGCCTCAAGCACACCACCCCGCGCGGTGGCCTCAAGAACCTCGACGCGGTCTTCCCGGGCCGCCCGCGCCAGCCCCGCCGGGGCCACGATGGGCGGGCCGTGTCCCAGCTCGCGTACGCCAGGCGCGGCGAGATCACGGCGGAGATGGAGTACGTCGCGATCCGGGAGAACGTCGCCCCCGAGACCGTACGGGAGGAGATCGCGGCGGGCCGGGCCGTACTGCCGGCCAACGTGAACCACCCGGAGATCGAGCCGATGATCATCGGCAAGAAGTTCCTGGTGAAGGTCAACGCCAACATCGGCAACTCCGCCGTCACCTCCTCCATCGAGGAGGAGGTGGAGAAGATGACCTGGGCGACCCGCTGGGGCGCCGACACGGTCATGGACCTCTCCACCGGCCGCAACATCCACACCACGCGCGAGTGGGTGCTGCGCAACTCCCCCGTGCCGATCGGCACCGTGCCGCTCTACCAGGCGCTGGAGAAGGTCGACGGCAAGGCCGAGGAGCTGACCTGGGAGATCTACAAGGACACGGTCATCGAGCAGGCCGAGCAGGGCGTGGACTACATGACGGTCCACGCGGGCGTGCTGCTGCGGTACGTGCCGCTGACCGCGCGCCGCAAGACCGGCATCGTCTCGCGCGGCGGCTCGATCATGGCCGCGTGGTGCCTGGCGCACCACAAGGAGTCGTTCCTGTACGAGAACTTCGAGGAGCTCTGCTCCCTCCTCGCCTCGTACGACGTCACGTACTCCCTCGGGGACGGGCTGCGCCCCGGCTCCATCGCGGACGCCAACGACGAGGCGCAGTTCGCGGAGTTGCGTACGCTCGGCGAGCTGAACTCCATCGCCAAGCGGCACGGCGTACAGACCATGATCGAGGGCCCGGGCCATGTCCCGATGCACAAGATCAAGGAGAACATCGACCTCCAGCAGGAGATCTGCGAGGAGGCCCCGTTCTACACGCTCGGCCCGCTGACCACGGACGTCGCCCCCGCCTACGACCACATCACCTCGGGCATCGGCGCGGCGATGATCGCCTGGTGGGGCACGGCGATGCTCTGCTACGTCACCCCCAAGGAGCACCTCGGCCTCCCGGACCGGGACGACGTGAAGACCGGCGTGATCACCTACAAGATCGCCGCCCACGCCGCTGACCTGGCCAAGGGGCACCCTGGCGCCCAGGAGTGGGACGACGCGCTCTCCGACGCCCGGTTCGAGTTCCGCTGGGAGGACCAGTTCAACCTGGCCCTCGACCCGGACACGGCACGGGAGTTCCACGACCAGACCCTCCCGGCGGAACCGGCGAAGACCGCGCACTTCTGCTCCATGTGCGGGCCGAAGTTCTGCTCGATGAAGATCTCCCAGGACATCCGCCGCGAACACGGCGGTGACCTGGCGATCGGTGCCGGTGCCGAGGCCGAGGCCGAGGCCGGGATGGCGGAGAAGTCCAGGGAGTTCGCGGCCGCGGGCAACCGCGTGTATCTGCCGATCGCGGACTGACACGCCGGATACCCCTCCGGTACGAGCCGGGCCCGAAGCCGCAACTCCCTCTTGCGACTTCGGGCCTTTCGGCTTCACACGCCCGCGCGCCGAGGACGCCTGTGGCGCGCTGGATACGGCCCGGCCGCGCGGCGGCGGGTCACTGCCCCTCGGCCGTACGGAGCAGCAGGTGGTCGACCAGGTCATCGGCGTAGTCGGGGCTGAGCGGGGTGACTCCGAGGAGGACGCGGACGTACATCGGGGCCAGGATGTGGTCGACCACTTCCATGGCTTCCGGCGGGTTTTCGCCCCGGGCGCGGGCGCGGTCGAGCATGGTGTCCAGTTGGCGCCATCGCTCGACGAGGAAGTCGTCGCGCGCCCGTTCGCCGTCCTGGCCCGCCGCGGAGAGGGATACGGACAGGCGCAGCACCGCCAGTCCGTCGGGTCCGGTGATGTCGCGCTCCACGTGGGCCGCGTAGCTGCGCAGGTCTTCCCTGAGGCTGCCCGTGTCGGGAATCGGTGACTGGGTGGTCAGCCAGGAGATCGCCACGTCCGTGGTCAGGGCTTCGAGGTTGCCCCAGCGGCGGTAGACGCTCGTGTCGGCCACGCCCGCGCGGGCCGCGACTTCGCCGACGGTGAAGCCGCCGTATCCGCGTTCGGCGACCAGGGCCAGGACGGCCTGGTGCACCGCCGTGCGGACGCGGGCGCTGCGTCCGCCGGGGCGGCGGGCCCGCTCTTGTTCTTCCTTCATGGCTCCATCCTAACCTTTAACGCAGTCGAGGCTTGCGTTTGTGTCCCTCATGGCTCTAACGTCTGGGTTAACGCAGTCGAGAGCAACTTTTAGGAGGGGCCATGAAGCCCGTCTTCTTCCCGGAGAACACCCAGTTCTGGTTCGAGACGCTGCGCGTCTTCGGGCACATCGCCTACGGAGGCGCCGACTTCGGGGAGGCGGCGGTCGTCGCCGAGCGCATCACCCCCGGCGACTACGACAGCTGGCACGACGAGTGGTTCGCCATGGGCGAGCGCGTGGCGGACGTCGCGCGTACGGCACAGGCCGGCGGGCACCGCGTCAGCGCCCGGGACGCCTTCCTGCGGGCCTCGAACTACTACCGCAGCGCCGAGTTCTTCCTGCACGGCAACGCCGACGACCCCCGCATCCTGCGCGCCTACGACGCCTCGGTCGTCTGCTTCCGCGAGGCCGCCGCGCTGTCCACCCCGGCCATCGAGCTGGTCGAGATCCCGTACGAGGGCACCGTGCTGCCCGGCTACTTCTACCGGGCCGACGACTCGGGCGCCGTCCGGCCGACCATGCTCATGTTCAACGGATTCGACGGAACGGCCGAGGAGATGCACTTCGGCGGCGCCGCCGCGGCCGTCGAACGCGGTTACAACGTCCTGACCTTCGACGGGCCGGGCCAGCCGGGCACGCGCCACCACCACGGCATGGTGTTCCGCCCGGACTGGGAGTCGGTCGTCGGCCCCGTCATCGATTACGCCCTGACCCGCCCCGAAGTGGACCCGGACCGGATCGCCCTGTTCGGCAACAGCATGGGCGGGCTGCTCGCGCCGCGCGCCGCGGCCTTCGACCACCGCATCGCCGCCGTCGTCGCCTTCGACGGGATCTATGACATGGCCGCCTTCGTGGTCGACGGCCTCCCCGGCGAGCGTGCCGAGGTCGAGCGGCGGCTGCGCGCCGACCAGGACCCCGAACTCGATGCCGTCCTGGAGGGGGCGATGGCCGCCAGCCCCAAGTTCCGGTGGGCCACGGAACAGGGCATGTACGTCATGGGCGCCGAGACCCCGCGCGCATTCGTCGCCACCTTCCTCGACTACAGCCTGGTCGGCGTCGCCGAGAAGATCGTCTGCCCGACCCTGGTCTGCTCCGGAGCCACCGACGTGTTCTTCGAGGGCCAGCCGGAACTGCTCTTCGAGCACCTGACCTGCCCGAAGACGCTCCTTGAGTTCACCACCGAACTGGGCGCCGACGCCCACTGCCAGGCCGGCGGCCAGCGGCTCGCCTACGCCCAGGTCTACGACTGGCTCGACGACACCATGGGGCGCCGCGGCTGACGCGTGCCGACGGTACGTACGTACCGGCGCACATGCGGCGGGGGGGGGGGGGGGGGGGGGGGGGGGGGGGGGGGGGGGGGGGTTGTGGGGGGGGGGGGGGGGGGTATCCCTGTGCGGTGTTTGTGCCC
>NZ_JBWKFF010000001.1:344256-478509 GCF_056434425.1 Streptomyces sp. NPDC044033 | reverse complement strand
GACGCCCGATTCGACCACCCACTGTGCTACCCATACGAACTCATACCTACAGTACGCACGCACCCCCCCCCCCCCCCCCCCCTCCACCCCCCCCCCCCCCCCCCCCCCCCGACGCCGGGTGTTCCTCAGGTCCGGTGGGCCGGCCCCGTTCGGGCCGGCCTTTCGGCGCTACTCGGGCCGGTGGTCCGGGCCTCCGTAGTCCGGGCTGGTGAAGTCCGGGCTGGAGAACCGGGGCCGGGAGGCGTGTTCATTGTTGGCGTCCGGGCTGGAGAAGCCCGGACGGGAGTAGCCGAGGTGGGGTGTCCGGCTGCCACCCGGAGCCCTCGGCACATACGTCGGCCGCGGCGCCGGCGGACCGGCCGTGGCGATCGCCTCGCGCAGGAAGGGCAGTACGCCGCGGTGCAGCAGCGCCTGCCGCCAGGCTTCCCTGGCCTGTGCCACCGCCTCGGCCTGCTTGCCCACCCCTCGCCCGTCACGGCCCGCGGGCCCGTTGTTGCGCAGGGCGGTCAGCAGCATGCCGGCCATGGCGACGAGGACTCCGGCGGCGGTGAGGCCGCCGAACCACCAGCCGATGGTGATCATCGGGTCCGCGACGGAGACATCGGAGCTGACCGTGCGCATGACATATCCGATGACGAGGAAAAGCAGGGCCGCGATGCCCGCGAGGACCGGGGCGAGCACGGCGAGCACCGCTCCCGCGCCCGCTCCGGCCTCGGCTGCCTCGCTCATGGCGGTGGCGATCCCGACGGCGGCCGAATGGTCGTCGCCCTGGTCACCGCCGCCGCTTCCGCCGCCGACCGGCTGTGGCCGGGTGGCGCCGGCGGGCGCGCGCAGTTCCTCACGCGCCTGTACGTAGTTCTGATACTCGGCTGCCGCGCATGCCGAAATGGCGGCCATGGCGCCCAACGCCATGGTGCGCAGCTGTTCACTGTTGAGCCGCCGGCCTAGGGCGGCCAGTTCCGGGTCATGGTCTGCGGTACGCAGCGCCTCATCGAGGACTCGCTCGAACTCCGGGCGATCCTCGGTCAGCAGGTGCGGAGCGCTGTTCATGTGCATCCCCCGATGCTCCGTAGGGCCTTGTAGCCGGCCTACACCGGGCAGTTGGGCGGAAACGGAGGAGAGCCTGCTACGGATAAGGCCGATGGTAGAGCCGTTCTGGCACGGGGTGACAGTCTGTTTCCCGAATTCCCCCCGCGCGGTGGAATTTCCTACCTGCCCCTACCCCTGCCCAATGAATCCTCAGACAGACAGAGGAAGTTGAACCACCAGTAGCTTTCCGGCCATCGTGACGCCACCGTCCATCGCGACCGCCAGGCCGTCGGCGTACACATGGGGACCGTCCACGGCCGCCGCGCCGTTGTCCTCGCCGTCCTCCGAGCCTACCTCGCCGAGGAGGTACGGGATGGGGCTGTGGCCGTGGACGACCCGGGTGCCGCCGAAGGTGGTCAGCAGTTCCCGGGCGGCCATCGGGCCCGCGTCGTCGCGGAACGCGAAGCGCTTGGTGAATTTCCGGAACAGGTCCCAGCATTCGTCGGCATCGCTGCGCTGGAGCGCCTCGGTGATGGCGTCGTTGACCGCCTCGATCGAGTCGCCGTAGTCGAGGTAGGCGGTGGTGTCGGAGTGCACGAGCAGGTGGCCGTCCTCCTCGGCCATCGCGTCCAGCCGGGCCATCCACTGCAGGTGGTGGTCCTGGAGCCGCTCCATGTCGGTGCGCTGGCCGCCGTTGATGAGCCAGGCGGCCTGGAAGGAGGCGGTACCGGCACCGGAGTTGACGGGGGTGTCGTAGAACCGCTTGGCGCCGAGGAGGAGGAGTTCGTGGTTGCCCATGAGGGCCTTGCAGTAGCCGCCGGCCGCCGCGGCCTCGGCGGAGAGCCGCATGACGAGGTCGATGACGCCGATGCCGTCCGGGCCGCGATCGGTGAAGTCGCCGAGGAACCAGAGGCGGGCGTTGCCCGCGGCCCAGTTGCCGTCGGCGTCGATCAGCCCCTGGGCGGCGAGGGCTTCGTGGAGTTCGTCGAGGTAGCCGTGGACGTCGCCGACGACGTACAGGGGGCCCGGCCCGTTCGAGGCGAGGGGGTCCTCGGGGGCGGCGAGCGGGGTGAGCTCGACGGTGGGCACGTCCGGATCCGCGCCGATGACCGGCAGGTCCCGCTCCGTGGGCGTGTAGCCGGGAGGCATCGCGTCCGCACCCTCCGGTACGGGTGGTGCGGGAGGATTCTCGTGCGGCACGGACTGCGCGTACGCAGGGAATGGCGACAGTGCCGCCGTGGTCCGTGCCGTGGGTCCCAGACCGGCCCCCTGAGTCATCGACCCCTCCACCATCGCGCCGCCGTGCACCTTGTGGACCTTGCCTGGTCGATGGCGGTCCGTGGTGTCGTGCGCCCATCATAGGAATGACCGTCGCGGCGTGCGACGCACCAGGGGGCTGTCAATCGGTGAGGGCCGGACTTCTCCGCTCTTTTCTCCCCGATTGACCCGTTCGCTCCCTGCCCCTAATTCTGCCCCAGCCCGGTTCTTGCCTCCGTCAGGGGCTCCATGCCGCCGAGGTGGGGGGCGCGCGGAAGGCTCGGGCGGCGCACGGAAGCCCGGCCCGGGCCTTCACGTCCGCTCCCTCTCCGCGCCACCCTCACCGCCGCTGTCCCCGGACGCCGCAAGGCCCGAAGCGGAACGGGCGCTACGCCGGACCGCTGCTGCGCGGGCTGCGCGGCGGGCTGACCGTAGTGCGCGGCGGACGCCGCTGTGACGAGGTGCGCACGATCAGTTCGGTCGGTATGACCTGTTCCACAGGGCGTCCTGTGTCGAGCCCCTCGATGGCGTCGATGAGGAGCTGGACCACCGCGGTGCCGATACGGCGGGGTTTGAGGGAGAGCGTGGTGATGGGCGGCTCGGTGGTGGCGTAGACCATGGACTCGCTGCAGCACACCAGGAGCAGGTCTTCGGGCACCCGCAGCCCGTAGCGGCGGGCGGCGGCGAGCAGATCGGTGCCGTTGGGGTCGAAGAGGCCGTAGACCGCGTCGGGGCGGTCGGGGCGGGCGAGCAGCCGGTCGGCGGCCACGGCGCCCGCGCACGGGTCGTGGGCCGGGTACTCCTCGTACACCGGGTCCTGGCCGACCCGCTCGCACCAGTGCAGATAGGCGGTGGTGGACAGGCGGGTGTACGTGTCGGTGGTGGTGCCGGTGAGCAGGCCGATGCGGCGGGCGCCGGCGGCGGCGAGATGGTCGAGGATGTTGAGTACGGCGGCCTCGTGGTCGTTGTCGACCCAGGCGGTCACGGGCAGGGCGCCCGCGGGGCGGCCGTCGGAGACGACGGGGATGCCGTGGTGGACGAGTTCGGAGACGACGGGGTCGTGGTCGGAGGGGTCGACGACGACGGTGCCGTCGAGGGCGACGTTGGACCAGACGTCGTGGCGGGAGGTGGCGGGCAGGATGACGAGGGCGTAACCGCGCGCCAAGGCGGCGGAGGTGGCGGCCCTGGCCATCTCTGCGAAATAGGCGAATTCGGTGAAGGTGAAAGGTTCATTCCCGTACGTGGTCACGGTCAGGCCGATGAGGCCGGACTTGCCGGTACGGAGCGTGCGGGCCGCCGCGGAAGGGCGATAGCCCAGCCGATCGGCGACCTCGCGGACGTGGCGGCGGGTCGCGTCCGGTAGCCGGCCCTTGCCGTTGAGCGCGTCGGAGACGGTCGTGATGGAGACGCCGGCCGCGGCGGCCACGTCGCGGATGCCCGCCCGCCCCAGCCGACGGCCGGTCGACCGGCTCACCTGATGCTTCCCTGCTGCTGTCATGGCGTGCCGATAGTAGGGCGCGGTTGGTTGGATGGCAGGGCTCCCTATTTAGCTGTTGACAGGCACGTTTCTGCATGCGCTGGTCCGACCAATGACCATGGAAGCCAAGGCCGTTAGGGGTTGTGACAGTGGCCTGTAGGCATCTGGCATATCTACGCCCGCCGAATGGTCCAGGTCTCGAAGAGGTCTCAACTCACCTGTACGGGCGATGCGCGCCACGGCGCGCGCCACCGGCGTGCGCCAGGGCGGGTAGCGCTCCCCCTCTGACGCGGGCCGTCCGCCGCGGCAGGGGCCGGCGGACGGCCCGGTACGGGAGCGGCGGCGCCGTACGGGGGCCGAAGTCTCTGAGCGGCGGGGACGGCGCCGCCGCTCCCGGCTCCTTGGACTGGGCCGGCAGCTCTGGACGGGACCCGGGGCAATCCTCATAAGGTATGGAGTATTGAGTGGTACGGAATGTCGAGGAGGACCTGCGGTGACCGAGAAGACCCCGAGGCTGCGCGCCGCGTTGGACAGCCTGCCGACCTACAAGCCGGGCAAGCGGGCCGCGGCCGACGGCCCCGTCGTCTACAAGCTGTCCTCCAACGAGAACCCCTACCCCCCGCTGCCCGGCGTCCTGGAGAGCGCGATCGCGGCGGCCGGGGCCTTCAACCGCTACCCGGACATGGCCTGTACGGCCCTGCTGAACGAGCTGTCCGAGCACTTCGGCGTCCCCGTCGAGCACCTGGCCACCGGCACCGGGTCGGTCGGCGTCGCGCAGCAGTTGGTGCAGTCGACGGCCGGCCCCGGTGATGAGGTCATTTACGCCTGGCGGTCCTTCGAGGCGTACCCGATCGTCACCCAGGTCTCGGGAGCGACCTCGGTGCAGGTGCCGCTGACCGAGGACGAGGGGCACGACCTGGAGGCGATGCTGGCCGCGGTCACCGACCGGACCCGGCTGATTTTCGTCTGCATGCCCAACAACCCCACGGGCACCGTGCTGCACCGGGCCGAGCTGGAGTCCTTCCTGGACCGGGTCCCGTCCGATGTCCTGATCGTGCTGGATGAGGCGTACCGCGAGTTCAACCGCGACGAGGACGTTCCGGACGGGATCGACCTCTACCGCGACCGCCCCAACGTCTGCGTGCTGCGCACCTTCTCCAAGGCGTACGGGCTGGCCGGGCTGCGGATCGGCTTCGCGGTCGCGCACGAGCCGGTCGCGGCGGCGCTGCGCAAGACGGCGGTGCCGTTCGGCGTCAGCCAGCTCGCGCAGGACGCGGCGATCGCCTCGCTGCGCAGCGAGGGCGCGCTGCGGGAGCGGGTCGACGCGCTGGTGGCGGAGCGGCGCCGGGTGGTGGACGCGCTCACCGCCCAGGGCTGGACGGTCGCGGAGTCGCAGGCCAACTTCGTGTGGCTGCGGCTGGGGGACCGTACGGCGGAGTTCGCCGCGGCGTGCGAGCGGGCGGGCGTGGTGGTCCGGCCGTTCCCGGGCGAGGGCATGCGCGCGACGATCGGCGAGACCGAGGCGAACGAACTCTTCCTGCAGGCGGCCGCGGCGTTCCGCAAGGAGCTGTGACCCGCCTTCCCCACCCTTCTCGGCAGCCCCTTCAACAGACTTCTCGACGGACCTCCAGACGTCCCGCGCCGTACTCCGGCGCGGGATGTCGCTTTTTGGCCCCCCGGGCGAAGGTCGAACGGGCATGTGCGTCATAATTGCTTGTGAATGTGAACGCGTTCACAAGCGTGTCCCCTTATGTCCACCTTGCGTCCCACTTGCGATCGGACAAAAAGGGCACACTGCGGCTGAGCGAGAGCGGTACGAGAGGTGAAGGAGAGTCCGACGTGAACCTTGCTTTGGCGCCGGAGACCCTGGCGCGATGGCAGTTCGGCATCACCACCGTCTACCACTTCCTCTTCGTCCCACTGACGATCAGCCTGGCGGCGATCACCGCCGGTCTGGAGACGGCCTGGGTCCGTACGGGCAAGGAGAAGTACTTCCACGCGACCAAGTTCTGGGGAAAGCTCTTCCTCATCAACATCGCGATGGGCGTCGTGACGGGCATCGTCCAGGAGTTCCAGTTCGGCATGAACTGGTCCGACTACTCGCGCTTCGTCGGTGACGTATTCGGCGCGCCGCTCGCGATGGAGGCGCTGATCGCCTTCTTCTTCGAGTCGACCTTCATCGGGCTGTGGATCTTCGGCTGGGACAAGCTGCCGAAGAAGATCCACTGCGCCTGCATCTGGATCGTCGCGATCGGCACGGTCCTCTCCGCGTACTTCATCCTCGCCGCCAACTCCTGGATGCAGCACCCGACCGGCTACACGATCGACAAGTCGACGGGCAAGGCCCAGCTCACCGACATCTGGCGGGTTCTCACCCAGAACACGACGCTGACGCAGTTCTTCCACACCATCACCGCGGCCTTCCTCGCGGGCGGCGCGTTCGTCATCGGCGTCGCCTCGTACCACCTGTGGAAGGCCAAGCGGCGGCAGTCGGCCGGCCAGGCGCCCGGGGAGAAGGAGCGCAAGAAGATCGGCGCGATGCGCAGCTCGCTGCGGGTCGGCCTGGTCGTCACGGTCATCGCCGGGCTTGGCACGGCCATCAGCGGCGACACCCTCGGCAAGGTCATGTTCGAGCAGCAGCCGATGAAGATGGCGGCGGCCGAGGCGCTGTGGGAGACCAAGGAGCCCGCGCCCTTCTCCGTGTTCGCGGTCGGCAATGTCAACAAGGGCCACAACACCGTCGAGCTGTCGATCCCCGGAATACTGTCCTTCCTCGCCCACGACAACTTCACCGACTCGGTCCCCGGAATCCACGACACCGCCAAGGCCGAGGCGCAGAAGTACGGCGGCGAGCCGGACGACTACATCCCCAATATCTTCGTGGCGTTCTGGGGCTTCCGGCTGATGATCGGCGTCGGTATGACGTCGTTCGCCGCGGGGCTGATCGGGCTGTGGACGACCCGCAAGAAGCGCTGGCTCGCCCCGGAATTCCGTACGGGCGACGAAGAGGTCCCACGGCTGATGCTCACCAAGCGCCGTGAGATGAGCTCCTTCTTCACCAAGTGGTCCTGGCGGATCGGCATGCTCACCATGCTCTTCCCGATCGTCGGCATCTCATTTGGCTGGATCTTCACGGAGATGGGGCGCCAGCCCTGGGTCGTCTACGGGCTGATGAAGACCAAGGACGCGGTGTCGCCCGGCGTGAGCACCGGTGAGGTCATCACCTCGATGGTGGTCTTCACCCTGCTCTACGGAATTCTCGCGGTCGTCGAGGCCAGGCTGCTCGTCAAGTACGTCAAGGCCGGTCCGGACCTCGACGAACAGCCTCCGGCCAAGGATCCGCGGCTGCGGCCGCCCTCCGGCGGTGGTGGCGGCGACGGCGCCGAGGACGGCGCCAAGCCCGAGGACGCCGACAAGCCGATGACATTCGCCTACTGACACGGGAAGGGAGAGAACGACCATGCATCTTCACGACTTCTGGTTCCTGCTGATCGCCGTCCTGTGGATCGGCTACTTCTTCCTCGAAGGCTTCGACTTCGGCATCGGCGTCCTGACCAAGGTCCTCGCCAAGGACCGCAAGGAACGCCGGGTGCTGATCAACACGATCGGCCCGGTCTGGGACGGCAACGAGGTCTGGCTGCTGTCCGCCGGCGGCGCCACGTTCGCCGCCTTCCCCGACTGGTACGCGACGCTCTTCAGCGGCTTCTACCTGCCGCTGCTCGCCATCCTGGTCTGCCTGATCGTGCGCGGCGTCGCCTTCGAATACCGGCAGAAGCGGCCCGAGGAGCGCTGGCAGCGCAACTGGGAGCACGCCATCTTCTGGTGCTCGCTGCTCCCCGCCTTCCTGTGGGGCGTGGCCTTCGGCAACATCGTGCGGGGCGTGCCGATCGGCCCGGACAAGAACTTCACCGGCAACGTGCTCGACCTGCTCAACCCGTACGCGCTGCTCGGCGGGGTCGTCACGCTGGTGCTCTTCACCTTCCACGGCGCGGTGTTCGCCGCGCTCAAGACGGCCGGCGACATCCGGATGCGGGCGCGGCGGTTCGCGACCGTACTGGGGCTGGCCACCGCCGTACTGGCGCTGGTCTTCCTGATCTGGACGCAGGCGCACTCCGGCAACGTACGCAGCCTGGTCGCGATGATCGTCGCGGTGGCGGCGCTGGTGGTGGCACTGGTCATGAACCGGCTGGGGCGCGAGGGCTGGGCGTTCGCCCTGTCCGGGGTGACCATCGCGGCGGCGGTCGCGATGCTCTTCCTCGCGCTGTTCCCGGACGTGATGCCCTCGTCCACCAACCCGGAGTGGAGCCTGACGGCCGCCAACGCGGCGTCCAGCCCGTATACGTTGAAGATCATGACGTGGGTCGCGGTCATCATGACGCCCCTGGTCATGGCCTACCAGGCATGGACGTACTGGGTGTTCCGCAAGCGGATCGGCACCCAGCACATCCCCGACCCGGCCGCGCACTGACGAGGAAGGGTTCCACGTGAAACCCGTCGACCCCCGCCTGCTCACCTACGCGAAAGCGACCCGCCTCTTCCTGGTCGCGACCGTGGCCCTCGGGCTGGCGGGGGCCGGGCTCGTCATCGCCCAGGCGATGCTCATCGCCGACGTGGTGGTCGGCGCCTTCCAGCACGGCCGCACCGCCGGCGACCTCACCGGGCGGTTGCTGCTGCTCGCCGCGGTGGCGGTGGGCCGGGCCGCCGTCGCCTGGCTGACGGAGCTCGCCGCGCACCGGGCGAGCGCCTCGGTCAAATCCGAACTGCGGGCGCGGTTGCTCGCCCACGCCGCGCGGCTGGGCCCGGGTTGGCTCAGCCGGCAGCGCACCGGCGAGCTGACGACCCTCGCCACGCGCGGCATCGACGCGCTGGACGACTACTTCGCCCGCTATCTGCCCCAGTTGGGGCTCGCGGCCGTGGTGCCCGTCGCCGTCCTGGCCCGTATCGTCACCGCCGACTGGCTCTCGGCTGTAATCATCTGCATCACGCTGCCGCTCATCCCCCTGTTCATGATCCTCATCGGCTGGGCCACGCAGTCCACCATGGACCGGCAGTGGCGGCTGCTGTCCCGGCTGTCCGGGCACTTCCTCGACGTCGTCGCCGGGCTGCCCACCCTCAAGGTCTTCGGGCGCGCCAAAGCGCAGGCAGAGTCGATCCGTTCGATCACGGCCGACTACCGGCGGGCGACGCTGCGGACGCTGCGGATCGCCTTCATCTCCTCCTTCGCGCTGGAACTGCTCGCCACGGTGTCGGTCGCCCTGGTCGCCGTCGGCATCGGGCTGCGGCTCGTACGCGGCGAACTCGACCTCTATACGGGCCTCATGGTGCTGGTGCTCGCGCCCGAGGCGTATCTGCCGCTGCGGCAGGTCGGCGCGCAGTACCACGCGGCGGCGGAAGGGCTGTCTGCCGCCGACGAGGTCTTCGCGGTGCTGGAGAGCGAGCCGGCTTCCGCGCCCGGCACCGCGGCGGCGCCGCGGGCGGGCGAGTCGGCGCTGACGGTGGAGCGGCTCGTGGTCCGGCACGAGGGGCGCGCGCAGCCGTCCCTGGCCGAGACGTCGTTGGAGGTCGCCCCCGGCGAGACGGTCGCGGTCGTGGGCCCGAGCGGGGTCGGCAAGACGACGCTGCTGAACGCCGTGCTGGGCTTCGAGCGGCCCGCGAGCGGGCGGGTGCTCGTGGGCGGCAAGGACCTCTCATCGCTCTCCCCCGAAAGCTGGCACGACCAGGTGGCCTGGGTGCCGCAACGGCCGTACCTCTTCGCCGGGACGGTCGGCGAGAACGTACGGCTGGCGCGGCCGGACGCCGACGACGCGCAGGTGCGGGACGCGCTGCGCGAGGCCGGTGCCCTCGACTTCGTGTCCATGCTGCCGCACGGCACTGACACTCGGCTCGGCGAGGACGGTGCCGGGCTCTCGGCCGGGCAGCGGCAACGCGTCGCGCTGGCCCGGGCGTTCCTCGCGGACCGGCCGGTCCTGCTGCTCGACGAGCCGACGGCGAACCTGGACGGCGAGACGGAGGCTTCGGTCGTCGACGCGGTGCGCCGGCTGGCGGTGGGCCGCACGGTGCTGCTGGTCGTGCACCGCCCGGCCCTGCTCGCGGTCGCCGACCGGGTGGTACGCCTGGAGCGGCCCGAGCACCCGGCGGTGCCGGGCGGCAGGACGGCCGGGGACGCTCTGGTACGTACGGGCGAGGGCGCTCTGGCAGGTACGGACGGGGAAGGCCCGGTGCTTACGGCCGGGGAAGCCCTGGCACGTGCGGACGGGAGCGCTCCGGTAGGTACGGGCGAGGAAGCCCCGGTACGGGCCGGGCTCGACGGCGTGCGTGCGGGCGGCGCTGCCCCAGAGGCCCCAGAGGCACCGGAGGCACCAGAGGCACCGGAAGCCGCCCACCCCGATCCCTGGGCCGTTCCGAAGGAACGGCGAGCCGGTGTGCTCGCGGCCGTACGGGCGGCGGGCCGGCCCCTGCGGTGGCGGTTCGCGCTCGCGCTCCTGCTCGGGGCGCTCGCGCTCGGCAGCGCGGTGGGGCTGATGGCGGTCTCCGGCTGGCTGATCTCGCGGGCCTCCCAGGAGCCGCCCGTGCTCTATCTGATGGTGGCCGTCACCGCCACGCGGACCTTCGGCATCGGCCGCGCCGTCTTCCGGTACGCCGAGCGGCTGGTCTCGCACGACGCCGTACTGCGGGTGCTGGCCGGTCTGCGGGTGGCCGTGTACAAGCGCCTGGAGCGGCTCGCGCCGGCCGGTCTGCGCGAGGCGCGGCGCGGCGACCTGCTCTCCCGCCTGGTCGCCGATGTGGACGCGTTGCAGGACTACTTCCTGCGCTGGCTGCTGCCCGTCGGGTCGGCGGTCCTGGTCGGCGCGGCCGCGGTCGGCTTCACCGGGTGGCTGCTGCCGGAGGCGGGCGCGGTGCTGGCCGCCGGGCTGCTGGCGGCGGGCGTGGCCGTGCCGCTGGTCTCCGGCACGGTGGCCCGCCGCGCGGAGCGGCGGCTCTCGTCCGCGCGCGGCGCGCTGTCGACCCGGGTGGTCGATCTGCTCAGCGGCACGGCGGAGCTGACGGTCGCGGGCGCCCTGCCGGGCCGGGTCGCGGCGGTGCGCGCCGCCGACGCCGAGCTGACCGGCATCGCCCGGCGCGCCTCGGCCGCGACGGCGCTCGGCGCCGGACTGTCCGCGCTGGCCGCGGGCCTGACCGTGGCGGGCGCGGCCTGGGCGGGCGTGCAGGCGCTGCACGACGGCCGGCTGGGCGGGGTGTGGCTGGCGGTGGTGGTGCTGATGCCGCTGGCGGCGTTCGAGGCGGTCGCGGGCTTGCCGCTGGCGGTGCAGTACCGGCAGCGGGTGCGGCGCTCCGCGGAGCGCGTGTACGAGGTGCTGGACGCGCCCGTGCCGGTGGCCGAGCCCGTCGCGCCGCTGCCGGCTCCGGCCTCCCCGTTCCCCCTGCGCGTACAGGGCCTGACGGCGCGCCACGCGGGGCAGCCGGAACCCGCGCTGGACGGCTTCTCGCTGGAGCTGACCGCCGGGCGGCGGGTCGCCGTGGTGGGCGTCTCGGGCGCTGGCAAGACGACGCTCGCCCAGGTGCTGCTGCGCTTCCTGGACGCCGAGTCCGGTTCGTACACGCTGGGGCCGGAGGGCCGGGACGCGGCCTCGGTGGACGGCGACGAGGTACGCCGGCTGGTGGGGCTGTGCGCGCAGGACGCGCACATCTTCGACAGTTCGGTGCGCGAGAACCTGCGGCTGGCCCGTACGGGCGCGAGCGACGCCGAGTTGCGCGCGGCGCTGCGCGCCGCCCGGCTCCTGGAGTGGGTGGACGGCCTTCCCGCGGGGCTCGACACGCTGGTCGGCGAGCACGGCGCGCGGCTGTCCGGCGGTCAGCGCCAGCGGCTCGCGCTGGCGCGGGCGCTGCTGGCCGACTTCCCGGTGCTGGTCCTGGACGAGCCCGCCGAGCATTTGGACCTGCCCACGGCGGACGCGCTGACGACGGACCTGCTGGCCGCCACCGAGGGCCGTACGACCGTGCTGATCACGCACCGGCTGGCGGGGCTCGACGCGGTCGACGAGGTGGTCGTGCTGGAGCGGGGGCGCGCCGTGCAGCGCGGTGCGTACGGAGATCTCGCGGTGGTGGACGGGCCGTTCCGGCGGATGCTGGAGCGCGAAGGGGAGACGGAAGGCACGGACACCAGCCATAGACGACTTTCGCTTGCAAAAGGGACTTACTAGGCTCAGGTCCATGGCAGCCACGTCAGCACCACAGGACTCACCGGAACCTCCGGACCCGCTGGAGATCGCCACTGAGGCGAACCGCAGCCTTCAGGGCCTGTCCACGGAGCTGACCGCCCGCGTGCCGCGGCTGCTGGAGGCCATGCGGTCGGTGGGCAACGGGCTCGAACTGCGCACCACGCTCGACCGGATCGCGGAGACCGCCGCGGAGCTGGCCGACGCCGAGTACGCGGCGATCGGCGTCATCGACGCCGCCGGCCAGGGGCTGTCGGAGTTCATCACGCACGGGGTGTCCGAAGAGCAGCAGGCGCTGATCGGGAACCTGCCCGACGGGCGCCGCGGACTCCTCGGCGCCCTCATCCAGCGGCCCGAGACGGTCATACTCGCCGACCTGACCGCCGACCCCCGCTACGCCGGCTTCCCCCCGAACCACCCGCCGATGCGCACCTTCCTGGGCGTGCCGATCAAGGTGCAGGGCGAGACCTTCGGCAATCTCTACCTCGCCGAGAAGCGCGGCGGCGGGCTCTTCAGCGACGCCGACCTGAACATGGTGCGGGTACTGGCGACCGAGGCGGGCATCGCGATCGGCAACGCGCGCGTCTACGAGGAGGGCCGCCAGCGGATGCGCTGGATCGACGGTTCGGTGGCCGTGACCACGGCGCTGCTGTCCGGCAGCGACGCCGAGGACGCGCTCGCCGTCGTCGCCGAGCAGGCCCGCCGGCTCGCCGACTCGGCCGCCGGGATCGTGCTGCTGCCCGACGACGAGGGCGGCCTGGAGATAGTGGCGGTCAGCGCCGACAACGCCGCCGGACTCCTCGGCACGGTAATACCGCCGCACAGCCCCGTCGTCTCCCAGCTCCTCGCCGGGGAACCGGTGTACGTGGACGACTCGGCCACCGACGACCGCATGATCACGGACGCCGCGCCGCTCTTCGGCCCGAGCATGCTGCTGCCCCTCAAGAACGGCGACCGGGTGCTGGGCACCCTCGCCACGCCGAGACGGCGCGGCGACCGCAAGTTCACCGACACCGAGCGCACGCTCGCCGCCCAGTTCGCCGCGCAGGCCGCGCTCGCGCTCGTACTGGCCGACGCGCAGCGCGACCGGGAGCGGCTGGCCGTCTACGAGGACCGCGACCGGATCGCACGCGACCTGCACGACCTGGTCATCCAGCGGCTGTTCGCCACCGGGCTGATGCTGGAGACCGCGCAGCGCAAGGCGGTCGTGCCCGATGTGCGGGTGAAGGTCGGGCAGGCCGTGGACGAGCTGGACGTGACGATCCAGGAGATCCGTACGGCGATCTTCGCGTTGCAGCAGGGGCCGGCGGAGGCACCGGCGGGGCTGCGCACCCGCGTCCTGCGGGAGATCGGGACGGCCGCCGTGCCGCTGGGCTTCCAGCCGTCGGCGGCCTTCGTCGGCCCGGTCGACGCGAAGGTCGGCGAGCTGACCGGGAAGAACCTCATCGCCGCGCTGCGGGAGGCGCTGTCGAACGCGTTCCGGCACGCGCGGGCCTCGCGGATCGAGGTGGTCGTCGACGCGACCGCCAAGCTGCCGGACGGGAGCGACGGCGTGCGTCTGACGGTCGCCGACGACGGGGTGGGCATCCCCGAGGGCGGTCGGCGCAGCGGCCTGAAGAACCTCGCCAAGCGGGCGGAGTCGCTGGGCGGCTCCAGCACGAACGGGCCGGGGATCGGGGAAGAAGGGGGCGGCACGCGGGTGGTGTGGGAGGCGCCTCTTTAGGGACGTCCGGTGCGCGCGGGGCGCCCCCGACACGGCTCCTGACGGGGCCTACTGACGGGACTTCCTGGCGGGAGCTCCTGGCGGGGGCTCCTGGCGGGGGCTCCCGTTCGAGAGAGGCCGGGCCCCTCTTCAAAAACCGGGTCTCCTCTTTAAAAGAAGACGCGAGGCGCGGGGGAGGGCGCCTCCACGGAGCGGCCGTTGCGCCAATCGGTCCTGTGCACGGGCGGCCGCGCGCGTGCCGGGCCACGATCCCATGCATGCGATGTTCCCACCGTCGTCCGAATCGTCGCCCCTCCCCTTCGAGCCGCCGCTCGCTGCGCCCGATAGCCGTGCTGTGCTCGCTCGGCCTGGTCCTGGCCGGGCTGATCTCGCTCACCGGGTCCGGCCCCACCGCCGCTATGAGCGCCCCTCAGCTGATGGCGCGGGCCAGCTCCGAGGTGCTGCGGCTGGGCGCGGCGGCGCAGCGGGCCAGGGCCGTCTACGAGCAGAGCCGGCGCGCGGAGCGGGCGCAGCGCATACGGGCCGCGCGGCTCACGGGGATGCTGCGGGGCCGCCGGATCGTGGCGGCGGCGCTGCGCGAGGACACGACGGCGCTCGCCCGTGAGCGCCGCCGCATGACGGCCGCCCTGAACGCCGATGGCCGCACACCGGCCTGGAACGGCCCCTGGGGGCTGCTGCGCCGTCAGGTGGCGGCACAGCACCGTGCGGACCGCCTGGCGCGCATGACGGGCGAGACCGGCCGTACGAGCGTGAAGCTGGCCGCCGAGGAGCGGGCGGCGGAGGCCGCCTGGCACGCGCTGACCCAGCGGACCGCGCGGCTGCGCGGCCGGGAGCGGGGCGCCGAGCAGCGGCTGGAGACGGCGCGCGGCGCCCTGCGGTGGATGGCGTCGGCGGCCTCGGCCGGCGGCCGGTGCGGTGCGCTGCCCCGCCCGGCGGCGGACGAAGGCGCCGTCGCGCTCTCGACGGGCACGCTTTCGACGGGCACGCGCTGGACGCGGCCCGTGGCGTCGTACGAGCTGTCCGCGGGCTTCGGCGGGGCGGGCTCGCACTGGGCGAACGGGCACACCGGGCAGGACTTCGCGGTGCCGGTCGGCACGCCCGTACGGTCGATCGGGGTGGGCACGGTCGTCGCGGTCGGCTGCGGCGACGCTTTCGGCATCAGCGTGGTGGTCCGGCACCAAGGGGGCTGGTACTCGCAGTACGCCCACCTGTCGGCGCTCTATGTGGCGCCGGGGAAGCGGGTGCGCGCCGGCGAGTGGATCGCGCTCTCCGGCTCCACCGGCAACTCCACCGGCCCCCACCTGCACTTCGAGGTACGGACCGGGCCCGGTCACGGGTCGGCCGTCGAGCCGGTGGCCTGGCTGCGGGAGCGCGGCGTGCGGCTGTAGCGGCGGCTGGGGGCGGCACGGCCCACGGCTGTGGCGGTGGCCGGGAGAGCGCGGTGTGCGGCGGTAGCGGTGGTTCGCGGGCCCGAATGCGCGTCAGAGGCGTGCGATCGGGACATGGACACCGGTACGGCGCGCCACGGACGCCGGGCACGGCAACGGACGAGGCACGGCCGGCGGCACGCGCCCGGCCGGACGAGGAGACCGCATGGCTGATGGCAGCACCACGGAGGCACGGGCCGGGGAACAGCGGCGGGTCGCCCGCCAGGAGGCGGCGCGGCTCACCGCGGAGGGCGTCCACGTCATCGCGCTCACCTGGGTCGACAACGCGGGCATCACCCGGGTCAAGGCCGTGCCGACCGCCCGGCTCGCGGCCGTCGCGCACCGGGGTGTGGGCATGTCGCCCATCTTCGACGTATACACCTTCGACGACCACGCCACCGCCTCCCCGCACCTCGGCGGCCCCGACGGCGATCTGCGGCTCTTCCCCGACCTCGACCGGCTGACCGTGCTCGCCGGCCAGCCGGGCTGGGCCTGGGCGCCCGTGGACCGCTACGAACAGGACGGGTCGCCGTACCCCGCGTGCCAGCGGCAGTTCGCCCGCCGGATGGCGGACCGGGCCGCCGCGGAGGGCTTCGAGGTGCGCATGGGGTTCGAGACGGAGTGGGCGGTGTCCCGCCCCGCGCCCGACGGCGCGTTCGACGCCGCCTGCGAGGGGCCGGCCTACGGCATGGCGCGGGTCGTCGAGCTCTCCGACTACGTCCGAGCCGTCGCCGAGGCCCTCGACGCCCAGGGCATCGAGGTGCTCCAGATCCACCCCGAGTACACGCCGGGCCAGTTCGAGGTGTCCACCGCCCCCGCCGACCCGGTACGGGCCGCGGACGAGGTGGTGCTCGTCCGCGAGACCGTACGGGCCGTCACCGCGCGGCACGGCATGCGCGCCACGTTCGCGCCCTCCGTCGTCGCCGGGGAGGTCGGCAACGGCTGCCATCTGCACCTCAGCCTCGGCCGGGACGGGCGGAGCCTGCACCGCGAGAGCGGGGCGCCGTACGGGCTCGACCCGGAGGCCGTCGCGTTCCTCGGGGGCGTCCTGGACGCCCTCCCGGCGCTGTCCGCCATCGGCGCCCCCTCACCCGCCAGTTACGTGCGGATGGCGCCTTCCCACTGGGCGGGCGCCTACCGCTGCTGGGGCGTGGAGAACCGGGAGGCGGCGCTGCGGCTGGTGCCGGGCGATTGGGACGACCCGGACGGCGGGAACGCGGAGATCAAGTGCGTGGACGCCGCGGCCAACCCGTATCTGCTCGTCGGGACGGTCATCGCCGAGGGTCTGAACGGCATCTCCACCGGCGCGAAACTGCCCCCACCGGTCGTCGGCGACCCGGGGCGCCTCAGCGAAGCGGAACGCCGGGAGCGCGCCATCGACCGGCTCCCCGAGACGCTCACTGAGGCGACCGACCTTTTCGAGCGACAAGAAGTACTGCGCGACGCGCTGGGAGAGGTCCTCCACGGGGCGCTCGTCGCGGTGCGGCGGGCGGAAGCGGAACGGAGCGCGGGCAGCAGCCCCGAACAGATCGTGGCCGCGACCCGCTGGCGGTACTGATGGCCTGGCTTCCGCTGCCGCCGCTGGTGGACCACCACTGCCACGGAGCGGCCCGGGGCGAGGTGGACGCCCGCTCTTTCGAGGGGTACCTCACGGAGTCGGCCGCCCCCGCCGCCCCGGGGACCACCTTCTTCGACACCCAGACGGGCTTCGCGGTGCGGCGCTGGTGCCCTCCGCTGCTCGGCCTGGAGCCGCACTGCCCGCCCGCCGCCTACCTGGCGCGCCGTCGCGAGCTGGGCCCGTACAAGAGCCGGCGGGCGCTGCTGCGGGGCACCGGGATAGCCGCCTACCTCGTCGACACCGGGCTGCCCGGCGACCTCACGGACCCGGACGAGCTGGCGGGCGCCGGCGGCGGCATGGCCCGCGAGATCGTCCGCCTGGAGACTCTGGCGGAGCGGATCGCGGACGGCCTGATACCCGCCGGCCCCTCAGCCGGTCCGCCTGGGGGCTCCTCCGCGGGCTCTTCCGGGGACGCCGCCGCTTTCGTCGCGGGCGTCGAGGAGGCCGTGCGCGCCGCGGCCCGTACCGCCGTGGGCTTCAAGTCGGTCGCCGCCTACCGCCATGGGCTGGCCCTCGCCCCCGAGCCGCCCGCCCCGCACGAGGTCCACACGGCCGCCGGGGGCTGGCTGGCGGGCCGCCGCGCGGGCGGCAGGGTGACCGATCCGGTGCTCCTGCGCCATCTGCTGTGGCTGGCGGTGGCCACCGGCCTGCCGCTGCAACTGCACACCGGTTTCGGCGACACCGATCTGCGGCTCGACCGCGCGGACCCGGTGCTGCTCACGGACTTCTTGCGGGCGACGGCCGGCTCGGGCACCGCCCTGGTTCTGCTGCACGGCTATCCGTACCACCGCCAGGCGGCCTACCTCGCCAACGTCTTCCCGCACGTATACGCCGATGTCGGGCTGGCCCTCACGCATACGGGGACGCGCGCCGAGGCGGTCCTGGCCGAGTTCCTGGAGCTGGCACCGTTCGGCAAGCTCCTCTTCTCCACCGACGGCTACGGACTGCCGGAGCTGTACGTCGTCGGCGCCGAGCTCTTCCGTACGGCGCTGCGCGCGCTGCTGGGCCGCTGGGTCGAGGAGGGCGCCTGGTCGGCGGCGGACGCGGAGCGGGTCGCCGCGCTCATCGCCGCCCGCAACGCGCACCGGGTGTACGGCCTCGGGGGCGTGCGGGGCTGAGGGGCCCGGTGGGGCTGGGGGAGGAGACGGGCGTCTCAGGCGGCGATGATGCTCTCTATGACGGCGGCCACGCCGTCCTCGTTGTTGGCGGCGGCGTGGCGCGGTGCGGCGGCCAGCACCTCGGGGTGCGCGTTGGCCATCGCGTACCCCGTCCCCGCCCAACTGAGCATTTCCAGGTCGTTGGGCATGTCCCCGAACGCCACCACCTCCTGCGGCGCGATGCCCCGCTCCGCGCAGCAGCGGGCCAGGGTGCTGGCCTTGCTGACGCCGAGCCCGCTGATCTCCAGCAGCGCGGTCGGGCTGGAGCGGGTGAACGAGGCGCGCTCGCCGCTGACCGTACGGGCGAGGGCGAGGAAGTCGTCGGGGGCGAACTCGGGGTGGTGGGCGAGGAGCTTGAGGATCGGCCCCGTGGAGCCCCTGCCCTCCGTGAGGAGTTCCTCGGCCGGGGCGACGACCGCGCCCGGGTCGAGGTGGAAGGGCGGATAGCTCGGCTCGTAGTCGATGCCGCTGGTGCGCTCGATGGCGAACGAGGTGCCGGGGGCGGCGGTGCGCAGCGACTCGACGACGGCCGCGGCGTCGGTGCGCTCCAGCGGGCGGACCTCGATGAACCGGCCGCCGCCGTGCAGGTCGACGACGGCGGCGCCGTTGGCGCAGATCGCCAGGCCGTGGCCGTGCACATGGTCGCGGACGACGTCCATCCAGCGGGCCGGGCGGCCGGTGACGAAGAACACCTCGATGCCCGCCCGCTCGGCGGCGGCGAGGGCCGCGACCGTACGGTCGGAGACGGACTTGTCGTCGCGGAGCAGGGTGCCGTCGAGATCGGTCGCGATCAGCCGGGGCGCGGCCGCCGGCCGCCGCGAGAAGGGGGGCCCTGGCTGCTCGGTCGCTGAAGTCACGGTGTCCATTCTCGTATACGGGCGCGCATGCGTGCGCCACAGCGCCCACGGGGGCCGCGCACGCTGCGTACTGTGCGCAATCCCAGGTCACTGCGTGTTGTCAGTGTCACGGCTTACGCTCACCAGCATGCGACTGAGCACTGTGATCCTTCCTCACCGACGCTGGGCCGACGGGGGCCGTGAGACGTGGCAGCGAGCCGAGGAGTTCGGCTTTGACACCGCGTACACGTACGACCACCTTTCGTGGCGCACCTTCCGCGACGGGCCGTGGTTCGGCGCGATTCCGACCCTGACCGCGGCTGCCGCCACCACCTCCGAGATGCGCCTGGGCACCCTGGTCACCTCCCCGAACTTCCGCCACCCGGTCACCCTCGCCAAGGAGCTCATCTCCCTCGACGACATCTCGGGCGGACGCGTCACGCTGGGCATCGGCGCGGGCGGCTCCGGCTTCGACGCGACCGCGCTGGGCCAGGAGCCGTGGTCGGCACGCGAGCGGGCGGACCGCTTCGGCGAGTTCGTGCCGTTGCTCGACTCCCTGCTCAGCCAGGACGTCGTGACCCATGAGGGCACGTTCTACTCGGCGCACGAGGTGCGCAACATCCCCGGCTGCGTGCAGCGGCCGAGGCTGCCCTTCGCCGTCGCCGCGACCGGGCCGCGCGGCCTGGAGCTCGCCGCGCGGTACGGACAGGCGTGGGTGACCACCGGGGACCCGAAGCTCTTCGAGACGGGCACGCCGGCCGAGTCGCGGGCCGCGATCGCCCGGCAGACCGCGCGGCTGGACGCGGCGTGCGCGTCCGTGGGCCGCGAGGGCGCCGGTCCGCGGAAGATCCTGCTGACCGGCTTCACCCCGGACCGGCCGCTGGAGTCCTTCGAGGCTTTCGTCGACTTCGCGGGTGAGTACGGAGAGCTGGGCTTCGACGAGATCGTGGTGCACTGGCCGATCGCGGACTCCTTCTTCGAGGCGGACACCGCCGTCTTCGAGAAGATCGCGACGGAGGCGATGGCGCAGCTCTCCTGAGAAGCGTCTTCGCGGAGGCGCGCTTCTGTAGGGGCGCGCTTCTGCGGAGACGGCGGAGGCGCGCCTCCGCCGAGGCGCTACGGAGGCGCGTTTCTCGGGACCGCGCCTCTCCCGAGACGTCCTTTTCCGGTTCGCGGTGCTCCTCACACCGTCCCTTATCCCGCCGATAGCCGTTCCAGGGGGACAATCGAGGGAGAGGCACGGCGGGGGGCACGGTCCACAGAGCCTTGGAGGTTCCCCATGCAACGCTCACGATTCGCCCCCGACCGGGGACTGACGACCCGCATGGTGAGCACCATGTTCTTCATCGGACTGCTCTATGTGGTGTTCGTCGGTGTGCTGATGGTGGTGTTGCGCGGGGCCTGGCCGATCATCCTGATCATCGCGGGCGGGCTGTTCATCGTGCAGTTCTGGTTCAGCGACCGGATCGCGGCCTTCAGCATGGGGGCGCGCGAGGTGACCCCGGAGCAGGCCCCCGAGCTGCACGGTGCCGTGGACCGGCTGTGCGCGCTCGCCGACATGGACAAGCCGCGGGTCGCGATCGCCGACAGTGATGTGCCGAACGCCTTCGCGACGGGGCGCAGCCAGAAGAAGGCCCTGGTCTGCGCGACGACCGGGCTGCTGCGGCGGCTGGAGCCGGAGGAGCTGGAGGGCGTCCTCGCGCACGAGCTCTCGCACGTCGCCCACCGGGACGTGGCGGTCATGACCATCGCCTCCTTCCTGGGCGTACTGGCGGGCGTCATCACCCGCATCGGGCTGTGGGGCGGCTTCCGGCGGGCCGGCGGCCGGGACAACAACGCGGCCATCGCGATGCTGCTGATCCCCCTGATCAGCGCCGTCGTCTACGCCATCAGCTTCCTGCTGACCCGGCTGCTGTCGCGCTACCGCGAGCTGTCCGCCGACCGGGCGGCCGCCCTGCTCACCGGGCGGCCCTCGGCGCTGGCCTCCGCGCTCACCAAGGTCACGGGGCAGATGGCCCAGATCCCCACCCGCGACCTGCGCCAGGCCGAGCCCTTCAACGCCTTCTACTTCGCGCCCGCGTTCTCCTCCAAGGAGAGCCTGAGCCGGCTTCTCTCCTCCCACCCGACGCTTGAGCAGCGGCTCGACCAGCTCGGTCGGATCTCGGCCCAGCTCGGCCGTCCGTGACCCGCCGCCCTGCCCGCTGCCCGTTGCCCGCCCGCCGCCCGTAGACCTTTTCCGCGCCCGTAGCCCCTTCTGCCGCCCGTAGAACCTTCCATCGCCCGTAGACCCTTCGGACAGGAGCCACCGCCTGTGGGCTTTCTCGACACCATCCTCGGCCGCAGCAAGCCGGTCCGTCCGGACCTCGACCAGCTCTTCGCCCTGCCGTCCGCCGCCATCACGCTGGAGGCGGGGGCCGGATTCACCCCCACCGGGCTCGGCTCGGTGTGTTTCGCGAGCGTCGAGGGCGGCGCCTTCACCCAGCTCCAGCAGGACGTACGGGCGCTCCTCGACGCGGACACCGAGCGCGGCGGGGTGCCCGTGGAGTTCAGCCAGGACTCGTACGGCTATACCTGGCTGCTCGCGCGGCAGCCGGCGGACGACGTTGCGGGGCTGGTCAACGACCTGCACGCGGTCAATACGCTGCTCCAGGACGGCGGCTTCGGCCCGCAGCTGCTCTGTTCCCTGCTGGGCTTCCGGGACGCGGAAGGGCGCTCGCTCGCGCTCGTCTACCTCTACAAGCGGGGCACCTTCTACCCCTTCGCGCCGCTGCCGGGCGGCGGCAAGCGCGACAACGGCCTGGAGCTTCAGGTGCGGGGGCTGCTGGGCGACGATCTGCGGATCGAGAAGGAGCTGAACCGCTGGTTCCCGGTGTGGGGCGCGCCGGGGCTGTGACGGGCCCCTCTCGCGGCGGGGCCCGACGCTCCGTTCAGGCGCTCAGCGGACCCTGCTGCTGAGCCAGGGGGTCAGGGCGTGGCGCAGGATGACTTCCTTGTAGGTCTCGTCTCCCGGCAGCGGCACCACGAGCCGCCAGCCGGGCGGGAAGAAGCGCCCTCTGACGTGGGCGAGGCCGCCGTGGACGGACCGCAGGAAGTCGGGCACCGAGTCGCGGGGGATGTCGTGGAACTCCACCGTGTCCACGGAGATCTTCGCGTCCCCCTCGGAGTACAGCTCGATGTCGATACGGGGTGAGCCGCCGAGCTCGATGAACGCCTCGTGCGGAAGGGACCCGTCCGCGTCGGTCACGACCCCCACCCCGGCGGCGGAGCGGCGGGCGGACCGGTCTGCTCCGATGTCGTCGGTGACCTCCACTGCCAGGCCGTGTTCGCGCGCGAATTCACGGACGGCGACGACGGCGGCCTCGGTGCTGGCGAAATGGGGGCGGTCCATACTGCTCCATCATGCCGTACGGGCGTTCGCCCACCGCTTCCCCTACCGCTTCCCCCACCGCTTCCCCTACCGCCTCGCGGGGGCGGTGGCTCAGGGGCGGGCGGTGCGGCGGGAGGACAGTTCGTCCATGGTGCGGGCCTGTACCTCGCGCAGGGTCGCGGCCGTGACGAAGGCGGCGGCGTCCTCCTCGCCGACCAGATCGCGCACCGCGTGCAGCAGGTCGGCCGGCAGAACGACCCGTACGTCGGCGCGGGCCCGGCGCGGCGGCACGGAGGAGGGAGCGGAACCCGTCACTTCGTTCAGCTGGCGCCGGAGGTAGCGGGTGGCCAGGGTGCGCATCGCGCGGGCGAGTTCGGCGTCGACCGTCTGCTGGGCGAGCGGCCGCAGGCGGCGCACCAGCGAGGCGGCCTCCGCGGCCTCGTCGTCGCTCGGGGGGTGGTCGAAGTACTGCTGGAAGACGTGTTCCGTGGTGAAGTCGAGGAAGCGGCCGGCGATGTGCTCGACCTGGGTGCGCAGCTCGCGGAGGTGGCCGGAGATGGCGAGCAGTGGGATGCCCGCGGAGTGCAGTTCGGCGGCGACGGCCAGCTCCTGCGGGCTGGGGACGAGGAATTCGTCGCCGGCGCCGGCCACCCGCACCAGGACGCCGAGTTCCACGGCGTCCTCGACGGCCTCGTCGTCCGGCTCGCCGCCGAACCGCTCGTCCAGCTCCGCGCGCGTTATCCGGTCGGCCTCCTCGTCCGTCCAGGGCCCGTCGACCTCGGCGACCAGGCCCAGCACCCCGCCGAGCCCCCGGCCCGCGTCCCACGCCTCCAGGAGTTCCTTGATGGAGGCCAGCGTGAAGCCGCGGTCCAGGAGGCCGGAGATCTGCCGCAGCCGCACCAGGTGCGAGTCCCCGTACACATTGGCGCGGCCCCGGCGCTCCGGCTTCGGCAGCAGTCCGCGGTCCTGGTAGGCGCGGATCGTACGGACCGTGGCACCGCTGCGCTGGGCCAGCTCCTCGATCCGGTACTCCGCCGGTGACTGCTCGGACACGTTCTCGCTCCTCGTGAGGCTCCCTAGGAGACGGCCGCGCGGCCGACCGCGCCGGCGGCGGCCCGCGCCGCCGGCGAGGACGCCAGGTAGGCGACGGCCTTGCGCAGCGACCCCTCCTGCGAGGGATGGTACGACCGCCTGAGGTAGCGCGGGACGGCCGAGCCGAGTTCGCGCCAGGTGGGCAGCAGCCCCTTGCGCACGGCGTCGTTGTGCTCGCGCAGCGAGTACCGTGTGCGGCCCGCGAGTTCGGGGTCGTGGCGCAGGAGGTAGGCCGCGCCACAGGCCCAGAGATAGGTGATGACGGGCGCGGTGATGGTCATGCCCAGGACCCGGCGGGCGTAGCGCGGCAGCCCCGCGCCGCCGCAGTGCTGGTACATGTCGAAGGCCACGGCCCGGTGCTCGACCTCCTCGGCGCCGTGCCAGCGCAGCAGGTCGAGCATGACCGGGTCGGGCTCCGCCCGGTCGAGCCCCTCGGCGTGCAGCACCCAGTCGCCCAGCACCGCCGTGAACTGCTCTATCGCGGCGATGACCGACAGCCGGAAGCGCAGCCACTCCCGCGCCGGGACGGGTATGCCCAGCGGTGGGCTCTCGCCGAGCAGCACATCGAAGAGGAAGTCGACGTGCCGGGTGTACGGGCCGGTGTCCAGGCCCTGGTCGGCGAGGTGGCCGAGGACGTAGGCGTGCTGCACGCTGTGCGTCGCCTCCTGCCCCATGAAGCCCTTGATGTCCTTCAGCAGCTCCGGGTCCCGTACCAGAGGCAGGCCCTCCTTGAAGACCTTGACGAACCACCGCTCGCCCGCGGGCAACAGCAGATGCAGCACATTGATGACGTGGGTGGCGGTGGGCTCGTCCGGTATCCAGTGCAGCGGCGTGCGCTGCCAGTCGAACGCGACCCGCCGCGGGGATATCTCGTAGTGGTCGCTCACGTACGGCTCCTTTCCGGCAGTGTCTCCATGGGGCGTTACAGCGGTGGTTCGATCCGGGCTATGGCGCGCAGCGTCCTTGGGGCGAAGCGGGACAGGAAGTGCGCGCCGCGCGCCTCCGGGGTGACCGGCACGACTGCCTGGTTGCGGACGACGGCCTTGAGGATCGCGTCGGCGACCTTCTCCAGCGGGTAGTTGCGCATCCCGTACAGCCGGGAGGACTTGGCCTGCCGGCGCTGCTGCTCGTCCTCCGAGACGCCCGTGAACCGTGTCGTCGCGGTGATGTTGGTGTTGACGAGACCGGGGCAGATCGCCGAGACCCCGATGCCCTGGCCGGCCAGCTCGGCGCGCAGGCACTCGCTGAGCATCAGCACCGCGGCCTTGGAGGTGCTGTACGCGGGCAGCGCCTTGGAGGGCTGGAAGGCCGCCGCGGACGCGGTGTTGACGATGTGCCCGCCCTGGCCGCGGTCGGCCATCTGCCTGCCGAAGGTCCGGCAGCCGTGGATGACGCCCCACAGGTTGACGTCCAGGACCTTCTTCCACTCCTCGGCCGAGGTGCTCATGAACGAGCCGGACAGCCCGATGCCCGCGTTGTTGACCAGCACGTCCACGACGCCGTACTCGGCGGCGACCCGGTCGGCGAGCTTCTCCATCGCCTGTTCGTCGCTGACGTCGGCCGCCTCGGCCCAGGCCGCCGGCGCGCCGATGAGCCGGGCCATCTCGGCGGTGCGGGCCGCCCCCTCCGCGTCCCGGTCCACGGCCACGATCCGCGCGCCGGCTTCCGCGAAGGCGAAGGCGGTGGCCCGGCCGATGCCGCTGGCCGCGCCGGTCACCAGGACCAACTGGCCGGCGAACCGGGCCGCGTACGGACTCTTGCCCCCCTTCGGGGCGGCGCTCCTCGCGGGGTCGCCCTCCTCCTGGGTACTGACGAACTCGGAGATCCAGGCGGCCAGTTGGTCGGGCCGAGTGCGCGGCACCCAGTGCTTGGCCGGCAGGGCGCGCCGCACGAGCCCCGGCGCCCACTGCTCCAGGTCGTCGTAGAGCTTCTCGGACAGGAAGACGTCGCCGGTCGGGATGATCAGCTGCACCGGCGCGTGGGCGTACGCGTCCGCGCGGGGCCGGCGCATCCGCGCCCGTACGTTGTCGCGGTACAGCCACGCGCCGTGCGCCGCGTCGGTCGGCAGCGAGGGCGTGGGGTAGCCGTCGCCGGGCACCTTCTCGATCCGCTCCAGGATCGCCGGCCAGCGCTTGCCGAGGGGGCCGCGCCAGACCGCTTCCGGCAGCAGGGGGGTGTGCAGCGCGTACACATACCAGGACTTGGCGCCCTGGCCGAGCAGCTGGCCCACCCGGCGGGGGGTGGGCCGCGCCATCCGCTTCTTGATCCAGTGGCCGAAGTGGTCCAGGGACGGCCCGGACATGGAGGTGAAGGAGGCGATACGGCCCTCGGTGCGCCGCACGGTGGTGAACTCCCACGCCTGCACGGAGCCCCAGTCGTGTCCGACCAGGTGGACCGGCGCGTCGGGGCTCACCGCGTCCGCCACCGCCAGGAAGTCGTCGGTCAGCTTCTCCAGCGTGAACCCGCCGCGCAGCGGCTCGGGGGCCGTGGACCGGCCGCAGCCGCGCACGTCGTAGAGGACCACGTGGAAGCGCTCGGCGAGCCGGTGGGCGACGCGGGACCAGACCTCCTTGCTGTCCGGGTAGCCGTGCACCAGCACCACCGTCGGCCGGTCGGCGTCGCCGAGCTCCGCGACGCACAGCTCGATGCCGCCCGTGGCGACCCACCGCTCGCGCGCCCCCTCCAGCCCACTGGGGCCGCCCGGGAGGCCCTGCCGCGGCTCACCGCCTGCCGAGCTGCCTGCCCCGCCGCTCTGCCCGCTGCCTTCCCCGCTGTCTTCCCCGCGGCCTTCCCCGCTCCGGAACTCGCTGCTCATACGGCCCTCTCCTCCTGCCCTCGCCGCACGTGCGGCAGATCGTCGTCCAGCCAAAAGGCGCTCTCCTGGGGGTCGCGGGAGTCGGTGACGACCAGGAGCTCCTCGAACTTCGCGCCCGTACCCCGGAATCCGAGGTGGGGCTCGACCGCCCACAGGCCCGGCCGCGGAGGGTGGTCGGAGAAGGAGTACGGGCTCCACAGGGGCGACCAGCCGTCCCGGTGGCCGTGCAGCGCGTCGGACGCCAGCCCCTTGAGCGACTGGGTGCCGAACCCGAAGATGTGCGGTGACCAGCGGCGCTCCTTGACCCGGCCGACCTTGTGCGCGATCACGCCGAACGGGTACGCGCGGTGCCGGTTGGCATACCCCTGCCGCACCATGAGCCGCTCCACGTCCTCGTAGATCTCGCGCAGCGACCGGCGCTCGCGCACCTCGGCCAGGATCAGCTCACGGTGCGCCCCCAGGTCCGCGAGGAGGCGGTCGTGCAGCGGATTGAGCCCCAGGGCGCCCGAATAGCCGATGTCGGCGGTGAACCCGCCGTGCACCGGGGCCATGTCGAGGATGAACGGCATCCCCGGCTCCAGCTTCCGGTTGGTGGGGAAGAACTGGAGCGGCACCCGGAAGTTCACGAAGGCCGTGCGGTCCCCGAACCAGGCGAAGGGCAGGTGGAACCAGTCCCGCACGCCGCGCGCCCGCAGCCACTCGCGCTGCATCCGCGCCGCGTCCCGCTCGGTCACCCCCGGCCTGAGCTGGGCGGCGACCGCCTCGGCGCACTCGTACGCGAGGCGTTGCACCTGCCTGAAACCGCGCAGCTCCGCGGTGAGTTCTCGGTCGACAGCTGAGGTCATGGCCATCTGTCCGTCCGGTCCGTGAGCAGGGGCCCCGGAACCGCTCCGTGAGGGCCCGAGGTCAGTCCGTAACTTGACACTGATGAATGTGACAATGCCCGGCGGCTGCGTCAAGGGGTGTGTCCGCCCTGTGGATAACTCGGGGTAACCCCACCCGGCCCCTACGGGCGGGTCAGACCCGAGGACTAGACGCATACAGTTATCTGGGCTGACGTCTCCTGTGGCGCGCGCCACTACCGTCGATGACGTGACTGTGATCGCTATCGAAAGCCTGAGCAAGCGGTTCCCCCGGGTGACCGCGCTTGACCGGCTCTCCGTCGACATCACGCCGGGTGTGACCGGTCTGGTGGGCGCGAACGGAGCCGGCAAGTCGACGCTGATCAAGATTCTGCTCGGCCTGTCCCCCGCCACCGAGGGCCGTGCCGCGGTGCTCGGGCTCGACGTCGCGACGGAAGGCAGCGCCATCCGCGAGCGGGTGGGGTACATGCCCGAGCACGACTGCCTGCCGCCGGACGTCTCGGCGACCGAGTTCGTCGTCCACATGGCGCGCATGTCCGGGCTGCCGCCCACCGCCGCCCGCGAGCGAACCGCCGACACGCTGCGCCATGTGGGCCTCTACGAGGAGCGGTACCGCCCCATCGGCGGCTATTCGACGGGCATGAAGCAGCGCGTGAAGCTCGCCCAAGCCCTGGTGCACGACCCGCGACTGGTGCTCCTCGACGAGCCGACCAACGGCCTGGACCCGGTCGGCCGGGACGAGATGCTCGGCCTGATCCGCCGCGTGCACACCGACTTCGGGATCTCGGTCCTGGTGACCTCGCACCTGCTCGGCGAACTGGAGCGCACCTGTGACCACGTCGTGGTCATCGACGGCGGCAAGCTGCTGCGCTCCAGCTCCACCAGCGATTTCACGCAGACCACGGCGTCCCTCGCCGTGGAGGTCACGGACACCGAAGCCCACCCGGACGGCACCAAGGCGCTCGCCAAGGCACTCGCCGACGCCGGTCTCGCCGTCAAGCCGATGGGACGCTCCTCGGACAGCGCGTACGTCGCCGGGCACGTCCTGCTGGTGGACGTCGAGGGCGACGAGACGTACGACGTCGTGCGCGACACGGTCGCCGGGCTCGGCCTGGGCCTGATCCGGATGGAGCAGCGCCGCCACCACATCGCCGAGATCTTCCGCGACGAAGACGCCGAAGCCGGTACCGGAGAGACCGACGAAACCGGCGGCACCGACGAGACGACCGGTGGCCAAGCGCGCCCCGACGCGAACGAGAAGGGAGCCGCCCACCATGTCGCCTGAGACCAGGTCCGGCACCAAGGCGCCGGCGGCCCCGGCCGCCGACGTCATCCACAACATTGGATACCGCAATTACGACGGGCCGCGGCTGGGCCGCGCGTACGCCCGCCGGTCGCTCTTCTCGCAGAGCCTGCGCGGCGCGTACGGCCTGGGCCGCTCCGCGAAGTCCAAGGTCCTGCCGATGATCCTGCTCGCCGTGATGTGCGCGCCGTCCGTCATCATCGTGGCCGTCACCATCACGACGCAGCAGGAGAAGCTGCCCGTGCAGTACACGCGGTACGCGGTCCTCCTCCAGGGCGTCATCGGCCTCTTCCTGGCAGCCCAGGCCCCGCAATCCGTCTCCCGGGACCTGCGCTACAAGAGCGTTCCGCTCTACTTCTCGCGCCCCATCGAGCGTGTCGACTACGTGGTCGCCAAGTTCGCGGCGATGGCGTCGGCCCTCTTCATGCTGACCGCCGTCCCTCTGGTGATCCTCTATGTCGGCGCCCTGCTCGCCAAACTCGACTTCGTCGACCAGACCAAGGGCTTCGCGCAGGGACTCGTCTCCGTGGCGCTGCTCTCGCTCCTGTTCGCCGGCATCGGCCTGGTCGTCGCGGCCCTCACCCCGCGCCGCGGCTTCGGCGTCGCCGCCGTCATCGCCGTGCTGACCATCTCCTACGGCGCGGTCTCCACCGTGCAGGGCATCGCGGAGACCCAGGACAGCACCGGCGTCATCAGCTGGCTCGGCCTCTTCTCGCCGATCACGATCATCGACGGCGTGCAGACCGCGTTCCTCTCCGCCTCCTCGTCCTTCCCCGGCGGCCACGGACCCACCGCCGGCCAGGGGGCGGTCTACGCTCTCGTGCTCCTCGGCCTGATCGCCGGCTCGTACGGGCTGCTGATGCGCCGCTACCGAAAGGTCGGGCTGTGACCGCCGAGACCGCTGATCCGCCGTCCACCACCACCCCCCGAAGGAACGGGCTGCGCCCATGACGACCATCCATATCGACAACGTCTCGCGCTGGTTCGGCAATGTGGTGGCCGTCAACGACGTCTCCATGCGGGTGGGCTCCGGCGTGACCGGTCTGCTCGGCCCCAACGGCGCGGGGAAATCCACCCTCATCAACATGATGGGCGGCTTCCTGGCCCCCTCCACCGGCACCGTCACCCTCGACGGCACGACGATCTGGCGCAACGAGGGGATCTACCGCCACATCGGGATCGTCCCCGAGCGCGAGGGGATGTACGACTTCCTGACCGGCCGCGAATTCGTCGTCGCCAACGCCGAGTTGCACGGGCTGGGCGCCAAGGAGGCCCAAAGGGCCCTGGCCACGGTCGAGATGGAGCAGGCGCAGGACCGCAAGATCTCCACGTACAGCAAGGGCATGCGGCAGCGCGTGAAGATGGCCTCCGCCCTCGTCCACGACCCCGCGGTGCTCCTCCTGGACGAGCCGTTCAACGGCATGGACCCGCGCCAGCGCATGCAGCTGATGGACCTCCTGCGGGAGATGGGCGCCGACGGCCGTACGGTGCTGTTCTCGTCCCACATCCTCGAAGAGGTCGAACAGCTCGCCGCGCACATCGAGGTGATCGTCGCGGGCCGGCACGCCGCCTCCGGCGACTTCCGCAAGATCCGCCGCCTGATGACGGACCGCCCGCACCGCTATCTCGTACGCTCCAGCGACGACCGGGCGCTCGCCGCGGCCCTCATCGCCGATCCGTCCACGGCGGGCATCGAGGTCGACCTCAGCGAGGGCGCCCTGCACGTCCAGGCCGTGGACTTCGCCCGGTTCACCGAGTTCCTGCCCCAGGTGGCCCGGGACCGGTCCATCCGGCTGCTCACGGTCTCGCCCTCGGACGAGTCCCTGGAATCGGTCTTCTCCTACCTCGTAGCGGCCTGAAAGGAGTCTTGAAGCGATGTACAACCACACCGTCGCCCGGCTCACCTACCGGGCCCTCCTCGGCCGCCGCCGAGCCCTCATCCTGTGCGTGCTGCCCGTGCTGCTGCTGGTCATCGCGGCGGCCATCCGCGGCATGACCGGCGCCGACGACCAGACCGCCGTCGACGTCCTGGGCGGCTTCGCGCTCGCCACCATGGTCCCGCTGATCGGCGTCATCGCCGGTACGGGCGCGATCGGCCCGGAGATCGACGACGGCTCCGTGGTCTATCTGCTGGCCAAGCCCGTCAAACGGCCCACGATCATCTTCACGAAGCTGCTCGTGGCGGTCGGCGTGAGCGTCGTCTTCTCGGCCGTGCCGACCCTCATCGCCGGCTTCCTGCTCAACGGCAACAGCCAGCAGATCGCGGTGGCCTACGCCGTCGCCGCGGCCGTCGCCTCCATCGCCTACAGCGCGATCTTCCTGCTGCTGGGCACCGTCACCCGGCACGCGGTCGTCATCGGCCTGGTCTACGCCCTCGTGTGGGAGGCCCTGTTCGGCAGCATCGTCGACGGCGCGCGCACCCTCAGCGTCCAGCAGTGGGCCCTGGCCCTCGCCCAGAAGATCGGCGCGGAGGGGGCGATCACCTCGGAGGTCGGGCTGCCGCTCGCGCTGATCCTGCTGATCGGCGTCACGGTGGTCGCCACCTGGTACGCGGGCCAGAAGCTGCGCTCGATGACGGTCGCCGGGGACGAGTGACCGCCGCCTGGGCCCGCTGACGGGACAGGCCGAACCGCCTTGCCGCGCACAGCGATCCGCCTACCGCGCACCGCTGAACAGCCCCACCGCACACGGCGATCCGCCTACCGCGCACCGCTGAACCGCCCTACCGCACAACGCCGCCGACAGCGCCACCGCGACCTCGCGGTGGCGCTGTCAGTGCATAGGCGTACAACTGTGTCGGGAGCGAAAAACGAGCAGAGGAGCGCGTCATGGACACGGCGGCACAAACGGTTCTCGGCGGTCTGGACGGCATCAGGGAGCCCCTGGCCGACCTCTACCGCGATCTGCACGCCCACCCGGAGCTGTCCTTCGCCGAACACCGCACCGCCGCCGAGATCACTCGCCTCGCCGCCTCGTACGGATACGAGGTGGCCGACGGCGTCGGCCGCACCGGCGTCGTCGCGGCGCTGCGCAACGGCGAGGGCCCGACGGTGCTGCTGCGCGCCGACTTCGACGCCCTGCCGGTGCGCGAGCGGACCGGTCTGCCGTACGCGTCGACCGCCACCGGCACCGACCCGGACGGCAACGAGGTCCCGGTCATGCACGCCTGCGGCCACGATATGCACGTCACCTGCCTGCTCGGCACGCTCCAACTCCTCGCGCGGGGGCGCGCGCACTGGTCCGGCACGGTCCTCGCGGTCTTCCAGCCCGCCGAGGAGATCGGCCAGGGCGCACGGGCCATGATCGACGACGGCCTGTACGAGCGGTTCGGCATCCCTGACGTCGTCCTCGGCCAGCACGTGGTGCCGATGCCCGCCGGGATGGTCGGCTGCCACCCCGGCCCGGCCTTCGCGGCCACCGACACCCTGCGCGTACGGATGTACGGGCGCGGCGGCCACGGTTCGCGTCCGGAGACGACGATCGACCCGGTGGTGATGGCCGCCGCCACGGTCCTGCGGTTGCAGACGGTCGTCTCCCGCGAGGTCGCCGGGGGCGACACGGCGGTGGTGACGGTCGGCGCCATCCAGGCCGGCACGAAGGACAACATCATCCCGGACGAGGCCGAGCTGAAGATCAACATCCGCAGCTACTCCGAGTCCGTACGCACCCGGGTGCTCGCGGCGGTGGAGCGGATCGTACGGGCGGAGGCCGCCGCTTCCGGCGCCGAGCGCGAACCGGACATCGAGCCCGTCGACACCTTCCCGGTGCTCGTCAACGACGAGGACGCGGCGCGGCGCACCATGGCGGCCATCGGCGCGGAGCTGGGAGCGGACAGCGTCCTGGACCCCGGGGCCGTCACCGGCAGCGAGGACGTCGGCATACTCGCCACCTCGGCCGGGGCCCCGCTCTGCTACTGGCTCTTCGGGGGCATCGACCCGAAGACCTTCGAGGCCGCTCGGCAGGCGGGCACCAGCGACCAGGACGTGCCCTCCAACCACTCCCCGTACTTCGCCCCCGTCATCGAGCCGACGCTCACCACGGGCGTCACGGCGTTCACCGCCGGAGCGCTCGCCTGGCTGGGGCCCGCCACTGCTTGACGGGCCGCTGTCCGGGGCGGGGCGGTCGGCCGCTCAACGGGTCAGCAGGGCGCGGGCCACGGCCGCCTGCTCCGGCCGTACGGCGTGCCCGCCGTCCTCCACGTCCCACAGGGAGTTCTGGAGCACCCGGCCGAGCGTCCAGCGCGCCGCCCGCTCCCGGTCCAGGCCGACCACCTCGGTCATCAGGTCGAAGCGGCGGCGCACGGCGCGTGCCACGTCGCCGGTGGCGACGATGTCGTCCCACCGGTTGTCGAGGGCGGGCATCAGGTCGAAGCCGGGGTCGCCGGCGAGCGGCTTGGGGTCGATGGCCAGCCACGTCCCCCGGCCCGAACCGGGCGGTGGGGCCAGCACGTTCTCGTAGTGCAGGTCCCAGTGCAGCAGCCGGTCACCGGGCTCGTCGAGCACCTCGCGCACGGCCGCGGCGCACCGCCGCAGTAGCTCGCGCTCGGCCGGGTCGCGCAGCGCGGGCAGTGCCTTCGGCGCGTCGTCGAGCATGGCGGCGGCGATGTCGGCGAGGGTCCGCAGCCCGGCGGGGGCGGGGCGGGACACGAGGTGGGCCAGCAGTTCGGCGAGGTCTGTGAGGGCCGCTTCGGCGTCCTCGACGGAGGCGAGCGAGCGTGCGGCGTCGAGCCGTTCCAGGAGCATCGTCCCGGACTCGGCGTCGTGGTCGAGGAGCCGTACGGCCCGGTCGCCGCCCCAGGCCCGCAGCGCGACGGGCTCGCCGACGCTCTCCTCGTCCACGGGCTGGAACTTGAGGGCGGCGGGGGTGCCGTCGCTCCGCACGACGGGGAGGACCAGGGCGACCATGCCGTGCATGGGGGCGCCGTCCTGGCGCAGCTGCCAGCGGTCGAGGAACTCGGCGGCCAGGCCGGGCAGGGCGGTGATCCAGGCGGGGGCGGCGTTGTTGTCACCGTCGGCGGGTGAGGTGTACGCGGCGGATCCGGCGGATCCGGCGTATTGGACGTATCCGGCGTGGAATGCGGCCAGTTCGGCGGGGACGGTGACGGTGGGGTGCGGGCGCATGAGCCCCAGTCTGCCGTGGGGGTGGGGCGGGGGAGCGGGCATTTTCTGGGTGCTGCCCGACCCGGGCCCCTGGCCCTCGGCCTCAACCGCCGGACGGGCTGGGGGCGGTGCGGGTCGGCTATCCGGCGCTGGCCGTATTCGGCTGAGGCCCGGGGTACTGCGCCGGGCTCGGGCTTCGACCGTCGTACGGGGCGGGGCGGCATAGGCCGGGGGCTGAGCGCTCAGCGCTCAGCGCCGAGTGCCGGACTCCGGACGCTGAGCGCCGGACGGCGAGCGCCGGAAGCCGATCACCGGCTGTCGGTCGCCGTCGCCGGTCGCCGTCGCCGGGCGCCGAGCACCGGCCGTAAACGCGGACGGGCCGGAGCCCCGGTACTTCGGGGTCCGGCCCGTCCGGCGCCAGCTGTCGTCAGCCGGTGCCAGCCGTCGTCAGCTGTCGTCAGATCTTGCGGTCACGGCCCGCGCCGAGGCCGAGGAGGACCAGGCCCACGCACACCGCGAGGAGGATCGCGATCGGCACGGACCAGCCGCCGGTGATCTGGTGCACCGCGCCCAGCGCGAGCGGGCCCACGGCGGCCAGCAGGTAGCCCCAGGTCTGGGCCATGCCCGAGAGCCGGGCCGCGGTGTGCGCGTCGCGGGTGCGGAGCACCATCATCGTCAGCGCCAGGCCGAGCGCGCCGCCCTGCCCGACGCCCAGCAGCGCGGCCCACACCCAGGCCCCGGCCACCGGTGCGACCAGCAGGCCGGCGATGCCCACCGCCATGAGGGCGACGACCGCGACGGCCAGCGGCCGCTGGCTGCGCATCCGCCCGGCGAGCATCGGCACGACGAACGAACCGACCATCTGCACCAGCGTGTTGAAGGCGAAGACCAGTCCGGCCTGGCTCTTGCTCATGCCGTGATCGGTGAAGATCGTCGGCATCCAGGCGATGCAGACGTACGCGACCAGCGACTGCGAGCCCATGAACAGCGTGATCTGCCAGGCGAGCGGCGAGCGCGAGAGGTTCGGGCCGTCCTCGACGAGGTGCTTGGGCGTGGCGGCGGCCGCGCCGTGCCGGGTGCCGCGGCGGGCGATGAGCACCTGGGGGATCCAGACGACCGCGGCGACCGCGGCCAGCACGGACCAGGAGGCGAGCGAGCCGCGCCAGCCGCCGAGCGCGTTCTCCAGCGGTACGGCGGCGGCGGCCGAGGCGGTCGCGCCCAGGATCATCGCGGTCGAGTAGAGCGCGGTCATGCCCGCGGCCTTCTCCGGGAAGTCCCGCTTGATCAGGCCCGGCATCAGCACGTTGAGCAGGGCTATCGCGGTGCCGACGAGCGCGCAGCCGACGAACAGCGCGACGACGGGCGGTGCGATGCGCAGCAGGATGCCGCCGCACAGCAGCGCGAGCGCGCCGAAGAGGACCGCCTCGGTGCCCCAGCGGCGGGCCAGCTTGGGGGCGGCGATCGAGCCGAGGCCCATGAAGACCAGGGGGATCGTGGTGACCAGGCTGCTCACGGTGGCCGTGAGGTGGAAGTGGTCGCCGATCTCGCCGAGCAGCGGGGAGACGCCCGAGAGCGCGGCGCGCATGTTGAGCGAGGCCAGCACGATGCCGAGCAGGATCAGGGCGGGGTGGGCCCGCAGCCGACGCCGGGCCTCGGCCACGGGTGGCGCGGGCGACAGATCCTCCTCCGCGTCGATCAGTGGTGCTTCGGACCTCGTCTCCGACATGGTGTGCCTCTCCGAACGTTATCTAGGTGGTGCGTGCATGTATTTGGTCGTGTGGACGCGGGCGTAGGAGCGGCCGACTGCCCAGGGCCCCGGGCCGCCTGGCCCGGGACGGGCCCGGGGTCAGAGCTCGGCCAGCAGTGCCTCGACGGCCTGTTTCGGGCGTTCGAGGAGTTCGCGGGCGGTGCGCTCGGCGGCCTCGGGGTCGCCCGACGCGATGGCGTCGAGGACGGCCCGGTGGTCACCGTGCATGACCCTCGGCATCTCGTGGTCCCCGAGCGAGGAGACCAGCGCCTCCCGCACCGAACTGGCGAACCAGCCGTACGTCGCCGTCAGCGCCGCGTTGTGCGCGGCCTCGACCACGGCCTTGTGGAACTCGATGTCGTGGTCGGCGTACAGCTCCAGGCTCCCGGAAGCGGGCTGGCCCTGTGCGTCCTCCAGCCGCGTCTGCGCGTCCAGCGCCGCGGCCATCCGCTTGAGGTCGGCGGGCTCGTGGCGGGTCGCGGCCAGCCGGGCGGCCTCCGCCTCCAGCGCGATCCGCAGCTCCAGCACGTCCCGGACCCCGGCCCGCTGCACGCCGCGCATGATGTCCCCGGGGTCGGCCATGGACACCACGAAGGTCCCCTCGCCCTGCCGTGAACGCAGCATGCCTGCGTGTACGAGCACGCGCACCGCCTCGCGGACGGTGTTCCGCCCGACCTGGAGCTGTTCGGCCAGCGCGTGCTCGGTGGGGATGCGCTCCCCGACCTGCCACTCGCCACCCGCCAGCTGCGTGCGCAACTGTTCGACGACGGTGTCCACCAGGGACTGTCGCCCCGCCGCCTGCAATGCCATGCGCATGCTCCCCATGCCGAAACGGTCGAACGGCCGAAACGCCGACCAGTGCGTGCTGAAACGCGGACCGGTACCGAAACGCCGGCCAGTACTGATGCCGGCCGGTGCCCGAATGCCGGCCGGTACCGGAATGCCGACCGGTACCGAGGGCCGCGAGCAAGCTGCCGCAAGCCCCATTGGCCCGGTTGCCCAGTCATCCTACAACTGAGGTCATCCTACAACCAATGGCCGAAAGTCACCGGACGCCGGCCACCGAACGCCGGATGCCGGTCACCAGACCTCGGCCACCGGACCCCAGATGCCGGCCGCCGATTACCAGACGACGGACACCGAAGACCGAAGACCGAAGACCGAAGACCGAAGACCGAAGACCGAAGACCGAAGACCGAAGACCGAACGCCGAAGACCGAACGCCGGACGCGCCTCCCCCAAGGGAAGACGCGCCCGGCACGTACGGCCCGCCTAGCTCACTCCCCCAGCGTCGTCCGGAGCAGCTTCTTGTCCGGCTTGCCCACCGAAGTCAGCGGGATGCGGGACAGCGTGTGCACGCAGGTCGGGGCGTACATCGGGCCCTTGTGCTCCCTCACGTACTCCCGGATCTCGTCGCGGTCCACGCTGTGCCCCGCCGCGGGGACTATCGCGGCGTGCACCTGCTCCTCGGCGTCCGCGCCGCGCACGCCGAAGACGGCGCACTGGCCGACGGCGGGGTGCGTGAGCAGCAGATCCTCCAGCTCGCCGGGGTACACATGGCCGCCCACCACGATGATCATGTCCTTGATCCGGTCGACGATGTACAGATAGCCCGCCGCGTCCAGATACCCGACGTCCCCGGTGCGCACCCACCCGTCGCGCAGGGTCTCGGCGGTCAGTTCCGGCTGCTTCCAGTAGCCGCTCATGACGAGCGGGGTGGCCACATGGATCTCGCCTATGCGGTCCGCCTCCAGCACGTCGCCGGCCTCGTCGCGGATCTCGATCCGCACGCCGGACATCGGCCGTCCGACCGTGACCTGGCCGCCGTGGCCCGTCAGCTCGTGATCGTCGGGGCCCACCTCGCTGATCCAGCCCGCCTCCGACTGCCCGTACGCGCCGTAGAGCACCGGCCCCAGCGCCTCCTGGCCCTGCCGCAGCCGGCTCGGCGAGGACGGCGAGCCGCCGTAGGTGACCCGGCCGAGCGAGGACAGGTCGGTGGTGGCAAGGTCCGGGTGGTCGAGGAGTTCGTAGAGCAGCGGGGGCAGCAGCCATACGTGGGTGATCCGCTCGTGCTCGATCGCGGCGAGCACGCGGCCGGCGTCGAAGGACCGTTGCAGCACCACCGAACCGCCCGCCGCCAGCGTGATGTCGGCGAGGACTCCGGACAGGTGGGCGAGGGAGGTGCAGGCCAGGAAGCGGGACGGGTGGCCCGCGCCGGAGATGGGGTGGCTCAGTGCCTCGGCGTACGGGCCCTGCGCCATGCACACCCCCTTGGGCACGCCCGTGGTGCCGCCCGTCTGCCGGATGCCCCAGTCGTCCTCGGGGTGGGCCGCGTTCGCCACCGGGTCGGCCGGCCGCCGCGCCGCGCACGCCAGCAGGTCCTCGCCGAGCGCGCTCGGTCCGAACGTCGCGACCGGCACCCCCGGCATCCGGGACACCAGTTCCCGCGGGCCCTCGGACAGCTCCGGATCGACGAGCAGCAACTCCGTGTCGACGCTCTCCGCGACCCGGGCCAGCACCTCGGGCGCCATGCCCACATAGAGGTAGTCCACGCGCGCGCCGAGCAGGTTCGCCGCGTACCGCGCGCTGAGCGCCTCGGGCCGGTTGCCCACGAGCATGGCGACGGTGAAGTCGCGGCCGACGCCACGCGCGGCCAGCTCCGCCGCCAACCGGTAGATCTCGTCCCGGAAATCGCCCGCCGTGACGTGCTCGCCGTCCGCGGTCGTCACCACCGGACGCGCCGGATCGCGCGCCAGCTCCGCGAGGATGGCCTCCACATAGCTCACAAACCCGGGCGGGGGAGGGGAGGCGGAGGCGGAAGGTGCGGGAGTGGTGCCGGTGTCGGTATCGCTCATGTGCGGTGACCCCTCTATGAGTTGTCGTGCGAATAACGGGGCGGAACGCGTGCGTAACCGTCCGTCATGGTGTGCGAGATCGACGGTAGGCCACGAACCTCATGCCTTCCATGACCAATTCCGCCATGTGATCATGTCCGGGAAGTTATGAGACGAGGACACCCATGGACCTGCTGTCGCTGCGTTGCTTCCAGGCCGTGGCGCGCCACGAGCACATCAGCCGGGCCGCGGCCGAACTGCGCGTCGCCCAGCCCTCCGTGAGCCGCACCATCGCCCGGCTGGAGGCCGAACTCGGCGTGCAGCTCTTCGACCGGCAAGGCCGCCAGGTGCGCCTCAACCGGTACGGCGCCGCCCTCCTGCACCGCGTCGACCGCGCGCTCGGCGAGCTCGACGACGCGCGCCGTGAACTCGCCGACGCGGCCGGGCTCGACCACGGCACGATCGCCCTCGCCTCCGAGACGCTGCTCTCGCTCACCGGCCTGCTCGCGGAGTTCCGCGCCAGGCGCCCCGGCGTCCGCGTCCGCCTCTTCCAGTCCACCGCCGAGGTCATGGGCCGTCAGCTCCGCGCCCGGGAAGTCGACTTCTGCCTCGCCTCCCAGCCCATCACGGGCCCCTCGCTCAGCTCCGTCGAACTCCTCCGCGAAGAGGTGCTCCTCGCCGTCCCCCTCGGCCACCCCCTGGCCGGCCGCGAGCGCGTCGGCGTACGCGAGCTCGCCGACGAACCGTTCATCGCCACCCGCCCCGGCCACTGGCAACGCACCCTGCTGGACCGCCTGTTCGCGGCCGAAGGGCTCGTACCCACCATCGGCTGCGAAGGCGACGAGCCCGGCGCGGCCCCGGTCCTGATCAGCGCGGGGCTCGGCATCGGCCTCGTACCCGCCATGTCGCGCCGCGCGGTCACCCACGCCCCCATCGCCCTGCTCAGCCTCGACGCCCCGCACTGCGACCGCACCCTGACCCTCGTCTGGCGCCACGACACCTATCTCTCCGCGGCCGCCCGCGACTTCAGATCCCTCGCCGTGGAGCGGAAGGGGATGCCACTGACGGAGGCGTGAGAACGGTACGGGCGCCGGCGGGTAGCGCGGGCGCGAGTGTCGTACGGGCGCCGGGCCCGTACGGACGTGAGAACCGTACGGACGTGAGAACCGTACGAGCACCGGTGGGCAGCGCGGGCGCGAGGCCCGTACGGCGTGAAACCGAAACCGTACGCGCCCCCGCCCTTGCCCCGCCCCCTCGCCCCCGCGCCGTCCCCTACGCCCCCACCGGCTCCGATTCCGGCCGTTCCGCAGGCTCGTCCCCGGCCCCGGCCCCCGCCGCCGCCTTCGGATCCGCCCCCTCCGGCGCGGCCCGGCGCACTACAACCAGGACCAGCAGGCCCGCGGCCACCGCCACGATGCCCGAGATCAGGCAGATGCGGTCCAGCCCCGCCACGAACGACTCATGGACCAGCGACTCGACGCCCTGCCGCGCTCCGCCCGCCGGGGCCGACGCGACGATGTCCCCCGAGTGGCCACCGCTGATCGCCTCCGCCGCCCGGCCCCCGGCGCCCGCCGGGAGCGCGTCGCTGCCCGAGACCATGCCGCGCACCCGGCTCGCGAAGACCATGCCCAGGACCGCGATCCCCAGCGCGTACCCCATCTGCCGGAAGGTGTTCACCGCGCCGCTCGCCATCCCGCCGCGCTCCGGCGGGGCCGCACCGAGGGCGGCCGAGACCAGCACCGGCATGGACATCCCGACGCCGAGCCCGCCGAGCGCCAGCCCCGGCGCGAGCGCGGCCCAGCCCGAGTCGGCCGACAGCAGGACGGAGTGCGTCAGCGCGCCCGCGCCGATGAGCAGGATGCCGATGCCCAACGGGAGCTGGGGAGCGACCCGGTGCAGCAGTCGGCCGCCTACCGCGCCCACCACCAACGACACCGCGGCCATCGGCATCACCGCGAGCCCCGCCTGCATCGGGGACAGCCCCAGCACCGTCTGCAACCACAGCCCGGCGTAAGTGAGGTACGGGAACGCCGCGGCTTGCAGCAGCAGGGCCGCCGCCATCAGCACCGCGAACGACGGACGGCGGAACAGCTTCAGATCCAGCAGCGGCTGCCGGGCCCGGCGCTCCACGGCCAGGAAGACGATCAGCGCGGCGAGCGCCACCAGCAGCGCCGTCAGGGTGCCGGGGTCCGACCAGCCCTCTTCGCCGCCGCGCATCAGCCCGTACGTCAGGCCGCCCGCGCACACCGTGAACGAGATCGCGCCCGGCCAGTCGATGCCCGGCCGGCTGCCCCGGGGGCCGGTCGCCTCCGGGCGCGACCCCTTGACCGAACGGAGGGTGGCCCACACCGCGAGGGCGCTCAGCGGCAGATTGACCCAGAAGATCCACCGCCAGTCCGCGTACTCGGTCAGCACCCCGCCCAGCAGCGGCCCGACCGCCGTCGCGGCTCCGCCCGTACCGCCCCACACGCCGAACGCGACGCCGCGGTCCCGGCCCGAGTACGTCGCCATCAGCAGCGGAGTGTTGGTGGCGAACATCGCCGCCGCCCCCGCGCCCTGCACGGCCCGCGCCACGATCAGCACGGTCCCGTCCGGGGCCAGCCCGCAGGCCAGCGAGGACACCGCGAAGACGACCAGCCCCAGGACGTACAGGCGGCGGTGGCCGAAGAGGTCGGCCGCCGAACCCGCCACCATCAGCAGCGCGGCCAGGGCCAGCGCGTAAATGTCCATCACCCACTGGAGTGAGGAGAAGGACGTGTTCAGCCCGTGCGCCATCTCGGGCAGGGCGGTGTTCACGATGGTGACGTCCACCAGCAGCATGAAGTTGCCGAGGGTGATGGCGACCAGCGGCCACCATTTGCCGCGTGCCGCGCCGGCCGGGCCGTCGCCCGGATGGCTGCGCGGGTTCTGCATGTGAAGCTCCCGAAGAGAGACGGCCCGTCTCTGCCGCGGGCCCCGTGGGCACCAGAGTCGGCCGCGTACCGCTTCCGCTCACAGCCACGGTCCTTTGGGCGGCGTTATCCGACACCGGTTAGCCTCATGTGGTGAAAACCGACAGCCGCGACGATCTCGACCTGCGGCTCGTCCACGCGCTCCAGCTCGACGGGCGGGCCCCCTTCAGCCGGATAGCCGAGGTGCTCGGCGTCTCCGACCAGACCGTCGCGCGCCGCTACACGCGGCTGCGCACCAGCGGCGCGATCAAGGTCCTCGGCCTCACCCACCCGGGCGTACTCGGCGAGACCGTCTGGCTCGTACGGGTCCAGTGCACGCCCGACGCGGCCACCGCCGTCGCCGAGGCGCTCGCCCGCCGCCCCGACACTTCCTGGGTGAGCCTGCTGTCCGGTGGCACCGAGATCGCCGCCGTCGCGCGCGTCGCCAGCGACCGGGACAGCGAGGCGCTGCTGCTGGAGAAGCTGCCGCGCACGCCCCAGGTGACCGGCATCACCGCGCACTGCCTCATCCACGAGTTCTTCGGCGGCCCGCAGGGGCTCGTCAACAAGTCCGAGTCGCTGACCCCGGACCAGATCGAGCAGCTGAGCGGCCCCGAACCGGAGACGGGGCCCGGCGCGGGTCCGGCCCCCGCGCTGAGCGCCGCCGACGAGCGGCTGTGCGCGGCGCTCGCCCGCGACGGCCGCACCCCGCTCGCCGAGCTGAGCGCCGTCACCGGCTGGTCCCAGTCGACCGTACGCCGCCGCCTCGCCGAACTCCGGACCCAAGGCGCCCTGTTCTTCGACATCGACTACGACCCCCGCGCCTTCGGCCATGGCACGCACGTCGTGCTCATGCTCTCCGTGCCGCCCGCCGCCCTGCACGAGACCGGCGAGGCGCTGGCCCGCCACCCCGAGATCGCCTTCGCCTGCGCCATCACCGGCCCGTACAACCTGATGGCCGTCGCCATCTGCGCCGACGTACGCGCCCTGTACGCCTATCTGACGTCGCGCGTCGCCTCGTTGCCGGCCGTGCAGCGGATGGAGACGTCCCCGGTCATCCGGCAGGTCAAGGCCGCCGGCCCGTACTCCGCCGCACCACGGCGGCGCAGCCGCCCATGACCGGCCGCGAGCGGGCCGATGAGGGTCGGGCCGGCCCGGAGCGGGAAGAGCTCGACGCGCTCGGCCGCGGGGCGCGGGCCGTCTCCGCCGACTTCCCGCTGGCGGTACGCGCCGCACGGGCGGTACGCACCTGGGTACGGTCCGCCCCCGGCACCCACATATGGCTGCTCGTCATCGGCATCACCAGCCTCGTGATCGCCGCGGCGAGCCAGGGCCTGGAGACCTTCCTCCTGCACCGCACCAGCAGCAACATCCACGAACTCAACAAGCACCCCACGCAGGCGCTGCTCATCAGCGGGTTCTGGATCGAGAGCCCGTCCTCGTTCCTCCTCTATGCGGGCCTCTTCGAACTCGTCCACGCCAACGTCGAACGCTGGGTCGGCACCCTGCGCTGGCTGCTCACGGTCGCCGTCGCCCATATCGCGGCCACGCTGATCAGCCAGGAGGTGCTGCTCCTGGCCATCCGCGACCACTCCCTGCCGCACTCGATGAAGCACGTCGTCGACATCGGCGTCTCCTACGGCCTCGCCGCCGCCGCGGGCCTCCTCACCTACCGCTTCCCCCACCCCTGGCGCTGGCTCTACGCCACCGGCACGGTCCTCTTCTTCGCCCTCCCGCTGTCCACGGGCGCCAGCTACACCGACATCGGCCACGCCATCTCGCTGGCACTGGGCCTGTCCGCCTGGCCCCTGACCAGAGGCCGCCGCCCCTGGCGCTTTCCGTCTCTGCGACAACTCCGCCGGCTGCCTCGCCTTCGCCGCTGAACGGCACGGCGGCCCGGTCCGGCCGAGAGGCCGGGACCGAGCCGCCGTGGATTCACCGCGTCAGCGCCGCTGTCAGCGGCGACGCCGCCGCCGGGGCGGCGGAGCGAGCGCGGTCATGCGCTCACTCATCGCGCAGACGACACGGTTCGTGGCATGCAGCCGCCGGTCGAAATCGTCGAGCCGGTGGTCGATGCCGTCCAACCGGGCGTCGATGCCATCGAGCCGGTTGTCGATGCCGTCGAGCCGCTGATCGATGCGGTCCAGTCGCGCCGAGATCCGCCCGATGACCGGCCCCAGCTCCCGCAGCGCGGTGCCGACCCCGGCCATGCACGTCTCAAGGTCGGTCACCCGCCGATCGAGCGAGGCGTAGCCGGGCGGCGGCTCCTGCTGCCCGCCCGTGCGGTACGGCTCCTCGACGTCGAGGAGGTACGTACGCACGCGCTGGGCGACGGCGCTGTCGCGCAGCAGCATGGCGACGTTGAGGACGGCCCTGCGAGTGAAGAGGGCCAGGTTCGAGTGGAGCTGTGGATAACTTCCACTTGGGTTCTCAGGAAAGAGGGACAACATGTCCCTCTTGAAAAACCGCAGGTCATCGCCTCGGAAGACCTGCAACCCGTTGGCCGTCAGCTCCTCGCGGTGCCGCTGAACGACCTTCTTCACAGCCTCCCTGTGGATTTCGAAGAACGCGGCCACGTCCTCCGTCGTGATGTGGATACCGTCGGGGAGCAGCCGCAGCGCTCCCACCTTGTCGAGCACTTCTACGTGCCCCATGACGCTGTCGCGCATCGCGCGCGACTCCAGCAGTGCAGCTTCCGGTGGCATGAGGATGCCTTCCTTGGTCCGGAACGGTTGGTGGAAGCCCGTATCCAGGGCGCAGGAGCGGAAGCTGCTCACGTAGCCACAAACCCAATGACCGGTTCTGTCGCCCGGCCTTCCTCTACTTCACGAACCCTCGACGCCTCGAACTCCAGTTGCCTCCGCGCACCAGGGACAACGAGCCGACAAACGTACGGTTACTGCGGACAGGTGATCGCATCCGGAGGTGCTCACTCCAGACCCCTGGCCTGAGCTGGGCAGCAGCCTGTGGATAACTCTGCTCGAAAACCCTTTCGAGAGGGACAACTTGTCCCTCTCGAAAGGGTTTTCGAGCAATCACCCACTCTTCATCCGGCCTCAGCCGAAGAGACGTTCCAAAACCACCGCGATCCCGTCGTCCTCATTCGAGGCGGTGATCTCGTCCGCGATGGCCTTGAGGTCGTCGTGGGCGTTGGCCATGGCGACGCCGTGGGCGGCCCAGCCGAACATGGGGATGTCGTTGGGCATGTCGCCGAAGGCGATCGTGTCGGCGGCCTTCATGCCGAGGCGGCGGGCGGCCAGGGAGAGGCCGGTGGCCTTGGTCAGGCCCAGCGGGAGGAGCTCGACGATGCCCGCGCCGGCCATCGTCACCCCGACCAGGCCGCCGGCGACCGCGTAGGCGACCTCGGCGAGGGCGTCGTCGGACAGCTCGGGGTGCTGGAGGTAGAGCTTGTTCAGGGGCGCGGACCACAGGTCGGCCGGGTCCTTGAGCGGGATGACCGGCAGCGGGCCCTCCTGGCTGCGGTAGCCGGGGCCGACGACGACCTGGCCGTCGAGGCCGTCGCGGCTGGCGGCCAGGTAGAGCGGGCCGACCTCCGCCTCGATCTTGGCGAGGGCCAGTCCGGCGAGCTGCCGGTCGAGGGTGACCGAGGTCAGCAGCCGCTGCTCGCCCGCGTGGTAGAGCTGCGCGCCCTGCCCGCACACCGCGAGCCCCCGGTAGTCGAGCGCGTCCAGTATGTGCTTGGTCCAGGGCACGGCGCGGCCGGTGACGATGATGTGCGCCGCCCCGGCCGCCGTGGCCAGGGCGAGGGCCTCACGGGTGCGCTCCGAGACGCTGTGGTCGTCGCGCAGCAGCGTGCCGTCGAGGTCGGTCGCGACGAGCCGGTACGGCGGCGGCGGCGGGGCGGCGGCGCTCACTTGGCGATCGGCTCCAGGTACTCCCGCCCGCCGAGGTAGGGCCGCAGGACCTCGGGCACGCGCACCGTGCCGTCGGCCTGCTGGTGGTTCTCCAGGAGCGCGACGATCGTGCGCGGCACGGCGCACAGCGTGCCGTTGAGCGTGGCCAGCGGCTTGACGTGCTTGCCGTCGCGCATGCGGACGGAGAGTCGGCGGGCCTGGAACTCATTGCAGTTCGAGGCGGAGGTCAGCTCGCGGTACTTGCCCTGGGTGGGGATCCACGCCTCGCAGTCGAACTTGCGGGAGGCGGAGGAGCCGAGGTCGCCGGTGGCCACGTCGATGACCTGGAAGGGCAGCTCCAGGCCGGTCAGCCACTGCTTCTCCCAATCCAGCAGCCGCTGGTGCTCGGCCTCGGCGTCGTCGGGGTCGATGTACGAGAACATCTCGACCTTGTCGAACTGGTGCACCCGGAAGATGCCGCGGGTGTCCTTGCCGTACGTACCGGCCTCGCGGCGGAAGCACGGCGAGAAGCCGGCGTAGCGCAGCGGCAGCTGCGACGCGTCGAGGATCTCGTCCATGTGGTACGCGGCGAGCGGCACCTCGGAGGTGCCGACCAGGTAATAGTCGTCCTTCTCCAGGTGGTACACGTTCTCGGCGGCCTGGCCGAGGAACCCGGTGCCTTCCATGGCGTGCGGGCGGACCAGCGCGGGGGTCAGCATCGGTACGAACCCGGCCTCGGTGGCCTGCGCGATGGCGGCGTTGACGAGCGCGAGCTCCAGCAGCGCGCCGACCCCGGTGAGGTAGTAGAAGCGCGAGCCGGACACCTTGGCCGCCCGCTCCACGTCGATGGCGCCGAGCGCCTGGCCGAGCTCCAGGTGGTCCTTGGGCTCGAACCCCTCGCTTGCGAAGTCGCGCGGGGTGCCGACGGTCTCCAGGAGGGTGAAGTCCTCCTCGCCGCCCACGGGGACGTCCGGGTGGACGAGGTTGCCGAGCTGCCGCAGCAGGTGCTGGGTCTCCTCGGCGGCCTCGCCCTGTTCGGCGTCGGCGGCCTTGACGGCGGCGGACAGCTCGCCGGCCTTCTTCAGCAGCTCGGCCTTCTCGTCGCCGGCGGCCTTGGGGATGAGCTTGCCGAGCGCCTTCTGCTCGGAGCGCAGCTCGTCGAAGCGCACGCTGGACGACCTGCGCCGCTCGTCGGCGGAGAGAAGAGAGTCGACGAGCGCGACGTCCTCTCCACGGGCGCGCTGGGAGGCGCGAACACGGTCGGGGTCCTCACGGAGCAGGCGAAGGTCAATCACCCCCTCAGGTTACCTTCGCGGGCTCCGCGAGGGCGACGCGATATTCCTTTGCGTGTCGTTATGACCGTTTTGCCGGAAGTTAAAAAGAAGTGAATGCGGTGCGTGGAGTGGGGTCGGGGAATTTCCGGGCGGTGGCCGAAAAGGGGCGAATAGGCTGGAAGTCGAGTGTCGATCCGCCTTGTGCGGGCGGCAGTTGGCCGAGGTTGTCCACAGGTCGTGGGGATCGCTTTTCTTTATCCACAGGGTGTGAGCAAGTTCTGTGGATGTTGACGGTGATCGTTCTGCCCGTTCTGCGGTAGGCGAGGAATTTCCGGATCAAACCGGGCTCGCGCACTCATTCGGGTGGGAATGGATCGCTCAAAAGGGTTGAACGAGGGAATTGGGGTGACAGTCACGGTGAGCGGGGCTGTGGATGGTGGGGCGGTGGCTAGAGAGATTTGTCGATGATTCCGAGCCACAGTGTCGACTTGTCCCCAGGGTGACGAACCCCCTGTGGATAACTCGCAGGGTTGTGCACAGGTGCACGGAGAGCCATCGGCCACCCTCCGAAGCGAGCGCCCGCAGACCGCCCAGGGAACCACCGCCGGGCCCCCTGGGCCTCCACCACCCACCGGTCACCCCCGCCGCCCACCGGCCATCCCCGCCGCCCACCGGTCACCGGCCATCCCCACCGCCCGCCCTCCGGACTCAGCCCCGCCCGTCCTGGCAGCGCGCCAGCCACTCCGCTGCCGCCACGAACTCGCTGTCCGACGTCCCCGGCCGCAGCTCACCCAGGGCCGCCGGGTCCGACGCGTCGACGCCCGCCCGCGGATACGAACCGAGGAACCGCACCTTCGGGCAGATCCGCTTGAGCCCCATCAGCGCCTCGCCCACCCGCCGATCGGTGATGTGCCCCTCGCAGTCCACGGAGAAGCAGTAGCGCCCGATCCCCTCGCCGGTCGGCCGTGACTCGATCCGCATCATGTTCACCCCGCGCGCCGCGAACTCCTGCAACAACTCCCGCAGCGCGCCCGGGTGGTCGTCGCCGAGCCAGATCACCAGCGAGGTGCGGTCCGCGCCCGTACGCGCCGCGGGCCGGGCCGGGCGGCCGACCAGTACGAACCGGGTCTGCGCGTTCCGGGCGTCGTGGATGTCGGTGACCAGTGGCTTCAGCCCGTACGTCGGGGCGGCGAACTCCCCCGCGAACGCCGCGTCGTAGCGGCCCTCCTGCACGAGCCGGGCGCCGTCCGCGTTCGAGGCGGCCGACTCCCACAGCGCCTCGGGCAGGTTACCCGCGAGCCAGTTGCGCACCTGGGGCTGGGCCACGGGGTGCCCGGTGACGGTCTTGATGTCGCCGAGTTCCGTGCCGGGCCGTACGAGCAGCGCGAAGGCGATCTCCAGCAGCACCTCGCGGTAGATCATCAGCGGTTCGCCGGTGGCGAGTTCGTCGAGGGTGGCGGTGACGCCGCCCTCCACCGAGTTCTCGATCGGCACGAGGGCCGCGGCCGCCTCGCCGCTCCGTACGGCGTCCAGCGCCGTCGGCACCGACACCATCGGCACGAGCTCGCGCGTCGCCGACTCCGGCAGGGTCCGCAGGGCGGCTTCGGTGAACGTGCCCTCGGGGCCCAGATAGGTGTAACGGCTGGCCGACATCACGCTGGCTCCTCGCGAATAACAGGGAAAGGGGGTGAGGGAGAAGAGAGAAAAGAGGGGACAAGGGGGGCTGACCGGGCGGGTTGGGGAACCCGCCACGATACCCAGCCCCCGCACCGCCCGCCCCGCCGTCCGGCCGGCGGACGAACACAGACACCGGCTCTCAGCCCTCCAGCAGCGCCTGCCCCACATACGAGCCCGGCTTCGGCGCCGGCGGCACGGCGTACAGACCGCTGGCCTCGTGCCGCAGGAAGCGGGACAGCCCGTCCCCACGGTCCAGCTTCCGCTGCACGGGCACGAACCCCTTCATCGGATCGGCCTGCCAGCAGACGAAGAGCAGCCCCGCGTCCGGCGCCCCGTCGTCGAGGAAGCCGTCGTGGTACGAGAAGGGGCGCCGCAGCATCGCCGCGCCATGGTTGGACTCCGGCGCCGCGACCCGGATATGGGCGTCGCCCGCGATGGCGATGGACCCGTCCTTGTTGAACTTGTCGAGGTCGACCGGCGTCTTCTCCGTGCCGCCCGACAGGGGCGCGCCGTCCGACTTCCGCCGCCCTATGACCTGTTCCTGGCGTTCCCGCGAGAGGTGGTCCCAGTCGTCGAGCAGCATCCGGATGCGCCGGACGACGGCGTACGAGCCGCCCGCCATCCACCTCTCCGCGGCGGGGCCGCCCGTGGCCGGGACGAAGAGGCGGGCGTCGAAGTCCTTGTCGGACGGGTGCGGGTTGTTGGTGCCGTCGACCTGGCCCATGAGGTTGCGTACCGTCATCGGCCGCGCGGTCGCCCCCGGGGTGCGGGTGAAGCCGTTCATCTGCCAGCGCGGCCGGGCCGCGCCGCCCGCTTCCTTCTGGAGGGTGCGCAGGGCGTGGAAGGCGACGAGGGCGTCGTCGGCGCCGATCTGGACCCACAGATCGCCTTCGCCGCGCTTCGCGTCGAGGGCGTCGGCGGTGAAGTGGGGCAGCGGTTCCAGGGCGGCGGGCCGTTTCGCGGTAAGCCCGGTGCGGTCGAAGAAGGTGCGGCCGAAGCCGAAGGTGACGGTGAGGGAGGAGGGCCCGGCGTCGTACGCGACGCCGCTGTCGTCCTTGGGCGCCTTGCCCGCCATGAGCTCCTCGGCCGTCTTCGACCAGCGGCGGAGCAGGGCGGCGGCGCTCTTGCGGTCGCCGCCGGGGGCGAGGTCGAAGGCGATGAGGTGGCCGGTGGACTGGAGCGGGGTGGTGATGCCGGCCTGGTGCGCGGCGCTGCCGTCGGCATGGAAGGGCACGGTGGTGGAGCCGACGGAGGTGAGGGCGGTGGGCGGTTCGGACCGTACGGCCTGAGCGGTGAAGGCGCCGCTCGCGCCGCCCGCGACGAGCCCTGCGGCGCCTGCCGCGCCGGCGGTTCCGAGCAGGCGCCGCCTGGTGATGGGGTGTTCGGTCGTCATCAGTTGATCTTCACGTTCTTGATCTCCGTGACCTGGTCGATGTCGGAGGTCCGTACGGTCAGGGTGAGCTGCCAGGTGCCCGCCATCGGCAGTTGGAAGCCGGTGGCCTGCCAGTGCCCGGCGGTCCGGCGCTTGAGCGCCGTGTGCAGCGGGCCGATCTTCTTCTCCTTCTCGGTGAGGGAGACGTCCACCTCCGGTACGTCCACGGGGCGTCCGGCGGTGTCCGTGATGTGGGCCTCGACGGTGTTGTCGCCGGAGCGGGCGGGGTCGATGGTGACGCGGGCGGTGCCGCGGCCGTCGGTGGCGCCGGTGTCGTAGGGGATCTTGATGTCCACGGGCCCGGCCGAGGCGGTGCCGGACGGGGCGCTGCCGGCGGCGGCCTCCTTCTGCTCGGTCTCGGCGCGGCCGGGCTGGGTGCCGGAGAGCACGGTGGCGACGGCGAGCAGGATGACGGCGACGCCGGTCTCGGCGAGGACGGAGCGCCGCAGTCCGGTGCGGTTCTCGTCGGCGTCGCGACGGCGCTGCCCGGCGGCCCTGTCCATCGCGGCGCGCTGCCGGGTGAGCTGGGCGGCGCGCTCGTCGGAGGCCCCGCCGCCGACGGCCGCCTTCGCCTTCTCGGCGGGCTTGGCGGGCTTGGCCGTCTTCGTCTTCCGTCCGGCGTCCGTACGGTCCGCGAGGCGGTTGGTCCAGCGCCGGGAGAAGTAGGCGAGGCCGACCACGACGAGAACGAGGCCGATCTTGAGCAGCAGCCACCGGCCATACGCGGTGCCGGGGAGCGCGCTCCACGTGCCGACCTGCCGCCACGCCTGGTAGGTGCCGGTGGCGACCAGGACGCAGACGGAGGCGAAGGCGAGCCGGGAGAAGCGCTGGACGGCCGCGCGCCGGATGGGGGCGCCGGAGCGGAGGGTGACCAGGAGGGCGGCGAGCCCGCCGAGCCAGACGCCGACGGCGAGGAGGTGGAGGATGTCGACGGGCATCGCGAGGTAGGGCTGGATGCCGACGGAGGCGTGTTCGGCGAGGGACCAGGTGGCGGCGAGCCCGGTGGCGACGACGGCGCCGCCGATGGCGAGCCCGTAGGCGAGGCCGCGGCGGTCGCCGTCCGCGCCCCCCTTGCGTTCCTTGTCGCGCGGGTCGTCGTCCCCGGGCGCGTACGAGCCGAAGAGCACGGCGAGGAAGACGGCGGCGGCGCTGAGCAGCAGCAGCCGGGACAGCAGGGCCGCGCCGGGCTTGGTGGAGAGCACGCCGCCGAGGAGCGAGAGGTCGAGTACGGAGCCGACCCCCTTGGTGTTCGTATAGGCCCCGCGGAGCAGCAGCAGCGCGGTGGTCGAGGCGAAGAGGGTGACCCAGCCGCCGACGGCGATCTTCTGTACGGGCCGCGAGGAGCGGCTGACGCCCGCGAAGACGCAGCCGCCGACGAGGAGGACGAATCCGGCGTAGGCGGCGTAGCGGCCGATGCCGTAGAGGGCGCCGACGGCCGGGTCGACGTCGGCGGCGGGGGCCTTGACGGTGGTCTTGGACGGGGCGCCGACGGAGAAGGTGAAGGCCCCGCCCACCGGGTGGCTGTCCGCGGAGACCGCCTGCCAGGCGACGGTGTACGTACCGTCGGCGAGCCCGCCGCGCAGGGCGACGATGGCGGTGTCGGACGCGCCGTCCGCGTGGGCGGCCTTGCCCTCCTCGACGCGCTTGCCCTGCGGGTCGAGGACCCGCAGGGAGTCCGCGCTGAGCAGCACCCCTTCGGAGAAGGTGAGCTTGACCCGCTGGGGCGCGGTCTTGACGACCGATCCGTCGGCGGGGTCGGTGGCCGTGAGCGCGGCGTGCGCGGCGGCCGGTGACGCGCCGAGGGTCAGCGCGCACAGCAGGGCGGCGAGGAGGGCCCCGAGTATCGGCAGCAGCCGTCGGGCGGTGGGTGGGGTCATCGCGCGTCAGTCCTCGGGGCGGTATGTCGGAGGTTCGACCGGGACCTTGACCTTGATGGACTGGGAGTCGGCGAAGTGCAGCGTGAGTTCGACCTTCTCGCCGACCTTGGGCAGATGGCCGAGCTTGCCGAACATCAGGTGGTTCCCGCCGCGGGCCAGGGTGAGCGAGCCGCCCGCGGGCACGTCGAGCGACTTGGCCTCCTTCATCTGCGAGCCCTCGGTGACGTGCATGGTGACGTCGGGGGAGAGCGGGCTGCTGACGGAGGTGAGCCGGTCCGCCTTGCCGCCGTCGTTCTTGACGGTGAAGTAGGCGGCGGCCATGTCGGCCATCGCGGGTTTGGGCACATAGCCGCCGCTGACGGACAGCTCGGCGCGGTCCGGCTTGGACGAGTCGCCGGAGTCGCAGCCGGCGACGGCGACGAGAGCGGCGGCCACGACGAGGGGGAGGCCGGCGGCGGTGGCGACGGTGGCCTTGCGCATCAGGGGTTCTCCCCCTTGACGATCTTCGGGAGCTCGCGGGTGTAGTCCGCGGCGGTGCTCTTGGCGGTGTAGATCCAGTGGGCCTTGTCGTCCTTGGGGGAGTAGGCGACGACCTCGGCGCCGTGGCTGACGGTGATGGAGCCGTCCTTCTGCTTCTTGGGCTTCTCGACGAAGATGCCCAGCGGCTTGGCGGCGGCCTGGATGGTGGCGAAGTCGCTGGTGAGGCCGAGGACCTTCTGGCCGCCCTGGGCGTCGAGCCATTCGCGCATCCGCTTGGGGGTGTCGCGGGCCGGGTCGGTGGTCACGAAGACCATCTGGAGCTTGTCCTGCTCGGCCTTGGGGAGCTTCTTCGCGGCGGCGGCCATGTCGGCGACGATCGTGGAGCAGACGTCGGGGCAGTAGGTGTAGCCGAAGTAGAGCAGGACGGGACGGCCCTTGGTCTCCTTGACCAGGTCGTACTTCTTGTCGTCCGTGTCGGTCACGACCAGGTCGGGCTTGGCCTTGACGGTGTCCAGGGTGATCGCGCCGGTGCTCTTGTCCGCGCCGGAGACGGACATGGCGGGCTTGTCGCCCTTCGAGTCGCCGGAGTCGGAGCCGCAGGCGGCGAGGGAGAGCGCGGCGGTGACGGCGAGTGCCGCGCCCAGGATTTTGGTGCGCATGGAGTTCTTCTCCGTAAGCGTGAAGGTGTGTGGGATGGGGTGGCGGGGCGGCGGAGGTCGGTTCCGCCGCCCCGTTCGGACCGTATGCCGGGGGTCCGGCGCGAGCGGTGAGCCGGGTGCCCGCGTGCCGCCGGCGGCCGGTCCGCGGCCCGTCAGGCGCGGGAGCGGCGGCGGCCGGTGAGTACGGCGAAGGCCACGCCGGCCACGCCGACGACGATGCCGACGATGCCGAGGACGCGGGCGGTGGTGTCGGTGCCGCCGTCGCCGGAGGACGCCTTCGAGCTGGCGGCCGCGCTCTTGTCGTCGTGTCCGCCGCCCTTGTCGGCGGCGGGAGCGGTGAGCTTCAGGACCGGCGCGGGGTGGTCGGGCTCCTCGCCGCCGGGGGTGCTGGCGTCGATCCAGCGCACGACGTCGTTGTCGGAGTAGGTCTGGAGCGCCTTGAAGACGACCTGATCGGCGTCCTTGGGGAGCGGGCCCAGCGAGACGGGGAACTGCTGGAAGCTGCCCGGCTCGATCTTCCCGCCGGTCCAAGTGATCTTGGTGACGGCCTCGTTGACCATGCCGTCGGCCGTCTTGATGGGCTTGGCCAGCTTGGTCTTGTCCACCTTGACGTCCCAGCCGGGTACGGGCTGCGTGGAGACCGACGGCAAGGGGTGCTTGGGGTCGAGGGTCACTTCGAGCTTGACCGTCGAGGCGTTGTCCTTCTCGTTGGGGACCTTGAAGGCGACGGTGGTGTAGCCGCCCTTCTCGGCGGTCCCCGGCTGCACGCTGACGTGCGCGGAGGCCGGGCCGGCGACGAGCAGCACGGCCCCGCCGGCGAGGGCGGAGACGAGGGGGAGACGGCGGAGCGCGGTACGGCGTGCGGTGCGCGGGGCATGCGTGGCGTTCATGACGGTGAACCCTCCACAGGGGGACGACGACGGGGTGGGTGCGTGCGCGCGTACGGCGGCCGCGCGAGCGCCCACCCGGCCGGTCGCCGGGAACTGCGTCGCGTGTGTCAGGCCGCCAGTGCGCAGCGCGGCGGCCCCCGCCGGACCACACTGTGGGCGAGGGCGAGCTCCCGCGGGGCGGCTTCGTCGTTCTCGTACGAGCGTCGGGCGGGCCTGCGTACGGTGGCCGCGGCCGCCTCCCCGCCCTCCCCGGCGCGCAGGGCGGCCCGTACGAGGCGCAGCGCGGCGCGCAGGGCCTGGACGAGCTCGGTGTCCGCGACCAGGCGCGCGGCCTGTGCCGAGAGCCGGACGGCCCGCCACAGCGCGGCCTCGCCGCGGCGCAGCAGCCAGCCCGCCGCCAGCCCGGCGAGCAGATGGCCGAGCACCATGGGGAGCGTGGGCAGCAGGCTCTGGAGCAGGGCGAGGTGGCCCATCCCGGCGGCGTCCGCCGGCATGGCGGTCATGGAGTGGACGGTGGACGGGCTGATTCCGGACTCCGCCACCAGGCGGTGCGCCTCGGCGGCGGTCAGCCGGCCGGGGTGGTTGCAGATCAGCTGCGCCGCGAACGCGATCAGCCGGCCCTCGGAGCCGTCGGACGCCGGTGTCGGCGCGGCCATGGCGGCCGCGCCCTGCGCGAGTCCGAAGAGGGCGTGCAGGGCGAGCTGTCCGAGGGTGAGGGCGGCCGCGATGCCGGGCAGCGAGCGCTCCCGTCCGGCGAGCGGCGCGATGACCGCGAAGAGCACCACGAACCCGGCGGCGAGGGTCCACGCCGGGACGCTCGCACAGGACGCCATCGCGTGCCCGCCCGCGGACAGCAGGACGCAGACCGCGGTGAACACCGCGGTCCGCAGCAGCCGCAGATCGGCGCCGGCGCGCGCGACGGGGACGGTGGCGGAGGCAGACATGGCTGCGTCATCATCCCACCGCCCCCGCCGCCGACCTACGGCAGGGGCGGACACGCCGGCGTGCACCGGCGCGCGCGGTCCCGCCGCTATACACCGGTGCGCCAACTTTTCACATCCGCCGAATGAGCGTTCTCACACCACCCGTACGCTTACGGACCCTTGCGGGGGGCTATACGTATCGGTATGTCGAGCCGCAGCCAGGAGGCTGGAGCATGAGCATGTGGTGGTCACTCCATTTGCGGCGCGAAGCTGCGAGCGTTCCGCTCGCCCGGCGGCTTCTGCTCGGCACCATGGAGACGGCCGGGGTCGACCCGGACATCTCCTACGACCTGTCGATCGCCCTCAGCGAGGCGTGTGCCAACGCGGTCGAACACGGGGGTGACGCCTCCGCCGAGGACTACCGCGTCACCGCCTGCATCGACGGCGACACATGCCGTATCGAGGTCATCGACTCCGGTCCAGGTTTTGCCGACAAGTCCCGGGCCCGCGGTCGCCGCATGCCCACGCGACCGCACCAACCCGCCCCTGACCGTGCCGAACACGGCCGGGGGCTGTTTCTCATCGAGTCCCTCACCGACCATGTCCGCGTCCGGAACCGTCCCGGGCGCCCGGGCGCCGTGGTGAGTTTCGACAAGATCCTCAAGTGGCGTGAGGGCGCGCTGCTGAGAGCTTCGTGACCGGCCCGCCGACCGCGCCGGGCGAGCCCGGCGGGCCGGCCGACCGTCCCCGGGCCCGCTAGCGGGCCCGGCTCTGCTCTTCGGGCTGCTTGGGCCCCTTGGACCTGTCTTTGCCCCGGCGGTTCCCGGCCTGGTTCGGAGGCCCGGCCGGGCCGTTGAGCGGGCCGCCGGCCCGGCGGCCCCAGCGGGCCTGCTCACGGCGGTAGCGGCGGTCGTAGCGGTCCTGGCGGACGCGCCGTTCGCGGTACTCCCGGTACTCCGGGTCGTCGCGCAGGCGCAGGCCGCTCAGCGTGCCGTGACGGGTGAGCGCGAAAAGCAGTACGGCCGCCGCCACCCACAGGACGGGGTAGACGAAGCCGGAGGCGACGAGCGCCGCGAAGAGGATGACGACGAAGGGGATCATGACGGTCTCCACGTACTGGGTGGTGTGGAGCGGTAGAGCGCCGGGCGGAACGGCCGCGCGAGCGTCCGGGAAGGCGTCCTCGCGTCCGTACGCGGCCGGGGACCGGAGCGGCTGTCCTCACAGTAGCCCTCGGGCCGCCCCGTGGTGAGGGGTGTGACGGCGCGTACGGGATTGCGCGTGGAGGCGCCCGGCATTCCGCGCCGAGACGCCCGTCGGCGGGCCTCTCTGCCGCCGTGGCGGGCGACGGTGGCCGGGTCAGCCGGACTCCCGGTCGTGGACGTCGACGAGATCGGCGAACTCGGTGACGTCGAAGGCGCCCCGGCTGATGTCGTGGGCGAGTTCGCTCATCCGGACGCCGTCCCGGCGGGAACGCTCCCGCAGGGCCCGGAACGCGATGGCGGTGCCGACCTTCCGGTGCTCGGCGACGATGCCCACCGCACGCTCCACGTGGGAGCGGCTCGTACGGACGGCGAGGACCTGGTCCGAGAAGAGGTCGGCGGGGGCCGCCTGGCGATGGGAGAGCAGCCCCATGGCGGCGATGTCGGCGAGCGCCTGAGCGGCGCGCAACTCGCTCTCGGGCAGGCGGCCGGGGACGGCGCGCATCAGATTGAGCGCCCCGATGACATGGCCGCGCAGGCGCAGTGGGAGGGCGTGGATGGACCGGTAGCCGAGGGCGTGCGCCATGGGGACGAACCTGGGCCAGCGCGTTTCGGTGTCCAGATCGGGCGCCGACTGGATTTGGCCGGTGCGGTAGCAGCCCATGCAGGGGCCCTGAGCGGACTGGATCTCCCGGATGTCCAGCTCGTGGCTCTCCTCGCTGGAGGCGCCTATGACGCGCGGATTGCCGTGCGGGTCGGTGAGCATGACACCGCTGGAACGCACATCCAGCAGGTCCACGCAGTGCAGAGCCAGGGTGGTCAGTAGGTCGACCACGTCGAAATCGTCGACCAGGGTGTCCGTGAGCTCCACGAACGCCTGTGACAGCCGTTCTTCGCGGGATGCGCCCATAGGGCGAGGGCAGGCAGAGGGCCGTACGTGCCGCAACGCCCGCCGGGCTCTGTTCCCGCAGGGCCGGGCCGGTGTGGCCGGGCCGGTCGGGCCGGCGCGGGACGCCGGGCCACGCGAGCCGTTCGGGCGAGTGCGAGAAATCGCTTTAGCGCGTAAATTCAAGCAGGATTCGGGTAATTCACTCGACCGAGTGGTTGATAGCGGGTATGAATCGTTCATGCATCTCGCGGGCGACCACCGCGCCGCTACGGTAACCGGGTGTCATCCCAGACCCCGGTGACCATCGCATCGCAACTGTCGCTTGCCCCAGCTCTTTCACGCGAGGTTCTCGCATGTGAGGGACCGGGGCGCGTTGCTCCAGGGGGTGCCGCCATGGGCGGGGGATATCACGACGGATACGCGACGGCGCCGACCGGTGATCTTGAGTACCGGGCCGGCAGCCATCTGCGGCTGCGCACGCACGCCACGTACGGCTTCACCGTGGCGGAGCCGCTCGGTGAGATCGACATCGCGACGGCGGCCGAGGTGCGTCCGCTGCTGGACGCCGTCAGCGGCGGACCGGCCCCGACGCTCGCGGTCGATCTGCGCGCCACCACCTTCTTCGACTGCGCGGGCCTGTCGCTGCTGGACCGCCTCCACACCCGGGTGACGGAGCGCGGCGGTCGGCTGTACCTGGTCTGCGACCACCCGCTGACCCTGCGGATGCTGCGCATCGTCGGGCTGGACGAGCGGCTGCGCCCGGCACCCACGCTGGAAGCGGCGCTCGCGCGGATGTCCTGAGCGCCAGGGCCGTACGGCGGGCGTACGAAACGCCGTGCCGGACGGCGGGCGTACCAAGCGCTGTGCCGGACGGCAGCGGGCCGCGCCCCTCGCGATGAGGGGCCCCTTGCGATGAGGGGCGCGGCCCGCCGGTCCGTACGTACGGGTACGAGGCCGGTCAGCCCTTGACGCGGGCCATCCACGCCTCGACGTCCGAGGCCGTGCGCGGCAGCGCGGCGGACAGGTTCCGGTTGCCGTCCTCGGTGACGAGGATGTCGTCCTCGATGCGGACGCCGATGCCGCGGTACTCCTCGGGCACCGACAGGTCGTCGGCCTGGAAGTACAGGCCGGGCTCGACGGTCAGCACCATGCCGGGCTCCAGCGTGCCGTCCACGTACGCCTCGGTGCGGGCGACCGCGCAGTCGTGGACGTCCATGCCGAGCATGTGGCCGGTGCCGTGCAGGGTCCAGCGGCGCTGGAGGCCGAGTTCCAGGACGCGCTCGACCGGGCCCTCGACGAGGCCCCACTCGACGAGCTTCTCGGCGAGCACGCGCTGCGAGGCGTCGTGGAAGTCGCGGAACTTCGCGCCGGGCCGGACCGCCGCGATCCCCGCCTCCTGGGCCTCGTACACCGCGTCGTAGATCGTGCGCTGGAGCTCGTTGTACGTGCCGTTGATCGGCAGCGTGCGGGTGACGTCGGCGGTGTAGAGGGTGTGGGTCTCCACGCCGGCGTCCAGCAGCAGCAGCTCGCCGGAGCGGACCGGGCCGTCGTTGCGCACCCAGTGCAGGGTGGTGGCGTGCGGGCCGGCGGCGCAGATGGAGCCGTAGCCGATGTCGTTGCCCTCGACGCGGGCACGGAGGAAGAACGTTCCCTCGATGTACCGCTCCGAGGTGGCCTCCGCCTTGTCGAGCACCTTCACGACGTCCTCGAAGCCGTGCACGGTGGCGTCCACGGCCTTCTGGAGCTCGCCGACCTCGAAGGCGTCCTTGACGACGCGCTGCTCGCTGACGAAGACGCGCAGCTCCTCGTCGCGCTCGGCGGTGACCTTGTCCCGCAGCGCCTCCTCGATGCCCGCGTCGTGGCCGCGCACCGCGCGGGCCGGGCCGGTGGCGGCGCGCAGCAGGTCCGGCAGGTCGCGGACGTCCTCGGCGGGGATGCCCAGCAGCTGCTCGGCCTCGGTGAGGCTGTGCCGGCGGCCGACCCACAGCTCGCCCTGGCCGTCGAGCCAGAACTCGCCGTTGGCGCGGTCGGAGCGCGGCAGCAGGTAGAGGGTGGCGTCGTGGCCGCCGTCCGCGGCGGGCTCCAGCACGAGGACGCCGTCCTGCGTCTGGTCGCCGGTGAGATAGGCGTACTCGGTGGACGCGCGGAAGGCGTACTCGGTGTCGTTCGAGCGGGTGCGCAGGTTGCCGGCCGGGATCACCAGCCGCTCGCCGGGGAAGCGCGCGGAGAGCTCGGTACGGCGGCGGGCGGTGTCGGGCGCCTGCGCGATCGGTGTGAGATCGCGCAGTTCGGTGTCGGCCCAGTCCGACTTCATGTTCTCGGCAAGTTCGTCGGACACGGCTGGGTACAGACCGTTCTTCCGCTGCTTGATGGGCTCCTCGGCCGCCGGGGTCTCCGGGGTGGGCTCCTCGGTCACGACATCCTCCTCGATCTGGACCGCCTTCCATCGTATGTGCGGGTGACGGACGGGTGCGGGGGGTGTGACCGACCTGTTGCGCGGGCTGCGGCCCGCCCCCGGGGCCGTAGCGGGGCGGGCGGCGGGAAGCGCCGCTTCTCAGTCGAACCGGGCCGCGAGAAGTATCACGTCCTCGTCGCTGTCGTCCTCGTCGAGGCCGTCCGGCAGGACCGTGTGCAGCACGTGGTCCACGACGGCCTCGGGGTCGCCGCGCAGGGCGGTGGGGACGCTCGCGGCGGCGGCGTGCAGCCGGACGAAGGCGCGGTCGAGCGGGTCGCCGGTGCGGTGCAGCAGACCGTCGCTGTAGAGCAGGAGCGTTTCGCCGGAACCGGGCTCCAGCTCGACGCTGGGCGCCTCCCAGCAGGAGAGCATGCCGAGCGGCGCGGAGAGGGAGGTCTCCACGTACTCGGTGCGGTAGTCGCCGATGAGCAGCGGCGGGCAGTGGCCGGCCCCCGCGAGGACGATCTTGTGGGCGGGGGTGCCGTCCGGCCGGGGGACGAGGGCCGGTTCGCAGTAGGCGAAGAGGGCGGTGGCGGAGCGGGCCGGCTCGGTGAGGCGGAGCAGGAGTTCGAGGTCGGACAGGACCGCGACGGGGTCCTCGCCCTCCATCACGGCGTACGCGCGCAGGGACGCCCGCAGCCGGCCCATCGCGGCGACGGCGCTGGGGCCGGAGCCGGTGACGCCGCCGACGGCGAGGCCGAGCGCGCCCTCGGGCAGCGGCAGCGCGTCGTACCAGTCGCCGCCGCCGTGCGGCCCGGTGCGGTGGCGGACGGCGAGCCGGACCCCGGTGACGCGGGGCAGCCGGCTGGGCAGCAGCTCTTCGCGGAGGGTGGCCACGGTGGCGCGGGCGCGGTCGAGTTCGAGGTGGCGGGCGAGGTGTTCGGCGGCGTACGCGCAGTAGAGGCCGACGAGGTGGCGCTGGCGGTCGGTGGGCTCGGCCGGTTCGTCGTAGAGCCAGACGGCGGCGCCGAGCCGTCCGGTGGCGTCGGCGGCCAGCGGTACGGCGTAACTGGCCGCGTAGCCGAGGCGGGCGGCGACCTCGCGGTGGCGGGGGTCGCGCCCCGTCTCGCCGGCGATGTCGGGGTGGGCGATGCCGGACCGTACGGACGGCTCGGCGCCGGGGTCCGGGCAGGCGCCTGCGGGCGGTTCCGCTCCGCCCTCCGCTCCGGGCTCCGGTTCGCCCGTCGCGCCGGGCTCGGGGAGGCCGTCGAGGAGCCGCCCGTAGGCGAGGGAGGCGCGGGGGATGGTCTCGATGTGGCCGAGGTCGGCGCGGCCGAGGCCGAGGCCCACGGTGGTGACGGGGCCGAGGCCGTCGGCCGGCTGGAGGGTGATCAGTCCGCGCCGGGCGCCGACGAGGGCGGAGCCGCCGCGCAGCAGTTCGTGCAGGGCGGCGTCGAGGGTGCCCGCGCGGGCGATCCGCTCGGTGAGCTCGTGGAGGGTGGTGAGGTCGGAGACCCAGCCCGCGAGGCGGTCCTGGAGCACCGCGCCGGGGGCGGCGGGCGGTGGGACGGTGGCGCCGGTGGTGCCGGGCGCGTCCGGGGCGTCAGGGTCCTTGGGGCCGCCGGACGTGGAATTGTGCTCCGGTGCGGGGAGTGGAGGGTTGATTCCAGCCACTTTCGGCAACTGTGATGCGCTCATGGCCGACTGCCTGGCTCGGTCCGCGCGTCGTCACAGGCGAGTATGGGCTCGAAGGCGGTGTCCGGCGTGCTGTCGGGCACCGTTGCCCGGCCGCTCGGCCTCTGCGTTCTGTTCAATAGCATCGCAAACCCCCATGTCATGTTGCGCCGCTATCAATGTCTCCACATGTACACGTGTGGGTAAGGGGATGTCCAGCATTGGACTATTGGGATTGATGGTGTCTGTGGTGATTCCAAGTTGGCCGGAAAATGACCATGAGAGTGTCCGGTAGAGGTCGACTGACGTCATTCGACAACGCGTCATATCCACCGTGGTGGGTACGTACTCGGAGAAGGGCAGGGGCAGTTGAGATCGCCCCGGAACCCGGTGGCGGGCCTTTGCGTCTTAGTCGGCGACGGCCGTGCCCCATCTCCGAGTGGCGGCGGAGTTCCCCTGGCGAAGCCATGGGAGCACTGGGCAAAGCGCGAAGCGCCATCAACGCGCCACCCCTCGCCACGTTCCACGCTCGGCCTGCGGCGTGATGCGCTGCCTAGTACGCGCTGTGACCTGTGATCCACGTGGTGTGAGGGGCTCCGTAGTGCCATGGAGCGCACCGGACCGCCGCGAAGTGCCATGCGAAGTGCCCTGTAGTGCGATGGACACGTCCCCTGCCTCCGGCGGGGGACCCCAGCCCTAGGCGTTCACGGAAAGGAACGAGCGCTCATGCGCGATTTCCTCGGAAGGCGACGCAAACTCTCCCTTCGGCGTCGCAGCGGGCGGTCGACGCTGCTCGACGCCGCTCTGACCTGCGCCACCGAATGGAAGTGGCCCGTACTCCCGGGCGTGGGACTACGGCCCGGCCCCGGCCGGGACCCGGAGTGCGGCTGCCCGCACCCCGACTGCGTAGTACCCGGCGCCCACCCCTTCGACCCGGGCCTGCTGGCGGCCACCACGGACGCCCGCATGATCCATTGGTGGTGGACCAACCGGCCGGACGCACCGGTCGTGCTCGCGACGGGCGGTACCGCGCCCTGCGCGGTGAGCCTGCCCGCGGTGGCGGGCGCGCGGGCGCTGGCCGCCTTCGACCGCCAGGGCGTGCGACTGGGCCCGGTGGTCGCCACGCCCACCCGGTGGTCGCTGCTGGTGGCCCCGTACTCCCTCGAAGTCCTCGGCGAACTGCTGCACAGCCAGGACTGGGTGCCGGGGTCGCTGCGGTTCCACGGAGACGGCGGCTATGTGGCGCTGCCTCCGTCGGCCACGGGAGCGGGCCGAGTCCGATGGGAGCGGGCCCCGCGGCCGGCGGCGGCCGGCGCGGGGGCCGGGGAGCCGTGGCTGCCGGACGTGGCCACGGTGGTGGACGTTCTGGTGGAGGAGAGCGCGGGGACGCCGGGCGGCGGGAGCCGGCTGGCGTACTGAGCGCCTCCGGGCCCCGAGAGGCCCGGTGAGGGGCTCTCGGCGGACGGGCTCGCAGGGGGCGGGCTCACGGCGGACGGGCGAGCCCTGCCGGGGTCGGCGACCGGGCCGGAACCGCGTCGCGGCAGCCGGGATCGCGTTGAGGCGGCTTGAGCTAGATCGAAGCAGCTTGAGATAGATCGAGGCAGACCGAAGCAGATCGAAGCAGATCGAGGCAGAGGGGCGCGTACGGGCGGGAGCCGCACGCGCCCTCACTCGTACGGGTGTAAGCGGCCCCGAGTTGTACGGGAAATGGGCCTGCTGCCGCCGGGCAGGCGCCGCTTTGACGGTTATGTTCGGTGTACCGATCAATCGATCAAGCTTCCCCGGCGAGTTGCAGGTGGGTTCCATGGAACGAGCGACCCAGCCCCGTGCCGCGAATCTTCGGATGGTCGCGCTCGCGAGCGCGGTGGCGCTGGCCATCGTGCTGCCGCTCGCCGTGGCGGTGGCCGGACCGGCGGGCCGCCCGGACCTGGCGGTGGCCGAGCGCACCGGCGGAAACGCGCGCGACAGCGACAGCGACGCGGCGGACGGCCAGGCGGCGAAGCCGTCGGCGGGGCCCGCGGACTCCCGGCAGGGCGCGGAGGCCGCGGGGGAGCGGCCCGCCGCCGACGGCGGGCGCGGGGTGCTGTCGGGGCTCGGGCTCGCCGAGAAGCCGGGGGAGGCCCGTAACACCGCCCGGTGCGGGCCCGAACTCTCCTCGCCCGAACGGGTCGAGGCGCAGACGTGCGTCCTGGCGCAGGGCCGCGACACCTGGTCCCGGCTCTACTACCGCAACGTCACGGGCGGGCCGCTGAAGGCCGTACTGACCTTGATGCAGCCCGACGGGCGGACGCTGCAGGCGCACTGCGAGGTGGCCGGCTCCGCGGGGCGCGGGTCCTGCCAGACGCCGCGCGAGCGGACGGTGCGGGGGGATGGCGGGTACGGCGGCTACACGGCGGTGTCGGAGATCGCCTCGGCGGACGGGAGGCTGCTGCTCCGCTCCGGCAGCAACTCTCCGGAGCGCGCGGAGGATTAGAGCCCGCGTCATATCGCCGGCCGGGCGGACCGAAACAAGAAGCCCCGGATTCAATTACTCCGGGGCATGGAAACGCCCGGTCGCTGGCGACGGGGGATGCACCAGCGACCGGGCTCCTAGAACGGTAACAAGAGATCGGCGGTTCGCAAATTCCATCGCGGAAATCCGGTCGCGTAATTTCCTGGTTTCCAGGCCAGGAGCGGGAGTTGTGACGGGAGTCACGTCGATGGGCCGCCGATGTCACGGTCAGCTCAGCGTCACCTGACGGTTGGTGAGGCCGCCGCGCGCCCGCCGTTCCTCCGGGGTCAGCGGGGCGTCCGAGGCGAGCGCCTCGGTCAGCCGCTCCGCGAAGGCGGCGGCCGGCTTCTCCACGTCCGCGGCGCGCATCGCGACCGGCAGGTCCCACACCGGCACGGTGAGGCCGTGCGCACGGAACGAGCCGACGAGCCGGGTCCCCTCGCCGAGCGAGGCCGCGCCCGCCGCGTGCAGCCGCGCCAAGGCGTCCAGCAGCTGCTCCTCGGGGTGCGTCATGACCCAGCGCAGGTGGTTCTTCTCCGGCGTCTCGCACCAGTACGCGGCCTCGACGCCCGCCAGCCGGGCGGTGGGGATGGCGGCCTCGTTGGCGCGTTCCAGGGACGCGGCGACCTCGCCCGTCGCGTTCTCGGCGTCCTCGATCCAGAACTCGAACCCGTCGTGCACGACCGGCGTGAAGGGCTGCTCCGGGTCGAGCAGGTCCTGTAGGCGCGGCCCGTCGGCGGGTACGCGCTCGGCGGCGACCGGGTTGCCGGGCTCGGCGGCCAGGGCGCGCCGGAGCGTGTCGGCCAGGTCGCGGCTGATGTCGCCGGAGGCGGTGTCGTTCTGGAGACCGAGCAGCACGGCTCCGTTGTCGCGGCGCAGCGCGGGCCAGGCCATCGGCAGCACGGTCGCGAGGGTGACCGAGGGCACGCCCTCGGGAAGGCCGTCCTTGAGGTGCAGCTCGACCGTCGCGGCGGGCACCAGTTCGCGCAGCGCCACCCAGTCCCCCTCGTTCGGGAGGCCCTCGAAGGGGCGCTGCACCAGCTCGGTGACGGCCTGCGCGGCCTGCCGGCCGTGGCAGGCCTTGTAGCGGCGGCCGGAGCCGCAGGGGCAGGGCTCACGGGCGCCGACGGCCGCGATCTGCGCGTCGGCGGCCTGCGGCCGGGCGGCCTTCGTCTGGGGGCGGCGCTTCTTGGCCATGGCGTGCGTGTCTCCCGATCGGTCCGGCTCGTACGGGCGCGAGCCTAGCGGTCGGGAGGGGGAGCGCGGCCGGGCGTACGGTCGGCCGCGCTTGGGCGGACGGGCCTGCGCCCACGGGCTTGCATGTACGGGGCTGCGCCCGCCGGCTTGCATGCACGGGCCTGCACCCGTCGGCCTGCGTCCACGGGTCTGCGTCCACGGGTCTGCACCCGTCGGCCCGTGCCCCCGGCCCGTACCCGGCGGATGTACGGCCCGCCTGCCCCGGTCCGTCCCCGGCCCGTACCCGGTCCATCCCCGGCCCGTACCCGAAGGCCGGGTGTCGGCCGGCCTTCGGATACGGGCCTACCTCAGTTCGTCGATGTCGGCGAAAGCGGCCGGCATCGCGGCGATTGAGGGGACCGTGGCGACCCGGGGCGCGGCGGGGCCGAGAGCGACGCGCGTAGCGAAGCTCTCACGTACGGAAAGAGCAGCCCATACGGTCACCTCGCCCGAGGCGTCCCGGACGCCCCACTCCTGGGACAGCGCCCGGATGATGTTGAGTCCGCGCCCGCCGCGCGCGGTGACGGACGGAGTGGCCGGAAGTGGTCGGGTCGGGCCGCCGCCGTCGGTGACTTCGACGGTCAGCCGGCCCCGCTCGTCCACGCGCCAGGCCGCCAATATGGTGCCCTCGCGGTCGGGGCCCCCGCCGTCCCCGTGATCGCCGTCGCGGCCGCCGAAGTGGCCATTGCGGTGGTCATTGCGGTGGCCGCCGCCGCGGCCGTCGGCACTGCCGTTGCTTCCGTTGCGCCTGTCGTCGGCGCTCAGCGGGCGGCCGTGCCGGCACGCGTTGCTGAGCAGTTCCGAAAGGATCAGTACAGCGTCGTCGATGACCGAATCCGTTACCCCGCTCATGCGCAGATCCTCACGCATGCGGTGTCGTGCTACCCCCACGGCCGACGGACCATGGGGTACGGCCATGATCGACGACGTGGGCACCTCCTGTGCCACCACCAACGCCACCCCCGAGACCTCCTTCGCCCCACGCCAGGGGATGAATGCCCCAATGGACTGGACCGGAAACCGGCCAATAGTGATCCGGGGAGGCACTCGTAACGGGCGAATGCGCAATGAACGCGCCGGTGCACACCCTGTAATGGTTCCTATCGGCGGTCGAGTTGGGACAACACCTGCTTGGGGCGGTTTGTGATGACGGCGTCCACGCCGAGGCGGGCGCACAATTCGACGTCGGCCGGATCGTTCACCGTCCATACGTGCACGCGGTGTCCGGCGCGGTGCAGCCGCTCCACGTAATCGGGGTGGTTGCGCACGATGCGGATGCTCGGCCCGGCGATCCGCACGCCCGCGGGGAGCCGCCCGTCGCGGTGGCGCGGCGAGAGGAACTGCATCAGGTAGACCGTGGGGATGGTGGGCGCGGCGGCCCGTACCCGGTGCAGGGAGCGTGCCGAGAAGCTCATGACGCGGATCGGGGAGGGCGAGTCGCCGTTCTTCGGCGGTTCGGTGAGGCCGAAGCGGCCGAGGAGGTCGAGGAGCTTCTCCTCGACCTGGCCCGCCCAGCGCGTGGGGTGCTTGGTCTCGATGGCGAGCTCGACGCGGCGGTCGGCGTCGGCGATGAGTTCGAGGAGGCGTTCCAGGGTGAGTACGGAGGTGCTGTCCCGGTCCGGGGCCTCGTGGTCGGCGGCCTGACCCTTCCAGGAGCCGAAGTCGAGGGCGGCCAGGTCGGACAGTTCCAGGGCGGAGACGGCGCCGCGGCCGTTGGAGGTGCGGTTGACGCGGCGGTCGTGGACGCAGACGAGATGGCCGTCGGCGGTGAGCCGGACATCGCACTCCAGGGCGTCCGCGCCGCCCTCGATCGCTTTTCGGTAGGCGGCGAGTGTGTGCTCGGGGGCTTCCTCGGAGGCTCCGCGGTGGGCTACTACGGAGGGGGGCTGTCGCTCGGGTGGGATGTCCCTGGCCTGGCGTGCATAGGTCACCGAGTTATGGTGCCATCGCGAGGCGTAGTCGCGCATGCGGTCCCTTTTGTCTGGATGGTTCGAGTTGGTTCGGTTTAGTCGGAGGTAAAGGAAGACGAAGGGCGTCCGCTGAAGGCACAGTCTCCGTTTACGGCGGTCTGACGCCTGATGGGAAAGGCTGTGGACGGAGGCTCGAATGCGTGGGCCCAGGCCCTGATGACCACTGACGTGCACCTGAGGAGAGAGCTGTGAGCACCGAGAACGAGGGCGCTGCCGCTACGCCTGCGGCGACGCCGCGTACGGCACCTCCGGCGCCGGACACCGCGTCGGCGCACACCGCTCCCGAGACTCCGGCGGCACCGCCGGCCCCCGTGGCGCCGCCCGCACCGCCCGCGCCCCCGGCGCCGGCCGCGCCGGATCTCGCGAAGGCGGCGGCCCCGGAGGCCCCGGCGGCGGCTCCGGCCGACCGTACGGAGCAGATGCCTCCGGTGCCGGTGGACCGTACGGAGCAGATGCCTCCGGTACCGGCCGGGCACCAGGCGCAGGCTCCGGTTGGACCTCCGCCGCAGGCTCCGGCCGGGCATCCGGCGGAAGCTCCGGTCGGGCCTCCGCAGGGAGCCCCTGCCGGGGAGTACCCGCAGCCGGTACAGCCGTCGGCCATGGCGGAGTACGGGCATCCAGGGGCGGGCGCTCCGGGCGCACCCGGCGGCCCTGGCGTTCCCGGCGGTGCCGGCGTTCCCGGCGGTGCCGCGGGCGCTGGGCAGGCCGGTGGCTGGTGGGCGCACGGCGGTGCCGGTGGTGCGGGCGGCCCGGGTGAGCCCGGGGCGCCGTGGGGCGGCGGGCCCGTGCCCCCGCCCCGTCGCCGGCGCGGTGGCCTCGTGGCCGCGGTGCTGGCCGCGGCCCTGATCGCCGGCGGCGTCGGCGGCGGGGTCGGGTTCTGGGCGGCGGACCACAGGGACAGCTCCGGTTCCACGACGGTGGCGTCGACCGGGGACGCGAAGACCGACAGCAGGGCGCCCGGTTCGGTGGCCGGCATCGCGAACAAGGCCCTGCCGAGCGTCGTGACCATAGAGGCCCAGGGCCAGGGCGGCGACGGCAGTACGGGCACGGGCTTCGTCTACGACAAGCAGGGCCACATCCTCACGAACAACCACGTGGTCGCCACGGCCGCCGAGGGCGGCAAGCTCTCGGTGACGTTCTCCAACGGCAAGAAGTACGACGCCACGGTCGTCGGCCGGGCCAAGGGCTACGACGTCGCCGTCATCAAGCTGAAGAACCCCTCCGACGCCAAGCTCACCCCGCTGCCGCTCGGCGACTCGGAGAAGGCCGCGGTCGGCGACGCGACGGTCGCCATCGGCGCGCCCTTCGGCCTCTCGGGCACGGTCACCACCGGCATCGTGAGCGCCAAGAACCGCCCGGTCTCCTCCAGCGACGGCGGCGGCGCGGGCGGCAACGCCTCCGCCTCGTACATGAGCGCCCTCCAGACGGACGCGTCGATCAACCCCGGCAATTCCGGCGGCCCGCTGCTCAACAGCCAGGGCGCGGTGATCGGCATCAACTCCGCCATACAGCCCGCGGGCGGCGGTGGCGGGGGCGGCTTCGGCGGCGGCGGCGAGCAGCAGTCGGGCAGCATCGGCCTCGGCTTCGCGATCCCGATCAACCAGGCGAAGACCGTGGCGGACCAGCTGATCAAGACCGGCAAGCCGGTCTACCCGGTCATCGAGGCCACGGTGAACATGAAGAACACCGGCGACGGCGCCACGATCGCCTCCAACGGCACCAGCGGCGCCCCCGCCATCACCCCCGGCGGCCCGGCCGACAAGGCGGGCCTCAAGCCCGGCGACAAGATCACAAAGATGGACGACACGATCATCGACAGCGGCCCCACCCTCATCAGCGAGATCTGGACCCACCACCCCGGCGACAAGGTCGCCCTCACCTACACCCGCGACGGCAAGCAGTCGACGACCCAAGTCACCCTGGGCGAACGCTCGGGCGACAGCTGACGATCCCTCGGCCCCCGGGGCACCTCCCGGAATCCCCGAACCGCTAGGCTGTAACCGCTCCGCAGCAGGTAGGCGGGGCGGGGAGGCTTGCCCGAGCGGCCTAAGGGAACGGTCTTGAAAACCGTCGTGGCAGCGATGTCACCGAGGGTTCAAATCCCTCAGCCTCCGCCGAGGTCTACGCGTGTGCTGGTCAGAAGGGGTGCTCCTGGTTGGGGGCGCCCCTTTCACGTGGGGCCTGTTTCAGCTTGATCCGCCTCTGTCGCGCCGTTGACCAGCGCGTGTGGATTGCGTGTGGACCAGGCGTGGACCAGAATTCGGCCCTTTGGAGCCGAGGACCCTCAGGTCACGGCGGCGCGTTTGATGCGTACGACGCCGCCCACCTCGATGTGCGGGAGGTCGCCGAGACGGCTGCGCCCCGGCAGAGGTGCCGCTCACGCTGTTGTTGTGCACAGCGCTATGCGACGGCAACAACTGACACTGGATGGGTTGACGGGTCGGGCCCCCTCCCGCGGAGGAAGGGGGCCCGACCCGTCCGCTGCTCCCCCTCAGCCGCCTCCAACGCTCGCTGGGCTGTCGGTTCGAGTGGTGGTGGCCGCGTACGGGCTTCCCTGCCCCCAACCGCCAAGCCGGGCTGCCCCCGCCCCGGTTCATACAGTGGTCGGCGTGGCGATCAGTGGTTGTACGGCCGCTCTCATGTGGTTGCGCAGCCAGCGTGAGGCGGGGTCGTCGTCGAGGCGGCGGTGCCAGCGGAGTTCGACTGTGGCTATGGGCAGGTCCAGGGGCACGGTGTGCCAGCGGAGTGGGACGTGCCGTTCGACGAGGTGTTGTGCCAGGAGGCGGGGCGCGAGGCAGATGACGTTCTCCTCCAGGGCCATGAGGGCCGCGACGGCGTAGGACGGCACCACCGCGCTGACCGTACGGGAGCGGCCCAGGCTGCGCAGCGCCTCGTCCAGTGGGCCGTGGGCGAGGCCCCGGCGTGAAGCGGAGATGTGCGGGTGGGCGCACAGGTCGTCGATCGTCAGGTGCTGGGCCCGGCCCAGTTCGGAGTGGGCGGACATCATGGCGACGAAGTGGTCGGTGAACAGGGGCTCGGTGTGCAGGTCGGGTGGGGGCGGGTCGGCCACGCCGACGTCCAGGTCGAGCGAGCCGTCCCGTAGCGGGTCGGCTTCCTTGGAGTCCTGGGCCACGAACCGCAGGCGGACCTGGGGGGCTTCGGCGGCGACCAGGTGCGTGAGCCGGGGCGCGAGGACAGGGGTGAGTCCGTCGTTGACGCGGATGGCGAAGGTGCGCTGCCAGGTCCGCGGGTCGCCGCCGGTGGGGTCGGCTCGGAGGCCGGCCGCGTCCTCCAGGAGCGCTTTGACCCTGACGGCGGAGCGTTGGGCGAATGGGGTCGGCACCAGGCCCCGGCCGGCGCGTACGAGGATCTGATCGTTCATCGTCCGCCGCAGTCGACCCAGGGCCCTGCTGGTCGCCGGAGCGGACAGATGGAGGCGGGCCGCGGCCGCGGTCACGCTCCTGGTGTCCATCAACGCGTCGAACACGCGCAACAGATTGAGGTCCAACTGCTCCGTCATGAGACGTCCTAGTGATTGCGTTCAACGCAAAATTGAGGTGCAGAGTATGCACTAGACATCATTCCATCCGCGTCCGAGACTGAATTCATGACGAACGGGCCCGACGGCTCCCCTCGCCTCCCACCAGGCTGAAGCCCGGGCCGGTCGGCGTGCGGGCGCAGAGCGCGACAGCAGCACAGCGCCCCTACGGGTACGGGCCATGGGCTCCGTTCCGGTGCGCGTCGGCCCAGTACGGGACGAGAGGCATCCGCATTTCTCCACGGCTGCCGCCTGCGCGGCGGTCGGCCGATCCAGTACTGGAGTGAACAGCTATGGCGAGGACCGTGCGACCGGCAGCCTTCGGGACACCGGAAGTCCTTGAGGTCGTCCCGACGCCGGTGCCGCGGCCGGCCGTCGACGGTGTCGTCGTGCGGGTCCGCGCGGCCGGAGTCAACCCCATTGACTGGAAGCTCTACAGCGGCGCCTTCCACGCCGTGGACGACAAGCACAAGGACTCTGCCGGAGTCGCCGGCGCTCTGCCGCAACTCGGCCTGGAATGTGCGGGAGTTGTCACCGAGGTCGGTTCGGAGGTGGCCGGAGCCCGAGTCGGCGACGAGGTCATCGTCTACCCGGTCACCGGCGCCTACGCCGACTACGTCACCGCGCCCGTCACCTCGCTGATCCCCAAGCCGGCCAGTCTGGGCTGGCACGAGGCCGGGTCGTTGATGCTCGCCGGCACCACGGCGACGCACACCCTGCACGCCACCGGCGTCAGCGAGGGCGACACCGTGCTCGTACACGGCGGCTCCGGCGGGGTGGGGCTGATGGCCGTACAGCTGGCCGCCGCCCTGGGCGCGACCGTGATCGCCACCGCCGCTGAACGCAATCACGAACTGCTCCGCGGCCTCGGCGCCGTTCCCGTGAGCTACGGCCGCGGGCTGCTCGACCGCGTACGGGCCGCCGCGCCCGGTGGCGTCACCGCCGCGATCGACTGCGTCGGCGGCGACGAAGCGCTTGATACGTCACTGGAATTGGTGGCCGACCGGCAGCGCATCGCCTCGATCACCGGTACCGACCGCCGTGTCACCGCCGGAATCAAGATCATCGGCAACGGGCCCGGCCAGGACACGGGTACTGAGATCCGGCACGCCGCCCGCACCGGGCTGGCGGCCCGCGCGGGCGCGGGCGAACTGCGGGTGCTGATCGACACGGTCTACCCCCTGACGGAGGCGCCGCGGGCGCACCAGGACGGGATCGCCGGACATGCCCCCGGAAAGCTCGTACTGGTCCCATGACGGCGCCCCTCGGCGGCTGGACGGCCCCAGAGGGCGAGGCAGCCCCAGGGGACGAGACGGCCCCAGGGGACGAGACGGCCCCGGGAGGCAAGACAGCCTCGGAAGACGAGACGGCCTCGGCACACGAGACGGGAGAGAAGATGGCTGAGCGAAGCGCCGGTCAGGAGGCGCCGCCGCTGGTGGACGTCGCCGTCGTCGGCTGCGGGCCGGTCGGCATGACACTCGCGGCGCTGCTGGGCAGAGCCGGGCATTCGGTCGTACTCCTCGAACGCTATCCAGGTCTTTACGGGCAGGCTGCCCCGGGCCACCAGTTTCGACGGCGAAACCATGCGCGCGTTGGCCGGGTTAGGGCTCGCCGGGGAACTGGAACCCACGCTGTACGCACAAGAGGCGTACGAATGGCGCAATGGCTCCGGTGAACTGCTGATCCGGCAGGAATGCCAGGCGGTCGGCGACAGCGGCTGGGCGGATATCTACATGTTCCAGCAGCCGGTTCTGGAGAACTCGCTGCACTCGCTGTGCGCATCGCTGCCGGATGTGGATATCCGTTGCGACACCACCGTCACCGGCCTGTCCCAGGATCTTGACCACGTCCGTCTGAGATCACGTCCGTCTGATGACCGCCAACGGGACTGCTGTACAAGCTCGTTACGTGATCGGATGCGACGGCGGCAACAGTTTCATCCGGCAGGCCCTGTCCGTCGAGCAGGATGATCTGGGCTTCGCCGAACCCTGGCTGGTCTGCGACGTCGCACTGCGGTGCCCCGCCGCCGAACTGGGGCTGCCCCGCATGCTGCAGGTCGGCGACCTCGCCGGTCCGACCACCGTCATCACCACCGGGCCGGGGCGCCAGCGGTTCTGCTCCATGCCCGACGACACCGGCGACCTCGGTCTGGAACGCTCGGAGAGCACGGCGTGGGAACGGGTGCGCCCCTATCTCTCCCCCGACGACGCGGATCTCGTCCGCGTCGCCACCTACACCTTCCGGTCGCTGGTCGCGCGGCGCTGGCGGGACGGGAGGGTGCTGCTCGCCGGCGACGCCGCACATCAAATGCCCCCGCTTCTGGGCCAGGGGATGTGCTCGGGGATACGCGACGCACTCAATATCGCCTTCAAGATCGATCTGCTTCTGCGGGGAATCCAGGACGCCGGAATTCTCGACACCTACCAGAGCGAACGCGAACCCCACGTACGCGCCGTGATGGAAACGAGCATCGAACTGGGTCGTCAGCACACATTGCGCGATCCCACGCCGGCCGGTGAACGCGACGCCCGGCTCCTGGCCCGACGCGTCGCATTACGGGAGCCCGAACGCATCCGGCTACCGGAGCCCGGACCCGGGCTGTTCGGACGGGGCGGAGGACGGCTCTGCTTGCAGGGGCGGGTCAGCAACAAGCCCTTCACGCCCTGGATCTGGCCTCACTTGAGGAGGCCGGGATCACCGTCGTCGCCTTCGGGTCGTCAGCCGCGGATAACACCGTGATCGACTCCGATGGCACACACCGGCGCTGGCTCTCCGAACTGGGTGCCGCCGCCGTGGCCGTACGCCCCGACAATCACGTCCTCGCCGCCGGACCCGATGCCGTGGAAGTAGCGGAGGAATTGCTGACCCTTCTCACTCCGCGGTGCCCACGCCCCTGAACCGGGGCCGGAACTGACAGGGCCCAATGGGCCTCCTTGCGGCCGGAGATAGGGGGTCCCTCGCATCAGATGAGGTACGGGCCCGGGCGCGGGAGCCCCCGTACTCGGCGATGTCCCCGGACGCCGCCGCGGTGATCACCAACTGGACGCCGCTGATGGGCCGGCCCCTGTCGCGCCCGCCCGCCCGGCCGTCCTGGCCGGTCAGCCCGGTCAGCCCGGTCAGCCCGGTCAGCCCGGTCAGCCCGGTACCGAGTTCCTGGTTGCCGGTTTCGGCGTGGAAGCGGGTGTCCTGGTCCACGAGCTGCTCATTGAACATATCGGTGAGCCGGGCCCCGAGCTTCGCTCTGATACCCCGTCGATCTCGGGAGCGGACTCCCTACCCGCGTGGGTGATTAATCGGATCGTCTTCGGCCGCCGGGATTCGGGCCGATGGTGTGCAGAAGGAAGGCCGGTGGCATGACGGGGGTCGGCCTGGGGCAGATCTGGGGCGAGCTCGCGACCGTACGCAGAGGGCGCCGGGAAAACGAACCGTTGATCGCCAGGCGCTGGTTCGTGCCGCTCGGCTGCCCATTTCATTAATCCCTTTGGGGGTAAACCCGCGTGGCGATGCCCTGTTGGAGGAGATCCGAGGTGCTAAGCATCGAGGCTGTTCACCAACACGTTGTGACACGTATGGAAAGGGAATGCCATGTCGCGTATCGCCAAGGCCGCCATTCTGACGGCTGCTGCCGGAGCCGCTGTTTCCGGTGCCGCGGGGGTTGCTTCTGCCGACGCCGGTGCCGCGGGCGGCGCTGTCGGGTCGCCGGGTGTGCTCTCCGGGAACCAGCTTCAGGTTCCGATTCACATCCCGGTGAACCTGTGCGGCAACTCGATCGACATCATTGGGCTGCTCAACCCCGCTTTCGGCAACACCTGCGTCAACAAGTAATACCAGCGGCAATAGGGGCGCGCCTGTGTCTGTAGGCAGCGCCTGCTTCACGGCACCAACCGCGCACTCCTCGCGCTTGTGGCGCCCACCACGACCGTGGCGGGCGCCACGCGCCGTTTCAGGTGCCTGCCGAAGGGGCCGCCGGAGGGGCCGTCGAACGAGCCGCCGAGACGATGGTGGCGCGGGCCTCGCGCTCCGGGAGGCCGGTGTGGAGGGCGGCGTCGAGGAGGGCGGGGGCCATCTCGTCACCCGCGCCGGATTCGTACGCGCGGCAGGTGGCCCAGAACAGCCGGTCGTTGCGCCGGCCCTCGCGCGAGTTCCGGACGAAGTCGACCAGCCGGGCGCCGGAGTGAGGGTGATCAGGGTCGCGCGGTGGGGTGCGGCGGGGTTCCGGGGGCGCTACCAAGTTCAGCAGCGCGGGCGGCGCCGGAGCCGGGGGCCAGCTCGGGCCGGCGGGGGACAGCCGGTACGTGCCTCGGGGGGTGTACGAGCCGGGGCCGACCAAGTAGCCGCCGGAGCCGCGGATGTCGATGCCGGGGGCCGGCCGGCCCACCGAGTTGGGCACCTCGCGGCCGGGCGTACCGGTGAGCCACAGATGCCGGCCGCCGCCCGGCGTGAGCACGGTGACCGTGCGCGGGATGGTGAACGCGTGTTCGCGTGCCAGCCTGCGGAGGGCGGTCGTCCCGTCCGTACGCCCCTTGATGTCCAAGTCGACGCCGATGAGGCGGTGCGGGGGCGCGCCGCAGGCGATTCCGTACCCGGTGGCCCAGGGGGCGGCGGCGAAGAGGGCGCGCACGGCGGCCGGTTCGGAGGTTGCGTCATGGATGCCGTGACCCGGGCGACCGCATTCGCCTCGGCACGGGGCGGAGACGGGGGCGGGGCCCACGGGGCCCGCAGAGTCCGCGTGGTGCGGGGAGCGCACCGCTGGGAGCTTGCCGCTCGTCAGGGGGATCACGGCCAGGCCGTGCGCCGTGGCGGCCAGGGCGTGCGCCAGGGCTCTGGCGTGACGGTCGAAGGGTGCCGTGCGGTGCGAGTAGGCCGTGCGATCGGAGGAGGCCATGCCGCCATGCTCGTACGTACGTTCTATAAAAGGAAGTGGCGCGATGGCTCCATCCACATTGGCCGAAAGTACGTCTGAACGCTTTTCCGCAGGTGGGGCCAGGGGTACGAGCGCGACTGGAGGGGCGCGCGAAGGGGCTGGGGGCGTAGTGGAGGTTTGACGCGGGTTCATTCCCCTTGCGAGCGAATCGGCCTGGGGTAGGTGGTTCGCCGGGGATTCGGTGGGCAACTCTGGGGTCGCGACGTCGTACCCGGTCCAGGCAGTCGGCCAACCGCCTGGCGCTACCAAGCAGTAGTTGTACGTTCCTGGAGGAACTGACATGGCAAGCACCCGCACCGTCCGCGTTCTCGCTGCTGTCGCCGCTCTCCCGCTGGCGGCCGCGCTCTTCACCGGTGTCGCCCAGGCGGACAACGGCGCCTTCGCCGGCAAGGGCTCGAACTCGGCGATCACCGGTCTCGTGGGCAGCGGCGTCGGCGGCCACAACCTCGGCAACTCCACGACGACCCAGCAGGTCGCCACGGGTAGCGGCGCGTCGAACCAGAACAACACCGCGAGCGTCAACGGTTCCGCCTTCACGGCGATCGACCAGGACACCACCTCCGTCAACTTCACCAAGCTGTGGTGACCGGATGACTCGATGACTCGATGAGAGTCGGGGAGAGTCGGGGAGAGCGGTCGAGGTCTGACGGTCGCGCGGTGGCACTCCGGTGCTTCCGCGCGACCGCCTCTCTGTGTGCGGGCTCTGTGTGCGGTATCTGTACGGGCTCGGGGGCGGGCCTGTGCGTGGGGCTGTGCGGGGATTTGTGTACCGGCTTGTGCGTGCGGGCCTTCGCGCGCGGGACTGGCCGGCCAAGTCACCTGTCGTGCACGGACCTTGACAGGCATCACGGATCTGACGGACAGTCAGAAAACCTGATTCCCGCTCAGCGGAGGTCCGCGCCCGTGCACCTCGCCCCCACCCCCGCCCAGCAGCGGCTGCGCGCCGAACTCCGCGCGTACTTCCGCGATGTGCTGCCGCCCGGAGGCCCACCCGGAGGCCCACCCGACGACCCCGCCGAGCAGCGCCGGCTGCTGCGGCGCATCGGCGCCGACGGCCTGCTCGGCATCGGCTGGCCCAAGGAGTACGGCGGCCAAGGGCGCGGCCCCGACGAGCAGTTCGTCTTCTTCGACGAGGCGTACCGGGCGGGCGCCCCCGTCTCGATGGTCACGCTAAACACCGTCGGCCCGACCCTGATGAAGTACGGGACCGCGCGCCAGAAGGAGTACTTCCTGCCGCGCATCCTGCGGGGCGAGACCGTCTTCGCGATCGGCTACACGGAACCGGAGGCGGGCACCGACCTCGCCTCGCTGCGGACCAGAGCCGTCAGGGACGGCGAGGACTGGCTCATCGACGGCAGCAAGGTCTTCACCAGCAACGCCCAGAACGCCGACTGGATCTGGCTCGCCTGCCGTACGGACCCCGAGGCGGCGAAGCACCAGGGCATCTCCATCCTCCTGGTGCCGACCGACGCCCCCGGGTTCTCCTGGACCCCCATCGAGACCGTCGGCGGGCTCACCACCACCGCGACCTATTACGACGCGATCCGGGTTCCCGCCGGGAATCTCGTCGGCGAGGAGAACGCCGGCTGGGGGCTGATCACCAATCAGCTCAACCACGAGCGGGTGGCCCTGGCCGCGATCGGTTCGCAGGCCGAGGACTTCTACGCGGCGGCCCTCGCCCACGCCCGTACGCCCGACCCCGACACCGGCCGTCGCCCCGCCGACCAGCCCTGGGTCCGGGCCCGCCTCGCGGAGGCGCACGCGCGGTTGGCGGCGACGCGGCTGCTCAACTGGCGGCTCGTCGACGACGTCGGCGCGGGCACGCTGAGCCCCGGGGACGCGAGCGGCGTCAAGTTCCTGGGGACCGAGAGCACGGTGGAGGTGTACCGGATGTGCCAGGAGGCAGTGGGGGAGACCGGGCTGATACGGGCCGGGTCGCCGGGCGCGTTCGGGGACGGCCCCGGCTCCGGCCCCGGCTCCGGCCCCGGCTCCGGCCCCGGCTCCAGCTCTGGCTCCGGCTCCGGCTCCGGCGGCGAGCTGGAGCGGATGAACCGCGCCGCGCAGATCAACACCTTCGGCGGCGGAGTGAGCGAGGTGCAGCGCGAGATCCTCGCGATGATGCGGCTCGGCATGCGGAAGGGGCCGCGGCGGGAGCGGAAAGCGGGGGAGGCGGCGGCGGACCGTACGGACTCGGGGGCTGCCGCGCGCGGTGGTCGGCGGGGAGGGGAGCGGTGAAGAGCGCTGGGGCCGGTACGGGCGCCGGTACGACCGCGGGCGCGGGCTCGGGCTCGGGCTCGGGATCGGGCGCGGGCTCTGGGGACGGGGCGGACGTACTCTACGAGCGGCTGCGGGCCTACGAAGGGCAGACCGCCGCCGGCTCGGGCGTCGGCAAGGACGTCGTCAACGAGCCCATGATCAGGCACTGGTGCGAGGCGATGGGCGACACCAGCCCCGCCTACCCCGCGACCGCTCCGGCCACGATGCTTCAGGTCTGGACGATGGGCGGGCTGTCGGGGAACACCGGCCGGACGGGCGTCTACGACGAGTTGTTCGCGCTCCTGGACGGCGCGGGATACACCTCGGTCGTCGCCACCGACAGTGAGCAGGAGTATCTGCGCCCGCTGCGCCCCGGTGACCTGATCACCTTCGACGCGACGATCGAATCCGTGTCGCCGCGCAAGGTGACGAAGCTGGGCACGGGGTACTTCATCACGACGCGCATGGACGTACGGGGCGACGGTAAGCCGGTGGGTTCCCATCGCTTCCGGATCCTCAAGTACGTACCGGCCGCGAAGCGTTCCCCGAAGGGCGCGGGGGAGGGAGAGGCGGCGGCGAAGGGGAAACCCCAGCGGCCCCGGCCCGTCGTCAACCGCGACAACGCCGGTTTCTGGGACGGCGTCGCGGACGGCAAGCTGCTCATCCAGCGCTGCGACTCCTGCCGGACGCCGCGCTTCCCCTGGCTGCCGGGGTGCGGCGGCTGCGGTTCGCCGCACTGGATGGCGGTCGAGGCGTCCGGTGCGGGCACCGTCTATTCGTACGTCGTCATGCACCACCCGCCCTTCCCGGCCTTCGACCCGCCGTACGCGGTCGGCCTGATCGAGCTGGCGGAAGGGGTGCGGATGATCAGCAACATCACGGGGGTGCCGTACGACAAGGTGCGCATCGGGATGCCGGTGGAGCTGGAGTTCCTGCGGGTGGACGCGGAGCTGACCCTCCCCGTGTTCCGCGCGGTGGGCGGCGCGGACACGGGCGGGTCGGGTGAGGCTGACGCGGCCAGTTCGGGTGATGCGTCCAGTTCGGGTGATGCGGACAGGTCGGGTAACGCGGACAGGTCGGGTGACGCGGCCGAAGAGGGGGCAGGCGTCGCGGACACAGCCGCGACCGGCGGCGCGGCGACGGCCGGGGAGGGCCGCTGACATGGACTTCACCCCCACGCCCGAGCAGCAGGCCGCGCGCGAGCTGGCGGCGTCGATCTTCGGCGACCTGTCGACCCACGAGCGGCTCAAAGCCGCCGGTACGGGCTGCGACCCCGAACTGTGGAAGACCCTCTGCGCGTCCGGGCTGCCGGGTGCGGTGGAGGAGGTCGGCCTGCTCGGGCTCGTACTGCTGCTGGAGGAGCAAGGGCGGACGACGGCGCAGGTCCCGTACGCCGCGACCTGCGCGTACGGGCTGCTGCCGGTCGCCGCGCACGGCACCGACGAGCAGCGGGCGCGGCTGCTGCCGGGGCTGCGGGACGGGACGCTGGTGGCGACCGGGGCGTTCCCGCCGCGCGCGGCGGCCGCTCTGCGGGACGGCGGCGGCTGGCGGCTCAGCGGCTCCTTCCCCGCCGTTCCGTGGCTGCGCGAGGCGACGCATGTGCTCGTACCGGCCCGGCTGCCGGGCGGTGAGGAGACCGGGTGCTTCCTGGCGGAGGTCGGCGCGGCGGAATCCGCGGAGCTCGTGGAGCCCGTGGAGCCCGTGGAACTCACCGCGCCCTGGTCGGCCGGGCGGCTGACCATGGCCGCGGCCCCCGCCGAACGGCTCGGGGACGCGGACACCTGCGGGTCCGTGCTGGCGGTGGCCCGTACCGCCTTCGCGGGGTTGCAGGCCGGGGTGTGCGCCGGTTCGCTGGCGCGCGCGGTCGAATACACCACGACGCGCGAGCAGTTCGGACGTCCGCTCGCCGCCAACCAGGGCGTGATGCTGCGCGCCGCCGACGCCTATATGGACACCGAGGCGATCCGGGTGACCGCCTACGAGGCGGCCTGGCGCCACGACGAGGGCCTCCCGGTCCGTACGCACGCGCTCACCGCCGCGTGGTGGGCATCGGAGGCCGGAAAGCGGGTCGTGCACGCCGGGCAGCACTTGCACGGCGGCATGGGAGCGGACCTCGACCACCCCGTGCACCGGCACTTTCTGTGGGGCCGCCAGCTCGACGCCTACCTCGGCTCGGCCCCCGAACTCCTCGCCGAACTCGGCGAGGCGCTGACTCAGGAGGCGGCGTGACCACCCGAGAGACGGGACCGCGGGTGTGCACGGGCGACCTGCTGCCCCCGCTGCGCATCCCCATCACGCGCACCCTCATCGTCGCGGGCGCCATCGCCTCCCGCGACTACCAGGACGTGCACCACGATGCCGAAGCGGCCAAGGAGAAGGGGTCCCCGGACATCTTCATGAACATCCTCACCACCAACGGCCTGGTCGGCCGCTATCTCACCGACTACTTCGGGCCGGGCGCCGTCCTGCGGAAGGTCGCGATCCGGCTCGGCGCGCCGAACTATCCGGGGGACGAGATGGTGCTGACCGGCGAGGTGACGGACGTGGCCGGGGAGGCCGTATCGGTCGCGGTGCGCGGCCGGAACGGGATCGGCCACCATGTCACGGGCACCGCGACCGTACTCCTGTGCGGCGAGGGCGACGGGATCGACGGGCGCTTCGGGAGCGACGGGATCGACGGGATCGACGGGCGCTTCGGGGACGATGGGCGCGATGGGCGCTTCGGGGACGATGGGCGCGACGGGCGCGACGGCTGCGACGGCGGTGCCGCATGAGTGTGCGCGGCGCGGACACCCTCGGCGGGAAGGCCGCCGTCGTCGGCATCGGCGCGACCGAGTTCTCCAAGGACTCCGGGCGCAGTGAGCTGACGCTCGCCGCCGAGGCCGTACGGGCGGCCCTGGCGGACGCCGGGCTGACGGCGGCCGACGTGGACGGCATGGTCACCTTCACTATGGACACCAGCCCCGAGATCACCGTGGCGCAGGCCGCGGGCATCGGGGAGCTGTCCTTCTTCTCGCGCGTGCACTACGGCGGCGGCGCGGCCTGCGCGACCGTGCAGCAGGCGGCGCTGGCGGTCGCGTCGGGGGTCGCGGAGGTCGTCGTCTGCTACCGGGCGTTCAACGAGCGCTCCGGCCGCCGCTTCGGCTCCGGGGTGCAGCGGCGCGAGCCGTCCGCGGAGGGCGCGGCGCTCGGCTGGGCGCTGCCGTTCGGGCTGCTCACCCCGGCTTCCTGGGTCGCGATGACCGCCCAGCGGTACCTGCACACGTACGGGCTGTCCCCCGAGGTCTTCGGCCAGGTCGCCGTGGTCGACCGCCGCCACGCCGCGCGGAACCCGGCCGCGTACTTCTACGGGAAACCGATCACGCTCGCCGAGCACGCGGCGTCGCGCTGGATCGCGGAGCCGCTGCGGCTGCTGGACTGCTGCCAGGAGACCGACGGCGGCCAGGCCCTCGTGGTGACCAGCCTGGAGCGCGCCCGCGACCTGCCGAACCCGCCCGCCGTCATCACCGCCGCCGCCCAGGGCGCGGGCCGCGGGCAGGAGCAGATGACCAGCTTCTACCGCGACGAGCTGACCGGGCTGCCGGAGATGGGGGTGGTGGCGCGGCAGCTGTGGCGTACGAGCGGACTGGCGCCCGGCGATATCGACGTGGGCATCCTCTATGACCACTTCACTCCGTTCGTGCTGATGCAGCTGGAGGAGTTCGGCTTCTGCGGGCCGGGGGAGGGGTCGGAGTTCGTGGCGGCCGGGGAACTGCCGCTCAACACGCACGGGGGCCAGCTCGGCGAGGCGTACCTGCACGGGATGAACGGCATCGCGGAGGCGGTCCGCCAGCTCCGGGGCGTCTCGGTCAACCAGGTGCCCGGCGCGGCGCGGGCACTGGTCACGGCGGGGACGGGCGTTCCCACGTCCGGGCTGCTTCTCGCAGCAGACGGCTGAACGAGGTGAGTCTCGGCGCGCGGTGACCGTGTGTCGGCACATTCACTCGACGTATGAACCGACTGAAGCGACGGGAACAGCTGAAGCGACGGGACCGACTGAAGCGACTGAACTGGCTGAACCGGTTGAAGCGACGGGACGGACCCGACCGACGGGATCGGTTGAAGCGACGGGATCGGTTGAAGCGAGGGGACCGGCTGAACCAACGGAACCGACTCGACCGACGGAACCGACGGAACCGACGGACGAACGCCATCGGATACGCGGCCGCGCTGGCGGCCACGGTCGTCTCGCTGACCGGGGGCGTGCAGTCCGCCTCGGCGGAGGGGGCGGCGGGCCCGGGCGCCGTCGGGGCGCACCCGGCCGGCGCCGCGCCGCGCGGCGCCCCGGCCGACGACCCTGATCCGGAGACCGATTTCGGCGCCGATATGGCCGCTGATCTCGATCCGACGACTGACGAAGAGGCAGAGGCAGCGGAGGCGGCCGATACGAGAGAGAAGCCCGGGGCCCGCGAGGAGAGGACGGGCGCCAGGAAGGTATCCCCGGCCCGTACGACCACAGGCGACCCGCGCGCGACGGGCGCCTCCGTCTTCGAGGGCCGGGCCTTCGACACCTGCCACGCCCCGTCGCTGAAAACCCTCCGCGCCTGGCGCTCCTCTCCCTACGGAGCCGTCGGCATCTACTACGGGGGCCGCGGCCGGGCCTGCCCGAAGCAGCCGTATCTCGGCCCCGGCTGGGTACGCGGCGCCCGCGCCATGGGCTGGCAGGTGCTGCCCGTATACGTCGGCTCGCAGTCGCCGTGCGTCGCGAGCGCCCGTAAGAAGCACGTCCGTATCGGCGCCAGCCCCTGGACCCAGGGCAAGGCCGAGGGGCGGGACGCGGTGCGCCGGGCGAAGGCGATGGCGATGGCGGGCGGCAGCGCGCTCTACCTGGACATGGAGGCGTACAACATCCGCAAGAAGGGGTGCGCCCGTACGACCCTCACGTTCATCCGGGGCTGGAGCAACGCTGTGCGCGGCCTCGGGTACCTGCCCGGCTTCTACAGCAGCGCAGAATCGGGCGTACGGCACCTGGAGAGCGCGCGGCGGGCGGGGGCGGACGACCTGCCCGGCGCGATGTGGTTCGCCCGCTGGCACACGAAGCCGTCGGTCGACGGGGAGCCGTCGCTGGCCCGGGGCGCCTGGCAGCCGCACCGCAGGATTCACCAGTACGCGGGTGATGTGACCGAGTCGCACGGCGGCCGGCGGATGAGCATCGACCGCAATCTGGTGGACGCGCCGGTGGCCGTCATCAAGTGATGGGCGGGGTGGCTGCCGGCGGCCGTCGAAAGAGGACCGGCTGTCATCCGATCCGGGCTTGCGCGAGTCCTTCAAGGCGAGGGCACGGGGCTCGGTGACAGGGCTCGGTGACGGGGCTCAGTGGCGGGGCTCGGTGCCGGGGCGGAGGGAGCGGTCGGGGCGCGGGACTCGGGGAGCGCACCCTGATGAACCCTGATCGCTCTCCCCCTCTAGGAGGTGGGGAAACCCCCACCAGTACGACCTGAGAGGGATCGTTCTTCGGCACCTTCGGGCGATCCGCCGCGTACCGGCGCGCTTCTAGCGTTAAGGCATGACCACGCCTGTGTGCACGAGCGCATCCACTGCCGTGTTCCCGTCGTTCTCGTCGTACGTACGGGCCCGCGGGCCGGTGCTGCTGCGCACCGCCCGCTCGCTGACCTCGAACCCGTGCGACGCCGAGGACCTCCTCCAGACGGCGCTGGCCAAGACGTACCTGGCCTGGGAGCGCATCGAGGACCACCGGGCGCTCGACGGCTATGTCCGGCGGGCCCTGGTGAACACGCGGACCTCGCAGTGGCGCAAGCGGCGGGTCGACGAGTTCTCCTGCGACGACCTGCCGGAGCGCGAGACGGCGCCGACACCGGACCCGGCCGAGCAGCAGGTGCTGCGCGACGCGATGTGGCGCGCGGTGCACAAGCTTCCGGAACGGCAGCGGGCGATGGTCGTCCTCAGGTATTACGAGGACCTGACGGAGGCCCAGACGGCCGAGCTGCTGGGGGTGTCCGTGGGCACGGTCAAGAGCGCGGTGTCGCGGGCGCTGGGCAAGCTCCGCGAGGACCCGGAGCTGGTGCAGGCGGCGTGACTTCAGGGTTCCCGGTCTCCGCTGGGCTTCGCTGATCTCAGCTGAGGCGTGAGCGGTGAGCGGTGAGGGGTGAGGGGTGAGGGGCGGGGGCGCTTTCCCGCTTCCGGTGGGCTTTCTGCCTCCGGCGGGCCTTCGACGGGGCCGTCGACAGGGCCGTCGAACGGGCCTCCGGCGGGCCTCCGAACGGGCCTCCGCCGATGATCCGAGCACATTGGGGCGCTCGGCGACCGATACCGAACAGACATGGACCACTCCCGGTGGCTTCCGACCCTCTTTAGGGCAGTTGTAGGCGGTATTGAGGTCATCGGGCTGTCATGCCATTTCCACTGGGTACCCTCCGCGTAACCGGCCGCTGGATGGCTCCATCAACGGGAGAGGGCGAAGGCGGATGCCTGCCTGGGACGCGGAAAGCATCGGCGTGATTCCCGTACAGCGAATGCGACCCGGGGACCACGCCTTCGTGAGTTACGAGGACGACGAGACCCCGTGGGGCATCCTGACGGCCTTCGCCTGGACGGGGCTGACCCGGGGCGAGAAGGTGATGCTCTTCCCGGTCCCCGGGCTGACCGAGAGCGAGGTCCTCGACCGCCTGGACGCCTGGGGCCCGGCCGCGGCGGCCGCGCGCAGGAGGGGCCAGATCGTGCTCAGCAGCATGCGGTCGCTGATCCTCCCCCACCGGGAGTTCACGCCGGGCCGTCAGTGGGCGGGCATCACGACGGAGACCGAGCGTGCCGTACGGGAGGGCTACACCGGGTTTCGGGCGTACATCGACATGCACTGGGTGGCGGATCTCGGCGCGGACATCGAGACGATGATCTACCGCGAGACGCACGCGGACCATCTGTTCACCGACGCTCCGTACAGCGAGATCTGCGCGTACGACCGTCGTGAATTCAGTAGGGAGGTGCTGGACGCCATGGCCAGGGCACACCCCAGGAACCTGCTGGAACGCCTGGGATCGCTGCACACGGAGCACACCGACGGCATGGTGCGGCTGTCCGGTGACGCGGATCTGGCGACCCGCCCGGAGTTCACGGCCGCATTGAGGGCCGCGATGGCCCGTACGCCGGTGGCCGAACGGCTGGTCTTGGACCTCACGGATCTGCATTTCCTCAGCGCGGGTTGCGCCGCCGACCTGCTGCTCGTGGCCGAAGGCGCCATCGGGGGCAGACGGATAGAAGTGCGGTGCGACGCGTTTCAGGCTCGTACGCTGCACAGGCTCGGCGCGGGTTCCATCCGCTGCCTGTCGTTGGTCGAGCGGCCGGGGGAGAAACATCCGAAGGAGAGGCCGCCGGCGAGTACGGCCGAGGGACCGGGCGAGGGGATGGGCGAAGGGTCGGGCGAAGGTTCAGCTCAGGGGAGGCAGCGATGAGGTCCGATCCCTGCGGTCTCTCCGCCGGCGACGGGGCCGTGGAGTGGCTGCTGGAGTGCGACTTCACCGGCGAGGACCTGCCGGGTCTGCGGGTGGCCGTCGGTGAGTGCGCGGCGTCGGCGGGGCTCACGGAGCCGCGCTGGGGGGAGTTCGTCCTGGCCGTCAACGAGGTCGCCTCCAACGCGGTCGAGCACGGCGGCGGCCGCGGCTGCCTGAGGCTGCGGAGACTCTGCGGCGAACTGGAGTGCCGCATCGCCGATGACGGCCCTGGCTTCGCCGAGTCCGTCATCCCCGACCTCCTTCCGGGGCTGGACGGCGCGCACACCGGCCGGGGGCTGTGGCTGGCACGGATGGTGACCGACCGGTTGGTAATAAACGGTGGGGCTATGGGGACGGCTGATTCGGCTGCCTCGGACGCGGGCGCCGTGGGTGCGGCGGACGCTGTGAATGCCGCGGGCGCGGTGGTGACGCTGGCCATACGCGTGTGACGCGGAGCGCTGCGGGTACGTCCGGGGCGCCCGTACATACGCGTGTGACGCGGAGTGCCGCGGGTACGTCCGGGACGCCCGTACATCAGGGGGCTACGTACACCCTGAATGGGCGGGTTGGCGGGATGTTTCGCGCGGTCGCGATGGCGGAGGCTGAACGCGTCAGTCCCGGTCGTCGATCGTTCATCGTTCCTTGATCGCCGTCCGTCGACTGCCGTTCGTCGTCTGCCGTTCGCCGTTCGTCGCCCGAGGAGAGCCCCCCATGTCCGATAGTGCCCAGCGGCTTCGCAACGTCCGAGCACCGCGGTGGATCAAGCGGCGGCGAAGGGGCGCTCTGGCGGCCGTGGTGGCTGCCGGGCTCGCCGTGGGCGGCACGCTGACCGTGGCGAGCGCGCAGTCGCGCGGGCCGGGGGACGGGGTGCGGCGGGGGCTGGACCGGTTGGTGCACGAGGACGGTTACCCGGCCGCGCTGGCGGCCGAGCTCGGCCGGGACGGGCGTACGCACAACTACACGGCGGGCGTCGCGGACCTGAGGACCGGCGCGAAGGCTCCGGTCGACGGGCGGGTGCGGGCGGGGAGCAACACCAAGCCGTTCACTGCCGCGGTCGTTCTGCAACTGGTCGGCGAGGGGAAGATCGACCTCGAAGCCCCGGTCGAGAGGTACCTGCCGAACCTCGTACGGGGCGAGGGCATCGACGGTCGCCGCATCACGGTGCACCAGCTGTTGCAGCACACCAGCGGGCTGCCGGACTACACGCAGTTCATAGAGGCCCCGAAGGGCAAGGGCCGACACCTGTACGTACAGCCCCGCACCATGCTCGACCTGGCGCTGGCCCACAAGGCGACCTTCCCTCCCGGCACCAATTGGTCGTACAGCAACACCAACTACCTCCTGGCGGGCCTGATCATCGAGAAGGTCACCGGCCGCCCGCTGGCCGAGGAGATCACCCACCGGGTCATCCAGCGCCTCGGGCTGCGCCACACCTACTTCCCGGACGCGGGCGACGAGTCCATCCGGGGCGCCCACCCCGAGGGCTACCTCTCGGCGAAGCCGGGGGAGCGGCTGGAGAACATCACCGAGATGGACCCCTCGGCGGCCTGGGCCGCCGGCCAACTGATCTCCTCCCCAAGCGACTTGAACCGCTTCTTCTCCTCCCTCTTCGGCGGCGAGCTCCTGAAGCCCGCGCAGCTGGCGCAGATGCGGACCACCGTCCCGGCACCCGGCTTGTGGCCGGGCGCCCGGTACGGGCTCGGCGTGATCAGCACGCCGTTGAGCTGCGGGGGCCTGATGTGGGGGCATGGCGGCGACATCCCCGGCTATCACACGCTGGCCGGCGTCACGGCGGACGGCCGTGCGGCCACGGTCGCGACAACGGCCGACGGCCCGCCGTCCCTGCGGGGCCCTGCGGATGTCCAGGGCGTTGTGGATGCCGCTTTGTGCGGGTGAGGGGGGCGGGTGAGGGGGCGGGGGTCGGGTGGTGGGTCGGGTGGTGGGGCTGGGTGGTGGTGCTGGGGTGGCTTCGGGTGGTGGTGCTGCCGCGTGGGGCGGTATTGGGGGTGGTTCGGGTGCGGGTTTCGTCTCGGACCCTTCGGGTCCAAGGCGCCGGCAGCGGGAGGGGAGGGGGGCGGCCTGGGGTCGGTGGCTGGATGCGGGTGGTTCGTGGCTGGGGTCAGAGAGGCTCGCTGCGCTGCGCCGCTGGCTGCTGCCGCGAGGTGGCTGTTGCCGGTGAGCGGGTGCGGGTGCGGGTGGGTCTCGGCCTGTGATCCACAGCGACGAGCCGCAGGGGGTGCGGCGCGCTGCGCTGCGCCTCGGTCGTGCTTGCTGTCCGGGGGCGGTTTCCGCCCGCAGAACGAGGGCCCTGAGGTGGGGAAACCCTCCTCCGACGCCAAATGTGCCCGATATGCCCGATCTATTAGGTTGAACGGGCAACAGGGGGACCTATCGCCGGATTCCGTGTCCGAAAAGGCGCTTTTGCCGGGCGGTAAGTCCACCCTACCTACGAGTAGGACACGAGCCTCTTCGGCAGCAACCGGCGGCGTAGCGCAGCGGAGCTTCTTGCGGCCCTGGCCCCTGGCCGAGCGGCGGTCAGCAACCGGCCCGGGCCACCCCCTCCGCCGCTGGAACCCTAGGCCGCAACCCCGAGACCACGCGCGCCCGACGTCCCACCATGACCACTTCGCGGCAGCAGCCAGCGGCGCAGCGCAGCGAGCCTCTCTGACCCCAGCCCCAAAACACGGCGGCACACAGCAAACCGAGAGCAGCCCCGCCCCCTCCCCTCCCGCTGCCGGCGCCTTGGACCCGAAGGGTCCGAGACGAAACCCGCACCAACCCACCCCCAATACCGCCCCACGCGGCACCACCACCCGAAGCTTCCGGCAGCCCTGCCCTGCCCCGCCCGGCCCCGCCCGGTCCGCCCGCCAGTCACCGCCACCTCCCCGCGGGGTAGTGACATACCCGCAGGTACGGCAGCAGAATCAGCGTTACCTACTCGCGCGTAACCGGCCACCGGGAGGCACCCCCGATGCAGAGCACCATGCAGGACGTACCGCTGTTGGTGTCACGAATTCTGAGCTATGGGTCAACCGTCCACGGGACGGCACGGGTGACCACCTGGGCAGGGGAGGGCGAGCCTCGGCGGCGGACCTTCGCCGAGGTCGGCAGCCGGGCCGCGCAGCTCGCGCACGCGTTGCGTGACGGGCTCGGGGTGCGGGAGTCGGATGTCGTCGGAACGCTCATGTGGAACAACAGCGAGCATCTGGAGGCGTACCTCGCCATCCCCTCCATGGGCGCCGTGCTCCACACCCTCAATCTGCGGCTGCCCCCCGAGCAGCTGGTGTGGATCGCGAACCACGCCGCGGACCGCGTCATCCTCGTGGACGGCAGTCTGCTGCCGATGCTCGCCGCGGCGTTGCCGCAGTTGCCGGCCGTACGGCATGTGGTGGTCAGCGGGCCCGGGGACCGTTCGGTTCTGGACGGTGCCACCGCCGCCGTGCACGAGTACGAGCAGCTGATCGCCGGCCGCCCCACCTCGTACGACTGGCCCGAGCTGGACGAACGGCAGGCCGCCGCCCTCTGCTACACCTCCGGCACCACCGGCGAGCCCAAGGGCGTCGTCTACAGCCACCGCTCCGTGTATCTGCACTCCCTCCAGGTCAACGGCGCCGACGCGTTCGGGCTGAACCCCGCCACGATCTGCCTCCCCGTAGTGCCGATGTTCCACGTGAACGCCTGGGGACTGCCGCACGCCGCCTTCATGGCCGGCGCTTCGCTGCTGATGCCCGACCGCTATCTGCAACCCGCGCCGCTCGCCGAGATGATCGAGGCCGAACGGCCGACGTTCACCGCCGGTGTGCCCACCATCTGGCAGGGGCTGCTGGCCGAGCTGGATGCCCGGCCGCGCGTCGTGTCCAGCCTGAAGACCGTGGTCAGCGGCGGGTCGGCGTGTCCGCCGTCGATGATGCGGGCGTTCGAGGAGCGGCACGGGCTGACCATCGTGCAGGCGTGGGGCATGACGGAGACCTCGCCGCTCGGCTCGATCGCGTACCCGCCGCACGGGGTGACCGGCGAGGAGGCGTGGCCGTACCGCGTCACGGCGGGCCGGCTGCCCGCCCCGGTCGAGGCCCGGCTGGCGGGGCCCGGTGGCGGGTTCCTGCCCTGGGACGGCGAGTCCGCCGGTGAGCTGGAGGTGCGCGGGCCGTGGATCGCGGGCGCCTACTACGGGGGCGCCGACGGGGAGCCCTGCCGGCCCGACGACAAGTTCAGCCCGGACGGCTGGCTCCGTACGGGCGACGTCGGCACCATCACCCCGGACGGCTATCTGACCCTCACCGACCGGGCGAAGGACGTCATCAAGTCCGGTGGCGAGTGGATCTCCTCCGTCGAACTGGAGAACCGGATCATGGCCCACCCCGCCATCGCCGAGGCCGCGGTCGTCGCCGTTCCCGACGAGAAGTGGGGCGAACGGCCCCTGGCCACCGTCGTCTTCAAGGAGGGCGCCACGGCCGAATTCTCCGAACTGCGGGACTTCCTCGGCGAGTCCGTCGCCCGCTGGCAGCTCCCCGAGCGCTGGGCGCGGGTGACGGCGGTGCCGAAGACGTCGGTGGGGAAGTTCGACAAGAAGGTGATCAGGCGTCGGCACGCGGCGGGGGAGCTGGAGGTCACCGAGCTGGGCTCGTAGCTGGGCCGCCCTATGGGGCGGACGGGCTTCGAGGGCGGCCGCTCTGCTTCTACCGGCCGCTCTGCTTCTGCCGGCCGCTCGGCTTCTGCCGGCCGGGCGGTCTACCGTCCGGCCGGCCCTCAGCGTCCCCGTCCGGTCACCCTTCGGCGGCCAGGCCCGGGGCCCGCCGCCCCGTTGGTGCCGCATAGCCCGGTACGGACGGCCAGCGCACCGTCAGTACCACCGACTCCTCCTCCGCGAACCAGGAGTGATCGACCCCGCGCCCCCACACCACATAGTCCCCCTCCTCCGTCAGAAGGACGCTGCGACCGGGGAGCTCCACGCGGAAGCGGCCCCTGATGAGCACCAGCAGCGCCGTACGCTCCTCGCCCCGCACCCAGCGCGTCCGCTCGTCGCCCGGAGGGTGGACGCCCCATTTGATCTCTACTGCCTCGCTGTACCGCGGGTCATCGGCATCCTTGAAGTGGCCCAGCAGCCATCCCCGGTCCAGTGCCGCGTCCTTGCCCGCATTGCCCACATACACGCTGTCGTTCACGGAGGCGGAGGCTAGCAGCCGATAGCAGCCCTTTGGCGCCTGCCGTCGGCCACGCTCAGTTGTTGCCTATCTTCGCCAGCAGGTCCACGATGCGCCCCTGTACCTCCGCGCTCGTCGAGCGCTCCGCGAGGAAGAGCACCGTCTCGCCCGACGCGAGCCTCGGCAACTGGGCCGGGTCGAGGTCGGCGGAGGTGTACACGACGAGGGGAGTGCGGGTGAGCAGGCCGTTGCCGCGCAGCCAGTCGACGATTCCGGCCCGTCTGCGGCGTACCTGCAACAGGTCCATGACCACCAGGTTCGGCCGCATCCGCGTCGCGAGCTCCACCGCGTCCGCGTCCGTCGCCGCGTGCCCCACCTGCATGCCGCGCCGCTCCAGCGTGCCCGTCAGCGCCCTCGCGATCGGCTCCTGCTCCTCGATCAGCAGGACGCGGGGCGGGTGCTGTTCGCTGTCGCGCGGGGCCAGCGCCTTCAGGAGTACGGCCGGGTCGGCACCGTAGGCGGCCTCCCGCGTCGCCTGCCCCAGACCCGCCGTGACCAGCACCGGAACCTCAGCGGCCACCGCCGCCTGGCGCAGCGACTGGAGCGCGGTGCGCGTGATCGGCCCGGTCAGCGGGTCGACGAACAGCGCCGCCGGGTAGGCGGCGATCTGCGCGTCCACCTCCTCGCGCGAGTGCACGATGACGGGCCGGTACCCGCGGTCGCTCAGCGCCTGCTGCGTCGTGACGTCAGGGGCCGGCCATACGAGCAGCCGACGCGGATTGTCCAGCGGCTCCGGCGGCAACTCGTCGTCCAGCGGCGGGCGTTGCTCGTCGTGGACCTCGACCGCGCCGTTCGGGCCGTCCAGTGGTTCGGGCCCCTCCGCCGCACCCTCGTCCGGTGCTCCTATGGCGTAGGCGCGGCCTTCGGAAGCGTTCATGAGGTGCGGCTGCTGAGGCTGCGGTTGCGGCTGTGACGGGGTGTGGCCGTGGGGCTGCCCCTGCGGGCCGGTGGGCTCCGGTTCGGGTACGCCGCGGTCGGCCGTGTCCGGCGGCGTGCCGAGCTTGCGCCGTCTCCCCGAGCCCGAGCCCGTCGGCGTACCGCCCGCGGGGGTCGGGACCTCCGCGGGCCGCCGCTGCCCGCCGTCCGTCTGCCGCGCGAACGGCGTGCCCTGGCCGAGCGTCCGCACGCTGATCGAGCGCTGCTGTCCCTGGCCTTGCCCCTGTCCCTGCCCCTGGCCCTGTCCCTGCCCGGGGGTGCCGGCGTCAGGCGCGGACTCGGCGGGCTGCGGCTGACGCGGTGGCTGCTGCTGAGGGGGCTGGTGCGGATGCATTTGGCGAGGCAGCGAGGGCGCGTCGGCCTCCGGACCGTGGTCGCTCCGTTCGCCCCGCGGCTCCTCGGCCAACGGCCGCCGCGCCCGCCTACGGCCCGAGGGCTGCTCGCCACCGTCCGCGCCCCACGGGCCCTGGCCGCTCTGCGCCCCCAGACCGCCGAGCGCATTGGCCATAGCGGCCGGCGACGCGCCGTCCCCGGAATCGGTATCGGCTCGGGAATCGGACGCGGGCCTGGAATCAGACGCGGCCCCGGAGTCGGACGCGGGCCTGGAATCGGGCGCGGCCCCGGAATCGGCCTCGGCGGAGCGCGCCTGCGGCACCGCGCCGCCGCCGGGGAACGGGCCCCCCTGGCCGGGCTGGGCGTTCGGGACCCGCTGCGGAGCACGGTCGGCGGCCGCGGGCGGCAGCGCGAACGGGCCGCGCGGGGCGGGCGGTTCGTTGCCGTCCTGCCCCGGAACCGCCCGGTCTGACGCCTCGGCGAGGGTACGCCGAGCGCGCCGCCCCGCGGGCCGGGACGGCGTCTGCTGTCGGCCTTCGTCGTACGGGTCGGCGCCGTACGGACCCGCTCCGTACGGGCCCGCGCTGTGCCCGCCCGCGTCGTGCTGGGCGAGTCCGCCCGGAGGCGTCGGGCCGAGGGCGCTGGGCAGTTCCGACTGCGGGGTGCGGTCCGCCTCGGCGGGCGGCAGCGCGAAGACGGCCCGCCCGGCGGACTGCTGCTGTGCCTGCTGCGCTTGTTGTGCTTCCTGTGCCGCGTCCCGGCGGGCGCGGCGACCGGTCGGCGGGGGGAACTCGCCCTCGCCGGGCCCACTGTGGCCGGTACGTTCGTCCGCCGAGCCGTCCGCCCCGTCCGCCACGCCGTCCGCCGGAGCTTCAAGGCCCCCGCCCCGGCCGTGCCGGTTGGGCCGTCCGTGCGGTTGCGCTTCGGCATCACCCGCGCCGAGCTGCTCCTCCTGCGGGCTGCGCCGGGCCCGCCGCCGCCCGGTCGGCTGCGGCTGGGCCTGGTCCTGGACCTGCGGCTGGGCAGGAGGCTGTACGTGACCGGCGCCCGGCCCCGAGCCCTGCGGCCCATGACCCTGCCCGCCGGGGCCGCCCTGCCCGCCTTGCCCACTCTGTCCGCTCTGCCCGCCGGGCGGTACGTACGCAGGGTCGCTGCTGCCGGGCCGCTGAGGGCGGTACGGCCGGCCGCCCCCAGGCTGCTGCCCGGAGCCGTCGGCCGCGCCGCCGGGCCCGTACGCCGGGTCGCCGGAGCCGGAACGGTCGCCTCCGTCCGTACGGCCGGCAGCGGGAGCAGACCCGTTCGAGCCACCGCCCGTCGTACGCGCGATGGCCTTGCTGCCGGGGTCGCCGCCCGCGCCCGCACCGGGCCCGCGCTGCCCGGCCTCGGGCGCGGGGCCTGGACCGCCAGGGCGCTCAAGGTGCGCCGACTGCTCAAGGTGCTCCGGCCGCTCAAGGCGCTCCGGCTGCTCAAGGTGCGCAGGCCGCTGGGCGAGGGGCGGCAGCGGACGGCCCGCGCCCTCGCCGCCGCCGGAAGACTGCGGGCCATGCGGGGTGCCGCCCCCGCCGCCGGTCCCGCTCCCGCCGTTGGACCGCTGCCGGCCGGGCTGTTGTCCCGGCTGTTGTCCGGCGCCCTCGGGGCCGCCCGGCGCGTACCCCAGCGCGGGCTGCGCGCCGCCCGTGCCGCCCCCGGGGCGCTGCGGGCCGATGGGCCGACGCTGGCCACCGCCGCCACCGGAGACGTCGTCGGGGCCGTTCCCCTCGTCGCCCGCCTCGGGGTCCCGGCGTGCGCGGCGTCCGCCGCCCTGGGACTGGCCCTGCTGCTCATCGGGGCGCTGGGACTCCCGGGGCGCCCGCGGCGGCTGTACGCCCCCCTCAGCCCGCGCGGAACCGCCCGCACCATCAGCCCCGGCCGCCCCGTCGCGCGCCCCCGTACCGCGCGCCCGCTGTGCGGGCATCGGCATCACCGTGGTCGCGTTCTCGCGGTCCGCCAGGCGCTCGGGCCCGGCGGTCACCGGGCCGCCCTTCGCGGAGATCGGCACCTCCAGCACGTACGCGCTGCCGCCGCCCGCGCCCGGCACCTCATGCGTCTGGAGCACGCCGCCGTGGCGCTGCACGATGCCGCGCACGATGGGGCTGTGCACCGGGTCGCCGCCCGGATACGGGCCGCGCACCTCGATCCGTACGACTTCGCCGCGCTGCGCCGCGGCGACGACGATCGTCGAGTCGGAGGACCCGGCGCCGGAATGCGTGCCCGCCGGCGACTGCGACGGCGAGTCGCCGGTCGCGTCGACGCCCGCGACGTCCGCGATCAGATGGGCCAGCGCCTGCGCCAGCCGCTCCGGGTCCACCTCGGCCTCTATCGGCGGGGCGTGCACCGCGAACTGCGCGCGCCCCGGCCCGATCAGCTCGATCGCGCCCTCGACACCGGCCGCCACGACCGCGTCGAGCGAGACCTTCTCGCGCTCCAGCCGGTCGGCGCCCGCGTCGAGCCGCTGGAAGCTGAGGACATTGTCGACAAGCGTGGTCATCCGGGCGTAACCGGCGGTCAGATGGTGCAGAACCTGGTTGGCCTCGGGCCACAGCTGCCCGGCCGGGTCGGCGGCCAGTGTGCCCAGCTCGGCGCGGAGTTGCTCCAGCGGCCCGCGCAGCGAGTCCTCCAGGACGGCCAGCAGCTGGGCGTGGCGCTCGGCGAGCGTGTCGTACGCGCGCCGGTCCGTGAACGTCATCACCGCGCCGACGAGCTGTTCCCCGTCCCGTACGGGCGCGGTCGTCAGGTCGACCGGCACCGAGCGGCCGTCCTTGGCCCACAGCACCTGCCCGCGCACCCGGTGCTTGCGCCCGGAACGCAGGGTGTCGGCGATCGCCGACTCCTCGTACGGGAAGGGGGACCCGTCCCCGCGCGAGTGCTGGATGAGGGGGTGCAGCTCCCGGCCGCCGAGGTCGCTGGCGCGGTAACCGAGTATCTGCGCGGCGGAGGGGTTGACGAGAACGACCCTGCCCGCCGTGTCCACGCCCACCACGCCCTCCGCGGCGGCGCGCAGGATCATCTCCGTCTGGCGCTGCTGGCGGGCGAGTTCGGCCTCGGTGTCGAGCGTGCCGGTGAGGTCGCGTACGACGAGCATGAGCAGCTCGTCGCCGGTGTAGGGGTGGTGGTCGGCGTACGGGGTGCGGCCGTCCTCCAGGTTCGCGCTGGTCACCTCGACCGGGAACTGCGTACCGTCGGTACGCCGCGCGACCATCCGGGTCGGCTTCGTACGACCGCCCTCGCCCTCCTGCTCCTCCATGCGCCGCATCGATCCCGGGATGCGCCGGGAGTCGAAGTCGGGGAGCAGGTCGAGGAGTCCGCGGCCGACCAGCCCGGTGCCGGGGACCTCGAAAGTCTCCAGCGCGATGTGGTTGGCGTTGACGACCGTGCCGTTGCAGTTGACCAGCAACAGCGCGTCGGGGAGAGCGTCGAGTATGGCTGCGAGGCGAGCAGCGCCTCGGGATGGCCTGCTGCTCACGACGGACGTTCCTCCCTGGTTACCGCACTTCGCCGACGCCCCGGGGCCCCATCCTGCCGTCGGCCCCGCGCCGTGTCATTGACAGGAAGTCTACGGGCTGCGGATGCGGGCGCGTCGGGGGATGACGGGGTATGACGGCGGATACGGGCGTGACGCGAGCACGATGCGGGAGGAAGTCGGCAGGGGCGCGGCGGCGTGCGCCCGCGCCGTTGGGCGCACGCCGGACATATCGCCGGGACCGGCCCGCGGCCGGCCTCGCGGCGTGTCGGGGGGTCAGCCCTGTGAGGTGCCGAGCAGGCTGGAGAACTTGTTCCAGCGGGCGTTCTCACACCCGTTGGACCGCTTGAAGTCGGCGTTCACGGGCCGCCCGGCCCAACTGCCGGACACGTGCGCCCGCTCGGGGCCGCCGTAGATCTGCGTGCACATCCTGTCCGTCGGTACGGGCGCGAAGGTGTCCGTACCCCACACCGTCGCACCGTCGAGCTGGTCGCAGGCGGCCTTGGCGTGCGGATGGGTGCCGCCGGCGGGGTGGCAGTAGAGCTCGTACGTACCGTCGGAGCCGCCGCTGCCCGTGACCGTCACGGTGAGGTGGTCGTCGTGGGCCGGGACGGGCACGGGGAGCGGCCGGGCGGGGGTGCTCGCGGCGGAGGCGGCGGTGGGGAGGGCGAGCAGGGCGGCCGGGAGCAGCGCGGCGGCGGTGACGGCGAGGCGACGGAGCGACATGGTGGGACTCCAGGAGTACGGGGCCGAGCGGGGCCGGTGTCATGTACCTGTGGCCCCTTTTCCCCCTCTAACGCGCCTCCCGCCCGCGCGTTGCGCTCCTCGCGGCGACTTTGCTCCGTCGGCTGCCCGCCGGGTACCGTAGGCTGCGATTGGTGACGGGCCGCTGGCCTGTGTCATCATCTGCACGCACCACCTCGCGCTTGCGCGGGGGTGCTGGAGGCTTCGCCTAGTCTGGTCTATGGCGCCGCACTGCTAATGCGGTTTGGGGTAACCCCCCATCCCGGGTTCAAATCCCGGAGCCTCCGCTCGCTTCGAGAGCCCCGTCCGTACCGCGGACGGGGCTTTTGCGATCCCGGCCTGATCCCGTCCTGATCCGACCTGATCCAGTCCTGATCTCGCCGGGCGCGAGGGGGCGGTTTGCGGGGAGGCTGGAGTCCCACGAGCGAACGGGAGCCCGCCATGGCCATCACGCCGGAAACCCCTGACACACCGGAAATCCCCGACACGCCTGACACCCCCGACACCTCTGACGCCCCCGACGCCCCTGTCGCGGCCACCAGCATCGCCGACATCGTCATCCCGGACAGCAAGCTGGTCCGGGAGGCCACGGAACTGGTCCGCAACGCCACCGACGACCTGATCTACCACCACTCGCGCCGCGTCTACCTCTTCGGCGCCCGCCACGGCCAGACGCACGGGCTCTCCTTCGACCCGGAGCTGCTCTACGTCGGGGCGCTCTTCCACGACCTCGGGCTCACCGCGAAGTTCCGCGCCTCGCAGCAGCGCTTCGAGATCGACGGCGCCGACGAGGCGCGCCGCTTCCTGACCGCCCACGGGGTACCGGAGGACCGCACCCGCCTGGTCTGGGAGGGCATCGCCCTGCACACCACCCCCGAGATCCCGCACCACATGGCCCCGGAGGTCGCCCTGGTCACGGCCGGGGTGGAACTCGACGTCCTGGGCATCGGCTACGCCGACCTCCCCGAGGACGTACGCGAGGCGATCGTCGCCGCCCACCCCCGCCCGGATTTCAAGCGCCGCATCCTGCGCGCCTTCACCGACGGCATCGCCCACCGCCCGCAGACCACCTTCGGCAATGTGAAGGCCGACGTCCTGGCCCACTTCGTGGACGGCTACACACGCCCGGACTTTGTTCGGATCATCGAAGACTCATCCTGGCCCGAGTAGCCGCGCCCCCGGCGGCTCAGCACCACCCACTGAGGGTCATTTTCGCAGGTCAGCGGCGGTGCGGGAATCGGATTTCGCCTCTCGGCGCAGGTCATGTAATGTTGTTCCCGCAACGCCGACCGGCCAGAAAAACCGCCGGAAAGCCAAGCGCTCGTAGCTTAACGGATAGAGCATCTGACTACGGATCAGAAGGTTGCAGGTTCGAATCCTGCCGAGCGCACAGCAGAGCAGAGGCCCCGTTCGATTCGAACGGGGCCTCTTGCGTTCCTCTTGACGGCAGTGTTTGACGGCAACGCCTCAGGCGGCGTCCCCCGTGGCTTCGGCGGAGGATGGCGTGAACTGCCCAGGCGCGCCGAAGTGTTCGGCGGCGTTGGCGACATCCGTCGGTTCCCGAGGGGAGTTCGGCCGCAGCCGATACGCAGGTGCCGATAGCCGTACTACTCGCCAGCTTGTCTATATGGGCGTGGGGCTGGTGTGTACGAGTCCGGGGAGCGCCGGGTGGCGCGGCATCCGGAGTCGCGTTGGTCAGGTGGCGGGGAGCTGGTAGGCGAGGACGTACGCGTCGGCCGCCATCACGGTGTCGCAGACCTCGACGGCCCGCCCCTCGGTGTTGTACGCGGTGCGGACCAGGTGGATCACGGGGACGCCCGAGGCGAGGTGGAGCGTCCGTACTTCGGTGGGCGAGGGCATCCGGGCGCGGATCTCTTCCTCGAAGTGGTCCAGGCGGTGGCCCATCTCCTCCAGCCGGGCGTAGATGCCGCCGGGGCCGGGGTTGGGTTCGGCGATCGGGGTGTTCCGGGCCAGGTCGAGCGGGAGGTAGGAGGTGGCGAACTCGACGGGCCGGCCGTCGAGCAGGTAGCGGCGGCGTCGGGTGAGGACCTTGCGGGGCGAGCCGAGCCGGGCGGCGATGTCCTGCGAGGGGCGTTCCTCCTTCACCTCCAGGCCGTCGACCTCGGGGCGGCTTCCTGCGGCTTCCGCCTCCACGGTGAACGCCGACTTTCCCTGATCGCGATGGCGGCGCGCGAAGCGGTCCGAGGCCAGCCGCCGCACCGGAGGCCGGGGCCGTACGAAGACGCCTTTCCCGTGTTCGGAGACCGCGAGCCCTTCTCCTTGAAGGAGGGAGAACGCGTTGCGGACGGTCATCCGGGACACGCCGAAGTGCTCGACCAGCTCAGTTTCCGAGGGCAGCTTGTCGCCCTCCCGGAAGCGCTGCTTGTCGATCGCTTCGCGCAGCTGGTCGGCGATCTGCCGGAACACCGCGCGGTCACTGGTCGGGTCCAGCGCGCCCAGGAGACCTGAGGCGAGACGAGGCATATGTACTCCTTTAGATATCTAGACAAGTAGCTGGCCCGTGTTGCTACGGTGGAGAGCCTAGCCAGCCGAGAGGGCCGAGGAACGTGAGCATTGATCGCCCGCACTCCGTGAGCGTTGCCGGGGTGATCGTCGACGACGCGGGTCGTGCGTTGCTGATCAAGCGGCGGGACAACGGTAAGTGGGAACCGCCGGGCGGCGTGCTCGAACGCGGGGAAACGATCCCCGACGCCCTGCAACGCGAAGTCCTCGAAGAGACCGGCCTCAAGATCGCGCTTCCCGCGACCCTCACCGGCGTCTACAAGAACATGACCGGCCTGATCGTCTCCATGGTCTTCCGCTGCGAGGCGATAGACGGCACCCCGACCACTGGAGCGGAGACCCGCGCCCTGCGCTGGGCCGCCCGTGACGAGGTCGCCGAGCTTGCTGACGAGGCATACGCGATCCGCGTCCTTGACGCACTCGACAACGCATCCCCGCCGGCCGTCCGCGCCCACGACGGCGTGCGACTCGTCTAGCACAAAACCGCTATCCATAGTCGCCTACCAGCACGGAGTGACTTGTATGGACGAGTATACGAGCAGGGTACGGGTCTGGGGCCTGATCTGCCCAGGTTCCGAAGAAGAGGTGGCTCGGGCCCGCCGCTGGATACGCGACATCCTCAGCGACCACCCGTGCGCCGACGACGCCGAACTCATCGTGAGCGAGCTGAGCACCAACGCCCTCACCCACACGGCCAGCGGCAGCGACACCGGAACGCTCCAGATCACCTTGGCCGTGACCCCGCTGTTCGTCGCGATCTCGGTCACGGACGACGGCGGACGCCCCACCTCACCACGCGTCACCCAGGCCGCCGACGACGCCACCCACGGCCGGGGCCTGAGCATCGTCATGACCCTCGCGGCCCGCCTCGACATCACCGGCAACGACCACGGCCGAACCGTCACCGCCGAACTCCGCCCACCCCCGGCAGGAACAGCACCATGCTGAACATCCCCCTGCACCACGGCTACTGGTGCGAATGCACGATCCTCTCCCCGTCGACGGGAGAACACCCGGCGGTACTGGCCTCCATCGCGGCCGACAGCCCAGGACAGGCAACCCAGTGGATTCACATCACCGTGCAGACCATTGCCGCAGCTCTCGATGAAGGAGCTGGCCGAGAGGCGGGGGAATGGATCCTGGGCGGCTACCTGGACATGGAACGCACCCTGAAACAGGGCGAGGCCGCGACGTTCGCCCTAACGCAGAAGGACACCCGCATCGGGTGGCACGTCCGCCCCGTCGTCTTCCTACCGCTGGCTGACCGCGAGTCAAAGCAACTCCCGCCATGCGCAGAACAGTTCACCAGCCGCCCCGCCCCACACGAGCACATCAGGACCCCATCCCCGTCCCGCTGAGTTACAACTTTCTCTACAGGTTCAAGGCGGCTCGCTCCGCTCCCCGCGCGGCCCGGCTCCCCGGCCCGCCGCTCCTGTCTCCGCCCCGCTCCGGCCCGGTCCGCCCGCCCGCGCAACAGCAGCGGAGAGCCACTTGACCTCAGAACAGATGCCTCCGGCGGGGGCGCTCCGACTCCGGGATGGGAGGGGCGCCGTTCGCGAGTGCCGGCCGGAGCGTGGCGAGCGTAGTGGGGGCTCCCATCCCGACCACCTTCGACCCAGGCGGAGCCGAGCAGTCGCGGCCCAGGGCGTCAAGGTCGTTCGTACAGTGGCGCGCTCCACCTTGACGCCCTGAACCACGACCGCTCCACGGAGTGTGGGTCGAAGGCGGACGGGATGGGAGTCCGGGTGAGTGGTGGGTCCTGTTGCGAAGGCGCCGTAGTCGATCAAAAGGAGTCGAGAGTCGATCTCAAGCGATCAAACAAGCGAGGCGCCCGTCACTAAAACGTGCAACAGGGAGCGTTCTACGTGGATAAGTTGACGTAATACGTCGACCTATCGTACGTTCTGATGCCCGCTCAACTTTGCCTCAACACTGGGGGGTCCCGTGTTCTTCGCACAGCTCGGACTGACACAGCACGACTCGCTGACGGCTGCTCAGGCAGCCGCGAGTGAGGCCGCCACGGCGTCGGGGGGCCGCGTCTTCACCTGTGTCGTCTTCCAGCAGGGGGGGCGCCTCATGCTGACGACTGCCTTCTCGTACGCATTCCTCGTTAAGCACGTGGTTTCCGATGCGGTGGTGAAGGGCGGCAACCCGCGCATGGCCACCAACCGCCCGATCGACACCAACCACGTCAGGTCCATCACTAAGTACCTGACCGAGAACGAGAACGACTACATCCTCCCGCCGGTCACGCTGAACGTCCGTGCTGTCCCGGCCATCCATATCCCGCGAGGAAACTTTGCCATGACGGCTGGCTTCGTCGTCATCGGCGACGAGACCAAGTTCTCTGTGACTGACGGTCAGCACAGGCTCGCTGCCATCGCCAAGCGTAGCGACAGCCTCATCGACACGGATTCCCCTTTCCCGAGCGACAGCATCTCTGTCGTCATCGTCGTAGAACCGGACGTTGCCCGTATCCACCAGGACTTTGCCGACGCAGCACAGACCAAGCAAATTCCGGCAAGTCTTCTGGCTGCATACAACACGCGTGAGCCCCTGAACCGAGTTCTGACGAAGATCGTGGATGGGTCTGCCCTGTTCGCGGGACGCATCGATGAGACGTCCAAGAGCCTGTCGAAGCTGTCATCGGCCATCTTCCTGCTCAACCAGGTGCGTGGGCTGGTCAAGGAACTGCTGTTTCAGGACTACGCGCTCAGCGAGGCGAGCATCCCGGCTCGCAGCTTCCAAGCCATCGGTACCACCGAGAAGCAGGACGCTTTCGTCAGCAGGACCCTGGCCATGCTCGACATCCTCACGCAGCACATGGACCCCTGGCGTGCAGTGGTCGAACTGCCCACGAGCGGAGGGCCGGCCAACCAGGTGGTGGACTTCCGCAAGCACTACATCAACATGACCGCGACGGGTCTGGTCATCATCGGGCACGTGGCCTTCGAGATTGAGAAGAACCTGGACCCGGAGTGGCGGAAGGCTCGATACCTTGACCTTGCCACAAAGATTGATTGGCGCCGGAGCGCGCAGATCTGGGAAGGGAACATCATTACTGGAGACAAGATCACCACTACCAGGTCTCCGGGGCGGATTGCAGCCCGGAAGGTCATGGAGGCGATCGGTGTCCCCGTCATCCCCAAGAACCCAATGATCCCGCAGCCCACGCAGGAGACCATCTCGTCCGAGGGCGTTCACTGAGACTCGCCGGAAGAATGGGCCGCCCGTGTACAGCAGCGCGGTACCGCAACCACAGCAACCGCCACTGCTCGCTACCGTCTCTTCGGGACCCCGTAGCGGCCGGTATGGCCCCAACTGACCGATCCGGCTAGAGCTACGGATCAGAAGGTTGCAGGTTCGAATCCTGCCGAGCGCACAGCAGAGTAGAGGCCCCGTTCGAAATCGAACGGGGCCTCTGGCGTTCCTCTTGACGGCAGTGTTTGACGGCAACCGCCTCAGAGGGTCGGGGAGCGGCGTCGATCAAGATGATTACTGGGGTGCCGGCCGTGCCTCGCCATCGTGTGATGGGTTGCCGTCACCCCGATTCGTCGGCGTGCGGGCTGCGCGGCTGTCCGGTTGCCCGGTGTGTGTCTACGTGAGTGACGGCGTTCGAGGTTAGAGGGCTGGCGGAACGCGCGGTGGGCTCATCGTGCCTGCTCGCGCCATTGCGCGAAGCTGTCCTGTACCTCGGCGATGCTGGGGTGGCGCACGGCGTCCAGCCCGTCGTCGGCGAGGAGGTCGGCGATCAGGGGGGAAGGGCCGAAGACCTCGGTCGCGCTCAGGTCCCAGTTGGTGAGGACGAACCAGGAGCCCTCCGCAGGCCACCAGTGCGCGGGGAACTGGGTCTGTACGGTCTGGTGGGGCCGGGCGCAGGCGTCATGGTGAGCAAGTGCCTCCTCCAGTCGGCCTCGGCGGGCCGGGACCGGACAGCCCAGGTCCTCGATCGCCGCCTGGGCCCAGTAGCACTCCGTACGCAGCCCCTCTGGGCTGTGCCGGGCGAGGACCTCGACCAGGCGGGCCAGGCCGGCGCGGTCGATTTCTCCCAGGTCGGGCTTCTCAAGGTTCCCGGGCAGGTCCAGCCCTTGGAAGACCCGGAACGAAGGGGTGTACTGCCAGTCCTCCAGACGCCTGCCGGCGTGCGCCAGCACGTCATCCCACCGGGAGCGTTCCCCTCCTACGGTGACGGCGTGCAGAACCCAGCAGCGGTCCGGGAAACCCTCCTGGGGTTCGTAGCCCAGGACGGCGTCGTCCCCTTCCAGGGACGGGCGCATACCGCCCAGTGAATCGTCGTCCGGCACAAGCTCCAACGCGGAATCCCTCGATACTGCGATACTTCGGCCACACGTGTGACGTTCTGTCATCAGCCGAGGTTAGACGGCGAACTCAGGGCATTCCCGCCGTTGTTGGTGATCGGTTGGGCGCCAGGGGTGGCGGCCGGGTGGCGGGCCGCGGGTGTGGATTTCCCACTCTGGGGTTCGTCGCGTAGTGTCGTGTTTACCGACGCGGGGTGGAGCAGCTCGGTAGCTCGCTGGGCTCATAACCCAGAGGTCGCAGGTTCAAATCCTGTCCCCGCTACTGTCACCGAAGGCCCGGCACTGGATCGTATTCAGTGCCGGGCCTTCGGTCTGTCTGAGGGATTGTCTACTTCGCGGTCGTCTCCATGAAGCGGTCGATCATGGCGTTGACCTGGGTGGGGACCTGGAGCTGGTTGAAGTGGCCGGAGCCGATGGTCTGGCCGATGGTCACGTTGGGGTAGTGGCGCAGCCCTGCCTCCGGCTCGCCGGCGTGGATCGACAGGATGGGGACCTGGGTCTTCGCCAGTACCGACGCGCCGTCGAACGTGGCGACGGCGCGCCAGGTCTCCGCCGCGATCGCCGGCGGGAGTGAGGCGAATCCGGTGATGATCGCTTCTCGGCGGTGGGTGTCCGAGGGCGGGAGCATGTCGGTGGCGCACTGTCGGCGCCAGGAGCCGTCCTCGTCGGCTGCTGCGTCCTCGATGGTGCTGGTGATGAACTCCTTGCCCTGGCCGTCGAGCACCGGGGCCGGGTCGACCAGCACCGCGGCCCGTATGGCGCCGGGGCGGGTCGCGCAGGCCAGGGCGATCAGGCCGCCGAGGCTGTGGCCCACCACGATCGGGCGGTCGAAGCCCGCCGCGTCGGCGACGGCCAGCACGTCGTCGGCGAAGGCGTCGATGCTGTACGCCCCGGGTATCGCCGTGTCGGGGCAGTCGCTCTCACCATGGCCGCGCAGGTCCAGGGCGGCCACCGGGTGCGACCGGGCGAAGTGGGTGAACTGCGGCTCGAAGTATGAGCGATCGCCGGCCGTGCCGTGCACGAAGAGCATGGGGGGCCTGCCGGAGTCGGAGTCTGGAGCGGTCCCGGCTCGGTCGTACGTCAGGCGGACGGGGCCCGCTGCCTTGTCCACATGCTCCGTGTAATTCTTCACCCAGACCTCCGGGACGTTGTTGTTCTCGTCGGCCTCAATGCTCCGGTCCGATCTTTGATTTCCCTCAGGCGCGATCGTCGCGTAGTGTCATGTTTACCGACGCGGGGTGGAGCAGCTCGGTAGCTCGCTGGGCTCATAACCCAGAGGTCGCAGGTTCAAATCCTGTCCCCGCTACTGTGAACACAGGCCCGGCACTTTCGAGTGCCGGGCCTGTGGCGTTTCCGGGGGGCGGCGGTGCGGGACGGTGAAGTCGTCCCGCACCGGCGGAAGTTGGGGCTGCCCGTGGGGTTCGGTGTGCGTACGCACGTCATGTCGGAGCGGGGTCGGGGCCGTTTCAGCCGTTGGCGCCGTCCGCTGCTGTGCGCAGCGCCTGGAGCGCTCCCGACAGCGCCTTCAGCGTCGGCTCATCCGTGATCCGGCCCGCCGCGCGGTCGATCTTCGGGCCTATCGCGTCGATCTCCAGGCACGCCTCCTCGACCAGCGCGCCCGTCAGCATGGCCAGCGTCTCGCGCAGCTGAGCCTGCGCGTACGAGCCGCCGCCGGGGTGCGGCGACGCGGTGACCACCGCGGTCGGCTTGTCGCCGAGGGCGCCGCTGCTCACCAGCCACTCGATGGCGTTGCGCAGGACGCCGGGGACCCCGTGCGCGTACTCGGGGCTGACGAACAGCAGCGCGTCCGCCTTGCGAACCGCCTCGCGCAGCGCCTCCACCGGGGCGATGGGCTCCGCGCCCTCGACGTCCAGGTCCTGGTTGAAGTGGGGCAACCCGCCGATCCCGGCCAGCCTCGTAGCCGTCCAGCCCTCGGCCTTCGCCAGGTCGGAGGCCGTATGTATCACCGCGTTGTTGGTGGACTGTTCGCGCAGGCTGCCCGATATCGCCAGGAGGTTCATGCCGAGACCGTAACCGGGGCCTACAGGAGGGTTTCCGCCAGGGCGCGCCACTCCGCGCGCGGCAGGGTGTCTCGGATGCCCTCGGTCACCACCTGTACCGCGAGGTGGTCCGCGCCGGCGGCCAGGAAGGCGTCCACGCGCTCGCGGACGGCCGGGCCGTCGCCGAGGGCGAAGACGGCGTCGAGGAGCCGGTCGCTGCCGCCGCCGGTGAAGTCGTCGTCGCCGAAGCCGAGTCGGCGGAAGTTGTTGGTGTAGTTGACGAGCCCGAGGTACGAGGAGAGGTACCCGCGGGCGGTGGCGCGGGCGCGTGCGAGGTCGGGGTCGAGGACGACCTTGAGCTCGGGTGCGAGTACGGCGTCGGTGCCCAGGGCCGTACGGGCGTCGGCGACCTGTTCGACGGTGGTCAGGTAGGGCAGCGCGCCGAGGGCGCGATCGCGGGCGAGCCCCAGCATCTTCGGGCCGAGGGCGGCCAGCGCGCGCCGGGCGGCGGGTACGGGCCGGGGCGCGGCGTCGAGCGCGTCGAGGTAGGCGGCCATCGCGGAGTACGGGCGGCCGGCGTACGGGTGGTCCTGGCGGTCGCCGAACTCGGCGTGGCTGACGCCGAGGCCGAGGATGAAGCGGTCGCCGTGGGCGTCGCTGAGTTCGGCGTGCCGGGCCGCGACGGACGCGGCCTCGTGCTGCCAGATGCTGAGGATGCTGCTGCCGACGGTGGCGCGGGAGGTGGCCGTCAGCACGGTGGCGATGTCGTCGGGGGAGGGGCTGCCGCCGATCCAGAGCGTGCCGTAGCCGAGCTCGTCCAGTTCCGCCGCGGCGTCGGCGATCTCGCGGCGGCGGTCGGGGTCCTCGGAGCGCAGTGCGCCGCTCCAGACGCCGATCCGGCCGAGGCGGGTGGTGGATTCCGCCGCTGCGGCGGGCGTGGTGGAAGTCATGGCGGGACAACCGGAGGAGGTATCCGGATTATTTCGCGGCACAGCCGCCATGCTGTGGCACAGCCGCCACGCCGTGGCACAGTCGCCACGCCCTCACACAACCGCTGCGTCACGGCTCAACCGCTGCGTCACGGCGCAGCCGCCACGCCACAACCCGGCTGCCGTCCTACGGACCTGTCGCCGCATCACGCCCCCGCCGCCCCACCGGCCGGCCGCACCGCGCCCCTGCCGCACCACCGCCCCCGCCGGATTCTCAGGCGATTCACAGACAGGTGAAAGCGGTCTCTCAGGCCGCCGATCCAAGATCGTAAGCATGACCGCGACCTCGCCCAAGGGGCGTACCGAGCTGCTGCGAAACGATGGGAGCCCCGTACGGGTGCTCGTCGTCGACGACGAGAGCGCGTTGTCCGACCTGCTGTCGATGGCGCTGCGCTACGAGGGCTGGGACGTGCGGACAGCGGCGGACGGCGCCGGGGCGATCCGTACCGCCTGCGACTTCCGGCCGGACGCCGTGGTGCTCGACATGATGCTGCCCGACATGGACGGTCTCTCGGTGCTGGGGCGGCTGCGGCGGGAGCGTTCCGAGGTGCCCGTGCTGTTCCTGACCGCCAAGGATTCGGTCGAGGACCGGATCGCGGGGCTCACGGCGGGCGGCGACGACTACGTCACCAAGCCGTTCAGCCTGGAGGAGGTCGTCGCGCGGCTGCGCGGGCTGCTGCGCCGCTCGGGCGCGGCCGCCCAGCGGAGCGACTCGGTGCTGGCCGTCGGCGACCTGGTGCTCGACGAGGACAGCCACGAGGTGACGCGCGGCGGCCGGGAGATCCATCTGACCGCGACCGAGTTCGAGCTGCTGCGCTTCCTGATGCGCAATCCGCGCCGGGTGCTCAGCAAGCCGCAGATCCTCGACCGGGTCTGGTCCTACGACTTCGGCGGCCAGGCCAACGTCGTCGAGCTGTACATCTCGTATCTGCGCCGGAAGATCGACGCGGGCCGGGAACCGATGATCCACACGCGGCGGGGCGCGGGCTATCTGATCAAGCCCGCCGAGGCCCGCTGAGGCCGTGCGCCGGTGAAGCTCCGGCGGTCCCACCGCACCCGGTCGTCCCACCGCACCTGGTCGCTGCGCACGCGGCTCGTCGTCTCCGCCGTCGCCCTGGTCGCCGTCGTCTGCGCGGTGATCGCCACCGTCACCACCATCGCGCTGCGCACCTCGCTGTACGACCAGCTGGACGCGCGCCTCGCCGAGGTCGCCGGGCGGGCCGCCGGTCCGCCCGGTGAGCCGCAGATGCCGATCTTCATCACCGACGAATCGCTGCGCTTCGTCTCCAGCGGCGGCCAGCCGCTGGGCACCATAGGCGTGGTCGTCGACAACAGCGGCTCGGTCGTCGCCTCCGCCATCAGCGTGCAGCAGAAGTCCGCCAAGCGCACCGCGCCGCCCGTGGGCCGCGACCGGCTCAAGGACGAGCAGATCCAGGCGCTCAGCGGCGTCCGGCGCGACGGCCGCCCGCACACCGCCCACATCCCGGGCCAGGGCGAGTACCGCGTACGGTCCGCGAGCGGCGCCAATGGCACGTACCTCGTCGGCATCCCGACCAGGGAGGCCCGCGACACGCTCGGCACCCTCATCGTCGCCGAGGTCTGCGTCACCGCCGCCGGGCTGGTCGCCGCCGCCCTCGCGGGCACCGCGATCGTACGGATAGCGCTGCGCCCGCTGCGCCGGGTGGCCGCGACCGCGACCCGGGTCTCCGAACTCCCCCTGCACAGCGGCGAAGTGGCGCTGCACGAGCGCGTACCGGCGGCGGAGGCCGACCCGCATACGGAGGTGGGTCAGGTCGGCGCGGCGTTCAACCGTATGCTGGGGCACGTCGGTTCGGCGCTCACCGCACGGCAGGAGAGCGAGACACGGGTCAGGCAGTTCGTGGCGGACGCCAGTCACGAGTTGCGCACGCCGCTCGCCTCCATCCGCGGATACGCCGAACTCACGCGCAGGGGACGGGAGGAGACCGGCCCCGACACGCGGCACGCGCTGGGCCGCATCGAGTCCGAGGCGCACCGGATGTCCGGTCTGGTCGAGGACCTGCTGCTGCTCGCGCGTCTGGACGCCGGCCGCCCGCTCTCGCGCACGGAGCTCGACCTCTCTCCGCTCGTGGTCGACGCCGTGAGCGACGCGCGGGCGGCCGGGTCGGGCCACCGCTGGGTGCTCGAACTGCCCGACCAGCCCGCCCTGGTGCGGGGCGAACCGGCCCGGCTGCACCAGGTGCTGGTCAACCTGCTCGCCAACGCCCGTACGCACACACCCCCCGGCACCAAGGTCACCGCGCGGGTCGAGCGGCGCGGGCAACGGCTGGTGCTGGCCATCGAGGACGACGGGCCCGGCATCCCGGCCGAGCTGCGCCCGCATGTCTTCGAGCGGTTCGCGCGCGGCGACGCCTCGCGCTCCCGGAATGCCGGGAGCACCGGTCTGGGCCTCGCCATCGTGCACGCGGTCGTGGGGGCGCACGGCGGGCGCGTGACGGTCGACAGCGTCCCCGGGCGTACGGTCTTCGCCGTGCACTTGCCGGTTGCCGCCCAGAGCCCTCCCGGGAAAGAGGACCCTCCCGGGAAGGGAAACCCTCCAGGGAGGGAAAGGGCCCCAGGGAGGGAAAGGGCCCCCGGGAAGGGGAGCCCTCCCGCGACGGCGGGCGTGCCCGCGAAGGAGAGCCCGCGAGCCAAGGCGAGCGCGCAGGTGAAGGCGGACGTTCGCGCGGAGGACGGCCTTCCCGCGCAGGAGAGCGCTCCCGCGAAGGGCTGCGCACCGCCGCCGGAGAGCGCCTCGGCTCACAGCCGTTCCACAGGCTGAACACACGTCTGCGACAGGGGAGTTGCGGAGAGTCGAAATATGACTCATCCCCCGCTCGACACGTTGCCGGCCCGGGAGCATCTGCTCCTCGGGCCCACGGCGACGGTGCTCGATGTCGTGATCCCGGTCTACAACGAGGAGACCGATCTCGAACCCTGTGTGCGCAGGCTCCACGACCACCTCTCGGCGACCTTCCCGTACGGCTTCCGGATCACCATCGCGGACAACGCGAGCACCGACCGCACCCCCGAGGTGTCCGCCTGGCTCGATGACACGATCGAGGAGGTCACCGCCGTCCGGCTGGAGCGCAAGGGCCGTGGGCGGGCGCTGCGCACCGTCTGGTCGCTCTCCGACGCCCCGGTCCTCGCCTATATGGACGTCGACCTCTCCACCGACCTGAACGCGCTGCTGCCGCTGGTGGCGCCGCTGATCTCCGGCCACTCGGACCTCGCGATCGGCTCGCGGCTCGCGCGCAGTTCGCGGGTGGTACGGGGCCCCAAGCGGGAGTTCATCTCGCGCGCGTACAACCTGATCCTGCGCTCCAGCCTGGCGGCCCGGTTCTCGGACGCGCAGTGCGGATTCAAGGCGATCCGCAAGGACGTCGCGGACCGGCTGCTGCCGATGGTCGAGGACTCCGGCTGGTTCTTCGACACGGAACTCCTGGTGCTGGCGGAGCGCGCGGGGCTGCGGATTCACGAGGTGCCCGTGGACTGGGTGGACGACCCGGACAGCACGGTGCGCATCGCCCGTACGGCCGCCGAGGACCTCAAGGGCGTCTGGCGGGTGGGGCGGGCGCTGGCCACCGGGGCGCTGCCGCTGGACCGGCTCAGCCGCCCGTTCGGCACGGACCCGCGCGACCGCGAGCTGAGCGGGGTGCCGGGCGGGCTGGCCCGGCAGCTCGTCGGCTTCTGCGTGGTGGGCGCGCTGAGCACCCTGGTCTATCTGGGGCTGTACTCGCTCTTCCGGCTCGGCACCGGCGCCCAGGTCGCCAACGGGCTGGCCCTGCTCGTCTCCGCCCTCGGCAACACGGCCGCCAACCGGCGGCTGACCTTCGGCGTGCGCGGCCGGGAGCGGGCCGTGCGCCATCAGGCACAGGGCCTCGTCGTCTTCGGTATCGGCCTCGCCCTGACGAGCGGCTCGCTGGCCGCCCTGGACGCGGCGGCGGGCGTGCACGGTGCCACGCACGGCGTGGAACTGGCGGTCCTCGTGGTCGCCAACCTCGCGGCGACGGTGCTGCGCTTCCTGCTGTTCCGCGCCTGGGTCTTCCCGGCGGGCCGCGAAGCCGGGGCCGCTGACGCTGCTGTTGCCGGCACCGCTGCCGGCACCGCTGCCGGCACCGTTGACAGCGCTGCCGCCGGTGCCGCTGACGGCGCATGGGCATGGGCCGCGGGCAACGGAAGCCACCCGCGCCACGACGGGATCGGGGGCAGTCACCCGCGCCACGACGTGGACCGGGGCAGTCACCCGAGCCACGGCCAGGGCCATGGCCACGACCACGACCACGACCACGACAGCCGTTCAACCCACCTCGACCGGGGCCGCGGCTACGCCCCGAGGAGCACTCGATGACGACCCGCCACCCCGACGCCCCGATGCCGCCGACGCGCCTGCGGGGCGAGTCGCGCCACGGACGTACCGGCTCCGTACCGGCGTACGGGCCGGACGCCGGGCTGCGCGGGCTGCCGCGCCGCGTCTGGCGCGGCCACCCCGAGGACCCGAGCTGGGCGCGGCCGTCGCTGCTGGCGCTGCTCGCGGTGTCGGCCGTGCTCTACCTGTGGGATCTGGGGGCGTCCGGCTACGCCAACCAGTTCTACTCGGCCGCCGCGCAGGCGGCGAGCGAGAGCTGGAAGGCGCTGTTCTTCGGCTCGTCCGACGCGGCGAACTCCATCACCGTGGACAAGCCGCCGGGCGCGCTGTGGCCGATGGGCCTGTCCGTACGGCTCTTCGGGCTCAGCTCCTGGGCGGTCCTGGTGCCCGAGGCGCTGATGGGCGTCGCGACCGTGGGCGTGCTGTACGCGGCCGTGAAGCGGCACTTCGGCCCCGTCGCCGGGCTGCTGTCCGGTGCGGTGCTCGCGCTCACCCCGGTGGCGGCGCTGATGTTCCGCTTCAACAACCCCGACGCGCTGCTGTGCCTGCTGATGGTCTGCGCGGTGTACTGCGTGCTGCGGGGGCTGGACGACGCGCGGACGAAGTGGCTGGTCCTGGCCGGGGTCTGCTTCGGGCTGGGCTTCCTGACGAAGACGCTCCAGGCGTGGCTGATCGTGCCGCCGCTGGCCCTCCTGTACGTGCTGTGCGCGCCGACCCGGCTGCGCAGGCGGCTGGCCCAACTCCTGTGGGCGGGGCTGGCGATGCTGGTGTCGGCGGGCTGGTGGGTGGCGATCGTCGAGCTGTGGCCGAAGTCCTCGCGCCCGTACATCGGCGGCTCTCAGGACAACAGCTTCCTCGGGCTGACCCTCGGCTACAACGGCTTCGGCCGGATCACCGGGAACGAGGCCGGGAGCGTGGGCGGCGGCAGGGGCGGCGGTGGCGGCGGCTGGGGTCTGACGGGCCTCACCCGGCTCTTCGAGCCCGAGATGGGCGGTCAGATCGCCTGGCTGCTGCCCGCGGCCTTCCTCCTGCTGATCGCGGGGGTGTGGCTGGCCTGGCGCGGCCGGGGTACGGACACGGCGCTGCGGGCGGGGGAGCGGGTGGCGTTCCTGGCCTGGGGCGCGGCGCTGCTGATGACGTTCCTGACGTTCAGCTTCATGTCGGGGATCTTCCATCAGTACTACAACATCGCGCTCGCCCCGTATATCGCCGCGCTCGTCGGCATGGGCACCGTGGTGTTGTGGCGGCGGCGGGCCGGGGCCGCGGCGGCCGTGGTGCTGGGGGCGACGGTGGCGGTGACGGCCGGCTGGTCGTACGTACTCCTCGGCCGCACCGCGCACTGGCTGCCGTGGCTGCGCTGGTCCGTGCTGATCGGCGGCGTGGCGGCGGCGCTCGCGCTGCTGGTCGTGGCGCGGCTCGGGCGGCGGCTGGCGTGGTGGGCGGCGGCTGTGGGGATCGCCGCTTCGCTGGGCGGGCCCCTCGCGTACGTGGCCAACACCATCGGCACCCCGCACGGCGGCTCGATCGTGACGGCGGGGCCGGCCTCCGGGCAGCTGGGGATGGGGATGGTGATACGCGGTCAGAAGGGCAGTAAGGACGGCAAGGGCGGCGCCTTCTTCGGCGCGGGCGCGAAGCCGCAGAAGGCCCCGGGCGGGCAGCAGGGCGGACCGGCCGGCGGGCGCGGGAGCGACCGGCGCGGCAAGGGGCCGGTGCTCGTGGGCGTGGGCGGGCTGCTCGGCGGCCAGACCATCGACGCCAAGGCCAAGGCCGCCGTCAAGGCGGACGCCGATGACTACACCTGGGCGCTGGCCACGGTCGGCTCGCAGAACGCGGCGAGCTATCAACTGGCCACCGGAAAGCCGGTGATGCCGATCGGCGGGTTCAACGGAAGCGATCCGTCGCCGACGCTCGACGCGTTCAAGGAGGCCGTGCGGCAGGGGAAGATCCATTACTTTGCCGAAGCGGAACGGCTGGGCGGCCAGCGGCAGGAGGGCTACGGCCCGCAGATCACTTCCTGGGTGAAGGCCAATTTCCAGCAGGTCAAGGAGGGCAAGAGCACGCTCTACGACCTGACGAAGCCGAAGGCGAAGTAGGGCCCGAAGTAGGGCCCGAAGTAGGGCCCGAAGTAGGGCCCGAAGCAGGGCCCCAAGTAGAGCCCGAAGCGCAAGAAGCAGAGCCCGAAGCGGAATCCAGAGTCGCAGCAGAAGGAGAAGCAGAAGCAGAGGGAGAAGCAGCAGCAGAAGAAGAAGGCGAAGAAGGAGGCGGGGCGGCCGGAGCCGCAGTAAGCGGAATGCCGGTCGCCGCGCGCCCGCGATAAATCGCTTGTGCAGCGTATAGATGGCTGTTGTACGGTGTAAATCGATCCCAGTCATACGCCGTACAAGGAGTCCAGTTGACCGCGCCTGCCGCCATCCGGCCACCCGCCGGGTCGGGCCACCCCCAGAGGTGGCTGATTCTCGGCGTCATCTGTCTAGCCCAGCTCACGGTCCTGCTGGACAACACCGTCCTCAACGTCGCCATCCCCTCCCTCACTACCGAGATGGGCGCCGCGACCTCGGACATCCAGTGGATGATCAACGCATACTCGCTCGTGCAGTCCGGGCTGCTGCTCACCGCCGGCAGCGCCGCCGACCGCTACGGCCGCAAGAAACTGCTGGCCGCCGGGCTCGCCCTGTTCGGCATGGGCTCGCTCGCCGCCGCCCTCTCCCAGACCACCGGCGAACTGATCGCCGCCCGCGCGGGCATGGGCGTCGGCGGCGCGCTGCTGATGACCACCACCCTCGCCGTCATCGTCCAGGTCTTCGACGACGAGGAACGCACCAGGGCCATCGGCCTGTGGGGCGCCGTCAGCTCGCTCGGCTTCGCCGCCGGGCCGCTGATCGGCGGCGCGCTGCTCGACCACTTCTGGTGGGGATCGATCTTCCTGGTCAACATCCCCGTCGCGCTCCTCGGGCTGATCGCGGTCCTCAAGCTCATACCGGAGTCGAAGAACCCGGCGGGCGACCGACCCGACCTGCTCGGCGCCCTGCTGTCCACGATCGGCATGACCGGCGTCGTCTACGCGATCATCTCCGGACCCGTGGACGGCTGGACCTCGTCCACCGTGCTGCTGTCCGCGCTCATCGGCTTCGCCGGCCTCGGCGTCTTCGTGTTCTGGGAGCGCCGGGCCCCGCACCCCATGCTGGACATGCACTTCTTCCGCAACCGCCGCTTCGTCGGCGCCGTGGCCGGCGGCATCCTGGTCGCCTTCGGCATGGGCGGCTCGTTCTTCCTGCTCACCCAGCACCTGCAATTCGTGCTCGGCTACAACCCGTTGGAGACCGGGCTGCGCATGACGCCGCTCGCGATCGTCATCGTCGCCCTCAACCTCACCGGGATCGGCGCCCGGCTGCTCCCCAAGCTCGGCACCCCGCTGACCATCGTCAGCGGCATGGGCCTGCTGGCCGTCGGCCTCGCCGCCGTCGCGGTCCTCGGCGCCCACGGCTACGCCGGGCTGCTGCTCGGCCTGGTCCTGATGGGCGCGGGCATCGCGCTCGCGATGCCCGCCATGGCCAACGCGATCATGTCGGCCATCCCGCCGGAGAAGGCGGGCGTCGGCGCGGGCGTCAACGGCACATTGACCGAGTTCGGCAATGGATTGGGCGTAGCCGTGCTCGGCGCGGTCCTCAACTCCCGGTTCGCCGCGCTCGTACCCGCCGTCGCCGCCGGGGCGGGTTCGCTGCCCGCCGCGCTCGCCGCCGCCCGTACGGACGCGGACCGCACCGCCGTCGCCGACGCCTTCTCAACCGGCGTCCAGACCAGTCAGTTGGCGGGTGCGGCGGCCGTGTTCGTCGGCGGCGTGCTGGCCGCGCTGCTGCTGCGCCGGGCCGAGCGCGCCGCCGTCCCGCCGCCGGAGCGGGAAGCGGAGGCGGGCGTCGCCGCCGGCGGGTGAGCGTCGCCGGGCCCGGGCCGGGCGGGCGGCTTCGCCCGGTCCGGGCCTTAGCATCGGATACGTACCACCAGCGCATCGCAGAAGGAGAGCGCGCCATGACGAGCGGCCGCACCCGAACCATCCGGGCCAGTGTGTGGCTGAACGAACGGCGGGCTCCCAAACGCAGGGCGGAACACTCCGGACCGGGCGGCGGCGCCGAGCAGACGGCCGGACTCGACCACGACAGGATCGTCGCGGCCACCGTCCGGCTGCTCGACGCCGAGGGCCTGACGAAGTTCTCGATGCGGCGGCTGGCGGCGGAACTGGGCGTCACCGCCATGTCCGTCTACTGGTACGTCGACACCAAGGACGACCTGCTGGAGTTCGCCGTCGACGCGGCCGCCGCCGAGCTGGAGGTGCCCGAAGAGGGCACGGACGCGGACTGGCGCGACCAGCTGCGCCAGCTCGCCGCCACCAACCGCGACATGCTGGTGCGCCACCCGTGGGTCTCCCGGCTGATCGGGGAGTACCTCAACATCGGCCCGCACTCGATGGTCTTCGCCGCCGCCGCCCAGCGCGCCGCGATCAGCAGCGGGCTGCCGCTGGAGCAGATCCCCGGAGTCCTGGCCCTCGTCTACCAGTTCGTCTACGGCTACGGCACGATCGAAGGCCGCTTCGCCGCCCGCTGCCGTGAGGTGGGGATGAGCCAGAACGAGTACTTCGACGAGGTGATGGCCACCGTCAACGGGCGGCCGGAGTTCGAGGAGTCCAAGCGGCTCATGGACGCCCGTCCCAGCACCGACATCGAGGCCATGCGCGTCCGCGACTTCGAGGTGGCGCTGGACTGCGCCATCGCCGGCATCGAGGTGCTGAGGGACCGCGCGCTGCGGGAGAGCGGGCAGGACGCGGCCCGGTAGGGCGGGCAGGGCGCGGCTCGGCGGAGCGACGGGGAGGACGCGGGCAGGCGGCCCGGTAGAACGGCCCCCGCGACGCACGAAGGGGCGTACGGAAGCCCGTACGCCCCTTCCCGCGTATCCGCGGCCTTCCCGCGTATCCGCGGCCTTCCGCGCGTATCCGCGGCCGTGCCGCTGTCAGAGACCCGGCAGCTGCGTCCCCTGCACCGCCTGGATGTCGAGTTCGACCCTCAGCGTGGTGCCGATCGCCGCGATGCCCGCCGCGACGACCTGGTTGTAGTTCATCGCGAAGTCCTCGCGGCGCAGCTCGGCGGTGGCGCGGAACGCGGCGCGGGTGCCGCCCCACGGGTCCGGGCCGGTGCCGAGGTAGGTGAGGGCGAGGTCCACGTTCCGCACCACGCCGTGCAGGGCCAGCTCGCCGTGGACCGTCCAGCGGTCGGCGCCGGCGGGCTCCAGGCCCGTGGAGCGGTAGGTGATCTCCGGGAAAGCCTCTACGTTCAGGAAGTCGGCGGACTTCAGGTGGCCGTCCCGCATGGCGTTGCCGGTGTCGATGGAGTCGGCCCGGATGACTGCCTCGACGGCCGACTTGGCCGTGTCCGCGACATTCTCGGCGATCTCGATGCGCCCGCCGAATTCGGTGAACCGCCCGCGCACGCTGGAGATCCCCAGGTGCTGCGCGACCGCGCCCACCGAGGAGTGCATCGGGTCGATCGTCCACGCCCCGGGCGGCGGCAGCTCCACGCCGCCCTGCCGGGCGAGGACCACGGTGCCGACGTCGGCGCGCCCGGAGGCGGTGACGATGGCGGTCGAGGCGGCCGGGGCGTAGCCGACGGCGGTCGCGATGACCGTGTACGGGCCGGGCGGCAGCGGCTGGTCCGTGCGGACCGCGCCGTCCTCGTCGGCCTGGGCGCGCAGCACCTGCGCGCCCTGCATGTCGGTCATGGTGAGCACCGCGTGCTGCACCGCCCAGCCGTCGCGGGTGCGCAGCCGCGCCCGCAGTCCTGCCCCAGTGGTGGTCATTGCCGTTCCCGCTCCCGATTTCTCGCTCGTCGTTCGTGTGGGGACGTGTGGGGGGATGTCGTGGGGGCCCGCTGTGTGTGGCGGAGCCCCGGCGGCGGCGCGCAGGCCGTCCCCTGCCTGTTGGCCGGCCGCCGCCGGGGCCCCTTGGGACCGTTCGTGCCGGTCCCGGGCCGGGGGCCGGGGCGCGTCTCCGCTCGAACCGCGCCCCGGTCCCCGGGGTCTTGCGCGGCGCCGGTCAGTCGCCGGGGTGGGTGAGCTCGACGTCGTACCCGTCGACGCCGTGCCCGGCGACGTTCAGCGCCCCCGCGACCGGCGGGTAGCCGCTCGCGATGACGGTGTAGTCGCCCGCGTCCAGGTCGGTGAAGGCGTACGCGCCGTCCTCACCGGTGGTGGCGGTGGCGACCACGTTCCCGGCCGCGTCGATCAGGGTGACCCGCGCGTCCGGCATGGGACGCCGGTCGGCCCCGGCCCGTACGGTGCCCTGCACCCGGGCGCCGGGCTGGAGTTCGACCTCCATGCGGGTGACGCCCTGGTGGCCGACCTCGACGGGGAGGGCGGCGGGCCGGTAGCCGGGCGCGTTCACGGCGATGGTGAACGTGCCGGGGGCCAGCTCGTCGAAGGTGAAGTCGCCCTGCGGCCCGGTCTTGCCGGTGGTGAGCACCTCGCCCCGGACGTCGGTGACGACGACCATCGCCGCGTCGACCGGCGCACCCGTGACGGCGGCGCGGACGAGGCCCGCGAGGCCGCTGGTGCCGGAGAGCAGGATGTCGTAGCCGAGCGGCTCGTCGCCGACGACGACGGTGGACGCCTGCGGCTGGTGGCCGTCGGCCGCCGCGATCAGGACGTACGAGCCGGAGCCCGGTGCGTACAGCGCGTACGAGCCGTCGCCCTGGGCCACGGCGCGGCCCAGCTGGCTGCCGCTCAGCGAGATCAGGGTGACCGCGGAACGGGCGACGGGCTGGCCGTCGGCGTTCTTCACGAACCCCCGGATCGCGGTGGAGCCCGGAGGCGGGCCGTCGCCGGTGGAGGCGAACGCCGCGAGGCGCTGCGGCTCGGAGGCGGCGGCGGGGGCCAGTGCCTGGTCGCCGTCGGCCGTGCTCGGCGCGCCGACGAGGGCGGGCTCCAGCTCGGCCGTGTTCTCGAAGGACTCGGCGGCCGTCGCGGCCGGCACGGGGGCCGTCGCCGGCTCCGCGCTGTCACCGGACAGCGCGCGCTCGGTGCCGGACTTGCTGCGCAGCGCGACCTCCTTGATGAACAGGGTGAGGAAGAAGGCGAGCAGGGCGCAGGGCGCCGCGTACAGGAAGACGTCGCCGACGCCGTGCCCGTACGCGCTCTCCATGATGGTGCGGAAGGGCGCGGGCAGCTGGGACAGGTCGGGTATGCCCCCGCCGCCGGCGCCGCCGTGGCCCAGGGCCGCGCCCTTGGGACCCAGGTCCGCGACGCCCTCCTGGACGTAGTGGGTGACCCGGGTGCCGAGCACCGCGCCGAGCGCCGAGACGCCGACCGCACCGCCGAGGGAGCGGAAGAAGGTGACGACGGAGCTGGCGGAGCCGAGGTCCTGGGGAGCGACCTGGTTCTGCGTGGCGAGGACCAGGTTCTGCATCATCATGCCGATGCCGAGGCCCATGAGCAGCATGTAGATGGCCAGGTGCCAGTACGGGGTGTCGTACCGCATGGTGCCGAGCAGGCCGACGCCCGCGGTGAGCAGCGCGCCGCCGGAGACCAGCCAGTACTTCCACCGGCCGGTCTTGGTGATCACCTGGCCGGAGACGGTGGAGGCGACGAAGAGGCCCGCGATCATCGGGATCGTCATGACGCCGGACATCGTGGGGGTCTTGCCGCGCGCCAGCTGGAAGTACTGGGAGAAGAAGACCGTGCCGGTGAACATCGAGATGCCGACGAACAGCGACGCGAGGGAGGCGAGGGTGATCGTCTTGTTGCGGAACAGCCGCAACGGGATGATCGGTTCCTTCGCCTTGGACTCGACGTAGACGAAGATCAGGGCGAGCACGATCGCGCCGCCGACCATCGCGAAGGTCTGCCAGGAGATCCAGTCGTAGTTCTTGCCGGCCAGGGTCACCCAGACCAGCAGCAGCGTGACGGAGGCGGCGACGAAGAACGCGCCGAGCCAGTCGACCTTGACGTCCCGCTTCAGAACGGGGAGCTTCAGGGTCTTCTGCAGCACGATCAGGGCGATGATCGCGAACGGCACGCCGACGTAGAAGCACCAGCGCCAGCCGAGCCAGCTGGTGTCGGTGATGACGCCGCCGAGCAGCGGGCCGCCGACGGTGGCGACGGCGAAGGTCGCGCCGAGGTAGCCGCTGTAGCGGCCGCGCTCGCGCGGGGAGATCATCGCGGCCATCACGATCTGGGCGAGGGCGGAGAGACCGCCGACGCCGACGCCCTGGACCACGCGACAGGCGATCAGCATGCCGGCGTTCTGCGAGAGCCCGGCCACGACCGAGCCGCCGACGTAGATCACCAGGGCTATCTGGACCAGCAGCTTCTTGCTGAAGAGGTCCGAGAGCTTGCCCCAGAGCGGGGTGGTCGCGGTCATCGCGAGCAGCGAGGCCGTGACGACCCAGGTGTACGAGGACTGGCTGCCGTGCAGGTCGTGAATGATGCGCGGCAGCGCGTTGGAGACGATCGTCGACGACAGGATCGCGACGAACATGCCGAGCAGCAGCCCGGACAGTGCCTCCATGATCTGCCGGTGGGTCATGGGCTCTGCGTCGGAGCCGGGGGCCGGTTGGTGGCCTCCGTGCTTGGCGTGGCCGCCCCGCACACCGGCTGGTGTGGTCGAAGCCATGTGGTTCCTTCGGTTCTTTACGCGTCGTTACGCGGGTGTACGGGCAGTGGAGTCCGCGCCGTGGGGGTGCGGTGCGCGCGCCCGGCAGTCGCCGAACGCCTCGCGCAGCCGCGTCAGCAAGTCGATGAGGCTGCCGACGTCGTCGTCGGACCAGTCCTTGAGGCACGCGGCGAGCGTCTCGGTGTAGAGCGTGGACACCTGGTTCAGCAGCTCGGCGCCGCTGGGGCTGAGGCTCAGCAGCCGGGACCGCTTGTCGAGCGGGTCGGGGTGCCGTTCGATCCAGCCGCGCTCGGCGACGTACGCGACATGCCGGCTGGTCACCGACATGTCGATCGCGAGCAGCTCGGCCAGCTTGCTCATCCGCATCTCGCCGTAGCGCTTGAGGAGGGAGAGCAGGATGGCCGAGGCGGGCGAGCAGTTCAGTGGGAGCATCCGGCCCATGTCTCGCTTGATCGCGTCGACGGTACCGAGTTGCCGGGCCAGCTCCTCGTACTGCTCTTGAGCGGCCACTGGCACCACCTCCGGACGATCAGTTGCTTAGGGCAACCATAGAATCATTTGGTTGCTGAAGGCAAACGAAATGGGGTCCGCAGAGGTAAAGGAGTGGGAAAGGGTGCGTAGGCGATACGTCAAGGTGCGGTGCGAACCTCGTAAAACCGCAGGTGAGGGTAGGTCGCGACGGGGGTACGGACGCGGACATAGAGGCGGAAGGCGGGGCGAACGGCCTCTGGGGCCAGGGGGGATGGGCTGCCCCGGGGTGCCGACGGGCACGCTTCTTCGCTAGGGTCCTGCCCTATGGCTAACCCCCAGCAGCAGGGCCCAGAGGGCAGCAACGACCCGGCCGGCAACACGCAGATGTTCCGCGCCTTCGTCGACGAAGAGCCCCAGCGCCGAGCGGCCGCTCCCGCGGCCGCAGTCACCCCTCCTTCCTCATCCGGCCCCCGGGTCGGGGTGATCGTGGGAGTGATCGTCGCGATCGTGGTCGTGGTGGCGGTGGCTTGGCTGGCGCTTAAGTAGGGGCGGGGGCTCGGCAGGCGCTTCGCGCGGCTGCCGGGCGCTCCGCGGATTGAGCCCGCTTTGCGGGTTGGGCGCGCTCTGCGGATTGAGTCCGCTGTGTAGGTCGGGAGCGCTTTGCGGGCCGGGTGCTGTGCGGTGGGGCGCGGAGTTTCGCACCTCATGACGAGGCGCCGGATTCCGCACCTGCCGCGCACTTCGCAAGCGGCGCTCCTCTGGGGCGGGCCGTCTCGCGGTGTGCCGACGCGCGGCTATCAGTAACGCGTCTCGCACGGGCCGCGCCCACCCGGTACCCCCGGCGCGCGCCGCCCGGCGCGTGACGCGTCGCGTACGGGCAATGGCGAATGGCGCGGGTCACGCCGCTGGCCCCGGCGCGCGGCTGCGGGGTGGACGAGGCCCGTACGAGCGTTGGCGCGGGTCACCCAACGGTTCCGGCGCGCGGTCCTTGGGCCGGGGCGCGGCCTGTACGAGCGTTGGCGCGGGTCGCCACCTTCCGCGCCCGGCCGGGGACCGGTCCGATCCGCCCCGGGGCGCGCAGTCGCCGGTGGCGCGGCCCGTACCCGTACCCCTGGCAGAGCCGGGGGTCAGGGCTCCCGGTGGACCCGCCCCGCCCGTACCGCAGCTCGATGCGGGGGTGTGGACGTACCGGCCGTCCGGCGGCCGAAGTCTCCGGGGCCTCTCAGGCGCCCCGCGTACGGCCGGCCGGCCACCGAGGGCCGGTGGCGGGGTGGCCGGACCATACGTACTGGTCATGCGGCGTGACCGTCATGCCGAAGTCGTACAGCTCGGGCGAGCCCTCGGCCGTCCACTCGTCCCAGGCGGCCAGCACCTCGTCGGCCAGGCGGCGCGGGCCGGACTGGTGGGCCACCGCTGTTCCGTTGTCGCCGGGGGAGGGGTGAAGGGCGGCCCAGGAGGTGTGGGCGGTGTCGTGGAGACGTACGGCCGGGGCGCCGTCGCCCGCCCAGCCGTACGTATCGAGAGTCAGGTGCACCTCCGGCAGGGCCACCCGTAGCGCGAACAGCAGGTGGGGGTCCGCACGCAGCGGGCCGAGGTCCCGTACGGTGCGCCACTCCGCCTCCGGCGGCGGACCGGTGCCGCGTACCTGCTGCCAGGTGGGCGGCGGGGCGGTGCCGCGGCTGGGCATGAAGGCCGCCAGCCCCTGAACCCAGCCGGCCGCCGACGCGCCGTCCTCGGCGACGGTCAGCGCCACGTGCCCCAACCTCCCCCAGGGCGTGACGATCCGTCCGCCCGGCCGCGTCTGTTCCACCCACGCCCATGGGACCGCGTCGACCGCGTACGTGCAGATCACCCGGTCGTACGGCCCACCCGCCGGCCACCCGGCGGCCCCGTCGCCGACCTCGACCGTGACATCGACTCCCATGGCGGCAAGCCGAGTTCGGGCCTGCGCGGCGAGTCCGGGGTCGGTCTCCACACTGGATACGAGCCCCGGCCCGGAACGCCGCGCCAGCAGCGCGGCGTTCCAGCCCGAGCCCGTACCCAGTTCGAGAACGCGCTGCCCCGGCTCCAGCTTCAGCGAGTCCAGCATGTCCACCACGACCGCGACGCAGGACAGACTGGACGACGCGCGCCCGTCGATGACCTGGGTGACGGCTGGATCGTCCGGCCCCGCGTACACCTGCGCCGCCCACCGCCCGGCTTCGGTTTCCCGGTCCACCGGTACGTACGCGTGGCCGTCCCACCGCCACAGCCGGTCGGGCGCGAACGCGTGCCGGGGCACGTCGCCTACGGCCCGCCGAATCCACGGCGCACGGTCGGGCCACAGCCTTCGCCGCTCCATGGCGGCGTCGAGGGTGGCGCCGTTCATGCCGCCACCAGTTCGCACCAGACGTACTTGCCGCTGTCGCCGGTAGAGGTGAGGGGGTGCCAGCCCCAGCCGTCGGCGCAGGAACGGACGAGGGCGAGGCCGCGGCCGTTCTCGGCGTCGGTGGGGGTGTACAGCGGGGGAGTGGGCGGCGTGGGGTCCGCGTCCCAGGCACCGATACGGAGCACCCCGCCTGCCCAGCGCACGCCGAGGGCCGCAGGCCCCTTGGTGTGGCGTACGGCGTTGCCGACCAACTCCGTTGCCAGCAACTCCGCCACCTCGGAGAGGTGCGGCAGCTCGTGGGCGGCGAGGATCAGGCGCAGCGCGCGGCGGCAGACGGTGACCGCACGTGGATCGTGCGGGATGTAAAGCGTGTACTCCCACGGCTCTTCGTCGTTTTCAGGCATGCGGGCACTCCGAGTGTGAGGGGGGAAGTCGGGGTGCACTGCGGTCTATGGGCGCGGTGGCATGGCCGCGGCCGTCGTGGCGTGACGGGGCGGTGCGCTTCCGGGGGGCCGAAGTCGCAGCGTGTGTGTTGCGTCACTTAAAGTAGGGGGCCAGTTGAACCCGGTCAAGCCGGACTGGGATACTCGTACTTTCAACTCCCGGGAGAGCAGGGGAACATGCCGGCGAGAAGCATTGTCACCGCCCGCCAGGAACGACTCGGCGCTGAGCTGCGCAAACTTCGGGAACGAGCGGGTCTGACAGGCCGGGAGGCCGCTCGGGCGGCGGGCATTGCCGAGACCAAGGTTTCCGCGATGGAAGCAGGCCGGGTCGGCGTCAGTGCTGAGCGTGTACGTCACTTGGCCAGCCAGTACGCGTGCGACGACGCCGCGCTCGTGGACGCACTGGTGGCCATGGCGACGGAGAGGGGCAGGGGATGGTGGGAGGAGCACAGGGGGTGGGTGCCCTCCGGCTACCTGAACCTTGCTGAGCTGGAGCACCATGCTGAGTGCTTGAAGAACTTCGAGAGCGTCTATATCCCGGGTCTGTTGCAGACCGAAGCGCAGATTCGGGCGCTCTTCGCTTCCACAGTGCCGAAACTGTCGGCGGCGGAGCTTGAGATGCGAGTGCAGTTCCGGCTGCGGCGCCAGGGGCTGTCTGTGCCCTACCTAGCAGTGATCCACGAAGCGGCACTGCGAATCAGGGCAGCCGACAGAAAGGTCGCCCGGAACCAGCTACTCCATATTTTGGAACAGTCCGAACTGCCCCATGTGACCGTACGAGTTATCCCCTTCGACGTGGATGATTTCGCCAGCCTCGGTGACCCACTGCTGTACGCGGGCGGGCCCGTTCCGCAGCTGGACGCAGTCCTGATGGATACGCCATACGGCCCTGCTTTTCTGGATGCAGAGGCGCAACTCCGTCGCTGTCGAGCGATTGTCCGCAAGTTGGAGGCGGCGGCACTCGGAGTCGTAGAGTCGAGAGAGCTCATCAACCGCCTCATGCAGAGCATGTGAAAGGGCCCGACATGACACTGATTGCCGTGTGGCAGAAGTCTTCGTTCTCCGGCGGTCATGACTCGGCCAACTGTGTTGAACTCGCTGCTGCGGGCGACGTCGTCTTCCTCCGCGAGAGCGAAGCCCCCGCCGACGTGCTTGCCCTCCCGCGCGGGGCGTTGGCGGGGTTGGTGCGTCAGGTGAAGGCTGGGGACCCCGACGGGGGCTTCGAACTGCCCGTGCATCGATAGAGCCGATGCATCCGCTGTCTCGTGCGAAGCGTGTGAAAGGGGGGCCCGGCATGACATTGGTTGCCGTGTGGCAGAAGTCCTCGTTCTCCAGCGGCGGTGATTCAGCCAACTGCGTTGAACTCGCTGCCGTGGGTGCCGTCGTCCTCCTCCGCGAGAGCGAAGCCCCCACCACCGCACTCACCCTCACTCGCCCGGCGCTGGCCGACCTGCTGCGCCGCGTAAAGGCCGGCAGTCCCGATGGCGAGGCTCGGCTGTAGGGGAAACGGGGGCTCCGCGCTTGATCCGCGATGGAGCGGGGGAGACGGCCCAGGTTGATCAGTGATGAGGCGCGCGAGCGCGCTCGCGCGGACGCCCGGACGTCTCCGGCGACTGGAAGACCACTGCGCGGAACCGAAATCGACCTTCGGTCGCGGCTCGCAGGGCCGCAGCTCTTGGGCCGGGTACCCGGCACCCTGGTTTCGTGTGCGCATTTACGCCTCGGGTTGCTCCACGATCACCAGAGTGCCGCGTCGGGCCGCTTCGATGCTGTCTTGCTTGCCGCAACTGGAAGAAGCGCGCGGGGAGTTCGGCCTTACGGCTGCGACGGCTTCGGCGACGTGAGGATTTCGGATCCGTCCTCGGTGATGGCGATCGTGTGCTCGCTGTGTGCTGTCCGGCAGCCCGTCGCGCTGCGGAGCGTCCACCCGTCGGCGTCGGTGACGAGTTTGGCGGTGTCCGCCATGACCCACGGCTCCAGGGCGAGCAGCAGCCCCGGGCGCAGTTTGTATCCACGGCCCGGGCGTCCGGTGTTCGAAACGTGGGGGTCCTGGTGCATCGTCGATCCGATGCCGTGGCCTCCGAACTCGGTGTTGATCGGGTACCCCGCCTTGGTGAGAACGGTGCCGATGGCGTGGGAGATGTCGCCGATGCGGGCGCCGGGGCCGGCGGCGGCGATCCCCGCGGCCAGCGCGCGTTCGGTCGCATCGATCATCGCGACGCTCTCCGGGGGCTTCGTGTCGCCCACGATGAAGCTGATGGCGGCGTCCGCGGCGACTCCGCGCTTGGAGACGGCGAGGTCGAGTGTCAGCAGATCGCCGTCGGCAAGCGTGTAGTCGTACGGCCGTCCGTGGAGCACGGCATCGTTGACGGCCGTGCAGATGTAGTGGCCGAACGGGCCGCGTCCGAAGGACGGCGCGTAGTCGACATAGCAGGACAGCGCTCCCGCGTCGGCGATCATGGACTTGGCCCACCGGTCGATGTCCAGGAGACTCGTGCCGACCGTGCTCCGGCCCTTCAGAGTCTGCAGAATGTCCGCTACCAGGGCGCCTGTGTCTTTTGCCCGGGCCAGCAGAGCGGGGTTCAGGATCTCGATCATGTGCCACTTTCCTCACGGAACCAACAACTATACCGGTCAAACTATACCGGTATTAGAATCGGTGCCATGGTCAGACTGCCGCTCACTCCCGCAGAGGTCGCACGCGGCCGGCACCTTGGCACCCTCCTGCGCCGGGCCCGGGGAGAACGTTCGATGCTTGAGATCGCGCTCGACGCACGTGTCTCACCGGAGACGCTCAGGAAGATCGAGTCGGGTCGCGTGGCCACCCCCGCCTTCCCGACCATCGCGGCGATCGCCGCTGCCCTCGGCCTCTCGCTCGACGCGGTGTGGGCCGAGATCAGCCGGTCCGACGTGAACTCCGACGGCGGCGTTGGACCCGCGAACTCCGACGGCGGCGTAGGACCCGCGAACACCGGTCACCGCACGCGTGAGCGGCTGACCGTGTAAGCCGCCATCCCGTAGCTGCGTCGGGGCGACAGGGGAGGACGTCTCGGCCCGGCTCTCGCCTACTGCCCCGGCCGGTGCCCCCGGCCGGTGCCCCTGGTCGGCCAGGCAGAGCCGCGGCGTCCAGGCTTGGCGCCGTCCAGGCTTGGCGCCGTCCAGGCTTACTGGGCGCGGCAGGTCCTGAGGTAGCTGAGGAACGATGCCTGCAACCCAGTCACGTGCGTTTCGTGCATGAGTGCGCTGGTGACGGATCCGCTGCGCGAGGTGAGGCGGTGAAGGAACGTGGCCGTGTTTTTCGTGAGATTCTGGTAGACCGCCAAGTCCCCGAGGATCTCTCGGTCGTTGAAGGTCACGTGAAGCTTGGTGGCAGGCAGGGTGTCACCCATTGCTTCAAGACGAGCGAAGACCTGACTGTCTGCATTGACAATGCCGGGGCTGCCCGCGCCGATGCTCTCGAAGAGGGCGCTATTGGTGAGCCAGGCGTAGAGACTGAAGAGTCCGCCGTAGGAATAGCCGAAGAGGCCGTGACCGCTCGGGGCTGTGCCGTAGTCGCGTTCGATCCGCGGGTGTAGGTCGTCGGTAAGGAAGTTCAGGAACATATCTCCGCGGCTGCCGCTCAATTCAGCGAGGTAGGCGTCGGCTTGCTCGCGAGTCGTCGTGCCCGCTTCGACCCCCATCTCCACCGCATCGATGTACTCCTTCGCGATGGGTTCGCCGGGGGGCACGAGGTCTCGGTTGCGCAACCGCTCCCAGTGCTCTGCCTCCTCGCCTGCGTAACCCACGCTGACTTGTACGTAGGGCTGAATCGACTGCATGGGGTCCAGTTGCGTGACGATGAGTGGGGCGGTCATGCCCACGGCCCAGTTGCCGTCGAGTACGTACACGACAGGCGCTTGCGCCGCGGCAGGGTCGTAGCGCGGTGGCGTGGTGACCCAGACGCCGTAGTCGTGCCCACCGCTGGAGCGGATCTCGAAGTAGTCGGTGTGGGCGAGGCAGCCCTGCCACATGGTGCTCATCTGAGGTCCTTCACGATGAGGCCGGCCTGGATTACGAGGACGGCGTTGGTGGGGTCGGAGAACAGTTCCGGGTCTTCGAGCGGGTTGCCGTTCCACAGAACGAGGTCTGCCTGCGCGCCGGGAGCGATGACACCCCCCTGGCCGGACAGGCCGAGGACCTCGGCGTTGGTCCGGGGCGCCGCCACGAGCGCTTCCATCGGCGTCTCCAGGGCTGCGCGCAGGCTGAGTTCTCTGCCGCGGCGGTCCCCTGGGCCGGGCCGATGAGGTCGGAGCCCAGCCCGGAGCGTTGAGCAGGCCCCATGACCCGCAGCCTACCGAGCCAATTGAGATGACCTCTTGGATCGTGATCTTGCTGGTTGTGACGGGGGGGCTTGGGCTGACCGGTGAGCGCCCGAGTCGGCCGATCCCGTGCTCAGCCATTGACCCTGGTGAGGGCAGTCGGACCAGGGACGACCCTCACCGGAGCGATCCATCACATGGGGAGCGAGAGCAGGCGGACCTCTCCGGTGGGCCAACTCGCGCCGTCGTGCAGTGGTGTCCACATGGTCCGCAGCGGCATGATCACTGGTCGCTCGGGTTGTTCGACGTGGACGTCCTGCTCAATCGTTCGCCAGCCGAGTCGCTGGTAGAGCGGGACGAGGGGCGGCCGGCAGAAGAGAAGCCCGTGCTGTGGCCCCATTGTCCGCGCGTGGTCCACGGCCGCCGATACGACCAACCGGCCCAGTCCGTGCCCGCGCAGATCAGGCGCGACAGCCACCCCGCCGACGCCCACCACCTGCGTGTCGACCCCGCCGATCGATATGGGGAGCCGCAGCAGACCGGCGTGTGCGACGAGGCGGCCCTGCTGCCTGATGACGAAATGATCTTCCTTGGGCAGCCACGTCAATCCGGCGTCCGCGACGCCGAAGGGATCGGCACTGTCGCCGACGATTTCGATCTGCTGGGTCTTCGTGTACTCCGTGAGTCGCACCGGGGTTGGAGGTACGGAAGAGAGGCTGTCTGTCATTTCGCCATGATCCTGCTCGCGCCGGATTCGGGGCAATGAAGCACACCGAAGTGCTCAGGGTGGCCCGGAGAGTTGCGAGGTCACGCTGGCGGGTGACGGGTGACGGGTGACGGGTGACGGGTGGCGGGTGCGGAGACGGGTGCGGCCACCGTTGGTCATCGGTTTGTGAAGACCTGAAGTAGGCCGTGCCCGTTGGCAGGAGGCATTCGAGGGCCTGATGGGCCGGGTCGTGGGACGCTCCGGCCCGATCGTCACCGCCGCCTTCCCGGAGCTGGCGGCCGCCGCCCGGCGCCTGCCGTCGGGGACGGCCTTCGACGGCGTTATGCGACCTGTACGGGTACCTCAGCTCCAAGGTGTCTCAGGTGAGTCAGCGCACCAGGCAAGGGGGGCTCTCACAGTACCTGGATCACCAGGGTCTCCCAGACGTCCCAAACGCCTGTCAACCTGATCGAGTCGAAAGCGCCGACAACACTCCATGGACACGCACCGCAGCTTTATCCCCATCAGTTCAATTCAGCTGCCCCGAATGCGCGACCGTGTCGGCGCATTCTTCCACGACAGAACAGAATGGACGGAGACCAATGGCGGACAATAAATTCACCACGCACACAGAACTTTTCGATCTGAGTGGGAAGTACGCCCTTGTCACTGGTGGCACCAAGGGCATTGGGATGATGATAGCGCGCGGCCTTCTCCAGGCGGGCGCCCGCGTCGTCATCAGTTCCCGCAAGGCAGACGCGTGTGCGGAGGCACAGCACCTGCTGTCCGAATTCGGCGACGTTCGAGCAATCCCCGCCGACCTGTCCAGGCACGACGAGTGTCAGCGCCTCGCTGATCTTGTCAAGGGAGACTCGGAACGCCTGGACATCCTTGTCAACAACGCGGGAGCGATGTGGCGCGAGCCGCTGGCGACGTTCCCGGACGAGGCCTGGGACGCAGTGATCGACCTCAACCTCAAGTCTCCGTTCTGGCTGGTGCAGGCGCTGCTCCCCGCACTTCGCAGGGCGGGCACCGCCGATGATCCCGCGCGGATCATCAACATCGGCAGTATCGCCGCCATCCACGTCGCCCAGTCGCCCAACTACTCGTACGCCAGCAGCAAAGCGGCACTGCATCAACTCACCAGAGTGCTTGCCAGGGAACTGGGCCCACAGCACGTCACGGTGAACGCGGTAGCACCGGGAGTGTTCCCGTCGCGGATGATGGAGTCCACGCTCGATGCCATCGGCGACACGATCGCGGCGGCGGCCCCTGCGCGCCGGCTCGGCCGCGACGACGACATGGCGGGTGTCGCCGTGTTTCTCGCCAGCCGGGCCGGGTCCTACCTCACGGGCACCGTCATTCCGGTAGACGGCGGCATCGCGACGACCGCAACGGGCACGCCTTAAACTGCCGGACGGGCTTACGGTGAGGGGATGGCCACGATGGATCTACGCACCGAGATTCGGGAGTTTCTCAGCTCGCGTCGCGCCCGCATCACACCCGAGCACGCGGGCCTGCCCGCTTACGGCGGCAACCGTCGGGTCAAAGGTCTGCGCCGCGAGGAGGTAGCGCTACTGGCGGGGGTATCGGTCGACTACTACGTACGCATGGAACGCGGCAGCCTCGCCGGTGCCTCCGATGGCGTGCTCGACGCGTTGGCCTCTGCCTTGCAACTCGACGAGGCCGAGCGCGACCACCTGTACCACCTCGCGCGCCGATCCAAGGCGCCGAGCGGCCCACGCCGGCGTCGGCCTGCCGTGACGGTGCGCTCGACACTGCAGCAGGTGCTCGACGCGATCTCCGATGCGCCGGCCTGGATCGGTAACGGCCGTTATGACGTGCTCGCCATGAATCAACTCGCTCGCGCGCTGTATTCACCGGTGCTGGCCGGCCCGCGACGGCCCGCGAACACCGCGCGGTTCGTCTATCTAGCTCCCGAGGCGGCCAGAGATTTCTTTGTCGACTACGACCAAGTTGCCGGTGGCGTGGCCGCGAAGCTACGCATGGAAGCCGGCCGCAATCCGCACGACGAGGAGCTGATCGCCCTGGTCGGCGAACTGTCGACGTGCAGTGAGCTATTTCGGCAGCGGTGGGCATCTCAGGACGTGCGGCTGCACCGGTCCGGCCGCAAGCGTGTGCGCCATCCGGTCGTGGGCCAGCTCGACTTGGATGTCGAGTCCCTGGAACTGCCCGCCGAACCCGGCCTGCACCTCAACGTCTACACCGCACCCGCGGGCACGCCGACCGCTGACAATGTTGCGCTCCTGGCGTCGTGGGCGGCCACCCAGCAGACGCTGGCGACTGAGCTCGAAGCACACAACGGATAGTCCAACCCGAGAGCAAGCAAGCGCAGCCTGATTTCCACGTGGTCGACCATGAGCGCATGGACGTCCCCGAACTGCTCGAATCAGCTTCCCTGCTGGTTCCGGAAGATACCGCCACCGAGAACGACATCACGGTGCGAGACATCTGGGACTACCTCGTCCACGACGAGTGGGAGATCGCCCTGGGCCTGCTGGAGGAGTTCGGGGACGGGCGCTCGCTCCCTCTGGCGTTCTGGGAGAAGCTCGCCGAGGCGGCTGAGCAGCTCTGGCTGGAGCGGAGCGCGGCTTGGTGCCATTGGCGGTGCTCCGAGATCCGCAACGGCGGGATCCGGGCGGATCTGACGCTCCGTCCTGCCACTGAGGCGCGACGCACGACGCCAATCTCCGGCGCCGGTGTTCTGCGGCCCATGTGGGACATCGGCCGCCTCTCGCCCACCGGTGGACATTCGGTCAGCATCGCAGGGCTTTGGGTCGAGAACATGCCCTGTCTGGAGCCCGGCGGGCGAGCCGCAGTTCGCCTTGTTCCCCTCACCCCATCCCACTGGACACACGTCCAGCCCGGCCAGCAGATCAACATGCACGAGGACCGAACCGTGGCCGGCACCGCAGTCATCCTGGAGGTTCATCGCCCTGCCGCCGCCAGGTCCGCGGGATGACGTGACTGGCTCACCGCCTGACTGCTGGTGCACATATCTCCGTACTTGGTGGAGCACTCGCGGGGTACGCCGACATCTGTCACCGCGGCTTTCGCAGCTTCGCCGAAGGAAACGAAATGGTGGACGCTGTTTCGTCAACGATGATCAGGTCGGCGTCATCCCACCGCTTCACGCGCTTCATGCGCCTCATTCCTGGGACCGGTGTATCGGTATATCGGTGTATGCCGTCGCCTGTACCCCGCCTGCGGTCCGAGCCTCTGTGGACGCGATCTCTGTCAGCAGACGGGAGACGGCCTCCGGCTCGGTGATCATGAGATCGTGTCCGCTGTCGATCTCCCAGAATCGGCCTTCGGCGCGCGCCTTGGCAATCGGGCCCTGGCTATGGACACCAAGAGCCAGACTATTGGTGGAGACGATCCGGTAATGCGGTATCGCCTCCAGTGCCGCCTCGTTGTTCAGGACGAGCGGCTGCTCAAGAGTTTTCCAGGGGTGCGGGGTGAGGCGCGGCAGCACCCACTCGATGTCCTTGGGGTCCGTAACCCCAAAGAACCTCACCAGGTCCTCGCTGGGGAAGAGTACGAGCTCGACACCGTCGACTACCTGGCCTTTTTCCCTCTCCTTGAGGAGGGTCGGGAACGCCTCGACCTGCGATGGGCCGACGGGGGCGTCGAGGAACACGAGCTTTCCGACCCGGTCGCTGACGCGATCGGCGGCTCCCTGAATCACCGTGCCACCGTAGCTGTGTCCGACGAGCACCACGTCCGTCAGGTCCTCGTAGAAAAGAAGGTCGGCCACCTCGGTGATGTGCGTGTCCAGATCGACATCGGGGCTCACGAGGTGTGACCGTTCGCCCAATCCGGTCAGGGTCGGGGAATACACGGTGTGGCCCTCGGGCTCCAGAATGCGAGCGACCTTCTGGTAGGACCATCCGCCGTGTCCGGCGCCGTGGATCAGTACGTAGACTGCCATGATCTGCCCTCCTGTTCCGTGTTGATTACAGATGACTAAGAGACCGCATAACGTTCTCGTTTTCGGTGCTGTTTTCCGGCATGCGGCAGCGCACATGCCGATGCGGGAATTCAGGACTTCAAGGCTTCAAGCTGGGGTCAGGCTTTGTCGGCCCGGGGCCGTTTCTGTGCCGCGCCGGAGGAGGGGCCGAGTCGCGTGGTGGCCTTGCTGGTGGCCTGGGCGAGCAGAGCGAGCGCGGCCTCCGAGGGCGAGCCCGCTTCTGTGGTGGCGACCACGACGTTGGGCTCCGTCCCGCTGCTCCAGGTCTGAAGGGTGACGGTCAGGTGCCCGACCAGCGGATGGCGCATCTCGTAGTCGGCGACGGTGCAGGGTTTGACGCGGTGTTCGGCCCACATCGCGGCGAACTCCGCACTCTTCGCGGACAGTTCGCCCAAGAGCGCGTGCAGTACGACGTCCTCCGGGTGCTGGGCCGCCACCAGACGCAGATTCGCGACCACCGCCCTGGCCCTGCTCGGCCAGTCCGCGTACAGGTCACGGGAGTGGGGGTCGAGGAACAGCAGCCTGGCCATATTGGGGCGCCGTACCGGCAGGTCAGGGGCGCCGGGGTCCAGGTGCCCGGCGAACAGCGCGTGGCCCAGGCGGTTCCACGCCAGTGCGTCGCTGCGCCGTCCGAGCACCATCGCGGGGGTCTCGCCCAGTGCGTTCAGCAGCCGGCGCGTCGCCTCCGTCACCCGTTCCGGCGCCGGTCGCCGGACCCGGGTGCGCTGTCTGTCCACCCGGCCCAGGTCGTGCAGGTGCCGCCGCCCGGACTCGTCCAGCCGAAGAGCCCCGGCGATCGCATCCAGAACCTCCGGCGACGCGCTCAGTGACTGCCCCTGTTCGAGCCGGGTGTAGTAGGAGGCGCTCACGCCCGCCAGCATCGCCAGCTCCTCGCGCCGAAGCCCCGGCACACGCCGGTGTTCCCCGTACGTGGGCACCCCGACATCCTCCGGGCGCAGCTGGGCGCGCCGCGCCCGCAGAAAGCTGCCGAGCTGCGTTTTTCCGTCCATGGTTTCGAGTATGGACGGCCTCGCGGCGCTCAGCCTGACCCAGCTGGGGATAGGAAGCCGCGGGGCTGCGGAGCCGCGCGGTTAGGCGACCGTGAGGACGATCTTGCCCTGGATGTGTCCTCGGGCGGCGCGTTCGTGTGCCGCTCGGGCATCCGCGAGTGCGAAGGTGCTGTCGATGGCGACGCGGACCGTGCCCGCGTCGAGCAGGCGTGCCAGCTCGGCGAGTTGGGCGCCGTTCGAGCGGACCTGGGTGCCCGTGACGGTGACGCCCAGCTTCGCGTTCTCTTCCTCGTCGAATTCGCCGAAGAAGACGGGGAACAGGGAGCCGCCGCGCTTGAGCGTGCGCAGGAAGCGCTTGCTGTCAGGGCCGCCGACGGCGTCGAGAACGAGGTCGACGCCGTGCGCCTGCTCTTCGGGACGGCTCTTGGTGTAGTCGATGAACTCGTCGGCGCCGAGCTGGCTCAGGAACGATTCATGCGCGCCCGACGCCACCGCGATGACACGTGCCCCCTTCCATTTCGCGAGCTGTAGCGCGAAGTGCCCCACGCCGCCTGCGGCACCGTTGACGAGCACCGTCACGTCGGCGCCGAGCGGCACCGGACGGTGCTTCGCGGCCTGGAAGGGCGACGGGTGATCGTGGCCGAGCCCGATCAGGAACTGCCAGGCCGTCAGCCCGGCCATCGGCGCCCCGGCGGCGTGCGCGTGATCGATGCCGGCCGGCTTGAGCGCGAGGTCCGACGCGGGCGCGGCCACGTACTCGGCGTATGCGCTGCCGTCGAAGCTGGGGAAGCGGAGGAGTCCGAAGACTTCGTCGCCGACGGAGAAGCCGTCGACGTCGGCGGCGACGGCCTCGACGGTGCCCGACAGGTCCGTCCCCGGAATCACGGGCAAGCTGAACTTCGGCCTCGTCTCCGGAGGCAGGTTGGACATCCCGTCGCGCAGGTACCAGTCAGGGGGGTTGACGCCGACCGCGTGAACGCGGACGAGCACCTCGCCCGGCCCCGGTCGGGGGATCGGCACCTCGTCGTAGCGCAGGACCTCAGGGCCGCCGTGCTCATGGAGGCGGACTGCCCTCATCGTGTGTGTCGGCATCGTTCTCTCCTGCCCGCGCCGCGGGATAGGGTTATCCGGATCAGCGATCCACATAAACGGTTCGCTGATCCGAATATATGGACCACTGATCCGGATAGTCAAGAGGGACCGATGCGGGCCGACGCCAGGAAGAACCGTGACCACCTGCTCGCAGTAGCGGGCACCGCCATCGCCGAGCAGGGCGTCGAGGTGTCGCTGCGCGACATCGCGCGCAGGGCCGATGTCGGGCTCGCGACGCTGCTGCGTCACTTCCCGACGCGCGAGGCGCTGCTCGACGCCCTGCTCCGTACGAGCTTCGACGAGCTGGCGGCCAAGGCAGGCGAGTTCGAGACGTCGAGCTCACCCGAAGACGCACTCGTCGCGTGGCTACGCGACTGCGTCGCGTGGACGACCGAGTACCGGGGCGTGACCGTGCTGATGGCAGCCGCCATCGAGGAACCCGAATCCGCGCTACACGCCTCGTGCGTCACCCTGCGTGCGGCCGGCGCGCGGCTCCTCACCCGCGCCCAGGCCGCGGGGGCGGCACGGAGCGACATCGATGGCACCGATCTGTTCGCGCTGATCGCGGCGCTCGCGTGGCTCGGCGATCAGCCCTCACTCGCGCCACGCGCCGACCACCTCTTCGATGTCGTCGCGAGCGCGATTCTGACGAGCGCGGGGAGCGGCGACGCCGAGGGGAACGCCAAGGAGGAACGCCGCCCTCGGGGCCGTAGCTGAAGCCGCCACCCGGCCCGGTGCCGCCGGCCCGTTCGCCGGTCACCGGCTGTGGTGGTGGGCGAGTGGCCGCGCGTCCGGAAGGTGTGGTCGGTGCACGAGGGGCCTTCGGGCAGTGGCCGCTCGTGTCCGAAAGGCTCCGGTGAGTGCCGCCTTCCGGTGCTGCGGCGGTGACAGGGCGGGGGGACGCTGCCAGAGTGGCCGCGCGAGGAACCTCACGGGCCCCGGCCGGACCTCGCCCCGCGTTCTGGCGTCGGCCACCGCGGCGCCGACGCCTCTCAGTTCGTATCGCCTCAGTTCGCCCCTGCCCGCGATACGCCGGGTGGCGGGCCGGAGAGGAACACGATGGCTTCATGGAAGTGGAACGACCAGCAGCAGCCCACCGCCACGATCGGCGTCCGGGCCACGATGGGCGCCGTCACCATGAAAGACGCCCCCCAGGACGCGCAACGTCCGTACGTATTCGTGCGCGGCTTCGACTCGCGGCTGTACGTCAACTGGTGGGACGGCAAGGCGTGGCACTGGGCCGACCAGGGAACTCCGGTCGGCCGCACCATCCTTGACAAGGTCGGCGCCGTCACGGTGCAGGACCGCCCGGACGCACAGCAGCGCCCGTACGCCTTCGTCATCACCGACGACTCCGAGCTCCACGTCAACTGGTGGGACGGCAACAAGTGGAACTGGAGTGACCAGGGCGCGCCCAGCGGGCGACGGATCCGCGAGGGCGTCGGGGTCGTCACCGTCCGGGACACCCCGACGTCGCCGCAGCGCCCGTACGTCTTCGTCGTCACCGACGACTTCCGTCTGTGGGTCAACTGGTGGGACGGCTCCAAGTGGAACTGGAGCGACCAGGGCGCGCCGCCGAACCGCACCATCTCGCGCCCCATCGGCGTCACCACCATGCGCGACAACCCCAACGCCTTCACCCGCCCGTACGCCTTCGTCATCACCGACGACTCCCGGGTCTGGGTCAACTGGTGGGACGGCTCCAAGTGGAACTGGAGCGAGCAGGGCGCGCCGTCCGGGCAGCCGGTCAAGAAGGGCGCGGGGGTCGTCAGCGTCCAGAACGACCCGCAGGCGACGGAACGTCCGTACGTCTTCGTCCAGGGTTACGACTCGAAGCTGTACGTGAACTGGTGGAACGGCTCGAAGTGGAGCTGGAGCGCGCAGGGCGCCCCCGGCGGCCGGCTCATCCTCGACTCCGTCGGCGTGGTCACGATGAAGGACGACCCGAACGCCTTCACCCGCCCGTACGCCTTCGTCATCGGCGACGACTCGAAGCTGTACGTGAACTGGTGGGACGGCAAGGCGTGGCACTGGGCCGAGCAGGGCACACCGACCGGGCGCGTCATCGAGCGCCCCGGTGAGGTGATCACGGTCCAGGACAGCTCGAACGCGGCGCAGCGGCCGTACGCCTTCGTCGTCACCGACCACTCCGACCTGTGGGTCAACTGGTGGTCACTGCCGTAGTCGGCGCAGAACAGGCGGGTCTCCGGGCGGCCACCGGAGACCCGCCGTTGGGCTTGTGCCTTATCCCTGGCCGGGGGGGGGGGGGGGGGGGGGGGGGGTGTTGTTTTGATTTGGGGGGTTCCTCCCCTCGAACCTGGGCCATCCCCCACCCCGAAAAACCCCCCCCCCCCGTCCTGAGACCCAATTTACTC
>NZ_JBWKFF010000001.1:227804-344246 GCF_056434425.1 Streptomyces sp. NPDC044033 | reverse complement strand
TCCCCCCCCCCCCCCCCCCCCCCCCCCCCCCCCCCCCCCCCCCCCCCCCCCCCCCCCCCCCCCCCCTCGGTGGCCGGGAGCGGGGTCGGGGGGCGCGGGTGTGCTCGTCGGCTGGGGCAGTTTCCGCCCGTAGACCGGGGGCCGCCCGCCGCCGGGGAGGCTCAACCCTGGTGGTCTGAGGGCCCGGTATGCGCGATGTGCCTGGCCGGTTGGGCGATGGGGTGGCCTCGCCGCTTTCGTGGGTCTGTTCCTGGCGGAGTGCGATACGTCCCCGCCGTCCTCGCCGTCCCCGCCGTCACTTCCACTTCGCTGTGACGTCCCGCGTCTCGACGTGCATGCCCAGCGGGACGCGCCACGCGTCCACGCAGATCGGCCAGGTCTGTTCCTTCCGCTTGCCCCCTGCGATCGGTGCGGGCAAGGGGCGTGTCTGGCGGATCGTCACCCAGTCGACCCCGAGTGCGCCGATGATGTGGGTCTCCAAGGTGACGATGCCCTTGGTCACGGGCCTGCCCCCGGTGTTGGTGAAGGTGACGGTCACCTTCTCGCACCAGCGGTGGTCGGCCGGAGCGCGCTTCGGGGCGCTTACGGTCAGGGCCGCCGGGGTCGGCGGGCTGGATGGGCTGGGAGGGGTGGTGCTGGGGGTGCCTGGGGAGCCCGGAGGGCTGGGTGGTTTCTGCGGGGTGCCGGTGCCGGTGCCGGTGCCGGTGCCCGTACCCGCGCTCGTACCCGTGCCGGGGCTCGGGGGCGCGCTCGTACCCTTGCCCGGGCCCGTGCTCGTACCCCCGCCGGGTGTGCTGGAGGCGCCGACTCCACCGGGCGTGCGGGACGTGCCGCTCGCGCCCGGTCGCGAGTCCGTCGCCGTCCCCGTCCCCGCCCCCGTCGTACCCGGCGTCGGCCGATGGCTCGCCGCGCCGTCGCCGTCCAGCGGTACGAGCTCTACGCCGCCCTTCGGCGGTACGGCCGTGGCCGGGGCGTGGTCCCCGGCGGGGCCTGCCGCTTCGGCCGCGACGTAGCCGTCGCGGCCGCCGCTGCCGCAGGCGGTGAGCAGTACGCCGAGGCAGAGCGCCGTCGCCGAGGCGGAGCCGATCGTCGTCCGTCGCATCGGGCCAGTGTGGCTGACGGGGTGTCAGCTGTATAGGTGCTGTGTGGATAGCGGCGGTGCCGAGCCATGCGGCCCGGCCCGTCCCGTTCAGTCGGCGATAAGCCCCTCGCGCAGCGTCGCCAGGGTGCGGGTGAGCAGACGCGAGACGTGCATCTGCGAAATCCCGACCTCCTCGCCGATCTGCGACTGCGTCATATTGGCGAAGAAGCGCAACATGATGATCTGCCGTTCCCGAGGCGGGAGTTTGGCCAGCAGCGGCTTGAGCGACTCGCGGTACTCGACGCCTTCCAGCGCGGCGTCCTCATAGCCGAGCCGGTCGGCCAGCGAGCCCTCGCCGCCGTCCTCCTCCGCCGAGGGGGAGTCCAGCGAGCTGGCGGTGTAGGCGTTGCCCACGGCCAGGCCGTCGACCACGTCCTCCTCGGACACGCCCAGGCACACGGCCAGTTCGGGCACGGTCGGGGAGCGGTCGAGCTTCTGCGACAGTTCGTCGCTGGCCTTGGTGAGGGCGAGGCGCAGCTCCTGGAGCCGCCTGGGGACCCGCACGGACCAACTCGTGTCGCGGAAGAAGCGTTTGATCTCGCCGACGACCGTCGGCATGGCGAAGGTGGGAAACTCCACGCCGCGTTCGCAGTCGAAACGATCGATCGCCTTGATGAGGCCGATCGTGCCGACCTGGACGATGTCCTCCATCGGCTCGTTGCGGCTGCGGAATCGGGCCGCCGCGTAGCGCACGAGCGGCAGGTTGAGTTCGATGAGGGTGTCGCGTACGTACGTACGCTCCGCGCTGTCCTTGGCAAGCGTGGCAAGCCGCAGGAAGAGGGCGCGGGAGAGGGTGCGAGTGTCGATGGCGTCGCAGTCGTCAAGCACATCGTGTGGTGCGTCTTTGGTGAGGAGCACCTTCGAGCTGCCCAGTTCTACGGACATGCCACCCCCTTGAGGTCGCGGACGGGTTGCGGCAGCTTCCCCCGTACCCAGTCCGTACGGGGAGTGCAGCCTCCACCTGAATACCGGAGGCGGCGCTGCGGCAAACGCGGTTCCAGCAGAATGTCACATGTCGGCAACACGCTGTAGCGCCATGTCGACTTATCCGCCCCGAAGGAGTGGGGTGGGTGTCCCCCGCGTTGATTACGCCTCGATCCGATTTGCGGAACGCAGGCGTGCGAAGCTGCGCGAGAGCAGCCGGGACACGTGCATCTGCGAAACCCCGAGCTCCACACTGATCTGGGACTGCGTCAGGTTGTTGTAGTACCGCAGCAGCAGAATCCGCTGCTCGCGTTCCGGCAGTTGTACGAGCAGGTGGCGGACGAGGTCGCGATGCTCGACTCCGGCGAGCGCCGGGTCCTCGTACCCCAACCGGTCGAGGAGGCCCGGCAGGCCGTCACCCTCCTGCGCCGCCTCCAGCGAGGTGGCGTGGTACGAGCGGCCCGCCTCGATGCACGCGAGGACGTCCTCCTCGCTCAGCTTCAGCCGTTCGGCGATCTCGGTGGTGGTGGGGGAGCGGCCGTGCAGCACGGTCAGGTCCTCGGTCGCGCCGTTGACCTGCACCCACAGCTCGTGGAGGCGGCGCGGCACATGGACCGTGCGGACGTTGTCGCGGAAGTAGCGCTTGATCTCGCCGACCACGGTCGGCATCGCGAAGGTCGGGAACTGCACCCCGCGGTCGGGGTCGAACCGGTCGATGGCGTTGATCAGGCCGATCGTGCCGACCTGGACCACGTCCTCCATCGGCTCGTTGCGGCTGCGGAACCGGGCCGCCGCGTACCGCACCAGCGGCAGGTTGGCCTCGATCAGGGCGGCCCGCACCCGGGCGTGCTCGCTCGTGCCCGGCTCCAGCGCGGCGATCTCCTTGAAGAGGACCTGGGTCAGCGCGCGGGCGTCCGCGCCCCGGCGCTCGCGCCCACGGGCGGCGCTCTCCCGGCGCTCCTCCTCCGTCGGCGCCCGGTCCTCCTCGCCCGTCGGCGCCCGGTCCTCCTCGTCCGTCGATGCCCGGTCTTCCTCGCCCGCCGGCGCCGGGACCTCCTCCGACGGCTCGCGGACCTCGGCTGCTGTCCCCCCGCCCGGGGGCGTCGCCTCATGGCTCCCGGCCGCGGGTCCGCCCGGAACGCCGCTCCGGCTCTGGAGCGGCGTTCCGGGCGCGGTACGGGCCGACATCCTCACGCCACCCCTTCCCCTCATGGTCTAGGTGTCCGTCAAAAGCGGTCATAGCATCACAAGACATGTGCACTGTGTGCAAGCACCTCATAACGACGTGTTGGTTCGTTAGTTGGTTCGCTTGTCCGTCTGTCGGGTGGTCTGCCGGATGCGCCGCCGCCGGTCGAAGGGTGTACGAAAAAAGCCCCGCGTTCTCGGACAGGAGTCCGAGAACGCGGGGCCCGGTGGGCCGGCCCGTCAGAACGGGTAGTCGGCCATCACCCAGGTCGAGAATTCCTTCCACAGCGCGACGCCCGCCTGGTGCGCCGGGTGCTCCAGATAGCGCTGGAGCGCCTCGGCGTCTTCCACCGACGAGTTGATGGCGAAGTCGTACGCGATGGGGCGGTCGGCGATGTTCCAGCCGCACTCCCAGGAGCGCAGATCGGGGATGAGCCCGCCCAGTTCCTCGAAGGCGCGCGCGCCCGCGATGACGCGCGGGTCGTCGCGCGTGACGCCCTCATGGAGCTTGAACAGGACCAGGTGGCGTAGCACGCGGATGTCTCCCTGTGGACGGCGCGGAGCCGGTCGTGTGACCGGTCGGGGCGTTCGATGGGGCCCGGTCGTTCGACCGGTCGGGTCGTTCGACCGGCCGGGTCACTTGATCAGCTGGGTCATGAACTCGCCGACGCTGTGCGCGGCGTCCGAGATGGCCTGGAAGCCCATCTGGACCAGTTCGGCGGCCCGGGGCGGGGAGGTGATGATCGTGTACAGCACGAAGATGACAACGATGATGAGGATTATCTTCCTCGCTTGCGCCATGCTGCACTGCCTCCCCAACTGTCCCCTCTGTCTCGCGTGAGTCTATCCACACGAATGGACGAGTCGTCGGTCCGCATCCGTGCGCTGATGTCATCTTTAGGGACCAAAGGCCCGAGGAACGAGGTCCTTTGCCCGCTGGCCCCGCCCCCGAAAGGGAGCAGGATGGAAACGACCCCACCGGATCTGGCAGGAATCCGAGGGGCGAGGGACATGGGCCTCACTGCGGGGCCCGGCCGCGCACTTCCCCCCCTGAGCGCGGTCAGGGCTTGGAGGCCGTGTCCTCGTCGGGGGAAGCGGCTTGTCCCCCCGATGCCGCTTCCCCCGTCCTTCTCTTCTTCTTGCCCTTCTGTTCTCTTCCTTCTTTTCCTTCTTTCGCGGGCCGCGCTGGTTGTGCGGTCCGTTTTCTTGTGGGGTCCGTGCGGGGGTGCGGGCCGTCTGCTTGCCCGGGAGCTCTGCCTTTGCGGGCCGCCCCGCCCCTGCCCGTACGAGCCCGCCGCCCCTGCCCGTACGAGCCCGCCGCCCCTGCCCGTACGGCCTCCCGATCGGACGTCCGTACGCCTCAGCCCGCCGCCGACGTCATCCGTACCGCCGGCGTGCGCATCGTGTACCAGGCCGGGGCCACCGTGGCCAGCAGCGCGATGACCGCGCAGGCCGCCGCGATCCCCGCCACCGGCCCGGCCGGGATCACCACCGGTGTACGGCTGACGATCTGCCGCAACGCGATCCACAGCCCGCCCAGGCTGAGCGCCGCCACCCCCGCGGCCAGCACCACGCCCACCGTGACCACCAGCAGCGCCTCGGCCGCCACCACCCGCAGCACCTGAGCCGGGGTCAGCCCGGACAGCCGCAGCAGGGCCAGCTCGCGGGCGCGGTGGCGGGTCGACATGACCAGGGTGTTCGCGATGGCGACGCCGGTGTAGAGGACCGCGATGCCGCCGATGACGAGCAGGGCCAGCCGGGTCTCCTCCGCCTTGCGGGCGTCCACGCGCGCCGTCCACTGCCCGAGCGGCACCGCCTTGGCGAACCCGTCGTGGGCCGCCGCGGCCACCGCGCCGCGGGCCGCCGCCGGGTCGGTGCCTGGCCGCAGCTTGACGTACACCGCGTCGGGCAGCCGCGTACCGGCGTACCGGGGGCTGACGAAGACGCCGCTGTCGCCCAGTCCGGTCTTGAGCACGGCCGCCACGCGCAGCGAGACCTCGCGGCCGTCGGCCAGCCACACCGTGACCTTGTCGCCGACGGCGCGGTTCCAGGACTCGTCGACCACGATCGTCCTGTCGTCGAAGTCCGTGAGCGTGCCGGAGACCACCGGGAGCTTCATCACGGCGGCCAGCGCGGACGGGGTGACGGCCCGCGCGGGGTAGGGCAGCAGCGGGGCGCCGGCCGGGTAGAGGAGCGAGTCGGGGCCGGGGACGGTGAAGACCGTCGTCGGCGTGGTGGCCGCCGCGTCCACCCCGGGCACCGCGCGGACCGTGTCCACGGCGGCGCGGCTGAGCCCCGGCGCGTGCTGCGGGACGACGACCATGTCCGCGGCGCGCACCTGGTGTTCGACCTCGTTGGAGCGGGCCGTCTGGATGGAGCCCGAGGTGCTCCACAGTGAGCAGGCCAGTCCCACCGTGATGAGGACGGGCGCGGCGGTGGCGGCGGTGCGCCGGATCGAGGTCAGGGTGGAGGCCCGTACGAGCATGGTGCCCGCGCCGCGGCTGCGGGCCAGCGGGGCGGTGACGGTCCGCGCGATCAGGGGGATGACCACCGGCGAGAGCAGCGCGAAGGCGAGGATCAGCGCCGGGGCGGCCATCGCGGTGAACCCGGCCCAGTACAGCGGGGGCAGCAGGGGCGAGCCGACCAGCAGCGCGATGGCGCAGACCAGGGCGGTCAGCCCGAACAGCCGGCGGCTCATGGTCATGGCCTTGCGGTCGGCCTCGCTGTCGTGCAGCGCCTCCAGCGGCCGGACCCGGCCCGCGCGGAAGGCCGAGACGCCGGCGCCGAGCCAGGCGAGGAGCACGCCGAGCGCGAAGGCGGCGAGGATGAGCAGGACCGACATCCAGGACAGTGGGACGGAGAACCACTCCGGCGCGATCCCGTGGCCCGCCAGCCAGTCGGCGAGCAGTGGACCGCCGAGGACGCTCAGGGCGCAGCCGGCGGCGGAGGCGGCGATGCCGACGATCTTCGCCTCGCTCAGCACCAGCCGCCGCACTTGGCGGGGGGTGGCGCCGGCCAGCCGCATCAGGGCGAGTTCGCGGCGGCGCTGGACGACGGAGTAGGAGAAGGTCGAGGCGATGACGAAGACGGAGACGAAGGCGGCGACGCCGGCGGCCATGCCGAGCAGGGAGCTGACGCCGACGAGGGCCTCGGAGTCCTCCTTGGAGCGGGGGTCGGCGTCGCGGCGGCCGTCGCCGGTGAGGACCTGGGCCTTGTCGCCCACGGCCGCGCGCACCGCGTCGGCGGGCCCGTACGAGGCGACCGCGTCGACGCGCGGGGAGAGGCGGGCGGCCTCCCGCTCGCTGAAGAAGAGGGCGTTCTCGAAGGAGACGGGGGCCGTGACGCCGGAGACGGTGTAGGTGTGCGGCCGTTCGGAGGTCAGCACGGTCACTCTGTCGCCGGGCCGGGCGCCGCCGAAGCCGCCGACGACGATCTCGTCGTCGGCGGTGGGCGGGTGCCCGGCGGTCAGCCGGTAGGGGGCGAGGGCCGCCGACGGCCAGGAGTGGCCGACCTGCCGGCCGGGTCCGGCCGCCAACTGGGCGGGGAAGCTGCGGTCCAGCACGGTGCGCCCGGCCGTACGGGCCTTCGCGACGAGCGCGCCGGACAGGCCGCGCGGCTCTTCGAGGGGTTCCTTGTTCCGGCCGCCCCAGGGGTCGGGAACGGTGAGGGTGGGGTCGCCGCGTACGACCACGGGGGCGGCGGCGAACCGGCCGGGCCCGCGGTCGGGGCCGGTGGCGGTCGCGGCGAGTACGAGCCCCATGGTGGACAGCAGCGCCACCCCGAGCATGAGCGCGATGAACGGCCCGACGAAGGCGCCCCACCTGGTGCGCAGGGTGTGCCGGGCGAAGCTCAGCATCGTGTCGTTTCCATAGGGGTCATCCGGGCCGCGACCTCCGCGGCGGTCGGCGCTTCGAGGCGGCCCGCGATCCGGCCGTCCTCCAGGAAGATCACCTGGTGTGCGTACGAGGCCGCCACCGGGTCGTGCGTGACCATCACGATGGTCAGCCCGTCGTCGACCATGTCCCGCAGCATGGCGAGGAGTTCGCGGGAGTTGGTGGTGTCCAGCGCGCCGGTGGGCTCGTCGGCGAAGAGCACCTCGGGGCGGGTGATCAGGGCGCGGGCGATGGCCACGCGCTGCTGCTGGCCGCCGGAGAGCTCGCCGGGGCGGTGCCGGGCGCGATCGCCGAGCCCGACCGACGCCAGTACGTCCCGGATCTCGGTGGCCTTGGGCCTGCGGCCGGCCAGCCGCAGGGGGAGGGAGACGTTCTGTTCGGCCGTCAGCGACGGCAGCAGGTTGAAGGATTGGAACACGAAGCCGATGCGGTCGCGGCGGAGCAGGGTCAGCGCGGTCTCGTTCAGCCCGGTCAGGTCCGTGCCGGCGAGGACCACCCGGCCGCCGGTGGGCCGGTCGAGGCCGGCGGCGCACTGGAGCAGCGTCGACTTGCCCGAGCCGGAGGGGCCCATGACGGCGGTGAACGACCCCTTGGGGATGGAGAGGGTCACGTCGTCGAGGGCGGTGACGGAGTTCGGCCCGGTGCCGTAGCTCCTCGACACGGAGAAGAGCTGTAAGGGTTCGTTGGCGTCCATGGGGATTTCGTTGGCGTCCATGGGGATCAGGAAACACGCGGCGGGCCGGTCGCCGCACTACCGCAGGGACGAGACCTGGGGGTAGTGCCCGCGCTACGCAGGTATGGGCGCAGGACCACAGGACGCCGTACGCGTCCGCCCGTATCGTTTCGGCGATGGAGCGGGGACAGCGGGCGGACGGTGGCGCCCGGGACGGGCAGCCGGGGGTGTGGCGGGCGCTGCGCCGCCGGGGCTATCTGTGCTCGGGGTGGCCGTGGCGGTCGGCCGCCTACCTGGCGACGGGCGCGGTGTGCGGCGCGGGCGCGTTCGGCCTGCTCGTAGCCCTGATCCTGGTCGGAACGGTGCTGTCCGTCCTGCTGATCGGCATTCCGCTGCTCGCCGCGATCTGCCTGGCCGGGGTGCCGATGGGGGCGGTGGAACGGCACCGGGTCCGGCTGCTGGGCGGCGAGGCGGTGCGCGATCCGCACCCGCCGGTGGAGCGCCCCGGCTTCGTCGCGTGGGCCCGTACGAGACTCGGCGAGCCCGTCACCTGGCGGGAGTTGGGGTACCTCTTCGTCTTCTGCCTGCTGCTGTGGCCCGTCGACCTGGCGGTCCTCGGCATCGGCCTGCTGCTGCCGGGCGGGGTGCTGTACGAGGCGGGGACCGTGGTGGCGGGCGTCAACGCGCAGGTGCGGCTGCTGCCGGGCTGGGACATCTCCTCCCTCCCGCAGGCGGCGGCGACCGGGCTCCTCGGCCTGGTGTGGCTGCCCGCCGGCGGCTATCTGATGGGCGTGGCGGCCGGGGGCCGCGCGGCGCTGACGCGGATGGTGCTGGGCCGGCGCGAGGCGGAGTTCTCGCAGCGGCTGCTGGAGGTCAGCCGGTCCCGGGCGCGGCTGGTGCACGCCTTCGAGGCGGAGCGCCGCCGCATCGAACGCGATCTCCACGACGGGGCGCAGCAGCGGCTGGTGGCGCTCACGATGATGCTGGGGCTGGCCGGGATGTCCGAGGGCGAGGAGGCCGCGGGCCTGATCGCCAAGGCACAGGACCAGGCGGGGCTGGCCCTGGAAGAGCTGCGCGGACTGATCCAGGGCATCCATCCGCAGGTGCTCACCGACCGGGGCCTGCCGAGCGCGGTGCACGATGTGGCGGACCGGTCGCCGGTCCCGGTGGACGTGTGCTTCGCACTGCCGGGCCGGCTGCCCGAAGCGGTGGAGTCCACCGCGTACTTCGCGATCTGCGAGGTACTGGCGAACGTCGCCAAGCACAGCGGGGCCAAGCGCGCCGAGGTGCGCGGCGACCTCCTGGGCGACCGCCTGGTGGTGCGGGTCCGCGACAACGGCAACGGCGGCGCGGACACGGCCAAGGGCACGGGCCTCCTGGGGCTGGCGGACCGGCTGGCGGTGGTCGACGGCCGGCTGCTGATCTCCAGCCCGGTGGGCGGGCCGACGCTCGTACGGCTGGAGATACCGGCGGCGGTGGTGGTTACCGCTTCATGAGCCGGTCGCTACAGATGCTTGAGCAGTACCGTCGCGAGCCGGGGCGCGGGCGGCAGCGGTGAGTGCTCCTCGGAGGCTTGGAACGCTGGGCGCGGCCACGCGCCCGCGCGACTACTCCCAGGTGGGGCCGCCGTCGTGCAGATACATCGTCGCGCCGGTCGCGAGGGCCCGGACCGCGGCCTCGCACCTGCGGCTGACCCGCTCCCCCAGCATCGTGAACGCCCGGGGCGGGTCCACGAACCGCAGCCCCGCCAGCTCCTCGTCGCACGGGCGGAGCGCGCCGGCCGCCTCGTCCTCGACGGTCCCGGCGTCGAAGACGAACGCGAGCTGGTCGTCCCACGGCCCATGCGGCGGCACCCAGTCGACGACCAGCAACGCCCGCACCACGACCGTGAGCCCGAGCTCTTCCCGCACTTCCCGCACGGCAGCCAGGTGCGGCGGCTCGTTCGCCTCCGCCATGCCGCCCGGCAGATCCCACCCCGGCTTGTACGCCGGATCGACCAGCAGCAAGCGCCCGTAGCCATCACGGATCAGCACATCGGCGGCGACGCGCTTACGGGCCTGCGCCGCGTTCCCTTCGGCGAGGTAGGCGTTCCAGGCCGCGGGATCGTCGGGTGTCGGCTTCATGTACCGCTGCCTCCGGCGGGCGGAAGAATATCCGCGAGGAGCACCATTCTCGTCCGCGCGGCGCGCTTGAGCCGGGTCAGGAAGTCCCGTACGGGCGCGTAGCTCCGGTGGGGATCCAACAGCCGCCCCAGTCCGTGCAGTTGATGCAGCACGCGGACGGAGCCAAGGGCCGGGGGGAGGCCGAGCAGCAGCCCGTCCCCGGCGGCGACGGCCGGTGGCAATCGGACGGGCGGCCGGCGGCCGGTCGGATGTGGCTGTGTGTCGGGGCCGGTGGGCAGCGGCTCACATGGGCGTAGCGGTGGCGCGCCCCGCCGTCAGCTGCGCAGGAAGGCCAGCACGGCCAGGACGCGGCGGTGCCCGTCGGCCGTCGGGGGCAGGTCCAGCTTCATGAAGATGCCGCCGATGTGCTTGGCGACGGCCGCCTCGCTGACCACCAGGGTGCGGGCGATGGTCGTGTTGGACCGGCCCTCGGCGATCAGCGCGAGCACTTCGCGTTCGCGGGCCGTGAGCCGCTCCAGCGGATCGCGCCGGTGGCTGAGCAGTTGTCGCACGACCGCCGGGTCCACCACCGTGCCGCCGTCCGCGACGCGGTGCAGCGCGTCGATGAACTCCTCCAGCTTGCCTATCCGCTCCTTGAGCAGATAGCCGACGGCCACCCCGTCCGAGGAGTCCAGCAGCTCGGAGGCGTAGGTGCGCTGGATGTACTGGCTGAGCACCAGAACCGGCAGCCCCGGTGTGGCGCGGCGCAGGTCGAGCGCGGCCCGTAGCCCCTCGTCGGTCTGGGTGGGCGGCATCCGTACGTCCGTGACCACGATGTCGGGGCGCGCCTCGGCGACGGCCGACAGCAGTGAGCCGGCGTCGCCGACCGCCGCGGCCACCTTGTGGCCGAAGCGCGTCAGCACCCCGGTGAGCCCTTCGCGGAGCAGCGGGTTGTCCTCGGCGATCACTGCCCGGAGAGATCGCGTCACGTGTCGCTGCCTTCGCTGGGTACCGGATCCGATTCGGCCTCAGGGTAGTTCACCTGCCGTCGCGGCCCCGGCCCGCTGCCGCCGCCGGGGTCACCGGGCTCAGGGGTAGCAGTACGAGTCCGACGAGGCGTCGCCGCCCTCCAGATGCGTCTGGTGGACGCGCCGGCCGCGGAACTCCTCGCCGTGCGGGAAGAACCGCTCGTCGATCCGGAGGCCGCCGCGCTCGGTGTCCGCGTCGAGTTTGACGAGCCAGGGGTCGACGCCGTCCGGGTAGAACTGGTCGTCCCACGAGCCGTAGAGGGAGTTCGTCAGGTACACCCGCCGTCCGTCGCGGCTGAGTTCGACCATCTGGGGGCCGCCGGTCAGCGGGGTATCCGGTGCGGAGGGGTGCGGCCGGCGGCCCGTGATGCCGCCGAGGCGTACGGACGCGGTGCGGCGGGGGTGGAAGGGGTCGCTGACGTCGTACTGGAGGAGTTCGCCGGTGCCCCACGCCGATACGTACAGCCAGCGGTCGTCGACCGACAGGTTGATGTCCGTGACGAGCGGCGGCACCGCGCCGAACGGCTGGAGGACCGGGGGCAGAGCGTCATTCTTGGGGGGCTCGGCGGGTTCGGCGGGCAGGGTGATGACCTTGCGGGCGGTGAACTCCTCGCCGTCGCGGTGCCACAGCCACACCGACGCGGACAGGTCCGCGACGCTCACGACGACGCCCGCGAACCCCCAGGTCGCCCGCGGGTCGTGGGCGGGGCGCAGCTCCAGCACCATCTGGTGTTCGTCGCCCAGGTCCACCCGGCTGCGGTGGCGGCCGGTGTCCAGGTCCCAGAAGTGCAGGGCGTGGCCGTAGCCGCGGCCGAGCAGCAGATCCGGGTCGACGCCGTTCTCGATCATCGAGGGGGTGCCCCACTCGCTGGTCACGGCGGTGTTGTGGGCCAGGTGCCACCAGACGTCGTACGCGAGGCGCTGCGGCCCGCGGTCGCTCTCCCAGGCGCGCCGCACCTCGAAGGTCTCGTGGTCGAGCAGCGCCACGCCGCCCGGCCCGTCCGCGCCGTCGGCGCCGCCCAGGCAGGAGAGGAAGACGCCGTCGGGGCCGCAGTGCAGCGTGTGCGGGCGCGAATAGCCGGCCTTGGCGGCGAGTTCGGCGGCTTCGACGACCTTCACCAGGCGCGGCCGGGCCGGGTCCGGGTGGGTGTCGAAGACGTGCAGCCGCGAGGAGCGCAGGCCGGGCGCGAGCAAGTAGCGGCGCTCGGGGGTGTGGTGGCCCTCGTGGGCGAGCGCGCTGGAGCAGGCGTTCCAGCCGAAATGGTGCAGCTCGTCGCCGAGGCCGGGCACCTCGGTCAGGTGCGTGACCCGGCCGTACGAGGCGGAGTCGGGGTCGGTGTCCAGGACGAACAGCGCGTCCGGGCGCTGTGCCGAGCGGTCGAACCCGACGACGTAGGCGAGCTTTTCGGGCGGCGCGGCGACGGCGTCCGCCGGGGTGCGGTAGAGGGTGGGGTCGCCTTGGCCATGGCCCTGATCGGGGCTGGGGCGGTCGGTGGTCATGCCGGGTCTCCTCGGTCCGTAGGAGATCGGTCCGTACGACGGGGCCGGCCCGGAGGGGATCGGTCCGTACGGGATCGTCCGTATGAGAAGGGGCGTGGCGCGGTTCAGGACGGAGCGTGGCACAGGGGGTATCGCCTGCCAAGTGCGCGGCCGGAGACCGGCGGCGCGGGCCCGGCGGGTCGCGAACGGCGGCCGGAGAGCGGCTGATTCGGCCGGGTTGCGCGATGTGCCACGGGCGGAAGGGGTGCGTCGCGCGCTCATAATGGACGCGCTCCGAGCACCGACAGTGCGGTGCGGGTATCGGAGCCGGACAACACGGATGAGATGTGAGGACGCCAGTGAACACGGTACGACGGTGCGATGAGGGTCGGCACGAGGCCCGCATACCGGCTTCGGCGCCCACCGGGCGGCGGGGCCGGGCGGTCGCGGTGCTGGCGTTGCTGATCGGCGCGCTGGTGGCGGGGGGCCCGGGAGTGGCCTCGGCCGCACCGGCCGGTCACGCCCCGGCCGCGTCCGCGCGGCAGGCGGTGGCCGCCGACGCGCGCACCGCTTCGGCCCCGGCCGCCGAGGGCGCGGCGGTGGCCGCTTCGGCGCAGACGGTGCGGGTGGTGTCGCAGGATCAGCAGACCCTGGCCTCCGCGGAGAAGCCCAAGAAGAAGAAGGCCGGGTTCTTCAAGAAGCTCGGGATCTTCCTGCTGGTGCTGGTGATCGTCATCATCCTTGTGGTGGTGCTGGTGATCTGGCTGATCGTGCGCGCGGTGCGGCGGATGTTCAGCCGTCGGCGCGGCTGAGCGCGCGGCAGCCGGTCGGAGGGGCCCCGGCCGCGGGGCCCGCCGATGTGGGCCCAGGCCGCGTGGGCCCGCCGACGTGGGCCCGCCGATGGGGACCCGCCGGTCGGAATCGATCAGCCGGAACCAGTCAGCGGGAATCAGCCCATTTTCTCACTTGCGCAATCATTGAAGCGTAAGCTTCGAGGTGCGCGGACCGCGGAAGCCGAACCGCACGCGCAGCTGTAGCGGTGCGGCAGCCGTTGACGACGGGTGGGAGATCACGATGGTGTGGGAGACGGCGGTGCTGAACGGGCCGGCGGACGCTGCGGCCTGGGAGACGGCCGTGCTGCGCGGCGGCCCGGCGGACGGCACCCGGATCCAGGTCGCCGGGCGGCCGAGCGTCGTCCAAGTGGTCCGGCAGTGCCCGGCCGAGCAGGACGGCGACGGGCCCGAGGCGTGGCGCGTGCAGGCTCTGTACGTCTACCGCCGCGACCACCGCGGCGGCGACGGATCTCCGCACTACGGATTCGACCCGGCGAGCCCCTGAACCGGGGCGAGCCCCTTGAACCGGGGCGGCCCCCCGTGCCGCCCCATCCGCCGGGCCGCGGACCGGTCAGCGCCGGTCCGCGGCTCGGAGCCACGCTCGTACGGCTCGTGCCGCGCGTACGGTCGCTCTCCCCGTACCCCGCGCCCGCCCGTACGCCCGCTCTCCCCGTACCGACCGCCCGCTCGTACGCGCGGCCTCCCCACAGCGCCCGTACGCCCGCTCTCCCCGCAGCGCCCGCCCGCCCGTACGCGCCGTCCGGCCAGGCCGCGGCACGCGCTCAGAACAGCGGTGGCTCCTCGTGCGGCGAAATGCCGGAGCCCATGGGGATGCCCTCGGCGGCGGCCATGGCCTCGACGGCCTGGGCCGCCATCACCATGCCGATCTCCTCCAGGACCTGGATGGACTCGATGACGAGCGTCTCGGCGGCCTTGGCCATCTGGTCGCCCGTCCGGTTCCGTTCGGCCAGTTCCGCCTCGTCGGCCGGTACCCGGAGTTCGGTCACGCGCGCCGCCAGCCGGTCGTGGCGCTCTTCGAGCGCGTGGATTCTGCGGACGGCCCGCAGGATCTCCTCATCGGTCGGGCGATCGGCCATGTCTGTCTCCTCCGTCGGGTTCTCTCGCCTGGTAGACGCGGGGACGGCCGCGTGCGCTGACCGTCCCGCCCCCATTGTGATCGGCATCTCAGGACGGGCGCGGCGGACCCCTGGCGCCTCGCCGCAGCCCGCGTACGCTGGACGGCCGAGGAGATCGCCGGAAGGCGGTATCCGCAGGTGGGGACGAGTCGAGGGGTGAGTGTTCCAGTGGGGAGTCTGCCGGGTGTACGGGCCAGTACGCGGGAGCGGGACCGGGCGGTCGAGGCGCTGACCGAGCACGTGGTGGAGGGGCGGTTGACGGATGCCGAGTTCGCCGCCCGGTCGGACAAGGCGCAGGCCGCCGCCTCGCGCGAGGAACTGCTGCGGCTCTTCGACGACTTGCCGCAGCCGCACCCGGTCTTCGAAGAGCCGGAGCCCGGCCTTCCGGTCCCGGCGGCCGGGCAGGCGTCGGCTCCGGCGGCGCGTTCCGGCGACGGCGTTCCGGCGGCTCGGCCGGACGCGTCGGTGCCCGCCAAGCTCGGCGGCGCGGCGGCCGCGGCCGTCTACGGGATGTTCCCGGCGGCCGGTGTCATCGCGGTGGTGCTGATGTTCCTCACCGGGTCCTGGTTCTGGCTGCTCATCGTGCCGCCGGTGGCGTATGGGGCGCGCCAGGTGGTCAAGAAGCGGCGGCGGCGCGGCTGAGGCCGGCAGCCGGCCTGGACGACGGGAACCGGGGGCCCAGCGACGCCGCCGCGCCGCTGGACCCCCGGTCCGTGATCTGTGGCCCGTACGAGCCCGGTTCCGCCGACGTGGGGTTACGGGTGGTAGTGCTCGGTGATCTTGGTGGCCGCGCCGTTCTTGACGGTGACGCGGATCTCGACGAAGTTCTTCTTCGATGCCTTCACCAGCTGCGAGAGGGTGCACGGCGTGGTGCCGTAGCCCTTCTTGTCGATGGTGACATTGCCGTCGGGGCCGCCGCAGATGGCGGCGGCACCGAGCACCTTGGTGCGCGGGCCGACGTAGAAGGCCTTCTCCATACCGGTCTTGGGGGCCACGGTCACCTTGCCGGGCGCGAGGTACTTCAGGGTGCCCTGCCACGTGTGGGTTTCGCCCTTGGCACTGGCGGTGGAGGCGTGCTGGGCGCCGGCCGTCGCCGCGTGGCCCTGCGAGGGCGCCGCGTCGCTGACGGTCGCCGTCAGGCCGATGGCCGCGGCGGCGAGGACGGAGGCGACGGCGGCCCGGCGGACCTGGTGGCGTCCGTAGGCGCTGGTGAAGGACATGAGGGTAGCCCCCTTGAGTTGGCTCGGGGTGGCGATCGGTTGATCTGCTCCCAGCCTGCTCCGCGCCGTTGGCGATCCACTAACGGACGGCTAACGGGCGGGGGTCGCGTCCGAGGGGTGTGGGCCCGCCGACTCCTCAAGGGCCGGCGCGTGCCCTCTTCTTGAGCCGCTTCCGCGCGGAGGTGGAACCTCAGCGGCCCCCGGCCGACGCGGCGTCCAGGAGGAGTTCGGCCGTCGCGCGCGCGTCCTCGCCCGCCGTCGGTTCGCCGTCGATCGCGGTGATGGTGGTGGCGCCCTCGATCAGGATCAGCAGCTGCCGGGCGAGCCCGGCGGGCCGGTCGATACCCGCCTCGGTGAGCAGCCTTTCGAGCAGTTCGCGGTAGCGCGCGAGGTGGAGCCGGGGCAGCTTGCGCACCGGCCCTTCCTGGTGCCGGGTCTCCACGGCGGTGTTGACCACCGCGCAGCCGCGGTACCCGTCCCTGGCGTACCAGACGGTGAGCAGGTCGAACAGGGCCAGCACCCGCTCCCGCCCGGCGGGCGTCGCCGCGAGCCGTTCCGTGAGCCAGAGGTGGATGCGGTCGCTGCGGTCCTGGAGCGCGGCTTCGACGAGGCCGTCCTTGGAACCGAAGTTGCGGTAGATCGTCAGCTTCGAGGCCCCCGCGTGCTGGGCGATCTCGTCGACGCCGACGTCGTGCACGCCCCGCTCGTAGAACAGCTGGACAGCGCTGGCCAGCACGCGGGCGCGGGTGGCGCGCGGGTCGATCGTGGCTCCTGCCTTCACTGGCATACGGACATTCTACGCAAGAGCCGGGCGAGAAGGTAACGTACCGTCTCACTTCCCAGAGATGGTCCCGTACGGTATCTTCTCCCGTATGACGCCTCGCCTACCGGTTCCCGTCCGCCGGCTGTGGGTGGCGGTGCTCTGCGGATACATGGCGCTCGGCGCCACCCTCCAGTCACTGCCGTCCTACGTCGTCCAGCACTTCAACGGCGGTCCGCTGATCGCCGGTACGGTCGTGGGCGTCGCCTTCCTGGCCACCGCCTGCGCGCGGCCCTTCGCCGGCCGGCTCGCCGACGCCGGATTCGCCCGCCCGGTCGTGGCGACCGGCGGCGTGCTGGGCGCGATCGGCGGCGCGGGCCACCTCATCGCCCCCGACCCGGGGACCCTGATCGTGGCCCGGCTGGTCATGGGCGTGGGCGAGGCCGCCCTGTTCTCGGGCGCCATTCCCTGGGTGCTCGCCGACACCCCGCCGCAGCGCCGCGGCCGGGTGGCGGGCTGGTTCGGCCTGTCGATGTGGGGCGGGCTGGCGCTCGGCCCCGTGGCCGCCGTGGGCCTCAACCACCTGAGCGGGTACCGCGGCGTGTGGTGGGGCGTGATCGTGCTGGGCATCGTCTCCGCCGTCCTCGTGCTCACCACGGCCGGGGACAACCGCAACGACGACGGGCTCTCCCCGCTGCCGAAGGGCTTCCGGGAGATCGTGCCCGTGGGCGCGTCGCTGCCGGGGCTGGCCTTCGGCCTCTCCAGCTACGGATACGGCACCGTCAACGCCCTGCTCGTCCTGCACCTGCACCACGACGGCCTCGGCGGCGAAAGCGCCGCCCTCGCGGTCTTCGCCGCCGGATTCCTGCTCGCCCGCGCCCTCGGCTCCCCTCTCGTCGACCGCAAGGGCGGCGTGCGGGTGGCGCTGGGCTCCCTCGTGGTGGAGGCCATCGGCCTGCTGCTCATCGCGGGGACCGGCAACGAGGCGCTGGCGCTGGCCGGCACGGTGCTCACCGGCGCGGGCGTCGCCCTGATGTACCCGGCCACGGTCGCGATGACCCTGCACCGCACCGGGGCGCTGCGGCCGGGCACCTCGGTCGGCGTGATGACCTCGTACTGGGACCTCGGCATCATGGCCGCCGGGCCGATCGGCGGGCTGATCGCCGGTGACGCCAGTTACACCACGGCCTTCGCGGTGGCCGCCGTCACCACCGTGCTGAGCCTGCTGGTGGTCGCGACCGCGCTGCGCCGCCCGGCGCAGCCCCGGCCCGGCGGACAGCCGCCGGGCGGCGGGGCGCCGAAGCGCGACGGAGCGCGGAAGGCGGACGAGCGGCCGGCGGACGAGGCGGCCGCGCCGACGCGGGGCCGGGGCCCGGCGTGAGCCCCGCTCCCCGGGGCCGGGCGGCCGCCCGCGACGCCGTGTACCACGAGGGCGAACGGGCTGTTCAGCGAGCCGCCGGGGTCGAGCAGGAGGCCGACCGGGTCTCCGTGATCCTCGGCACCCGCGTCGAGTTGATGGCCCAGGCGTTCCTGTCGTCCGTGTCCTGCGTCGCGCTGGGCGCCGCCGACGCGGACGGCCGGATGTGGGCATCGGTGCTGCTGGGGGAGGCGGGGTTCGTACGGGCCTCACCGGGCTCGGTGCGCATCGTCGGCCCGCCCGCAGCGGGCGCGCCGGCCCCGGGGGGCCCCGGCGCAGCGGCTCCGAACGCGCCGGGCCCCGGCGGCGCGGCGACCCCGAGCCCGGCAACCCCGAGCGCGAACGCCCCGATCCCAGCCGCCCCGAGCGCGAACGCCCCGAGCCCAGCAACCCCGAGCCCAGCCGCCCCGAGCACCGGCGACCTGGGCGCCGACGACCCCATCGGCCCCCGCGCGCCCGGCGACCGCGTCGGCCTGATCGCCATGGACTTCGCCCGCGGACGCCGGCTGCGCGTCAACGGCCGGGTCCGCACCTGGGGCCCCCGGCTGATCGAGCTGGGCGTCGACGAGGCGTACGGGAACTGCCCCCGCTTCATCCAGCGCCGCCCGCTCGACCCCGGGCTCCTCACCCGGGGCCGGGAGACCTGGGTCGAGGACGGACTGGGGTACTGGGGCACGGAGTTGATCGCCCGCTCCGACACCCTCTTCATCGCGACGAAGCACCCGGAAGCGGGGGCCGACGTCTCGCACCGGGGCGGTCCGCCCGGCTTCCTGCGGGTCGCCGGGCCGAACCGCGTCCAACTCCCGGACTACGCGGGCAACGCCATGTTCAACACGCTCGGGAACCTGTGGAGCGACCCCCGAGTCGGCCTGGTCCTGCGCGACTTCGGCACCGGCGATACGGTCCAGCTCACCGGACGTGCGGTCATCGAGCACGAACCGCCGTGCTCCGTATGGGGGTCGGAGGTGGAGCGGGTCGTCGACATCACCGTCGATCGGGTGGTACGGACCCGGAGCGCACGGGTTTCCAGCGCATCGCGGTGAACACGCCGGAGCCGGAGGGCGGGCCGGTGTCGCGGGTGCCGCCCTTGCGCGCGGCGGAGTCCGGCGCGGTGGCGTCGGAGGCGGCGGCGTCGAGCGTGGTGGGGTGCTGCGGGCCGCACATCGGCCCGGCCTTCGTCCGCGACCGGGCCAGGGCCACGAACCGCGGGGTCAGGGGGTGCGGGCGCACCGAATCCCAGCAGAGCAGGACCGGCAGCGGCGGCGCGTCCCTGACCGGCCGGTACACCACCCAGGGGTGCGGGTGCAGACCGGGCGTCAGCGCGCTGGAGAGCCCTATCCCGCGCCCGGCGGCGATGGCCTCCAGCCACTCCTCCAGGTTGTGCACGCCGATCACCGGCCGGAGCGCGCTGTCGCTGTCCTTCCAGATGGTGGGCATCGTCGTGCCCGAGATGACGTTCAGCACGAGCGGGTCGTGCCGGATGTCGTCCAGGGTCACCTCGCGCAGCCCCGCCGCCGGGTGCCCCTTGGGCAGGGCGGCGACGCGGGACTCCTCGTACAGCAGCACATGCTTGATGCGCGGGTCCGCCAGCGTGCCCCGCAGGATCGCGGCATGGCTGCGGCCGTCCTCCAGGCCGGCGTAGGGCACGTCGTCGATGCGCCGCAACTCCACCCGCGCGCCCGGGTTCCGCTCCTCGAACTCCTTGATCAGCGGCGCCGTGTCCCGGCCCAGCGCGTTCCAGGAGAAGCCGACGCGAAGCGTCGAGTGGGGGGAGGCGGTGGCCTTGACGGCATCGTCGGCGGCGGCCACGGCACGGGCCGCGTAGGGCAGGAATCGTTCGCCCGCCACCGATAGCGCCACACCATTATGTCCGCGTTCGATCAGCTTTTGGCCGACGATGTGTTCCATTTGCGCAATAGTCCGGCTGAGCGCCGACTGAGATGCCCAGAGCGCCTCGGCGGCCCCCCGGAAACTTCGGTGCTCGACCAGCGTGAGAAAAGATCGTAAGTGCCTGAGTTCAAGATCAGAACTTCCGCTGAGCTTCGCCAACTTCCTGCTCCCCCGTCTTTCACCAGGGCCGATGCGTCCCGCGCATCACCCTTGCGATCTTGGCACTTCCCGGGTCCGACTGATCGTGCCTACTGTGTGGTGCATGGCCGGGCCGCCATTAGGGCGGGCTCCTCCCACCACGCCAGCAAGGTACTCCCCATAGGTAAGTGCCGCCACCACACATGTATGTCTGCGCCGCGAAGATCGCGTAAACGGTAATCCGGTTGCCCGGACGCATGCCCAGGTCCGGCGGTCGCCATGTGTTTCTGTTCCGGCATTCGCCGCCGAGCGGCACAGCAAAGGAGGGCTTATGGCCACTGTCGACAACCTGGCCACGGAAAGGTTCGCGAAAATCCTGGCCAGGCTCCAGGAAAAGGCCATCCAGGACTATTACAATCCCTACAAGACATTCGCCTGGCCGGACACGCTGCCCACCGACGCGCCATGGATGACGCGGGAGCTGACCAGCACCCACGGCACAGCGGCCCGGGAAGAGCTCGACGACGCCCAGTTGACGGAGTTGAGCCGCTGGGAGAGCGTGAACTTCTACAGCCTGAACGTGCACGGCATCCGCGAGCTGCTCACCGAAGTGGTCAACCGGATCCACATGCCCGGCTTCGAGGTGCCCTCGGACTTCTTCCACCACTTCATCGGCGAAGAGAACGAACACATGTGGTTCTTCGCCGAATTCTGCCTGCGCTACGGTGGAAAGCTCTACCCCACGGCGGTCCCGTTCACATCCGCCGCCAAGGGCGACACCGACGTGGACGTGGAACACTTCCTGGTGTTCTCGCGCATCCTCCTCTTCGAGGAGATCGTCGATCATTACAACTCGACCATGGCGGACGACGAACTCCTCCACGACACGATTCGCCAGGTCAACCGGATACACCACCGGGACGAATCCCGGCACATCGCGTTCGGCCGCGAACTGGTCTCGCTGCTCTACGAACCGCTGCGCGAACGCCTGGACGCGGAACAGCGCCGCGAGGTGGCGGATTACCTGAAGCGCTACATCGCCTACAGCCTCCAGTCCTTCTACAACCCGCAGGTGTACAAGGACGCCGGGATCGGCGACCCGCTGGGATTCCGCCGGCGGGTACTGGAGGACCCCGCACGCCGCGCCCATGAGCGGAAGGCCGTGCGCAAGCCGATGGGTTTCTTCGCGAAGGCCGGGATATTCGAGGACGAGGAACTGCCGCTCGTCGCATGACCCCGGTCCGGCGGACCGCCGTGATAAACGGAGTTCCGCTTCCTGCGGAAAGTACGCCCGCGACAAGAGCCTGTGGCAAAAGCCAGGGACAAGAGCCCGCGACGAGGAGCCCACGACGAGGAGCCCACGACGAGGAGCCCACGACGAGAAGCCCGCGGAAAGCACGCCCGCGACAAGGAACCCCGCGACAAGGAAAGAGGTGATCTCATGCCCTCGAACGCACCGACGCAGCGACCGGCCCACGGTCTCGCCGCCCTCGGTCCCGAGGCCACCCAGCTCCTGAACCTCCTGGACGAGACCTTCCGGGGGTGGGGCGAGCGGCGCGGCGCGCTGCCGCTGACGATGCCGCCGCTGCTGCCGGTGGCCGACTTGGCAGGTCTGGACTTTTACGAGAACTTTCCCCAACTCGCCGTCGTGGCCACGACCCTGGACGTCGACGACCCCACCGGACGCGCGGCCGAGGCCCGTACGGGCTCCTACGACCCCGACAGCCTGCGGCCCGCCGCCCTCGCCCTGCCGTCGGCGGCCTGCTACGGCGTCTTCCTGCACCACGCCGGGCAGTCGGTCGACGGCGCGCGGACGGTGACCGTGCTGGGCCGCTGCTACCGCAACGAGGACCGGTACGAAGGGCTGCGCCGGCTGCTGGGCTTCCACATGCGGGAGATCGTGGCCCTCGGCACGTACGAGCACACCCAGCGGCACCTGGCCGTCTACGGGCAGCAGGTGCAGGACTTCGCCGAGGCGGCCGGGCTCCCCGTGGAGAAGGAGGTCGCCTCCGACCCCTTCTACGACAAGGGCGGCTCCCGCGCGGTGCTCCAGCAACTCGCGCCCGTGAAGCACGAGTTCGTGTACGCGGAGACCGCGATCGCGTCGGTCAACGTGCACCGCAACTTCTTCGGGGAGCGGTGCGGCATCCGGATCGAGGAGACGGACGAACCGGTCTTCACGAGCTGTGTGGCCTTCGGCCTGGAGCGCTGGATCTTCGCCTTGGAGCACCGGTACGACGGCGACTGGGACAAGGCGTTCTCGGCCGCCGAGGACGCGTGCGCGGCAGTCACGTGAGCACCGCCGCGGCGGAGGCCGCCCCCGCCGCGACATCGGCCCGCGACGGAGCGGTCTCCGCCGCCGAGGCGGCTGCCCCCGCCCCGCCGGCGGGCGGAGCGCTCAGCGCTCTCGCCCTGCGCACCGGCGCCGACATCCTCCCCGTCAGCCGCGTCGAGGGCATGGTGCGCGGCTCCGGCGAGCGCTTCCTCGCCACCCTGCTCACCCCCGGCGAACTGCGCGACTGCGCCACCGACCACGGCACGTTCCTGCCCGCCGTGGCCGGCCGGCTCGCCGCCAAGGAAGCCGTCTTCAAAACCTTCCACACCCCTCTCAGCAGCCTCCCCTGGCTCTCCATCGAAATCCGCAAGGCACCCGGCGGCTGGCCCGAGGCCGTGCTCCACGGCGCGGCGCGACGGCTCGCCGACGCGGCCGGGCTGACGGACCTGAGCCTGAGCATCAGCCACGACGGGGGATTCGCCTTCGCCGTCGCCGTGGCGGCCGTACGGCGCTGACCGACGGCCCCGGTGCCGAACCCCTCGCCGCCCAACCGACCGAACCGAAAGGACACACCGACATGGCCCGCCCCATTGACCAGGTCAAGGCATGGATTCTCAAGCGCCACCCGGAGCGCGGTGACATCGCCTCCGACCTCGACCTCATCGACAACCGCCTGATCGACTCCCTGGCCTTCGCCGAGTTCCTCTTCCTGCTGGAGGAGGTCGGCGGGCAGCCCGTCGACCGCGACAACCTCGTGGTCGACGACTTCCGCACGCTGGACCGGATCGAAGCGAAGTACCTGGGCGCCACGGTCAGCTGAGCGGAGGCGAGAGAGATGCTGCGATACGTCGAGGACTATGAAAAAGGACGGACGTACGAGCTCGGTACGTACAAGGTCACCGAGCAGGAGATCATCGAGTTCGGCCGGAAGTTCGACCCCCAGCCGTACCACGTCGACGCGGAGCTGGGGGAGGAATCGCTCTTCCACGGCCTCGTGGCCAGCGGCTGGCACACCTGCGCCATGTTCATGCGGCTGTATGTGGACGCGCTGCTGCCCGGCGCCGCGGTCGAGGGCTCGCCGGGCGTCGACGAGCTCCGCTGGCTGCGGCCGACCCGCCCCGGCGACGTACTGACCGGGCGGCTCACCGTCACCGGCATCACCCCGTCGATGACCCGACCGGACTGCGCGACCCTGCTCAAGCGGGGCGAACTCACCGACGCCGAGGGCCGCCCGGTCATGCGGCTGACGCTCTACAGCATGTTCCGGCGCCGGCCGCGCGAGTGAGCACACCCCCGCTCCCTTCGCCCAGCCCCTGCCCGTGACACCGGAGTACGGAGGAAGACGAGAGATGGAAGCTGTTTCGCACACCTCGCAGTGGACCGCGGCCGCCCGCGCCCTGGAGACCGAACGGGACGACGCGCTGTTCCGGGACGACCTGGCCCGCCCGCTCGCCTCGGAGACCGGGTTCGACCTGCTGAAGAAGTACGGCGGCGGCGGTCTCGCGGACTTCGTGTCCATCCGCACCAAGTACCTCGACGACGCCATCGCCACCTATGTGCGCGACGGCGGGATACGCCAGGTCGTCCTCATCGCCGCCGGCATGGACGCGCGGGCCTTCCGGCTCACCTGGCCCACCGACGCCGTCGTCTACGAGGTGGACCACTCCGCGCTCTTCGAGATCAAGGAGAGCCGGCTGGCCGAGGTGGACGCCAAGCCCTCCGTGGACCGGCGGGCGGTGGGCGCCGACCTCACCAAGCCGTGGCTGTCGACGCTGTACGAGGCCGGGTTCGACCCCGAGCGGCCCACCCTGTGGGTGGCCGAGGCGCTGCTGTTCTTCCTCACCGACGACCAGGTGCGCTCCCTGCTCGACCTCCTCGCGGAGGGCTCCGCGCCGGGCAGCCGGCTGGCGCTGGACGTGTTGAGCGAGTCGCTGCTGAAGAACATCGGCACCCAGATCTTCCTCGGCGCCCTCAAGGCGGACGGCATCCCCTGGCTCTTCGGCACCGATGACCCCAAGGGCTATTTCGCACGGTCCGGCTGGCAGGTGAACCGGCTCAACGAGCCCGGCGAGGAGGGCATCGGCAAGGGCCGCTGGCCGTACGAGGTGTTCCCGCGCGAGGTCCCGAACATCCCCCGCAACTGGCTGCTGCACGCCGAGTACCAAGGCTGAGCGGCGGCTCCCCGCCGGGGCCGGCCGTGGCGCGCTCTTCCCCTTCCCGCCGCCACGGCCGGCCCCGGCACGTACGCCTCCTTGGACCGCGCGCGGCCTCCGCTGCCCGCTTCGGGCGACGCGCGCGGCCCCTCCCACCCGGAGCTCCCCGGTGCTACCCGGAGAGCTCGTCCCACCACCACGCGATGGACGGGAGGGGCAGCGCGGCGGGGGAGGAGTCCCGGGGCGTGTCGACGCAGCGGCCCGTGAGGGGGATCCTCGCCCGGGGTGTCACGCGGTCCTCTTCGTAGAGCGTGGAGTAGCGCGGAGTGCGCAGGCTCCAGTCGATGTTGTTCCGGATTCCGCGGCCCAGGTCTTCGAGGTGGATGCGGAGCGCGGTGGAGACGGCGCCGCCGGCGATCCGGTCGCGCAGCCGCAGGAAGAGCACCATCATCCGGTCGCGCCACGCGATGGCCAGGTCCGCCGCCTCCCGCTCGCCGATTCCGTAGCCGGCCGACAGGACGCTGACCACGTCGTAGGCTTCCTGCTGCTCCTGGATCTCCTTGTGCCGTGACACCCGGTCGTTGTCCAGGGCGGCGATCAGCCAGAACAGCTCGGTCACCGCGCGCACCGGCGGCGAGTCCATCTCCGCCCCCGGCACCTCGGCGGCGTGGGCGAACTCGAAGGCCGCCTGGACGGGCGGCCCGCCCGCGTCGTGCAGGCGCGTATGGAAGTAGTCGTCCACCCCGACCGTTCCCCCGGCCGCCCGGTACGTCTGCTGTGTGGCCGCCGCGAGCAGCCAGCGCCGGTGCGCGCCGATCCACCGCTCCAGCTGGACCGGGGTGCCCAGCCGCCGGTAGGAGCGGGCCAGGTCGCACAGAGCGATCAGCTGCGGGTCGCCGCCGCAGACCCGTGCGTCCTGGGTCTCCAGTACCCGCAGCACGCGCTGCGCCACCGGAAGCAGCCCCGTCGCCCGCCGCGTCGCCCGGCCCTCGTCGCACCGCGCGTCGTCGAAGGAGAACCCCCAGTACGTCCAGTTCGCGGCCACTTGGAAGTGGTCCGTATCCGCGTCCGGGACCATGCCGCCGTAGAAATCCGCGCCGGTGCACGCCAGCCACCGTTCGAGCTCGGCGGGCGTGCGCACCAGCCCGATCCGCTGGGCCCATCGCCCGGACCGTTCATGGACCGCCGCCGTGGCCCGGTGCGTGGCCGGGGCCACGGGGCAGAAGAACGGCGGCACTTCCAGCGCGCCGGGGCCGGGTTCCGCCGTGGCCTCCTTCTCCACCGGTTCCACGGCGGCCTCCTTCGCATGGGGTGCGGTTCCCTCCCATGCTTCACGGCCGGCGGCGGAGAAGGGCCTGCCACGGACGGCCGGTGCGTGAACGCGTTGAACGCCCGCGCCCGGGGCAGGTCCGCCGGCCCCTACAGCTCCCGCGTGGGCCAGTCCAGCAGCCGGGCGCCGATGACCGCGGTCTGCAAGGTGTAGCGGTGCATCGGGTCGGCGGGGTCGGAGCCGGTCAGCTCGTGGATGCGGGTGAGCCGGTAGGTGAAGGCCCGCACGCTCAGGGACAGCCGGCGGGCCGCCTCCGCCGCGACGCAGCCGGAGTCGAAATACGCGTCGAGCGTCGCCAGCAGGGGCTCCGGCCCGCCGCGGGCCTGCCGCAGCGGGGCCAGCGTGGAGCGCACCAGATCGGTCAGGGCCTGCCGGTCGCGGGTCAGGACGGGGAAGACGAGGAGGTCGGCGGCGCGCAGCACCGGGGCTTCGAGGGCCATTTTCGCGGCGAGGTCCAGCGCGCCCAGCGCCTCCTCGTAGGAGTGCACGACGCCGCCCGCGCCCTCGTGCGGGCGGCCGATGGCGACCTGCCCGCCGTCGGTGGCGGCGTGCGCCTGCTTGGTGAAGTAGCGCAGCACGTCGTCCTCGTCGCCGGGCGCCACGCAGATCAGCCGGCCGTCCTTGGTGGTCAGCAGGATGCGGCGCTCGCTGAACCGGCCGTTGAGCGCCGTCTCCACCCGCCGCATCGCCGGGTGCGCGTCGTCGTACGGCTCCGGGCCCGTGGCGACCGCGACGGCGTGGGCGTGGGCGAGCCGCAGCCCGAACCGCTCGGCGCGCCCGGCCAGCCGGCCCAGGTCGCTGCGCCCGTACAGCAGGTCGTCGATGAACTCGCGGCGGGCGGCCTCCTCCTGCCGCACCGCCAGCCGCTGCGCGCGCTCGTACCCCTCGGCGAAGGCGTCGATCGCCTGCTCGGTCCCGGCAAGGACGGACTCGGCGGCGGCGCGCAGGCCGCGCGCTCCGGCCGGGCCCGCCGGGGCGGGCAGCTCGGACCACAGGGCCCGGGTGGCGGCGAGGTGGCCGACGATGAGGGTGCGCAGCCCGTAACCGCTCTCGCCGGCGCGCTCGCCCAGTGTGCGGCGCGAGTCCAGTTCGGCGCGGTTGAGCCGACGGCCGGTCGCCGACACCTCGGTGAGCAGCTCGGCGTAGCCGGCCAGAAAGTCCTCGGTCGACCCCGGCTTTGTCACGTGCTCTCTCCACCTCTTAACGCGCCCTTGACGGTTTCTTAGCGCGTGGTTTCCAGGGTGGCAGACGCCCGTAGGGGCCAGCACCCGGCATCAGAGAAGCATAAAGATTGCCGGGATCCGGCAATGCGTACACCTGTTCCCGCCTGCCAATATGTACATGGGGGAACAACGGGGGACACGGGGGACGACCTCGGTGCCAGGTTCCGGAAACGGGGCCTGGCGCCGAGGCCCGCCGCCCCGCACCGCCCCCGCACAGCTGAAGAACTCCACGGGAGTTCATGAGCAACAGGACGAAGGGACGGGGTCTGTGGACGACTTCCTCGCAGCCGCGCTCGGCTTCCCGGCCGTCGTGTTCAGCTTCGCGCTGGTGGTCGTCGTCGCGTACTGGCTGCTCGTCCTCGTCGGCGGCGTCGACTCCGACGGCCACGGCCACCACGACCTCTCCGACGGCCACGGCCTCTCCTCCGACGGGCACGCCGACGGCTCGGGCCACGGCGGGCTCACGGGCCTCGTCGCCGCGGCCGGCCTCGGGGGCGTGCCGATCACCGTCGTCCTGTCGCTGCTGACCGCCATCGCCTGGTTCCTCGCCCTGGCCGGCACGGTCCTCCTGGAGAAGACCGGCGCCCAGGGGCTGACGCGTACGCTGCTCGGCGCGGGCCTGCTGGCCGGCGCCGCCGTGGGCTCCTGGGCCGCCACCTGGGTGCTCGTACGGCCGCTGCGCCGCCTCTTCCCCGACGAACGGCCACCCTCGCGCCTGGACTTCGTCGGCCGCGTCTGCGTGGTGCGCACCGGCCGGGTGGACAGCGCGTTCGGGCAGGCCGAGGTGGCCGCCGAGGACGGCTCGACCGCGATCATCCAGGTGCGTACGGACGAGACCGGGCTCGCCGCGGGCGCGACGGCCCTGATCTTCGACTACGACGCCGTCGGCGAGTTCTTCCGCGTCGGGGCCTTCGAAGCGCCGTTCAGCACGGCGCTCGACCCCGGCAGTCCGGCGTACTGACCGGCCCGGCCGGCCCTTTCCACGAACTTTCCTTTACCGCAACTGATTCGACAGAGGTTCCGCCATGGATACCACCGCCATCGGGATCGGCGTGCTCGTCGCCGTCCTGCTGCTCGTCGCCCTCGGGGTGCTGTTCACCGTCAGCCGCCTGTTCCGCAAGGTCGAGCAGGGCCGGGCGCTGATCATCTCCAAGACGAAACGGGTCGACGTCACCTTCACCGGCTCCGTGGTGCTGCCGGTGCTGCACAAGGCCGAGTACATGGACATCTCGGTGAAGACCATCGAGATCCGGCGCACCGGCCGCGAGGGCCTGATCTGCCAGGACAACATCCGCGCCGACATCCACATCAACTTCTTCGTGCGCGTCAACAAGACCGTCGAGGACGTCATCAAGGTGGCCCAGGCCATCGGCACCCAGCGGGCCAGCGACCCGCGCACGCTGCAGGAGTTCTTCGCGGCGAAGTTCTCCGAGGCGCTCAAGACGGTCGGCAAGCAGCTGGACTTCGTCGACCTCTACACCAAGCGCGAGGAGTTCCGGGACCGGATCATCGCGGTCATCGGCACCGACCTCAACGGCTACCACCTCGAAGACGCGGCGATCGACTTCCTTGAGCAGACGCCGATGGCGCAGCTCGACTCCGCGAACATCCTGGACGCCCAGGGCATCCGGAAGATCACCGAGCTGACGGCGATCGAGCACGTGCGCACCAACGAGTACCAGCGCACGGAGGAGAAGGAGATCACCCGGCAGAACGTCGAGGCGCGCGAGGCGGTGCTGGAGCTGGAGCGCCGCCAGGCGGACGCCGAGATCAAGCAGACCCGCGAGATCGAGACCGTACGGGCCAAGGAAGAGGCAGAGACGGCGCGGGTGCAGGCCGAGGAGCGGCTGCGGTCGCACAGCGCGCACATCAAGACGGAGGAAGCGCTCGGCATCCAGGGCGAGAACCGCGACCGCGAGGTCGCCGTGGCGCAGAAGAACCGCGAGCGCGTCATCGCCGTCGAGAACGAGCGCATCGAGAAGGACCGGCTGCTGGAGGTCATCGCCCGGGAGCGGGAGACGCAGCTGCGGCGCATCGCCGCCGACAAGGAGGTCGAGGCCGAGAAGCGGGAGATCGCGGACGTCGTCCGGGAGCGGATCGCGGTCGAGAAGACCGTCGCCGCCCAGGAGGAGGAGATCAAGAAGCTCCGTACGGTCGAGGAGGCCGAGCGGGAGCGTCAGGCGCTGATCATCCGGGCCGAGGCCGAGGCGCAGGAGCGCCTGGTCAAGGACATCAAGGCGGCCGAGGCCGCCGAGCAGGCGGCCGGCCACCGGGCCGCCGAGACGCTGGCCATGGCCGAGGCCCGGCGCAAGGCCGCCGAGCTCGACGCGCAGGCCGCCGTGCAGCTGGCGGAGGGCAAGCGGGCGGACGCCGCGGCCGTCGGCCTCGCGGAGGCGGAGGTGCGCGAGCGCAACGCCGAGGCCATCGCGAAGGTCGGGCACGCCGAGGCCGAGGTGTCCAAGGAGAAGGCGTTCGCGAGCGCCGAGGGGCTGAAGCAGAAGCTGAAGGCCGAGGCCGAGGGGCTCACGGAGAAGGCGGCGGCGATGGCCGCGCTGGACGCGGCGAGCCGCGGGCACGAGGAGTTCCGGCTCCGCCTGGAGGCCGAGAAGGACATCCGGCTGGCCGGCATCGACGTGCACCGGCAGGTCGCCGAGGCGCAGGCGACGGTGCTCGCCACCGGCCTGGAGAACGCGAAGATCGACATCGTCGGCGGGGAGAGCGTCTTCTTCGACCGCCTGGTGAACTCCATCGCGCTGGGCAAGGGCGTGGACGCCTTCGTCGAGAACTCCGACGCCGTGCGGACCATGGCCGGTCCGTGGCTGGAGAAGGACGGCTCCACCTTCACGCAGGACCTCGGCGCGATGCTGACGGGCCTGGGCAGCGGGGGCCTGCGCGATCTGACGATCGCCGGGGCGCTGACCAAGCTCATCGCGGGCGGCGGCCCGCAGGCGGGCGCGCTCAAGGGCCTGCTGGAGTCCGCGCGAGCGGGCGGCCTCGCCGATGTGAAGCTGACGGACCTGGCGGGTCCGGCGCAGCTCAACGGCGTGGCGGCCGCGGCGAAGTAGCCCGGCCGAAGACCGGGCCCCACCGCGCCCCATGAGGCGCGGCGGGGCCCGCGCGGCCGAGGCTTGTCGGAACAACGGGCCCGGGCCCGGCGCGGCGGTGGCCGCGCACAGCGGAAGTACCAGGGAGTTGGGGTGGACGTGAACACCGAGGGCCAAGGCGGGCGCGCGGAGCGGGAGGCCGCCGCGGGGGCGGGGCCGGAGGCCGGTGGGCTCGACGCCGGTACGTACGAGGTGCTGCGCGACCGGCTGGCCGCCCAGGCCGCCGAGCTGGCCCGCGGCGCCGAGGCGCTGAACGCGCGGCGCGTGGAGACCTTCGGCTCCACCGAACTGCGGCTCCTGGGCACCGAGCAGATACGCACCGAGCGGCGGCGCGTGCCGCGCGACATCGTCGCGGTCGGCGGGCGCCTCCTCCTCGGCTACACCACCCCGGACAGCGCCAACACCGAGACCGCCGTCGAGGACGTCTTCGCGCTGCACACCCTGCACCGCGCGAGCGACGGCGTCACCCTCGAAGAGGCCGACGCGTCGCAGCTCCCCGAACTGCTCCACGACTCCGCCTTCCAGCGGGAGTTCGGCGAGCTGCACCGCTACTACCGCGCCGCCTCCCTCCGCCGGCTGCGGCGCGTCGACGGCAAGCTCCTCGCCGTCTTCCGGACCGGCCCGAACCCCGGCGACCTGCGCGTCCTGCGCTGGCAGCTCGCCGCCGACGGCACCCCGCGCTACCTCGACGCGCGCGGCGAGCGCGACCACGTCCTCCCGCGGTCCCAGGACATCCGGTGGACCGCCGCCACCCGCGACGACCACGTGCTCGGCCGCCACCCGCACGTCGCGATCGGCGGGGAGATCTACGTCTCCACCGTCGGCGGCGCCCTCACCGTCAAGACCGAGAACACCACCGAGTCCGGTACGGGCCTGTACAGCGAACCCGTCGAGGAACCCCTCCAGTCGCTGGCCGACGCGGACATCGAGCACGCCCGCGTCGGGCCGCTCGTCCTGCTGCGCGTACGCCCGTACAACGAGAGCGCCGACCGCCACCTCGTCTACAACGCCACCACCCGCACCGTCGTGCGCCTCGACGGCATCGGCCAGGCGTGCCTGCGCCTCCCCGACGACCAGGGCGTCATCTTCCCCGGCGGCTACTGCCTGGCCACCGGCGCCGCCCGGACCTTCGACGCCCTCGACACCGACGGCCTCGGCTACGAGGGGGCCACCCCCTCGCCCAACGGCGAGGATGTCCTCTACGCCTTCCGCGACCCCGCCGACGGCCGCACCCTGCTGCTGTCCTACAACCTCATCCGCAAAGAGGTCGCCACCCCGCTGCTGTGCCACGGCTACGCGCTCTTCGACGACGGCGCTCTCATCGCCCTGCGCGCCGACTCCGACGAGCCGTCGCTCGTGCACGCCGTGCAGACCTGGCAGAGCCCGTACGTCTCCGAGACGTACGCCGCCGGGGCCGCGGGCTCCGGGCCGCTGGAGCGGGTGGGCAACGCCGACCTGGTGCGCGGCGTCTCCGAGCTGCTGACCGTGGCGCGGACGGCCGCCGAGACCACCGGCACGCGCGCCGTCTTCGAGTCGATCACCGCCGCCTGCTCCCGGCTCACCGACCGCTTCCACTGGCTCGCGGACGACGCGCTCGGCGGCCTCCAGGAGCCCCTGGCGCGGGTGCGGGCCACCGCGGAACAGGTGCTGGCGGAGTTCGAGACCGTACAGAACCTCACCCGGCAGGCCACCGACGCGCTCGGCGAGGCGGCGGCGCACATCGCCTCGCTCGTCAGGCGCATCCGCGGCGAAGCACCGCGCAGTGCCGACGCCTGGGTCGGCCAGCTCACCGAACTGCGGCACGCCCAGGGCCGGTTGGAGTCCCTGCGCGAGCTGCGGTACGTGGACGTCGAGCGGATCGACGCGCTGGCCGCCGAGGTCGCGGACGACATCGGCGACACCGCGCAGCGCGCCGTCGCCTTCCTCCAGCAGGAGGACGCGTTCGCCGGGTACCAGGAGGATGTCGAGCGGCTGACCGCCGACGCCGAGGCCATCACCACCGTCGCCGGGGCCGTCCCGGTCGGCGAGCGGCTCGACGAGCGGACCGAGGGCCTCCAGATCCTCACCGAGGTCGTCGCGGGCCTCGACATCGGCGACGCGACCGTACGCACCGCGATCCTGGAGCGGATCGCGGAGGTGCTCGGCGGCGTCAACCGCGCCCGCGCCACCCTCGCCGCGCGCCGCCGCGAACTCCTCGACCACGAGGGGCGCGCCGAGTTCGCCGCCGAGTTCGCCCTGCTGGGGCAGGCCGTCACGGGCGCGCTGGCCGCCGCAGACACGCCCGAGGCGTGCGAGGACCAACTGGCGCGGCTGCTCCTCCAGTTGGAGAACCTCGAAGCGCGCTTCGCCGAGTCCGACGACTTCCTCACCGAGCTGTCCGCCAAGCGCACCGACGTCTACGAGGCGTTCTCCTCCCGCAAGCAGACCCTCCAGGACGCCCGCGCCCGGCACGCCGAGCGCCTCGCCGACTCCGCGAACCGCGTCCTGGAGACCATCCAGCGGCGCGCCGCCACCCTCGCCGACCTCGACGCGGTCAACACCTACTTCGCCTCCGACCCCATGGTCGCCAAGGTCCGCCGCACCGCCGACGAGCTGCGCGAACTCGGCGACGGCGTGCGGGCCGACGAGCTCGACGGGCGGCTGAAGGCCGCCCGCCAGGAGGCCGGGCGCGCGCTGCGCGACCGCACCGACCTGTACCTGGACGGCGGCGAGACGATCCGCCTGGGCCGCCACCGCTTTGCCGTCAACACCCAGGCCCTCGACCTGACCCTGGTCCCGCACGGCGACACCCTCGCCTTCGCCCTGACCGGCACCGACTACCGCGCGCCGGTCACCGACCCCGACTTCGCGGACACCCGCCCGTACTGGGACCAGCTCCTCCCCTCGGAGTCCGCCGACGTCTACCGCGCCGAGCACCTCGCCGCGAAGATCCTCGCCGACCACGACCCGGCCACGCTGTACGACGCGGGCCCCGCCGAGCTGGCCGCCCTGGTGCGGACCGCCGCCGACGCCGCGTACGACGAGGGGTACGAGCGCGGCGTCCACGACCACGACGCCACCGCGATCCTCGGCGCGCTGCTCGCCCTGCACGCGGACGCGGGGCTGCTGCGCTACCCGGCGGCCGCCCGCGCCGCCGCCCAGATCTTCTGGACGCACGGCCTGGACGGCGCGGCCCGCGAACACTGGGCGCTGCGCGTACGGTCGCTGGCGCGGGCCCGGGCGGCATTCGGACTGGCACCCGCCATCGCCGACCTGACGGACGAACTCGCCGCGCAGATAGCGGCGTTCGAGCCGCGGGAGACGGCCGCTTCAGCCGCGCCGCTCGCCGCCGAGTACCTCTTCGAGGAGCTGGCGGCCTCCCCCGAGGGTTTCGTGGCGGGGGACGAGGCGCGGACGCTCATCGAGAAGTTCCGCCGGGCGAGCGGAGGCCCGGCGTACGACGAGGAGCTGCGCGCACTCGGCGCCGGGCCCCTCGACGCCCGCCGGCAGCTCGTGGAGGCGTGGCTCGGCTCGTACTTCGCGGGGAGCGGCGAGGGCGTCGATACGGGCGTCCTCGCCGAGGCCGTGGCCATCGAGCTCTGCCCCGACGCCGCCCGCTACGACTCCGACGCCCGGCTCACGGCGCGGGTCGACGGCCTGCTCGGCGCCCACCCCCGGATCACCGGCCGCCACCTCGCCCTCCGCCTCGACGAACTCCTCGCCCGCACCCGGGCGTTCCGGGCGGAGCGGGTGCCCGGCTTCCGCGCGTACCAGCAGCGCCGCAACCGGCTCGTCGCGGCCGAGCGGTCCCGGCTGCGGGTGGACGAGTTCCGGCCCAAGGTGATGAGCGCCTTCGTCCGCAACCGGCTGCTGGACGAGGTGTATCTGCCGCTGATCGGCGGGAACCTCGCCAAGCAGCTCGGCGCGGCGGGCGACGCGAAGCGCACCGACAACAGCGGGCTGCTGCTGCTCATCTCCCCGCCGGGATACGGCAAGACGACCCTCATGGAGTACGTCGCCGACCGGCTCGGCCTCGCCCTCGTCAAGGTCAACGGGCCCGCCCTGGGACACTCCGTCACCTCGCTGGACCCGGCGCAGGCGCCCGACGCGACCTCCCGCCAGGAGGTCGAAAAGATCAACTTCGCGCTGGAGGCGGGCAGCAACACGCTGCTCTACCTGGACGACATCCAGCACACCTCGCCCGAACTGCTCCAGAAGTTCATCTCGCTGTGCGACGCCCAGCGCCGCATCGAGGGCGTCTGGAACGGCCGTACGCGCACCTACGACCTGCGCGGCAAGCGGTTCGCGGTGTGCATGGCGGGCAACCCCTACACCGAGTCCGGCGGGCTCTTCCGCATCCCCGACATGCTCGCCAACCGCGCCGACGTGTGGAACCTGGGCGATGTGCTGTCCGGCAAGGACGACGTCTTCGCCCTCAGCTTCGTCGAGAACGCCCTGACCTCCAACCCGGTCCTGGCCCCCCTCGCGGCCCGCGAGCGGTCCGACCTCGATCTGCTGATCCGGCTGGCCCAGGGCGACACGGCGGTACGGCCCGACCGGCTGTCCCACCCGTACGCCCCGGCCGAGCTGGACCGCGTCGTCGCCGTGCTGCGTCATCTGCTCACCGCCCGGCGCACGGTCCTCGCCGTCAACACCGCTTACATCGCGTCGGCGGCCCGTACGGACGTCAGCCGCACCGAGCCGCCGTTCCAGCTCCAGGGTTCGTACCGGAACATGAACAAGATCACGGAGCGGATCGCGGCCGTCATGAACGACGACGAGCTGACCGCCGTCATCGACGACCACTACTCCGGCGAGGCCCAGACCCTGACCACGGGCGCCGAAGCGAATCTGTTGAAACTCGCCGAGCTGCGCGGCGCCCTCACGCCCGAGCAGGCGGCGCGCTGGGCGGAGATCAAGACCTCGTACGTCCGCACCCAGGCCCTCGGCGGCGCCGACGACGACCCCCGCGTGCGCACCCTCGCGGCGCTGGGCCTCCTCGCCGACCGCATCGCGGCCGTCGAATCCGCCATCGTCCGCGCCGCCGAGCCGCCCGCGGCGCGGCACCGGGGGGACGGGGCGGGGGCGCAGGGGGAGTAGCCGCCAGGCGCTGAGGCTTTCGAACGCGACGTGCAGCTCGACCGGGCCGCGCGGAGCGGTGTCGGGCCGGCACAGGGCCGCTCGTCCCCGATCGGCGTCAGCTCCCCGTCGAACCTCCGGCCGCGCGGCGCCTCGGCGGCGCGCGGCCCGGCCGGCGAGACGCCGACGACGATCCGGCGCGGTGTCCCGTTCATGACGTCCTCTCGGCGGTTATCGCTTGTACGGGAAAGGGCCGGTGCGGCCCTTTCCCGTATCCCGGTCGCATTCGGTGTCCGGCACGTGGTCGTATTCCAACGGCTCTTCCCCGTGGAAACGGAACGCGGTGGGCGCTGCGAACACGTACTGCCCGTAACTCTGGCGGCGGTTCAGATCGACGATGGCGAGCATGTCTTTCCTCCGCGGTACTGCCGAGGGTTCCTAGAACTGCTCTGCGTAGTTGAGGGGCTGGACCGGCTCCGGTCGGGCGGCGCTCTCGGCGGCGGCCTGGGCGGCGACGGCGCGAGCCCGTACGCGCTGGACGTAGCGGCCGGTGAAGACGGCGGGGACGACGAACCCGGCGGCCTTGCAGAGGGTCTCGACGGGGGTCGCGGCGCCCAGCTCGGTGCAGGCGAACTGGGCGGCGGCGGAGAGGGTGAAGCTGACTGTCCACACCATGGTGATCACGGTGTTGAGGCGGATGAAGTGCGGGGCGTGCCAGACCTCCTTGGGGGCGCTGCGGCGGGCGATCCCGAGCGTGAAGGGGTTCCGCAGGGCCAGGCTGGCCCAGCCGATGAGCGCGAGCCAGGCCGCGGAGATCGCTCCGTCGTTGTCCTGGAGCGAGGAGTGCGGGTTCGTGAAGGCGAGGACGGTCAGGCCCAGGGCGTAGACGAGGGTTCCGATGTCGAGGATCTGGGCGCTGATCTCCACGCCGGCCCGGCGGGCCCGCACCAGCAGATAGAGGGAGCAGACCAGGGCGGAAAGGGCGCCCAACTGCCAGTTGAAAAAGGAGACGCCGGCGTACACGAGCCACGGGGCGAAATTGCGGAGATAGTTCATGGGAACGGGATTTCCTCTCGCTGGGCGGGGGCCGGATACGGAGTGGTTTCGGCTGCCCCGGCTTGTCCTCTGCGGCAATCTCAAAATTACGGTCGCGGGGAAGAACTGTCGTGGGGTCAGCGCCGTATCTTGCGGGTGGAGAAGGCTCTCCACCCGACGTACACCGAGGCATGCGGGAGCGCGCGCGGTAGCGCGCGGGAGGTCTGCGGGAGGCATGCGAAAAGAGCCGCACCGTCAGGCGGACGGGCGGCTAAGAGACGTCGCTACAGGTGCAGTTGACGAGCCGTCAGCTCGGCCAGGCGGATCTTTCGAGCAGGCGGATCCCTCGGTCAGGCGGATCCCTCGGGCGGCAGAACGCTCAGCGCGTAGCGCACGGCCTCGGCGCGGGAGTGCAGATCGGCCTTGGCGAAGAGGTTGTTGATGTGCGTTTTGACGGTGGCCTCGCTGATGACGAGGCGCGCGGCGATCTCGGGGTTGCGCAGCCCGTCGCCGATCAGGCGCAGCACCTCCCGCTCGCGCGCGGTGAGCATGGCGGTCTGCTCGGCGGCGGGCTTGGGCCGCCGGGTGGCGAGGGTGAGCAGCCGGCGCTGCACCTCGGGCGCGAGCACGGCCTGGCCGTGGCTGGCGCTCCGTACGGACTGCAGGATGGTGTCGCGGCCCGCGTCCTTGGTCAGATAGCCGCCGGCGCCGGCCTGTAGGGCGGCCAGGATCGATTCGTCGTCCTCGAAGGTGGTCAGGACGACCACCGTCGACTGCGGGTTGGCGGCGCGGATACGCCCGGTGGCCTCGACGCCGTCCATGACCGGCATGTTGAGGTCCATCAGGACGACGTCGGGCCGGTGCTCGGCGACGGCCGCCACCGCCTCCTCGCCGTTGGTCGCCGTCGCCACCACGTCTACGTCGTCGTCGAGGTCGAGCATGACCGCCAGGGCCTCGCGGACGGCCGTCTGGTCGTCGACGACCACCAACTTGATGCTGCTCACCTGGGCACCTCCAGCTTTACGGTCCAGCCGCTCGGTGCGGTGTCCTCGATGTCGGGTCCGGCGCGGAGACTACCGCCCACCAGGGCGGCGCGCTCGCGCATGCCGACCAGCCCCATCCCGGTGCCCTCGGCGCCGGCGCGCGGTACGGGGGAGTCGGCCGGTCCGTTGACGACGGTCAGGGAGACCGCGTCGGCGGTGAATTCGAGCGTCATCGCGCGGGCCGCTCCGGGCGCGTACTTCAGGGCATTGGTCAGGGCTTCCTGCGCCACGCGCAGGGCGGTCTGCGCGGTTTCGACGGAGACGGGCTCGGGTTCGCCGAGAACGTCGAAGGCGACCTCCTCGCCCTCCGCCATGAGCCGCAGCGTCTCCTGCAACGGGAGGGTGTCCTCGCGCAGCGCGTGCACGGCGTGCCGGGTCTCGGCGATGCTGTCGACGGCCAGCGCCCTGGCCTTGCGGACGGCCACGCGCGCCTCCTCCGCGCGGTCCTTCTGGCTGAGGGCGTCGGCCATGTCGAGCTGGAGCGCGATGCCGGAGAGGGAGTGGCCGAGCACGTCGTGGATCTCGCGAGCGATGCGCCCGCGCTCCATGAGCGCGGCGTTGCGGGCTTCGGAATCGGTGGCCCGCTCCGCCTCGGCGGCCGCGAGCTGGGCGCTCTCCAGCGCTTCCCGCCGGTCTCGTTTCGATATGCCCATATAGACGGGCAGCCCTACGGTCAGGGCCAGCCACCAGGTCCAGTAGTCGGGCGACGGGGAGAGCCGCTCGGCGATCCAGATCGTCCCGGCACTGCTGAGCGCCGCCGCCACCGCCACCCCGACGGCGGCACGCCGGGAGGCCAGCTTCACGCCCGCGGTGGCGACCGCGGAGTAGGCGAAGAAGGGGGCCACGGTGCCGGGCGCGAGGGGGAGGAGCACGGCCGCCAGGACGGCGTAGGTGCCGGAGAGGGCGATCTGCGCGCGCTGGGACAACCGGGACCAGGAGAAGACCGCTGCGAAGGAGCAGAGCGCGACCAGGACGAAGAGCGTGATGGCGAGGGGCGGGGCGACGAGGTGGGCGCCGGGCAGCTGGACGGCGGTGAGGACGGTCGCGGTGACGGAGATGAAGGGCTGGGCGAGGTCGTCGCCGTACCGGGATCCGTAACGGGAGCCGTCCCGGGGGCTCTTCGTCTCTGACCGGGTGGATGACACGAGGTGGGCTCCCGACCTCAGCTGCGGCGGTGGTCTTGGCGGGAGTCGGCATCCCGCAGCGCGTCAAGCATAGAGGCGCGCCCGGCGCGGTGGCCGCTGGAGGCGCCGCCGGAGACCCCGCTGCCTGCGAAGCGCTCCTGAAGGCTGTCCAGGAGGGGCGAGGAGGTGTGCGGCTGTCCGTCCTTGCCGGCGGTCCACACGACACGGCTGTCGGTACGTACGGCCCGCCCCAGCACGACCAGGCCCTCGGCGAGCATGCCCACGCCCACCGTCAGCAGCAGACTGTCGCTCGCGGCGCCGGACATGTGCGAGTCGACGGCTCCGAACACGAGGTTCGCCCCGATCTTCACCACGATATTCAGCACCCACAGCGCCACGGTCACCCAGGTGTAGCGCATGAACACCAGACCGTCCTGATTGGACAGCCGAATACTCATGCCGCGCAGCACCCCGAGAAGAACGCTGACCCCGGTAGTAGCCACCAGGAACACGCCGGCGGCCATGTCGAGGTGGTGCCCCGACAGGTTGGACAGCCCGACCAGCGAGAGCACGGCGGGAAGGATCAGCATCCGCTTGGCTTCGGCCGGCTCCCCCATCATCCGGCGAACCATGACGTAACACACGGCGGCAATGATCAGAACTATCTCAACGGGCCCACTCATGGCGGTGCCTCCCAATGCGGTCGATCTCCGTTAGCGACCCTTCAAAGCTAGATTTCAGCCCCGCTTTTTTCGTGGGGCGGCTGCTGTAACTACGGGTGGAGAAATCTCTCCACCCGGGGTGGGGGTGGGTGCGGTTTTGGTGGGTTTGGTTGCGCTGGTGGGGCTGCCGCGTGGGGCGGTATTGGGGGTGGTCGGGTGCGGGTTCGTCTCGGACCCTGCGGGTCCAGGGCGCCGGCAGCGGGAGGGGAGGGGGCGGGGCTGGGGCCGGTTGGCTGCCTGGGGGTGGGGTGGTGGCTGGGGTCAAGACAGGCTCCGCTGCGCTCCGCCGCTGGCTGCTGCCGCGATGGGCGGCATTGTGCTCGGTCGGCTGCGGGTTTCGTCTCGGACCCTTCGGGTCCAGGGCGCTGGCAGCGGGAGGGGAGGGGGCGGCCTGAGGTCGGTTGGCTGCTTGCGGGCCGGTCGGTGGCGCAGGTCAGAACGGCTCCGCTGCGCTCCGCCGCTGGCTGCTGCCGCGAAGTGGCTGGTCCTGGGGAGTAGCCGAAGGCCGTCGCTTGCTACTGGCAAGTAGAGTGAGGTAGGTGCCCGACAAAAGCGCCTTTTCGGGCACGAAATCAGCACTAAGTGCACTCTGTTGCCCGATCGGTCTGACCTATCGGGCATATCGGGCGCGCTGGCTGTCGGAGTGGGGTTTCCCCGGCCTCGGGCCCCCGTTTTGTGGGTGGAAACCGCCCTCGGACGGAAAGCGCGGCCAAGGCGCAGCGCAGCGCGCCGCATTGCTCGCTGTCGACACTTTGGGCCGCAGGCCCGAGACGCGCCAGCACCCGAAGTCCTCACAACAGCCACTTCGCGGCAGCAGCCAGCGGCGGAGCGCAGCGGAGCCTTCTTTGGCCCCGGCCCGGAACTGGGCGACGGTCAGCGAACCGACCCGAGCCCGGCCCCTCCCCTCCCGCTGCCAGCGCCTTGGACCCGAAGGGTCCGAGACGAAACCCGCACCCAACCACCCCCAATACCGCCCCACGCGGCAGCACCAACACCCGAACTCTCCGCACCCCGGCCGTGCGCCTGGGCTCGTCGGCCGTGGACCGCGAAAACGTGAGCAGCGGTGACGTGGGCGCCCCGCCGCACTGGCTCCAAGCTCCCCTATCCGCAGCCGTCATGGCTGTTTGCGCCATTGCGGCCGCCGCTACCCGCGCGCCATGGCGACTTCCCCTCAGGCGCGCCAAAAGCGAGTACCGCATGATGCGAGTAATTGCTCATAATTGCACTCTGAGCTGCGGTGAAAGCGCCAGGCCAGTAGTGCGCGGCACCAGCCAGCCAGCCCAGCGGACGTACGCCTCGCCGCGTCACGCCCGCACCCACACTCACGCCCACACCCCCCACTCCCGACCCCGCACCGCATCACCACCGCCGACGAGCTGGAAGCCATCGTCGGGCGGATACCGGACGTGGCGCGGATGAAGGAGATCGACGCCCTCGACGACGACTGTCGGCGCGTCATCGCCGCCTCCCCGATCGCGGGCTTCGGCTATCGCGACCGGCAAGGGCGACCGCACACGACGATCGTCGGCGGCGGCCCGGGGTTCGTCAGTGTCGAGTCGCCGCAGCGGATATCCCTCAACCTCAGGGGCCTTCCGGCCGACAGCTCAGCCCCCGGAGCCGACACCCCCACCCCGGCCCCCGGCAGCGGCGCGTCCTTCGTCTTCTTCCTCCCCGGCGTCGGCGAGACGCTGCGCCTCAACGGTTCCGTATCGACGTGCACCACCGACCGGCTCGTCATCACCGTCGAAGCGGCGTACGTCCACTGCGCCAAGTCCGTCCTCCGCTCCGGTCTGTGGCGGGCCGCGCGTCCGGCGCTCGCCGCCGAGCCGACCGAGGGGAACGGCCCCCGGGCCGACCCCGCCATCGAGGGGTTTCTGGCCTCGGCGCCCTTCCTCGTCGTGTCCTCCTGGGGCGTCGGCGGGGCGAGCGACACCAGCCCCCCGGGGAGACCAGCCCGGATTCGCACGGATCCTGGACGGCTCGACCCTGGCCATCCCCGACCGCAAGGGCAGCCAGCGCACCGGCACCTTCCACAACCTGCTGACGGACGAGACCGTCTCGGTCGCGGTGCTCGTTCCCGGCCGGTCCGACGTGCTGCATCTGAGCGGCACCGCGTACCTGACCGACGAGCCGTCGCTGCTCGCGGAGCTGGCGTCCGGTGGTCAAGCCCCGCACGCCTCCCTGCTCGTGAACGTCCAGCACGCGCACGTACAGGCGAACGACGCCCTCGAAGCGGCGCACGTCTGGGAGCGTTCCGCGCACGTGGACAGGTCCACGGTCCCCGACCTCATGGCCATCGGCGCGCAGCACTTGGCCGTCAACCAGACCGGCGGCGCGAAGGGGACGGTCGCACGGCTGCTGGGGAAGCCGCTTCTCGCGTTCCCGAATCTGACCCGCCGCATGGTCGATATCGGCTACCGACGGCAGCTCCGCAGCGAGGGGCTCGACGCCCCCGACCAGGAGCAGCCAAGCCGCCCCGCCCGGCGCGATCTTCGTCCGGCCGCGCTTCTCGGCCACCTCCCGCCCGTCGTGGGCCAGGGGGTCCAGCGGCTGAGCCGCAACCTGTCCGTCTCCCTGGCGCGCCTGGCCGACAGGCTGGAGGAGGCAGCTCAGACCAAGGGCGTACCGGGAGCGCTGAGAGCACCGGGCACACCGGGCACACCGGGCACACCGGGAGCACCGGGAGCACCGGGAGCACCGGGCGCACCGACGACGAGCCTGAAGACCACCCCACGGCCCCCCAGGGACGTACGCGTCACCGACGTCATACGCGAGACCGCCGACGCCGTCACGCTGGTCCTGGAGGACGTGACCGGGGAGCCCTTCGACTTCAAGCCGGGCCAGTTCTTCACCGTCGGAGTCCCGGACGTCACGGGCGCGGGCCCCGGCAGCCGGTACGTACGGCGCTCGTACTCGGCATCCTCGGCCCCCGGGTCGACCCGCCTCACCCTCACGGTCAAGCGCGTACCGAACGGCCTGTGCTCGGTCCACCTCAACGAGGCAGCCAAGGCCGGTGACCGGTTCCAACTGCACGGCCCGTCCGGCGACTTCTGCGTGGCGGACCCGGCGTCGGCCGGCCCCGAACTCGTACTCCTCGCCGGCGGCAGCGGCATCACCCCGGTGATGAGCATCATCCGCACCGTACTGTCCACCACCGCGGCCACCCGCCTGACCCTGCTCTACGGCAACCGCGCCGAACCCGACATCATCTTCGCCGACGCGTTGGCGGCCCTGGGCGCCGAGCACTCCGACCGGCTCACGGTCCGCCACGTACTCGCGGACCCGCCCGAGGGGTGGGCAGGCGGCACCGGGTTCCTCGACCGGGAGACCCTCCGCCGGGAACTGACCGATCTGGCTCCGTCCCCGCAGGCCCACTTCTTCACCTGCGGCCCCGAGCCGATGCTGGCGGGCGTACGCGAGACCCTTGCCGCCCTCGGCGTGACACCGGACCGTACGCACGAAGAACGCTTCGCCCAGCCCCCGCGCCAACCGCGGCCGGGGCCCCCGAGATCGACGCTGCCGCCCAGGCCGCCACCATGACCGTCCGAAACGGCCCCGAAAACCTCGGCGCGGTCGAGGTCGCACCCGGCCAGTCGCTCCTCGAAGCGGGGCTGGACGCCGACTTGCCGATGCCGTTCTCCTGCACCGCCGGCAACTGCGGCGAGTGCCGGGTGAAGCTCCTCAGCGGCGATGTCGAAATGGCCCGTCCCAACTGCCTGACCGACCGACAACGAGCCCAGGGCTACGTCCTGACCTGCGTATCCCGCCCACTCGCGCCCACCGTCATCGACATCAGCGACCCGGGCCCCGCCTGAGCGGGGGAGGGGCCTGAGGAGGTGCGTACGCGGTCACCCACCAAGCACCACGGTCTCCGCCGAAGAACTGAACGGGGCCTCCTCGGGAATCCCGCAGCCCCCAGCCCGGAACTGCTGCGGGCTCACCCCCCGAATCCGCTTGAAGGCCGCACTCAGCGCGAAGGCCCCGCTGTAGCCGACCCGCCGCGCCGCCATCGCCACCGTCGTGTCCGGCTCGCGGAGCAGATCGGCGGCGAGGGAGACACGCCAGTCGGCGAGGTAGGACATGGGCGGCTCGCCGACCAGCTGCGTGAATCGGCGCGCGAGCCCGGCGCGGGAGACACCGACGGAATCCGCGAGCGAGGCCACGGTCCAGGCAGCAGAGGGCTGTTCGTGCAGCAGCTGCAGCGCCGGCCCGACCACAGGGTCGGCCTGCGCGCTGTACCAACCGGGCGCCCCCGACCCCGGCGCGGCCAGCCAGGCGCGCAGGACATTGACGAGCAAGAGGTCCAGCAGCCGGTCGAGCACCAGCCCCTGACCGATCTCGTCCTTGCCGATCTCGTCGGCGAGAATCCGCACCAACGGGTTGTCGCCCGTCCCGACAGGCCGTACGAGCAGCACCGGCAGCGCGGCCAGCAACCGCCGCCCGACTTCGCTCGGAGCCTGGTACGTACCGCTGAGCATGACCGACGCCCCGGCCCGCTCCTCCTCACCCCACGTACGGACGCCCAGAGCCGTACTCTCCGTGACGTCCTTGCCGTCGGCGACAGTGCTGCACCGTTGATCGGGACCGACGAGGATCTGTACGGGCGTCCCCGGCCGGTCGGCGATGGTGTAGGCGTCGGGGCCCCGGAGCAGCGCGACGTCACCGGGGCGCAGCAGATGGGGGCGCGCGTGGTCCGGGTACACCCACGCGTCGCCGCGCACCATGGTCACCACGGAGATCGGGGCGCGGTCCTCGATCCGTACGGACCACGGCGGATTGAGGACCGTCTTCATCATGAACGCGTCGCGGGCTTTGGGACCGTCGAGCAGGCAGGCCATGGTGTCCACGTCAGCACCCTAGGCATCGGTACGGGGCGGTGGGTGTCAGGGGGAGGACCAGACCCCGGTAGCCGCCGCGTCGCGCGCGTAGTCGGAGAAGTCGCGGGGCGCGCGGCCCAGGACCTCCGCGACACCGTCCACGAGGTGGGCGTTACGGCCGTCGGTGATCAACGCGAACAGGTCGGCGAACTCGGCCGGCGCCCCGCTCTCCGCCAGCGCGACGCGGTACTCGTCGAGAGGGACCGGGACGTAGTCGATCCGGCGGCCGGTGGCCTTCGACAATTCGGCGGCCACCTCCCGGAAACTCAGCAGCCGGGGCCCGGACAGTTCGTACGTCTTGCCGATGTGCCGGGTATCGGTGAGCGCGGCCACCGCCACGTCGGCGATGTCGTCGGCGTCCACGAACGGTTCGACGGCCTCTCCGGCCGGAAGCACGATCTCGCCGCCGAGCACGGCCTCCAAAAAGAAGCCTTCGTCGAAGTTCTGGTTGAACCAGCCGGCCCGTACGACCGTCCAGTCCGCACCGGACTCCTTGAGCCTCTCCTCACTGACCCGGGCGCCCTCCTCACCCCGCCCGGACAGCAGCACCAACCGCTGCGCCCCCCGCTCCACCGCGACCCGCGAGAACTCCCCGACGGCCTCGGCCGCCCCCGGAACGCCGAGGTCCGGGAAGTAGGTCACGTACACGCTCCGCACCCCTTCCAGCGCGGGGGTCCAGGAGGACGGGTCCTCCCACACGAAAGGCCGATCCGCCCTCCGGCTCCCGATCCGCACCTCGCACCCCCGGGCGGCAAGCCGCTCCGCGACCCGCTGTCCGGTCTTGCCGGTACCGCCGATGACGAGTGTCTTTCCCTCAACTGCCGGTGTGTTCTGCACTTTCTGCGTCATGAGACACAGTCAAGTCCGCACCTCTGAGCCGGAACATGGCCACGAAGCTCAATTCCATACGCGTGCGTCCACGCACCTTCGGCGGCAGGGAGGGCTTTCACACGCAGAACGCCCGCTGACCACGTTTCCGCAGATCAAGGGCGGCCGGCGTGCTGCGACGAGGCGGTGGAGCCGGGAGCGCGCGGTGTGCGTCGGTTTGTGTGCGGCCTTGGCGGCGCGTGGGGCGGTTTTCTGCGTCGGGCCGGGCGGCGGCCCCTTGCTCAGTTCCGGGCGGAGACGACCATGGGCATGCGGTCGGGGAACGCCATGGAGGCCAGGGACTCGCGGGGTGGCGGGCTGCCCGGCACCGGGCGCAGTTTCCAGCGCTGGAGTACCGCGGCCAGGGCGACCGTCGCTTCCGCCCAGCTGAAGGTGTCGCCGATGCATTTGCGGGCGCCCGCGCCGAAGGGCATCTTCGCGATCCGGGGGCGCTCGGCGCTGCGTTCGGGCAGCCAGCGGTTGGGGTCGAAGGTGTCGGGCCGGTCGTAGAGCGTGGCGCTGCGGTGCATTGCGTACAGGCTGAAGGCGACTTCGGCGCCGACCGGGATGTCGTGGTCGCCGAGCTGGACGGGTTCGATGGTGCGGCGCATGAGCAGTGTCACGCCGTGCAGCCGGACCACTTCGTCGAGGACGCGCTGGGTGGCGGTCAGCGCGCCCATGTCCGCGGCTGTGACGGGTCGGCCCGCGAGGACCTTGTCGTATTGCTCCAGGAGTTCCTGTTCGACGGCGGGGTTCTCCGCGATGTGGTGGAAGGCCCACGCGAGGGTGCTGGCGGTGGTCTCCGAGCCGGTGAACAGGAGCGTGACGAGCTCGTCGCGGACTTCCTCATCGGTCAGGCTCTCACCGGTGTCGGCGTCATGGGCGGAGAGCAGCATGGAGAGCAGGTCGCTGGTGGACTTCCCGTCGGAGGTGCGCGCGGTGGTGACGACATCGTCGATGATGTGGCGCATGCGGGCGGCGGCCTGGTCGAGCCCGCGCCAGATGGGCAGCTTCTCCAGCAGTTTGGGGGTCGCGGTCCGGTAGAGCATCTGCCGCAGGATGATCGGCAGGTCCGCACGTACGGATTCCACCGCGGAGCGGCTGATGTTCGAGGCGAACAGCGTCGCGGAGAGCGCCTCGATGGTGTATCCGAGCAATTCCCGGCCGACGTCGAGGTGCTGGCCCTCGGTGAAGGAGTCGGTCAGGGTCTGGGCCTGGTCGCTCATGGCCTGCACGTAGTCGGCGATGCGCTCGCGGTGGAACATCGGCTGGACCAGGCGCCGGTGGCGGCGGTGAATTTCCCCTGAGGCGTTGGGCAGTCCGTTGCCCATCAGCGGCCGCACTTTGTCGAACACGCGGCCCTTCTCGAACCGGCGCCCATGGCCGACCAGAACTTCGTGGATCATTTCGGCGCTGGTGGCCACGTAAATGGGCATTCGGCCGACGTCGACCCTCACCACGTCGCCGGTGTTCTCCAGGCTGCGCAGAAAGGCGAACGGGTCGCGCTTCAGCTGCCAGAAGTGGCCCACCAGCGGCAGTCTGCCAGGGGCGAGGGGTATGGAGGTCGGCTTTGATGGGGTCACGGGAATCCCTCTCGCGAGCGTTCACGTCAGCCGGCCGCTACCTGTCCACCCGGACGACGCGGATCCAGTCGGCTTGGGCCGGCGGCGCGGTCAAGCGAGGGGGTTCGGAGTCTTGTCAGAGTCTTGTGGGGCATGGCTCCCCTGGGCTGTCACCGATGGTCGACCTTGCTGCCAGGGACTGCGCACGCCAGGGCCGTCTACTGGTGAATGGCCTTCTCGACCGCGTCTGTAATCGGGTAACTGTCTGGATAGACTTCCCACCAGCGGTATCGCTTCACGTGGAGATGCCAGTAGATGAATCCTTGCATGTAATTTTCCAGGAAAGGTCGCTGTTCCTCGTTGCCGAGGTCCATGATGCGGCGGTAGGCGCCGATCCCGGAAGTGAGCGTGTCCCGGTAGCACTCGGCATACGACTGCCCGTGGCGGATGGCATTTCGATAGATGCGGCTCACGGCGAAGTCGTGCTCGTCGATGGCTTCTTTGTAGAACGACAGGAGGTCGTTGAAGTCGTTCAGGAATTTGACCATGGAGGAGAGCGTCGGAGCCCAGAAGTCCATGTTGCGGCTGAAGGAGAGGCATGGGTCCAGGAACTGGAGCATGGTGAACCACATCTCACAGAACCCCGTGAGGCTCCGGACGTACTGGGTGTCGATGCGGTCGTTCACATCCTCGGCGAACTCGTTCTCAACGACGCACCCGAGCACCCCCATGCAGAAGAACACCCCGAAGGGGCCCATGAATTCTTTGTCGCCGAATTCTCCCAGTTCGTTCAACATCATATCCGCGTAGGCCCCGAGCCGCGATGCCTCGGATGGCTCTTTGGTGACGTATCCCCGAAGAAGGTTGAACGAGTCGTTCCGGCTCCGGCAGCAGATGTCGTCAGCGTACGTTCCGAACACGTAGGCGCGACTCAGAGCCAGTGCCAGTTTGTCTTCAGAAGTGGGAAGTTGTATCACGCGCATGAGGACGAGATCTTTGATCAGCGTCCTGGGTACATTAATTCCATAAGCCTGGAACTCGGCGGTAAGCACTTCTATCTCCCGGGCGATCTGCGTAGGGTTCGCCTGGGGTGTGTACGGCCGGGCTATTTCAGTGGCCCGATCGAAGAGGCCGGAGCGGATGGCATCTCCGACCATCGACCGGTATTCGGTGTTCGCGATGTGGCGGAGGTCGGGGGAAGTATTGTTCACGAACAATGGTGGACTCCTGTCCGAATATCCGAATATCCGAAAGCGTTTCGTGGATTCGCCGGCCCAGATGGCATCCGGCGCCCCGCCGGCTCTGGGGCGGCCGCGCATCGACCTGGTGCCGCACCCGGGGCCGAACCCGGGCCTGGATCTGCACCCGCAGCCCGCGTCCCGTCTGCTCCAGTGACCGTACGGCCGGTGCCGACACCACCACTACGCACCTCTCTCCCGCCTCCAGCCCATTCACCGGGACGGGGGCGGGCCCGCACCGGCCGCTGCCTCCCACGTGAACTTCTCAGGGCGGCCCGGCACAAGGGGGGTTCGCAACCAGGGCGTGAACGCGTTGAACGCTCGTGTGTTTGTGAAATGCGGAGTGAGGTGGGAGTGACGCTTGTCCACATAACCCAGCCCGTGGGGCGCCACCTGGTCGCAGGGTCTCGACCAAGGGCACCCGAGTCACTCATTGACGGCTGCCACCAGCACCGTTGCCTCGTCACGCCGGGCACTCGGCGCACACGGGAGAACGATGAACCCCACTCCTCTCACAGGTCTCGCACGAGTCGGAAGCCGAACATGTTGGTACGGGCCTCGGAGGAGAGATAGCCGCTGCGGTAGGCGATGCGCAGGTTCTGCGGCTGATAGTTCCAGGCGCCGCCGCGCACCACGACGAAAGGCGCCTCGCCGTGCCGTACCGATGCGTCGGCGCTCGCGCTTTTGAGGCTGTTCACCCAGGTATCGGCGACGAATTCCCGTGCGTTACCGGTCACGTCGTACAGGCCGAAGGCATTGGGCTTGAATGACGCGACGGGAGCGGTGTGCGCATAGCCGTCGTGGACACCCGGTACGTGAGCCCATTCCTTGGGGCCCGCCCTGAAGCGGTTGGCGGCGAAGGCGTCTTCGTCGTAGGTGTTGGCATAGGCGCCGGCCGACTTGATGTCATCGCCCCAGACCGAGCGTATGTCCGGCGAGGTGTACGGCCAGGGTGTGCGGACGGTTCCCGGCCAGGACGGCGAGTGGTCCCTCGCGCTCTACGCTCCCGCACAGGGCGGAAGCCATGCGCGAAGTGATCTGGGCCAGGTCCCGGTAGGTCCACCGCTGGGCGCCGTGCGACACCGCCAGGCGAGTGGCCCAACGGCTGGTAGCCGCGTTCAGCAGTTGCGCCACATAGCTCGCTTCCGTGCTCGCTTCCATGAACGTTCCTCACGGTGAATCCAGGACGGCAAACGATCAACATGCTGTGATGTGCCCGTTCGCCGGTGCTGGCACCCCGCCTCTACGCGTCTCTCACCTGCGGGGAGCAATCGAGCCCACGTCCACCGGGAACGCCACGGCCATCGAAGATCGAAGGTGGCGTCTTCTTCACTTGTCGGGGCGCCCCGATGGGTTTCGATTGAAGACTTCTGCCCGGCCGAGCCCGCGCTGCCCGGCCGAACTCGCGCCGTCCGGTGCCCGCGTCGCCCGGCCGAACTCGCGCCGCTCGGTGACCTGCGCTGCCTGGTGCCCGCGTCGCCCGGCCGAACCCGTGCCGCTCGGTGACCCCCGCCGTCAGACCCGCGCCGCGTTCAGCGGAGCAGCAGAGCCGCGTCCCACGGCAGTGCGCCGACGGGTGCGGACGGGTTCAGGGCGAAGTGCAGCGCGAGCGCGACGCCCGCCGCCCCGTCGAGGAACCCGGGCCGGTGCACCGTGGCGGGGCCGACGGAAGCGGCGGCAGGCCACAGAAACGGGTGCTCCGGATCGGCGGCCCGTACCAGAGCGGCGGTCAACTCACCCACCCGTCCCGACAGTTCCTCGCCCCCGGGCTCGCGGGCCATCAGGGTGACCACGGTGGTCAGTCCCCCCAGGCCGTGGCAGAGCGTGGCGTCGTCGAAGCCGCGCGCCCCGAGCGGCCGGTCGCAGGCGGCGGCGACGGCCGCCACCGCCTGCCGGTTCCACTCGGGCTCCGCCAGGGCGAGGGCGGCCAATTGGAGGGAACGGGCCACGCCGGGCGACCCGTAGCACCACCCGGCGCGGACCTTGCCCAGGTCCGGACGGTCCCCGGAGGCCGCCGCCAGCTCCGCGTCGAGGGTCACGATGTTGGGCCAGCCGATGCGGTCGGCGCTGCGGCGGGCGAGCAGCCACTCGGCGATGTCGCGGATGGCCCGCTCCTGGCCGGGAACGCGTACGCCCGCGTCGTAGGCCACGGACAGCAGGGCGAGCGGCCCGGGGATGCCGTGCGCGAGACCGGCGTTGAAGTGGCCCCCGGGGATGCCGTCCGGCTCGCTGATCAGGATCGGGTCGGCGGTCCACCAGCCGGGCACGCTCCGCCCGCCGGGGCCGGCGACCGGGCGGGTGAGCGCGACGAGGTGGGTGAGGACCAGTTCCGTGGTGTCCCGGTGCGCGGGCCCGGCGGCGAGCAGCACCCTGCCCAGCCCGGAGAGCCCGCCCACGACGTCGTAGCCGGCCATGTGGGCCCCCGCCGTCCCGGCCGCGATCCGGGGCGCGTCCTGATCGACCAGCTTCCGGGCGACCACCGCGACCTGCTCGTCGAGCTTGGTGAGGAGACCCGCGTACTCGCCCGGCCTGGTGACGGCGGCCCGGGCGGCGAATGCGACGGCGGGCAGCCCCAGATACAGACCTTCGCGTGCGGGCCTGCGTACCGCGGTGACCGCCGCCGACAGATGGGCGTACGCCGTCCGTGCGTACTCGGGCGAGCCGTGGGCCAGCGCCGCGAAGAGGAGCCCGACCCCGGCGTGTCCGTCCGCGAGGGACTGCGGGTGCCACAGCATGCGCGTCTCGGCCAGGTCGGGGTGCTCGCCCGCCGTCACCTGCGCCGCGAGCGCCGCCGGATCGGACAGCCGCTGTGCGAGGAGTGCGACGAGGTCGTTACTCATGAACGTGCCCTTTCCCTGTCGAGGTGCGCCTGGACGGCGCCACGGGCCACGGCGAGCGCCTGGGCCTCGGCCGTGCGGTCGGCGCCGAGCCGCCGGTTGCAGTGCATGTGGACCAAGGAGGCGAGCACCGCGTCGGGGGAGACACTCAGGGCGCCCCGCTCCTCCACTTCCCGTACGAGGCGCCCGAACCGCCGCGGCGCCGCCCGGTAGGACTCGTCCCATGCGTCCGGGGCGCCGTCGCGGGTGATCCGCGCGAGTGCGGCGCCGCGCCGCGCGGCGAACGCCTTGTGATGCTGTTCGCGCTTGGGGTACGTGGCGGTGAGCCAGTGCCGCCAGTCGCCGCCGTAGCCGTGGTGGAAGGACCGGACGAGGAGCGCCACGTCGTGCGCCGCCGACAGGATGCGGTCGTCCGCCGGGGCCGCGAGCCGCTCCAGGACCAGCAGGCTGTCCGCGTGGAACACCTCCTCGGCCGCGTCCAGGAGCGCCGCACCGCCGTAGCGTTCCGTCTCGGGGGAGTAGCTGTCGAGCCGCAGGCCCCGGGCGAGTCCGGCGCGGGCCAACTCGCCGGCCAGGTCGTGCAGTCGGGGCAGCAGGACGCCGTTGAGCAGGGCCGGGTCCCCGTGCAGCCGCAGTCGCAGATGGGGGTGCGGGTCCGCGTACCGGATGAAGAACCAGCGGTCGACGCCGCCCGCCGTGTCGGGCGACGTGTCCGGCGATGAGGGAGGCGACGAGGGCAGTGACGAGGGCAGTGGCGAGGGCAGTGAAGACGGCAGTTCGGTGAGGAAGCGCCGGAGCGGGCCGGTCAGGAGTTCGTCCTGGCGCTCGGCGGAGGAGTAGAGCGCCGCGTAGAGCCAGGGGCCTCCGGGCGGGATCTCGCCGGTGCCGTGGCGCACGGTTGTTCCGGAGGCGCGGGCGACCGTGGCGGCCTTGGCAGGTCGGCGCGGAGTGGCCCGGGCTCGGCACGGCGTCAGTGTCACTACGGCCTCGACGTCGTGGGCCCCGCCCGGACCGTGCAGCCAGCCGCCGTCCACGTCCTGCCCCGTGGGCGGTTCGTGGACCACGGCGACGCCCGAACGCTCGCACTCGCGCCGCAGGATCTCCCGATGCGCGGGGACGGTGAGGTTGAGGGGGATGCGGTGATCGCCGAGGGCGAGCTGGACGTGGTCCGGTACGCCCCACAGCGCGCGCCAGTCGTCGAGCGGCGGGCTCGTGGCCTCAAGGCGCCAGCGGGCCGGACTCAGTACGGTGCGGCCGGTGCGCAGGGCGGGCAGGAACGGCAGGCCTTCGGCGGCGCCCCAGTCCCACAGGCGCCACTGCCTGCGGCCGAACGCGGCGGCCTCGATGAGGAAGCGCACCGCGTTGGGCGCGGCCAGCTCGCGGTTGAGTACGTGGAGCGCGGAGGGCGTCACCTCGCGGCCGAGCGCGGCCGAGGCGATCCGGAAGCCCTCGGAGTCGGCCGACACCAGGACGTCGTCGAGCGTGAGGTCCGTGACGCCGGGCGCGGCCGGTCCGGGGTGGGCCCCGACGACGAGCCGACCGTCCAGCCAGGTCGGCACCTGCGCCACGTTGGCGTGCCGATGGTGCGCCGCCTGGTGGTGGACCTGGACGGGCAGCCGTCCGGTGTCCTTCCGGGCGGCCCGTACGGTCCGGCGCATCGCCTCGGCCTGTTCGGGCGGCAAGAGGTGGGCGAACCGGCCCATGAGCCCGCCGGCAGCGGTGGCCGCTCCGTTCAGGGTCAGGGTGAAGTCGCCCCGGTCCACGGCGGTCGCCGACTCCGCCGCGATCTGCACGTTGAGCTCCAGCGGAGGCGGTACCGCGGTGTCGGAGGCGTCGGCGGCCGCGTCGGTGTCGCGGTCGGCGTTCTCGAACCTGCTCAGCCACTCCTCGCCGAGGACCACTTCGCGTACGCCGCGCGCCTGGGCTTCGGCGGCGAGCCCGAGGAGCAGGCGCTGCCGTGCCGCGCCGAAGGGGAGCGGGTCGGGGGCGGGCCGGTGGCTCGGCGGCAGCCGGTAGCCGGCCGGGGCGCCGAGGCCGACGTCCGGATCGAGGAGCTCCTTGACGGGTACGAAGCGCCCGAGTCCGTAGCGCTCCACGAACTCCTGGTGGTACGTGGAGAGACGGCCCGGCCCCGGGGGCGAGAGCCGCCACAGCGCGGCGGCGGCCTCTTCGAGCTCGCGCGCCACGTCCCGCGACAGTACGACGGTCCCGTCGAGGCGCAGATCGACCTGGAAGGAATGGGCGGGCGTCGTCGGCGCTGCGGCGCCGCTTCCGGACGGGATGGACGCGGCGGTCCCAAGTGCCGTGTGCCAGGCGGGTGTTCCTGCCCCGAGAGGGGTGTCGCCGTAGTCGGCGAGGGCCGAACGCAGCGCGGCGACCTGCCCGGCGGCGGTCGAACCGGTCGGGAGGAGGTGCTCGACGTGTGCCAGCGGGTCGGTGGTGTCCAGGGGCGGTCGCAGATCCGTCAGCAGCACCTCGGCCGCGATGAGCTGGGCGATGAGGCCGCGCACGGCGCCGTCGGGCGCTCCGGGGAAGTCCGCTTCGACGTGCCGGACGAGTTCGCCGTACGGGAGCGGGCGGGCGGTCGCCTCGACCGCGGAGCGTACGACCGGGGTGTACTTGAGAGTCCGTGACTTCGGGAGGCCGTCATCGGCCGGGGAGTCGCCCGAGGGTAGGGCGGACCCGAGGCGGGGGCCGTCGGGGGCGAACGGCAGCACCAGGCGCCCGCCGCGCACGAAACAGAGCCCGTTCGCCACGATGCTCAGCCCCGGGAGCACCGCGGGGTCGCGCTCCCACGCGGCGACCCGTTGGGAGAGCCAACTCGCGTCTGGCCGGGCCGCCTTGTGGCCTTTGCCGGTCAGTTCGCCCTTGGTGGTGTCGCCGAAGGAGCCCCACAGGACGCCCGCCATGAGGCCGAACGGCGTGGGGCGGGACGCGGCCCTGAGCCGGTAGCGCGTCACGGCCCGCAGCGCCTTGCGCAGGTCCGAGGCTGCCACCGCACGCCCCGAGAGCACGGCGTCGGCGGTGCGGGCGAGCGAGGGGCTGGAGACCTCGACCGCCTCCCTGAACCGGTCGTCGGCGAGCGCCCTGGCCAGGCGGGTGCGGAGCACCTCGGGGCTCTGCGCGTCGTTCTCGGTGTCCCACCAGGTCGCGCGTACCTCGTCCCGCGCGAGCAGCGGCGCACGCAGGAGCATTCCGTCCGCGCAGCGGAACAGCGGTTCCGTGCTCTGGCCACCCCGCATGTCTGTCACACCCCATTACTGGCTGCACTGTGAAACGAACTGAGGAGTTCTTCGTCGATCGGGTCGTCGAGGAATGCGGTCACAGTAACCTCGCAAACGCTTTCCCAACACCCCTTGACTCCGTTAGTAGTTCGTACCTAGATTCCGCCATGTCCGCCAAAGGGCGGCATACTTGACAGGCAGGGAGGAATTTTTATGCCCGAGAACCTGGTCCAGGACCTCTTCGACATCGACCTCACCGAGACGGCCATCCAGGACATCGCGCCCTCGTCCGGGGACATGGCCATATCCGCCGAAGGTACTTGCTTCCGCACCTGCACGACCTGCGCCGTCTGCTGACGCGGGCAGCTTGAAGGGCCGGTCCCGGCGGTGTCGCACACCGTCGGGACCGGCCCCGTTGTGCTGCGCCGGGCAGCGTTATCGGGGGCCCATGGGAATGGGTTTGCCAGACCTTGGAATCACCTTTGAATTCCGACCCGGGGTCGCGGCGGGTGAATTGACCTCAGACCTGCGTTCGTTGACGTGCTCAATTCAATATCCAAATTTTCTCGGGTTGCCCACCGGTGCGCCGCGCAAACTTGCCCGCGCGCCGGAATTTCCGCACTTCTCCTGGCGGGGGCAAAAGCCGCTGCGGCGTGGCGCGGCCTGACTCGGCTGTACGGCCTGACCGCTGCCCACGCCAGCCTGAAGCCCGCATGTCGGCCCGGAAGCGGGTACGGGCGCTGAGGGACTCCACCGCCTCACGCCCCCGACACCGCACCCTCCACTCGGCCGCCGCGACGACCTCTGCGTCCATCACGGCCGGCGGGTGACCGTATCGGTCCTCCGTGGCGGCGACGCTCTCGCAGCCGAGCTCTCGGATGCCGGGGAGTGGAACCTCTTCGACGGCGAGCCACGACGCGTGGGTGTGGCGCGGATCGCGGATGCGCGGCCTCTTGGTGAGCCCGCCCGCTGTGAGCCGTGTCGATCGGCCCAGCAGGGCCGTGTGCCGCACAGGTGGTGCACGGAGCGGCAACGAAAAACCGCCCCTGACCTGTTTTCGCAGGTCAGGGGCGGTTTCCCTAGAGCGGTAGCGGTGGGATTTGAACCCACGGAGGAGTTGCCCCCTCACACGCTTTCGAGGCGTGCTCCTTCGGCCGCTCGGACACGCTACCGAGAGAAAGCTTAGCGGACGGTGGGCCGTGGGCCGAAATCGGTTACCGGGTGGGGGTAGCCGGGGGCGGTCAGCGGGTGCGGAAGAAGGTGGTGAGGAGGGCGGCGCAGGCGGGGGCGAGGACGTCGGGGATCACCTCGGGGCGGTGGTTGAGGCGGCGGTCGCGTACGACGTCCCAGAGGGAGCCGGCCGCGCCCGCCTTCTCGTCCAGGGCGCCGTAGACCACGCGGTCCAGGCGGGAGAGGACGATCGCGCCCGCGCACATCGTGCACGGCTCCAGCGTCACGACGAGCGTGCAGCCGGTCAGCCGCCACTCGCCGACCGCCTTCGCCGCCTCCCGCACCGCCAGGACCTCCGCGTGCGCGGTCGGGTCGCCGGTCGCCTCGCGTTCGTTGCGGCCGCGGCCGATCACCGTGCCGTCCGGGCCCAGCACGACGGCGCCGACCGGTACGTCGCCCGTCTCCGGAGCGCGTACGGCCTCCGCCAGGGCCAGCCGCATCGCGGCGTGCCAGGGCGCCCGGACGGGGTCGTGGTCCGGTGCGCGGTCCGGATTCTCGACCAGGGCGGGGTCCGGTTCGCGGTCCGGTTCGTGGGCCGGGGCGCGGTCGGTCTCGGAGGCCCCGGCGGGGGACGGGCGGTCCGGTGCGGTCATGCCACCAGTGTGGGCGACTCGCGCGGTACGGCCGTCAGCGCACCGCCTCCAGCACCTCCGCACAGCCCAGCATGTCCGCGATCTCGCCGAGCGCGTCCTCGCTGAGGGCCTTCAGCCGCCTCTCCGGCATTCCGAGGTCCGCCAGGATCTCGGCCTCGCCGAGCGGGCCCGCGGGCACCGGCTCGTCGGCCGCCGCGGCCTCGTCCTCGTCCTCGTCGTCCGTCTCGGGCTCCCCGTCCTCCGTGCCGTCGAGGTCGACCAGGCTGTCGAGGTCGTCCACTTCCTCGTCGCGGCCGAGCAGCTCATCGGCGAGCATCGCGCCGTATGAGCTGCGGGTGGCCGCGGCGGCGTCCGAGAGGTACACCCGTGGGTCCTCCTCGCCGTCCACGCGCACGACGGCGAACCACGCGTCCTCCTGTTCGATGAACACGAGGACCGTGTCATCGTCCACTGCCGACTCACGGGCCAGGTCGGCCAGATCGGACAGCGTCTCCACGTTGTCGAGCTCTGTGTCGCTCGCTTGCCACCCGTCTTCGGTGCGCGCGAGCAGTGCGGCGAAGTACACCGTGACTCTCCCACTGGTCATAGGCGGTGCCGGCCGGGCGGGAAACGCACCCCGCCCACTCGGAATCGTGGCAGAAAGCGACGCGTTGCGAGAGGTCTTCCGCGCTGAGTCGTGCAGTAGTCCGAAGAGATGTCGCTCACGCTCCGCCCGTACGGACCTGCGCGCGCGCCCTTCGGCGGGCCCCGCGGCTCACCAGCGGAACGTACGCATCCGCATCTGCTGGCGCATTCGGGCCGCCCGGGCCCGGCGCGGCTGCACCCGGTCGCGCAGCTCCTTGGCCTCGTTCAGCTCACGGAGAAACTGCGCCCGTCTGCGTCGCCGGTCGGTGTCGGGCTCGGGAGCGTCGGACTCAGGAACGGCGGACTCGGCCTCGGGCCCGGCAGTGGACTCGGCAGTGGACTGGGGGGTGGCGGGCGGGAAATCCGCGGAGTTCTCGGGGCGGGCGAGGATTTCGGGGTTCTCGGGCTTCTCGGGGCTCTCGCGGTTCTCGGGGAAACCGGTCCGGGAATCCGGCGGAAGGGCCATCCGGCCCACCGGACCCCCGGGCCCCGTCCGCTCCGGGCCCTCCCAAGGGCGCTCAGCCGCGCTGCTCTCTCCGCGCCTGTCCCGCCGTTCCTCTCGGTCAGTCATGGGACTCACCACCTCGGGCCGAGGTTCCCGCCCGGTGCGACCGACCGGGCCTGCGTGGCCACTTTCGCCCTTCTCTCCCCTTCTCCCTCCGCTTTCTCGCGCTTTCCCTCGTTTCCCCCCTGCAATTTTTCCCCCGATCAGCGAGTTGATGCCAGCGCAGACAACAGGTCGCCCACCCCCAACCAGGGAGCGACGCCCTCTCCGGCCTCGGTTACTGTCGATGTCATGCGGATTCACGTCGTCGACCACCCCCTGGTCGCGCACAAACTCACCACGCTGCGCGACAAGCGCACCGATTCCCCCACCTTCCGGCGCCTCGCCGACGAGCTGGTCACGCTGCTCGCCTATGAGGCGACCCGTGACGTGCGCACCGAACAGGTCGACATCGAGTCCCCGGTGATCGCGACCACCGGCGTCAAGCTCTCCAGCCCGAAGCCCCTCGTGGTGCCGATCCTGCGCGCCGGGCTCGGCATGCTCGACGGCATGGTCCGGCTGCTGCCCACCGCCGAGGTCGGCTTCCTGGGCATGATCCGCAACGAGGAGACGCTTCAGGCGTCCACGTACGCCACCCGGATGCCCGACGACCTCTCCGGTCGGCAGGTGTACGTACTCGACCCGATGCTCGCCACCGGCGGCACGCTCGTCGCGGCCATCAAGGAACTGATCTCGCGCGGCGCGGACGACGTCACCGCGATCTGCCTGCTGGCCGCGCCCGAGGGCGTCGAGGTCATGGAGCGGGAGCTCGCGGGCGCCCCGGTCACCGTCGTCACCGCCTCCGTGGACCAGCGCCTCGACGAGTCCGGCTACATCGTTCCCGGGCTGGGCGACGCGGGCGACCGGATGTACGGGACCGCCGGCTAGCGAACCCTTCCGTTCCCCGACGGGGCCGTTCGCCGACGGACGGCCCCGCCCCCATGCTCTCGGCCCCCGCCCCGGCACTCTCGGCCCCGGCCTCCGCGCCCGCTCTCGGCCCCGGCCTCCGCGCCCGCTCTCGGCCCCGCCCCGGCACTCTCGGCCCCCGCCCCGGCCCGTATGGCAGGCGATTACGCTGCCCGCATGCGGATCATGGTCGTGACAGCCGGATCGCGGGGCGACGTCGCCCCCTATACCGGGCTGGCCAGGCGGTTGAGCGAGGCGGGCCACCACGTGGCCATCGCCACGCACCACACCTTCGCGGACATGATCGGCGCCGCCGGCTTCGAAGTGCGTACGCTGCCCGGTGACCCGCAGGAGCTGATCCGGGCCCGTACGGCCGGCCGGTCGGAGAGGCGGAGAAGAAGCGGGTCACCGCCGCGTTCCTGAGCGACCTGGGCGAAGGCGTCGCCGAGGCCGCCGAGCAGGGCACCGACGTGATCCTCTCCAGCCTCGGCCAGGCGCCCTTGAGCTGCCTGGTCGCCGAGGCGCTGAACCTGCCCAGCATGGGTGTCTACCTCGCACCGGCCGTACCGAACGACGCGTTCGCCCTGCCGGGCTCCACCCCGGACGGCCTCCAGGGCCCTGCGAGCAACCGGGCCGCGGGCGAGCGCGTGCTCGATCAGGCCCACGCCCTCTGCGCCGAGGTCCTGCCGCGGCTGGGCCGACGGCTCCGGCTCCACGAGTCCGCCGTCGACAGGGCGTGGCGGCGCTGGCAGGGCAAGGAAGGGTGGCCCACCAGCCACGGGGTGAGCCCGGCCGTCCTGCCGCGGCCCGACGACTGGCCGCCGGAGGTCGACATGGCCGGTTACTGGTGGCCCGAGCCCGCCCCCGGCCGGCAGCCACCGGAAGAACTCCTCTCCTTCCTCGCGGCCGGCCCGCCCCCGGTCTTCCTCGGCTTCGGCAGCATGGCCCCCGGCCTCGGGGAACGGCTCGGCCCCTTGATCGTGGACGCCGTTCGACGGTCGGGCACGCGAGCGGTCGTCCAGGCCGGGTGGGCCGGTCTGGACGTGGCCGGGGACCAGGTGCTCACGGTCGGGGACGTACCGCACGACTGGCTCTTCCCCCGGATGGCGGCCGTGGTCCACCACATGGGCGCGGGCACCACGGCCGCGGGGCTGCGGGCCGGAGTGCCGACCGTCGCGGTGCCGGTGATGGCCGACCAGCCGTTCTGGGCGTCACACGTGTACGAGCTGGGGGCCGGGCCCGCGCCCGTACCCTTCGGCGAGCTGAGCGCCGAGCGCCTGGGCGACGCGATCCGGGCCGCCGTGGAGGGGCAGGGCTACCGCCGCCGCGCCGTCGAACTGGCCCGCCTGATCGGCACGGACGACGGCGCCGGGCACGTACTGCGCCGAGTCGAGGCCCTGACCGGGGCCTGACGCCTGGCCGCTCTCCGGCGTCTGGTGTCTGGTGTCTGACGTCCGGCATCTGGCCGCCACCCGACGCCTGGCCGACGCGCCTGCCTCAGCACGGCCGTGTCGGTGGGCCTGCGCCCGTGTACGGCCGTACGCCCGTACGGGCCCCTTATCAGCGCCGCGTCAGCATTTCGTCGCCGAGGGCGTCGGCTGGGGCTTGGAGAGTGCGGTCAAGCCCTGGGCGGCGTCCTTCTTGGCGGTCAAGGTCTTGAACTCCGAGCCGATGATCAGGTCGACGTCCCCGCCCTTGCGCCCGTCGCTCTTGGCCTGCGCGCCCGCCAGCTGGGTGCCCAGCACCTTCAACGACCCCTCGGCGGCGGCGGGCGCCCCCAGCAGCAGACCGGTGCTCTTGACCTTCTTGTCGTACTCGGCGGGGGCGTTGCCCACCTTCCCGACCTTGAACCCGCGGCTCTTCAGCTCGTCGGCGGTGGACTTGGCGAGGCCGCCGCGCGGTGTCGCGTTGTAGACGTTGACGGTGATCGCGCCGGGCTCGGGCAGCGTCACCGGGCGGGCACGGGGCCGGTCGCCGCTCTTCGCGCAGTCGTCGCTCTTGTCCTGCGCGGCCTGTGCCGTGCTGTTTCCGCCGGTGAAGACGTCGATGAGCTGAATCGTCCCCCACCCGACGAGGCCGAGCGCCGCGACCGCCCCCACCACGGCGAGCGCGATCCTGCGGCGGTTTCGTGGGCGGCGCATATGCGGGTAGCGATTGCCCGTGATGCGGTACTTTCCGCCCATGCCGGGAGGGGTGAGCATGCTCATGGCCGCAGCGTAGTGCGGGCTGGTACCAATGCCTACTAAATGATCAACGGGTTGCGCACAGCCCAACCCGAAAGGGCCAATAACGGCCTGATCCATACGCGCTTGATGGCACGTCAGACCCGTCGGATCGGGGGTCCTCAGCCCAGTTCGAGCACGCGGGCGTGGAGCACCTGGCGCTGCTGGAGCGCGGCGCGCACCGCGCGGTGCAGTCCGTCCTCCAGATACAGGTCGCCCTGCCACTTCACGACGTGGGCGAACAGGTCGCCGTAGAACGTCGAGTCCTCCGCGAGGAGCGTTTCCAGATCCAGCTGACCTTTGGTGGTCACGAGCTGGTCGAGGCGTACCGGGCGAGGAGCGACATCCGCCCACTGGCGGGTGCTCTCCCGGCCGTGGTCGGGGTACGGCCGCCCGTTTCCGATGCGCTTGAAGATCACACGGAAAGCCTACCGGGCGAGCGGCTCCGAGCGCAGCCATGGCGCAAGAGTGCGAAGGCGACAATCAGCCGCATACCAGGAGCGATACATGGGTCAGGACGTGTGTGTGAGAGCCCTGGGCCCGCCGCCGGGGGCCGACGTCCGCCAACTGTGCCCCCGCGCCCTCCAACGCTGCCCGGCAGGACGCCCCCACCGCTGCCCCCGCCCCCGCGCTGCCGCCCGTATGCCCCCGTTCTCCTCCGGCGAGCCCGGATTCGACACGAACGAGCTAATGCGCGCGGCGGCGCCGGACGGGACACGGTTCGGTCCCCGTCCCGAGCGGGAGCGGTATGCCGACGCCGACCGCCCCGGGCGCGCTGGAGCGGGCCGTAGACCGTACGGCGGTACGGCCGGTACGGCGGCGGTACGGCCGTACAAGGATCGCCGCCGTACGCACGTTATGCACAGGCTGTGGATCGCGGACCGGCGCACGAGAACGGACGGTCGCCGCCACCCCGCCGCCCGACCCGCGCGGAAGTGCTGGCGTCACGGTCCGCGGCGTGCGCAGAGAATCGCTCCCGGGGCCTTCTCGTCCGGGCCGATCAGCAGCTGGGCCTCGATCTCGAACCCCGCGTCGCGCAGCCACGCGGCCACCCGGTCCGGCTGCCGGCGGTGGACGCGGACCCTCATCGGGTGGCCGCCGTACCCCTCCGTCTTCCACCGCGAATCGTCGCCGACGTGGAACCCGAGCTGTAGCGGTCCGCCTGGGCGCAGGGCCCGGTGGAAGTGGTCGAAGACGGCCGGCACCTCGTCGTCGGGTATGTGGATCAGCGACCACCAGGAGAGCAGCCCGGCCGCCGAGGCGGTGGGGAGATCCAGGTCCGTCATCGAACCCACCTCGAAGCGCAGCCCGGGGTGGTCGCGCCGGGCCACGTCGATCATGCCGAGGGAGAGGTCGATGCCGAAGGCGTCGACACCGAGCCCGTGCAGATGGGCGGTGACCGCTCCCGGGCCGCAGCCGACGTCCGCCACCGGCCCGCCGCCCGCGGCCCGCACGCTCTCGGCGAACAGCGCCAGAGCCGCGCGGAGGTACGGGCGATCGGCGACGGCGCCGCGCATCTGCTCGGCGTAGCCGACCGCGACCGTGTCGTAAGAGGTCCGGGTGTCGGTGAGCCAGGTGCCGGCCGGTCCGTCGTCCGCGTCCATGCCCGGCACGCTAGTTCATGATCGCGGGCTTGTCGGCCGCGCCGGTCGGTGCCGGTCGGTGCCGGTCAGCGCCGGTCAGTGCCGGTCATCGGGCTTCTTCTCGTACACCTCGATCCGCCGCCCCCGTACGACCGTGTCGCTGCGGCGGACGAAGTGGCCGGCGAGCGTGTCGCGTTTGGTGGTGTCGCGGCGGGCGGCGCCGGGTGCGGGCTTGGCGTCCGTGATCAGCACGACCCGGGAGGACTTCAGGATGGCCGACCGGATGTGCGCGAGGCTGCCCTCCTCCCCCTTGAGGGTGCGGGACTGGAGCGGGGACTTGGTGAGGGCGAGGTCCTTGAGGCCGTGGAAGCGGTCGGGCGAGACGAGCTTCGTGTCGCGCCGGGCGGCCGGGATGAACAGGACGCCGTCGCCCGGCCGGGAGACCGCCGAGACCACCTCCGCCGACGCGAGCACGTCGTCGACGCGGCCCGTCGACGCGCGCAGCCCGGTCTCCACGGGCAGCAGCGCGAGGACGGCGATCCCGCAGACGGCGGCGATCGGCGCCCAGGGCGGTACGCGCCGCCACCGCGTGTGCACCGCCATGGCGCCGAACCCCAGGAGCAGGCCGATCATCAGCGCCGCCCCGGTCTGCGCGAAGACCACGTAACGGTCCACGTACACGGGCTTGACCAGCGAGATCAGCACCAGGACGACCTGCGGTACGAGCAGCAGCGGCAGGGCCACCGAGGCCGTCGTCGCCGGGCCGGACCGCAGGTGCGGCACGAAGGCGGCGCCCACGGCGACCACCGCCATGGCGAGGAGGCCGATCAGCGTCGCCGGGGTGGGCGGCTTGATCCAGGAGACCTGGTCTGCCTGGGAGCGGCTGGCCAGGATCAGCGGCAGCGACCCGAGCACGACGGCCGCGGCGGGCAGCGCCCAGGCGCGTACCGTGCGGCGCGCGCCGCGCCGCACGGCGACCGCGACGGTCACGGCGAAGGCCGGCAGGGCGAGCAGCGAGAACCAGTTCAGCTGCGCCGCCGCCAGCAGCGCCGCCGCACAGCCCCACCAGCGCCAACGGCAGCCCTGCTGAAGGGCGGTGACCAGCAGCCAGGTCGCCGCCGCGACGCACGCCGTGACCAGCGCGTACGAGCGTCCCTCCTGCTCGTACCGCTGGACCACGGGCAGCACGGTGAAGGCGAGCCCCGCCGAGAGCCCCGCCCAGCTCCCGGCCAGGCGGCGGCCGGTCGCCGCGGTGAGTCCGGTGGCGGCGGCCATGCCCAGCACCGAAGGCAGCCGCAGAGTCAGCAGGCTGTCGCCGAAGATCTCGAAGAGAGCGTGCATGAACAGGTAGTACAGGCCGTGCACGACGTCCGTGTCGCCGAGCAGCCGCACGATGTCCGCGGCGGAGCGGTGGGCGACCTGCCAGGTCGCCGCCTCGTCGCGCCACATGCTGTGCTCCCGGCCGATCCCCCACAGCCCGAGCGCGAGCGACAGCAGCGCGGGCACGGCGGGTACGAGCAGCTGTGCGAGGGGGCGCACGACGGGGCTCGGTCCCGGCGCCAGGGGCGCGTGGTTCGCGGCTGCGGCGGTACGTGCCGATGCGTCGGGAGAGGCCATGAGAGAGGACTATACGCAGCGCGTATACGCACAGGTGTGCGACGGGTGCGGATGGCGATGGCCCTCGCCGCTCGCCGTCCCGCCGCCCCGTCGGCGCGGCCCGGCCCGGCCCGGTCCCTCAGACCGCCGGAGCGCTGTCGTCGAGACTCGCGATGCGCTGCCGTACGTCGCGCAGCGCGCCTTCCTTGCTGCCGGGCACGCGGGTGCGCAGGTCGATCAGTTCGGGTCCCAGCGCCCGTACGGCCCTCGGGTCGCCGACCTGCTGCCAGCAGTGGTGGGCGCGGTCGGCGGCGGCCTGGACCTCCGGGTGGGTCTCCGGCTGTCCGGCGTTCACGCGCTGCGCGGCCGCGTGCATCCACAGCCCGCACGCCTTGGCGGGCTCCCCGGCCAGGCGCGCGAGGTCGGCTCGTACCTCGGTCCAGTGGATGACGTCGAGGGAGCCGGGGCCGTGGGCTCGCCAGGCTTCCTGCTCCCACGCGGCGGCCATCGCGGCGGCCTCGCTGTGCCGGCCGGCGTGGGCGGCTTCGAGGATGGCCGGATGCGGATCGGGGTGGCGCTCGGGGCGGGGCTCGGGGTGGTGACCGGGGCGGGGTTCGGAGCCGGGGGCGGAGCGGGGCTCAGGGCGCGGCCGGGGGACCGGGTCGGGGGCCGGACCGGACCGCGGCTCCGGGTGCGGGTGCGGGTGCGGTCTCGGGGCCGGGGCCGGGGCCGGGGCCGGAGTCGTACCGGGAGCCTCGGGCCGCTGCCGAGGCACCGGCTCCGGGTGTCGCGGTATCGGTTCGGCCTCGACGGGCTCTGGGGCCGCGTACGCGTGCGGGGTGCTGGCGAGGAGGCGCACCGGGCCCGCGGAGAGTCCTGCGTGGTTCGCCGCCTCGTGGTGCAGCTGTTCCACCGGAGGGCGCTCGGGTCTCGTACGCAGCAGCGTGGCGAGGGCCTGGCTGTAGGCGGGCACCGGGCGTTCGCGGCGGCGGGCGGGCGGCGGGGCGACGGAGCCGTACAGCGCGTACGGGCCGGAGAGGAGGCCCGGCTCGGCGGTCAGCCGCTGCCACGTGGCCTCGTCGGCGACCAGGTCCGCCAGGACGGTGGTGCTGCCCGGCGGCCGGTCGCGCAGTTCGGCCGCGAGCCAGTGCCAGGGCAGCGCGGTGTAGCGCACGGTGCTCGCGGTCGTACGGGCCAACGCGAGGTGCGGCAGCTGCTGTTTGCGGTCGAGCTGGAGGTGGCCCGCCAGGTAGAGCAGCAGCGGGCCGGGCGCCGCGGCGGCCGTCCGCAGGTGGGCGAGGACGGTGTTCGGGGCGTCGGGGCTGACGAGCTGCACGACGGAGGCGAAGGGCGTGCCGAGCAGCACGGTGGGCGGTACGGCCGCGAGTTGGTGCAGCGCGGCGGTGGCGTCCATGGGCTGCTTCGAGGGCGGTACCGCGGCCATCAGCAGCCCGTACCCGTGCTCTTCGCTCCCGGCCCGGTCGTTCACCATGCGAGCACCGTATCCGCTCGACCCCGTTCACCGGGTAGGACGTGGGTAATGGTTTGCGGGGCGCTAACCACCGGTTCCCGGGCTGTACGGGGCTGATTCCCGGGTCGGCCGGGGTCGGACGCCGGGCCTGGTTCGTACCGGTTCGGCCGCCGTTCACGTTCACCGGCCGGTGTCGGCTCGGTCTCCGGGCGGGTACCGGCCCGGCCGCCGGGTCCGTACTCGCTCGGTCCCCGTGCCCGTACCGTCCAGCCGCCAGGCCCGTGCCCGCTCGGCCGCCGGGCCCGTACCGGCTCAGTCTCCGCCCCCGCTCCTGCCCCCGCCCTCGCCCCCGCCGGTGTCGGTGCCGGTGCCGGTGACCGACCGCGCCGCGAGGCGGGTGAGGGAGTCGCGCAGCCACTGGTGGGCCGGGTCGGCGTCGACGCGCAGGTGCCAGGCCATGTCCGTGGTGATCGGGGGCAGGGACAGCGGGATGTTCCAGACGACCAGGGGCAGGTACCGCGCGGCGCGGGTGGCGAACGCCGAGGGGAGCAGGGCCAGCGCGTCGGTCTCCAGGGCGAGGAAGCAGGCCGCGCTGTGGGTGGGCACGGTCGCGAGAACGTCGCGGCGCAGGCCGAGTTCGCGCAGCCGCTCGTCCACGACGCTGTAGGACCTGCCGCGCCGGGAGACCGTGATGTGGGGGATGGCGGCGAACCGGTCCACGGTCAGCGGCTCACGGGCGTACCGCGCGTCGGCGCGGGCCGCGGCGACGTAGTGGTGGCGGTAGAGGAGGCCGCTGCGGACGTCGTGCGGCAGTTCGGGCATCGAGCCGATGTCGAGGTCGACGCGGTCGCGCAGGTCGGCGGGGTCCTCGTCGCCCTCGGGGAGGATGCGCAGCCGTACGCCGGGGGCCTCGCGGACGGCGTGGGAGGTCAGCGCGGAGCCGAGCACGACGGCCAGCCCGTCGTTGGTGCGGATGGTGAACTCCCGCCGCATGGTGGCGATGTCGACGGGGCGCGGCGGGCGCAGCGCGGCCAGGGCCTGGCCCAGCGCGGCCTCGACCTGCGGCTGGAGCGCGCGGGCGCGCGGGGTGAGCACCAGGCTGCGCCCGGACGGTACGAGCAGCGGATCGCCCACCACCCGGCGCAGCCGGCCCAGGGTGCGGCTCATCGCGGAGGCCGAGACGCTCATCTCGGCGGCGGCTCCGGTCACGCTGCTTTCGCGGAGCAGGGCGTCCAGCGCCGGTAGGAGATTCATGTCGGGGAGTTGCATGAGGAGCAATGGTAGGGAGCCACTGGCCGCCGACCGGCGCTCTCATGCGTGCATGGCGCGCAATCCTGCCTTGATGATTCGGACCTTGTGGTTCATGGTGCCGGGTTCAACGATGGAGGGAATTCAAGAAAGAGACGGAACACAATGATTCACGCACAGCATCGCAACACCGCTCTCCTGGTGGCGGGCTGCTTCTTCATGGAGAACCTGGACGGCACCATCGTGTCCACCGCGGCCCCCCGGATGGGGGCCTCGCTCGGCGTCGCGCCGACGGCGATCGGCCTGGTCATCACCGCCTACCTGCTGACGCTGGCCGTGCTGATACCGCTCAGCGGCTGGCTGACCGCCCGGTTCGGGGCGCGCCGTGTCTTCCTGACGGCCATCGTCGTCTTCACGCTCGCCTCGCTCGCCTGCGCCGCCGCCACCGACCTCGGCGTGCTGGTCGCCATGCGCGTGCTCCAGGGCGCCGGCGGCGCGATGATGGTGCCGGTCGGCCGACTGATGGTGGTCGCCAAGGCCGAGAAGCCGGACCTCCCGCGCGTGATGGCGTACATCACCTGGCCCGGCCTGATCGCGCCCGTCATCGCGCCGCTGATCGGCGGGCTGATCACCACGTACGCGAACTGGCGCTGGATGTTCCTCATCAACATCCCCCTCGGCGTCGTCGCCTTCGCCGTCGCCTGGCGGCTGATCGAGGCCGCGCCCGCGACGGCCGCCCCGCCGCGCCTGGACTGGCTGGGCGTCGCCTTGACCTCGACCGGGCTCGGCGCGCTGACCTGGGCCGCTCATCTGCTGTCCGAGACCTCCGCGAACACGGGCCCGGCGCTCGTCACCGGCGCGGCCGCGGTGCTGCTGCTCGGCGCGGCGGTGTGGCATCTGCTGCGCAGCGACAACCCGCTGGTGGACCTGAGCACCCTGAAGGTCAAGACGTTCCGGGCGGCGGTGTCGGGCGGCTCGATGTTCTGGATCGCCGTGGGCGCGGTGCCGTTCCTGCTGCCGCTGATGTTCCAGGAGGCGCTGGGCTGGAGCGCCGTGAAGTCCGGCGTGGTGGTGCTGTTCGTGTTCGTCGGCAACATCGGCATCAAGCCCGCGACGACGCCGCTCCTCAAGCGGTACGGCTTCCGGCCGCTGCTGCTGGTCGCCGGGTGCGGGCTCGGGGCCGCGATGGTGGCGTCCGCGTTCATCACCGGCGCGATGCCGATCGCCGTGATCGCCGTCATCGCGCTGATCAGCGGCGTGGCCCGGTCGCTGGGGCTGACCTGCTACTCCACCATCATGTTCAGCGACATGCCGCAGGAGCGGATACGGCACGCCAACACGCTCTCGGCGACCGCCACGCAGATGGCGGCGGGCCTCGGCGTGGCCGCCGCCACGGTCGCCCTGCGGGCCGGCGGCCCCATCGGCGACTGGCTCCCCGGCCACCCGACGCCGACCACCGCGTACGGCGTGGCCTTCTGCCTGCTCGCACTGGCCTGCCTCGGCGCGGTGGCGGGCGCGCTGCGGTTGCACCCGACGGCGGGGGACGCGGTACGGGGTCCGGCGGCGCCGGCTCGTAGGGACCGGGCGGCTGCTCGGGCGGAACGGGCGGAACAGGCAGACCGGGAGACTAGGGACACTAGGGCGGCTCGGGCGGCTCGGGAGACGGGGTACCCGAGGTAGGCCGAGCGGGGACTCGACAGGTTCAGCAGAACCTACGGGCCAGCCGGGCCTGGAGGGCGCACAGCGCGTGGAGGAACAGCAGGCTGCCGGCCCAGAAGGCGGCGCCGACGGCCGCGTGCGCGGCCCAGGCCCCGACCAGGGTGGGCCCACCCCATGTGGCGTGGAACATCGGGTCCGCGGTGAACGGGTGGCCGATGGCGGCGATGGAGTCGGGCCGCAGCGGATACAGGAACCCGAAGTAGACCGAGTAGGCGCACAGCGCGACCAGCAGGAGAGCCGCCAGCGCGGGCAGCAGAGACAGCGTGGCGTACCCGAACACGCGGCCCGCCTTCGGCCGCTGCGCCCTTTCGCCGGCCGCCGTCCTTTCGACAGACGCCGTCCCGGCCCCGGCCAGCGCCCGCTGCCAGCCTGCCGCCGCCTGACCCGCGCCCACGAGCGCGGCCGGCGCCGCCACGGCGGCCAGCGGCAGCCAGAGCGCTCCGCGCACGAGAGGGCGCACGACCCGGCGCAGCACGCCCGGCGTCAAGCCTTGCACGGGCCGACGGCCGGCGCCCGCCTCGCGGGCGGGGGATGCGGTCGGGGACTGGGTGACGACGGTCAAGGCTCGGCGCTCCTGGCGGTATCGCTGCTGGTCAAGGACGTCTTCACGCTACGGAGCGAGGGGACGGAGCGAGTCACCCCGTGGGGGCGAATCCGAGGTGATACCCAGGTATGACGCGCAGGGCATGACGTGCCGGGCGTCATGCACCAGGCAAGATGTGCAGGGCCTGACGTGCCCGGCCCTGCGTCATGGCGCGGGCCGCGTCGGCTGTCGGGCCCCTGGAGCGCCCCCGGTGTCGGGCCCCTGGAGCGCCCCCCGGAAATCAGATGCGGCTCGCGCGATGGCGCGCTTAGAGTGGATGACATGTCTACGCCCCGCATTTCCTAGCTCAGGACACACGCTTCCCCGCCACCCGTGTGTCCTTGAGCTTCTCCGGAGCGTAATCCCATGATCACCGTCCGCGGTGTCGACGTCCGCGTCGGCGCCCGACTCCTGCTGTCCGACGTCTCCTTCCACATCGCCCCCGGCGACCGCATCGGCCTGGTCGGCCGTAACGGCACGGGCAAGACCACCCTGCTGGAGACCCTGGCCGGGCGGGCCCGGCCGGCCGCCGGGACCGTGACCAGCCTCGGTCACCTCGGCTATCTGCCCCAGGACTCCCGCGCGGCCGACCCCGCCGCCTCCGTCACCGACCGCATCCTGTCCGCCCGCGGCCTGGACCGCGCGGTACGGGCGCTACGGGCCGCCGAGTCGGCCATGGGGGAGGCCGCCGGCCCCGGCGCCGTCGAGCGGGCGATGAGCGCGTACGCCCGTGCCGAGGCGGAGTTCCAGGCCCGCGGCGGGTACGCGGCCGAGGCCGAGGCGGCGCGTATCGCCGCCGGTGTGGGGCTGCCGAACCGCGTCATGAACCGCCCGGTCGGCGACCTCTCCGGCGGCCAGCGCCGACGCGTCGAACTGGCCCGCATCCTCTTCGCCGACCACGACACGCTGCTGCTGGACGAGCCCACCAACCACCTCGACGCCGACTCCGTCGGCTGGCTCCGTACCTTCCTGACGGGCCACCGGGGCGGGTCCGTGGTGATCAGCCACGACGCGAAGCTGCTCGCCGACACCGTCAACCGGGTCTTCCACGTCGACCCGGCGCGGGCCGCGCTCGACGTGCACAACACCGGCTGGCGCGGCTACCTCGCGCAGCGCGCCGCCGACGAGCGCCGCCGCACCCGCGAGCGCGCCAATGCCGAACGCAAGGCGGCGGCGCTGCACACCCAGGCCGACAAGATGCGTTCGCACGTGTCGACGGCGGTCGCGGCGAAGAACATGGCCCGCCGCGCCGACCGTATGCTCGCCGGCCTCGAACCCGCCCGCCGCACCGAGAAGACCGCCCGCATCCGCCTCCCCGAACCCGCGCCGTGCGGCCGGCTGCCGCTCGCCGCGGTCAGTCTGGCCAAGGCGTACGGCGACCAGCCGGTGCTCACCGGCGTGGACCTGGCGCTCGACCGCGGCAGCCGGCTCGTCGTCCTCGGCCTCAACGGCGCGGGGAAGACCACCCTGCTGCGGCTGCTCGCCGGGCGCGAACACCCCGATACGGGGCGGGTCGTGCCCGGACACGGGCTGCGGCTGGGCTACTTCGCGCAGGAGCACGACACGCTCGACCCCGCCCGTACGGTCCGCGAGAACCTCGCCGACGCCGCGCCGCACCTGAGTGACGGCGAGGCCCGGCACGTACTCGGTTCGTTCCTCTTCACCGGGGACGACGCCGACAAGCCGGCCCGGGTGCTCTCCGGCGGCGAGAAGACCCGGCTGGCGCTGGCGGGGCTCGTCCACTCCGGCGCGAACGTGCTGCTCCTGGACGAACCCACGAACAACCTCGACCCCGCCTCGCGCGGCGAGGTCCTGGCGGCGGTCGGCTCGTACCCGGGCGCGATAGTGATGGTCACGCACGACGAGGGCGCGATCGAGGCGCTGCGCCCGGACCGGGTCCTGCTGCTGCCGGACGGCACGGAGGACTTGTGGGGCGAGGACTATCTGGAGCTGGTGTCGCTCGCTTGAGGGAGCGATGAGGCAGGGAAGTGGGGAGGTGGGGACTCCACGGGCCGTGGAGTCCCCGCTCTCAGCCGGTCTTACGGGCCTCGATCAGGAAGCGCGCGGTGTGCGCGACGAAGGGGCCCTCGGCCTGGATCCGCTCGTGCAGTTCCCGCAGCCGGTCCCGGTACCGCTCCACGGTGAACCCGGGGACCATCCAGATCACCTTCCGCAGGAAGTAGATCACCGCGCCGATGTCGTGGAACTCGGTCCGCAGGGACTCGTGGCGCAGGTCGACGATCTCCAGCCCGGCGGCCTCGGCCGCCTGGCGCGCGTCGTCGGGGTGGCGGGCGCGCCGGACGTTCTCGGGCTGCGGCCCGAGGAAGTACTCGACGAGTTCGAAGACGCTGGCCGGACCGACCTGCTGGGAGAAGTACGTGCCGCCGGGCCGCAGCACGCGGGCGATCTCCGCCCACCACACGGTGACCGGGTGGCGGCTAACGACCAGGTCGAACGCTCCGTCGGCGAACGGCAGCGGCGGCTCGTCCTCGTCCGCGACGACGGCCGCGCCGCGCGGGTGCAGCAGCGCGGTCGCCTTGGCGACGTTCGGCGGCCAGGACTCCGTGGCCACCATCAGCGCGGGCAGCTCCGGTACTCCGGCGAGGACTTCCCCGCCGCCCGTCTGGATGTCGAGCGCGGCGGTCGCCCGCGCCAGCCGTTCGCCCATCGCGCGCTGGTACGCCCAGGAGGGGCGCTGCTCGGTGGCGCGGCCGTCGAGCCAGGAGAAGTCCCAGCCGTCGACGGATACGGACTCGGCCTCGGCGATGAGTTCTTCGAAGGTGGAAGGTGTGGTGGGCATAAGCCGAGTCTCACAACAAACTATGAGATATGCGAACGAATTAGGCGTCGGGGAGGTGCTGGGGGTGCTGGGGGGCTGGGGAAGTGCTGGGAACGGGGCCGGGGGGTGCCCGGCCCCGTGCTGCGGAGCCTCGGGTATCGCCGACCGCGCGGTCAGCGCCCGGCCGCCCGTACGGTGTGCTGCAACAGCAGCGCCGTGGTCACCGGCCCCACCCCGCCCGGCACCGGTGTGAGCGCCCCCGCGCGGCCGTCGACGGAGGCGGCGTCCACGTCGCCGGTCAGCCCGCCGTCCTCGGTGGGGTTGGTGCCCACGTCCACCACGACGGCCCCGGCCCGTACGTGCTCGGCGCCGATCAGCCCGGCCCGGCCCACCGCGGCCACCACCACATCGGCCGCGGAGGTGACGGCCGCCAGATCCTTGGTGCGCGAGTGGCAGACGGTGACCGTGGCGTTCTTGTCCAGGAGCAGGTGCGCGACGGGCTTGCCGACGACGGTCGAACGTCCGACGACCGCCACGTGCCGGCCGGTCAGCTCGACGCGGTGGTGGTCCAGGAGCCGTACGACGGCTTCGGCGGTCGCCGGGGCGAACGCGGGCAGCCCGGCGGCCAGCCGGCCCAGGGAGAGCGGGTTGGCGCCGTCGACGTCCTTCTCGAACGCGATGGCCCCGGCCAGCTCCTCCAGCGAGGCCCCGGCCGGCAGCGGCGTCTGGAGGATGACGCCGTGCACGCCCGCGTCGGCGGACAGCTCGGCCAGCTTCGCCCGGATGGTGTCGGGGGCGGCGTGTTCGCCGAGGTCGACGACGTCGCAGCCGATGCCCGCCTTCGCGGCGGCCTTGGCGATGGACCGTACGTACCAGGCGCTGGACTCGTCGGCCGTCGCGACGACGACCGCGAGCTTCGGCGGCGTACCGGCGGCCGTGAGGGCGGCGGCCTCGGTGGCGGTGGCGTCGCGAAGGGCGGCCGCGAGTTCCTTGCCGGTCAGGGGAGTTGTGGTCACTCGGCGATCTCCTTGCGGGGCGGGGGAGTTGTGGTCACTCGGCGAACTCCTCGCGGGGGCGAGGGAGTTGCGGTCACGTGGCGATCCCCTCGCGTACGGCGGCCGTGATCCGCTCGGCGCGGGCGGCGACGGCGTCGACGCGGTCGGCCTCGGCGGTCAGTTCGGCGCGGACCCGCTCGTCACTGATGCCGCCGAGGTTGATCTCCACGTTCACGCGGGCGGTGGTCGCGGCGGCGCGGGCGGCCTCGGCGGCGGCCGCGATATCGGTGACGACATTGCGATTGCCGACCGGCAGCAACTCCTCGGCGAACGCGACGACGGCCGCGGCGACGGAGACGACGGCGGCCGGCGCCCGCCCCGCTCCGATCAGCGCATCGGCGATCGCGGCCGAACGCGCCTCCTTCGCCGCGTCGTTGTCGCGGGGCAGCTTGTACGCCTCGGTGACCGCCGTGAACGCCGCCGCGTCCTCCTCCGCCAGCCGCAGAGCGGTCTCCCGCAACTCATCGGTCCCGGCGGTGATCCGCCCGATGGCGTCCGCGTGCGCCGCGTACTTCTCCCCGGTGCTGTAACGGGCCACCATGCCCAGCAGCGCCGCGGCCTGCGCGGCGTGCAGCGCGGCGACCGCACCTCCGCCCGGCGCGGGCACCCGCTCGGCGAGCCGCTCCAGGAAGCCGCTGATCTTGTCGTCGCGCATGAACGCTCGTCCTTCGGTAGGGGCGGGAATCCTCGACACGCCCCGAGAGCGTCCCATGAACGCGTGTGCCGATGCGGCGTACGCACCGTCACCGCGACCGGCTCCGCTCCGCGCAGTCCGCCAGGACCGGCAGCGCCTTCTCCAGCCTCCCGTCCTCGTCGGCGAAGGGCAGCCGCAGATGGTGGCGGAAGCCGTCCACGGCGGAGAAGGCGGGGCCGGGCACGACGAACACCCCGGCCCGACGGGCGAGTTGGGCGGTTGCGTCGGTGTCGGCGCCGGGGATCTCCACCCACAGGGCGGAGCCCCCGGCCGGGCGTTCCCAGCGCCATTGGGGGACCCGCGCCCGTAGCAAACGCTCGGTCTCCGCCAGCCGGTCGCGCAGCCGGGCGCGGCGCAGGGCGCGGGCCTCGGGCAGCCGCTGGAGGAGCTGTACGGCCACCAGTTGCTCCACGACGGGGCAGGCCAGGTCCACGGATTTCTTGATCTCGGCAAGCCGGGCGATGACGGTGGGGGAGGCGCGGACCCAGCCGAGCCGGAGGCCGCCCCAGAACAGCTTGGACATGGTGCCGAGGGTCGCGGTGGCGGCGGGCGGCAGTCGCGTGGCGAGGGAGTCGGGCGCGGAGTCGTCGTGCAGGGCGAGTTCGGCGTACGAGTTGTCCTCGACGGTGTACAGGCCATGCTCGGTCAGCACGCTCGCCCACGCCTGCCGGGCGCGCGCGTCCAGGGCCCGGCCGGTGGGGTTGTGGACGGCCGGTTGCAGATAGACCAGCCGGGGGCGGATGTGGCCTACGAGGCGGCCGAGGACGGTGGGTCCGGTGCCCGCCGCCAGCGGTACGAGCCGGGCCCCGCGCGCCCGCAGCGCCTCCAGGGCCCCGCGGTACGTCGGGTCCTCCACGATCACGCTGTCGCCGGGCTGCACCAGCCCCTGCGTGATCAGCCATACGGCCTGCTGGGAACCGGCCGTGACGAGGATCTGGTCCGCCGTGGTGGGCAGGCCCGCCGCCCGGTGGTACCCGGCGATCGCCTCGCGCAGCGCCGGAAGCCCGTACGGCAGATAGCCGTCGTCCAGCAGCGCCGCCGCGAGGTCCCGGGCCGGCAGGTCGCGCACCGCGTCGGCCACCGCGGGCAGGCCGTCCAGCGCCCCGCTGGACAGATCGATGCCGCCGTCCCGCGACCCGAAACCGGCGAGCCGCCCCTCACTGGCGGGCGCGTCGGCCGCGCCCGCGCCGCGCAGCCGCGACCCGCTGCCCTGCCGGCTCTCCAGCCAGCCCTCGGCCTCCAGCTGCCCGTACGCGGCCGTCACCGTGGAGCGGCTGACGCCGAGCGCCGCCGCTAGGACGCGCTGCGCGGGCAGCACGGTGCCGGCCGGTACGTCGCCGCGCTGGGCCAGTTCGCGCAGCGCGTCCGCGAGAAGGCGCGGCAGCGCTTCCGTGCCGCCTTTGGTCCATCCGGTGAGCAGCCGCGACAGCCGGGTGGGAGGGATACGGTCCATGCCCGACATCATCGCTGTCTCCTCAGCGCGGAGCGCTCTGCGCACTACAGGCCAATTCGCCCGAAGTGGTCTTGGGGGGCGGTCGGCGGCCGGTCGATGATCGGAGCATCGACCGGCCCTTCACCGGCATTCACCGTCCATTCAAAGGAGAAGGACATGGCGAGCGTGGTGCTGCTCGGGACGTTGGACACCAAAGGCGCGGAGTACGCCTGGCTGGCGGACCGGCTCCGCGAGACCGGCTGCGAGGTCGTGGTCGTCGACGCCGGAGTGATGGCGCTGCCCGACGGCGCGTTCCCCGGCGACGTGGACGCCGCCACCGTCGCGAGCGCCGCCGGACACGACGTGACGGAGCTGCGTACGGGCGCGGACCGGGGCGCGGCGGTACGGGCCATGGCCGAGGGCGCCGACCGGGTGATCGGCAAGCTGCATCGGCAGGGCCGGCTGCACGCGGTGCTGGCGGTGGCGGGCAGCGGCGGTTCGTTCATCGCCGCGCGGGCCATGCGGTCGCTGCCGATCGGGGTGCCGAAGCTGCTGGTGTCCACGATGGCCGCCGGGGACGTCGGCCCGTACGTGGGCAGCAGCGACGTCACCCTGATGTACAGCGTCGTCGACGTCGCGGGCATCAACTCCGTCTCCCGGCTGGTCCTGGGCAACGCGGTGGCAGCCGCCGCCGGGATGGCCCGGCGGTACGAGCTGAGCCTGAGCGCCCCGCCCACGCCGGGGCGCGAACTGATCGGCGCCAGCATGTTCGGCATCACCACGCCCGCCGTCGACGCGGCCCGCGCCCGCCTGGCCGAACTCGGCTACGAGGTACTGGTCTTCCACGCCACCGGCTCGGGCGGCCGGGCGCTGGAGAAACTGGCGGCGGGCGGGTTCCTCGCCGGTGTGCTCGACCTGACCACCACCGAACTCGCCGACGAACTGGTCGGCGGCGTCCTCAGCGCCGGCCCCGACCGCCTCACCGCGGCCGGGCGCGCGGGCGTACCGCAGGTGGTCGCGCCGGGCGCGCTGGACGCCGTCAACTTCGGCCCCGCGGACACCGTCCCGCCGCGCTTCGCCGACCGCCGCCTCCTGGTGCACAACCCCACCGTCACCCTTATGCGCACCACGTCCGAGGAGATGGCCGCGCTGGGCGACACCATCGGCCGCAAGCTGGCCGAGGCGCGCGGGCCGGCGGCGGTCCTGTGGCCGCTGCGCGGCGTCTCCGCGGTGGACGCCGAGGGCGGCCCGTTCCACGACCCGGCCGCCGACGGGGCGGGGCTGGAAGCGCTGCGCGGGGCCGTCGGGGGGAGCGCGGTCGAGCTGCGGGAGGTGGACGCGCACCTCAACGACGCCTCGTTCGCGGTGGCGGCGGCGGAGCTGCTGCACCGGATGATCGGGGAGCGGTGGGAGGCGGGGGCGAGCGGTACGACGCAGCCTTGAGGGGCAGAGGCAGAGGCAGAGGCAGAGACCGGAAACGCGACGCACGACGTAGCACCGCACAGGCACCACACAGCACCACCCAGCACTACTCAGCACGACGCAGCACCGATGGAGGAGCCCACCATGGACCGCACCACAGCCCTGGCCCGTCTGACCGGCCAGGTGAGCGCCGGCCGAGCCGTCATCGGCGCGGGCGCGGGCACCGGACTGTCCGCCAAGTGCGCGGAGGCCGGCGGCGTCGACCTGCTGATCATCTACAACTCCGGCCGGTACCGGATGGCGGGCCGCGGCTCCCTCGCGGGTCTGCTGCCCTACGGGGACGCCAACGCCATCGTGCTGGACATGGCAGGCGAGGTGCTCCCGGTCGTACGGGACGTACCCGTGCTCGCCGGTGTCTGCGGCACCGACCCCTTCCGGATCATGGGGAACTTCCTGGACCAGCTGAAGGCCGTCGGCTTCACGGGCGTACAGAACTTTCCGACCGTGGGCCTCTACGACGGAAAGTTCCGCGAGAACCTGGAGGAGACGGGGATGGGGTTCGGCCTGGAGGTCGACATGATCCGCCAGGCGCACGAGCGCGAACTGCTCACCGCCCCCTATGTCTTCGACGCCGGTCAGGCGGCCGAGATGGCGCGGGCGGGCGCGGATGTCCTCGTACCGCACGTGGGGCTCACGACCAAGGGCTCCATCGGCGCGGCGACGGCCCTGACGCTCGATCAGGCGGCGTCTGCCGTACAGGAGATGCACGACGCCGCGAAGCGGGTCAACCCCGACATCATCGTGCTCTGCCACGGCGGCCCGATCGCCGAGCCCGAGGACGCGCGGTACGTCCTGGACCACACCTCCGGGATCGCGGGCTTCTTCGGCGCGTCCTCCATGGAGCGCCTTCCCACGGAGCGCGCCATCACGGACCAGGCGCGCGCGTTCAAGTCGCTGGCGCTGTAGCCGGGGGCTTGTCCCACCACCCGTAAGCGCTACGGGAAGGCGCTGCGGGAAGGCGCTGCGGGTGGAGACGCGCCGGCCCGGCGGGCGCCGGCGCACAGTGATTCGTGCCGGTGCCCGTCGGGCGGTGGACGCAGGCGACGCAGGGACTCAGGCGACGCAGGGACGCAGAAACTCAGGCGGCTCAGGGACGCAGGGGCTCAGGCGGCGGCGACGGCCGGCTTGAGGACCTCCTCGCACCACTGCCGGAACGTCGTCGGGGTCGTCGACTCCGCGGTACGCGGCTCGGCGAGGTCGAGGCCCTGGTTCTTGGCGTCGAACATGTCGACCATTCCCTGGGCCATCGCGGCGGTCATCCCGAAGCCGGTGAGGCGGTCCTTGAGCGCCGCGCCCGGAATCTGCTGGTAGCCGACCTCCGTGCCGAGGACCTCGGAGATGATCTGCGCCATCTCGTTGGGCGACAGGTTCTCGGGACCGAGGCAGGGAACGTCCGCGGCACCGTCCCACGAGCTGTCGAGCAGCAGCCGGGCGGCCGTGGCGGCGATGTCGTGGGTGGCCACGGTGGGGCTCTTCAGGTCAGGGGCGATCGTCATGAAGAACATGCCCTTTTCCTTGATCGGCTTGGCGTGGTTGAGCAAGTTGTGCATGAACGACGGGCAGGCCACGGCCCGGTAGGCGACGCCGGACGCGGCGATCAGGTCGCCCATCGCCAGCGACGAGGTCACCAGGCCGGCGCGGTCGGCCAGCGACGTCCCGCGGCCGAGCACGGAGATGGCCACGACGCGCTTGACGCCGCGCCGGACGAACGCGTCGCACGCCGGGCGGGTGAAGTCGACGTAGGCGGCCTCGGTGCTGGGCGCGGAACCATCGTCCGGAGCGAGCCAGAAGACGGCCTCGGCGCCGTCGCACGCCTGGTCGATGACGGCGGCGTCGCCGTGCGAGCCCTTGACGACCTCGACCCGGTCACGGACCTCGGGGGCGAGGCGCGAGGGGTCGCGGACGACGAGGCGCAGCCGCGCCCCGCGGTCGAGCAGGTCGTCGACGAGTATGCGGCCGATGGTGCTGGTGGGTGCGGTGATGACGATCATGAGGGTGTCTGTTCCTTCTTGGGGTCGAGCGGGGTCTGTTCTGGGCCCGGGCGGGGTTGGCGGGTTCGCGGGGTTCGCCCCTGCGGCCGGGCACGTGCGTTTCCGGGGTCGGGCAGGTCCGTTCCGGGTGGTCGGGCAGGCCCGTTCCGGGGGTTGGACAGGTCCGTTCCGGGTGGTCGGGCAGGCCCGTTCCGAAGTTCAGGCAGGCCCGTTCCGAGGTTCGTTCAGGTTTGTTTCCGGCGGTCAGGCCGGGCGCGGCAGGTAGGCCAGGCCGTGGGCGCCGGGCTCGCCGAGCCGGGCGATGTCCAGCCGGGCCAGGCTCTCCAGCGTCTCCAGGTCGACGATGTCGACGGTGGAGGAGGCGACGGAGGCCACGTACGCGAGGCGGCCGTCGGGTGACGAGGAGACGGTCAGCGGGCAGAGCCCCACCTCGACCTCGCCCAGCCGGGTACGGGTCTCGGCGGAGAACACCGTGAGGCGGCCCGGTGCGTGGCGCCCGAGCCGGGAGACCGGGTCGGGTTCCATGCGTATCCCGCCCGCGAGCAGCTTTCCCGTCGAGGTCAGGTGCACCGGCAGGATGACGTCGTCCGTGGGCAGGGTGTCGACGACGGACGCGGTCCGGGCGTCGATGACCCGGATCCCCGTGTCCGGCGACTTCTCGGCACCGGCGAGGGAGGGCCCGGCGTAGGGCGCGGCGACGAAGGCGTACGCGCCGTCGGCGGAGACGGCGAGCCCCTCGCTGCCCGGCACCTCGACCTTCGCGGTGAGGACGCCCTTGTCGAGGTCGACGACCGATACGAACGGCGCCTCCTTGTTGGTGGCGTACCCCGTCCGCCCCGCCGGGTCGATGGCGAACCAGTGCGGGCCGGGCGCGTCCGTGTCGATCCTGCCCAGGGGCCGCCGTGTCGCCGTGTCGATCACCACGACGCCGCCGGGCCGGTCCTCGGAGCCCTCCACGCTGACGTAGAGCCGACCGCGCGCCGTGTCCAGGGCCAGGCCGTGCGGACCGTGTTCCGGTGCGAGGTCGATCACCTCGACGATGCGGCGGGTGTCGGGGTCGATGACGGTCAGTTCGGTGCGCCGCCCGCTGTTCGCGTGGTAGTAGCCCGAGGAGTAGGCGGTCGTGCACCACAGCAGCCGCTGCGTCGGGTCGAAACACAGCTCGTGCGGCTCGGCGACGATGTCGAGCGTGTCGATGTGCCGGTCGGTGGCGGCGTCGAAGAACGAGACCGTCGGCCCACTCTGGCTGACCACGGCCAGAACGTCGCCTTCGCGGCCGGCGCGGGGTGACTCGCGGGGTGACTGCTGCACGGAGGGCTCCTCCTCGGATGGGCGAGTGGACTGTCACGCGGCTTCGCGGACATGTCCACTGTCGGCTCTTGAGGAGCTCCGCGACAATGCAAAGATAGGCACCTAATAGTTAACCCAGGCGTAAAAATGCAGCTCAGGGGCTTGTGTGGATCTCAACCTGCTACGGGCGTTGGACGCCCTGCTCCAGGAGAACAGTGTGACCCGCGCCGCCGAACGGCTCGGCACGTCCCCCGCGGCGGCCAGCCGTACGCTGGCCCGGCTCCGCCGCGCCGTCGGCGACCCCCTGCTGGTCCGCGCCGGCCAGGGGATGGTCCCGACCCCGCGGGCGCTGGAACTCCGGGAGGAGGTCGGCGCGTTGCTGCGCGGCTGCGACAACGTCCTGCGGCCCGGGGCGGGTTTCGACGCCGTGCACCTCCAGCGCACGTTCACGGTCCAGACCACCGACCTGCTCCTGGTGGGGCTGGCCGGAACGCTGACCGACCGGATTCACCGGGAGGCCCCGCACGTCGACGTGGTCTTCCTGCCGGAGGCGGTGGAGGGCGGCCCCGCGCTGCGGCAGGGCTGGGTCGACGTCGAACTGGGCGTACTCGGAAACATGGACCCGGAGATCCGGACCCAGCGCCTCGCCCACCTGCCGCTGGTCGGCATCGCGCGCAGCGGCCACCCCCTCTTCGACGGGCGGATCGACGCCCGCCGTTTCGCGGCCGCCGACCACATCGGCATCTCCCGCCTCGGCAAGCGCTTCGGCCCCATCGACAGCGCGCTCGCGGAGCTCGGACTGAGCCGCCGGACCGCGGTCGTCGTGCCCAGCCATACGAGCGCGATGATGCTCGCCCGCGACACCGACCTCGTGGCGCTCACCCTGGCCGACTGGCTCACCGACACCACCACGGCCCTGGGCCTGCGCGCCTTCCCCATCCCCCTCGACCTGGCCCCCCTCGACCTCGGAATGGCCTGGCACCCCCGCAACTCGGCCGACCCGGGCCACCGTTGGTTCCGCGACCACGTCGCGGCGGCGGTCCAGGGCCCGCCCGGGGGGCCTTGAGGGAGCACCGCGCGATAGGCGCGGGGGCCGCCCAGCCTCGAACGGCCCCGGACGTGGAAAGGCGGCAGGGCTGGGGAGAAAGCTCTCCCGGCCCTGCCGCCATTCCACGTCCGGCCGTCCGCCGCAGAACGCCCCGGACCTACCCGAGCATGGCGCGCACGGCGGCGCGGTCGACGTTGGTCAGGGCGCGGACCAGCTTCGGGGTGAGGAAGACGATGACCAGGCCGATGAGGGAGACCCCGGCGAGCTGGAAGGGCGAGGTCAGGTAGTACTGGTGGTGCACGCCGCCCGAGGTGTAGTCGAACAGCCGGTAGCCGGGCCAGCCGACGTAGTGCGGGAAGACCCAGTTGTACGCGGGGAGCAGCGCGACCGCCCAGCCGACGAGGAGCACGGCCGTCGACAGGACGAAGCTCACCATCCGCCACGGGAACATCACCAGCTGGAAGAGGAACGCGCGCCAGCCCGCCGCGTCCCCCAGCCGGGCCCGCAGGCCGGGCCAGAAGCCCGGCGTCCGCGGCGCCGGTGCGGGCGCGGCCCCGGCGGTCTCCAGGCCGAGCTTCTCCGCCGCCCGCCGGCGCTCGGCGGTGCCGAGCCCCCGCGCGCCGGCCAGCAGTCCGGCGAGTACGGGCAGCCCGAGCACGGTGACGGCCAGGACCGCGCCGACCGAGAACATCGTCAGGGCGAAGGCGAAGCCGATGAGGGCGATCGGCAGCGAGGCCAGGATGTACCCGAACTCCCGGTACGTGACGGCGGCGAACGGCGCGCGCCAGAAGCTCACGCGCTCCGCCGCCGGAGCGGTGAACGGTGCGGGCGCCGCGGTGTACGACAGGGCGCTGACGCTGGTGTTCGTGCTCATGGCGGGCCTCGGATTCGTATGAGGGCGAGTGGGCGGTGGTCCGGCGGGCCGGTGGGGGCCCTCCGCGTCGTCCTCGACGATCCCGGATCCGCGGGCCCGGCGGCATACGGTGACGTGGCCTTTTCAAGGTGGTGCTAGGTCCACCCCCGCCGACACCGATGGGGCGTACGAGGCCACGGGAGCGCTACGGCCCATGGGGCGCCGTCGCACGATCACGCGACGGCGCCCCACGCCCGTACGGTCACCGGCCGGGCCCGGCGGCGGGGTCCGCCGTCGTCACGGGGAACTCCAACCCGTCCGGCAGCGCCCCGGTGTATATCACCCCCAGCCGCTGCGTGGCCCGGGTCAGCGCCACGTACAGATCGCTCGCCCCGAACTCCGCCGGCTCGGCGACGAGCACCGTGTCGAACTCCAGCCCCTTGGCCTGCCGCGGGTCGAGCAGCACCACCGGTCTGGTCAGGTCCGGCGTCCGGCCGGCGGACGCGTGCGGCAGGGCGGCGGCGAGGTCACCGTGACGATCGCGCGGGGCGATCACCGCGAGGTGCTCGGAGCCGCCCCGGTCCGCCTCCCGCCCCACGGCCTCGGCGACCGCCCGGGCCAGGTCGCCCGTGCGGTGCGCCCACGGCCGTACGCCGGTGGAGCGGATCGAGCGCGGCGGCTCGAAGGAGGGGTCCGCGGCGCGTGGCACCGCCGCCGCGATCTCCATGATCTCGGTGGGGGTGCGGTAGTTGACCCCGAGCCGTACGCGTTCCCAGCGGTCGCCGACGTGCGGAGCCAGCATCGTCTCCCACGTCCCGCAGCCGCCCGGCTCCGCGGCCTGCGCCGGGTCGCCGACCAGCGTCATCGAGCGGGTCGGGCAGCGCCGCATCAGCAGCCGCCACATCATCGCCGAGAGCTCCTGCGCCTCGTCCACGATGATGTGGCCGAAGGCCCAGGTGCGGTCGGCCGCGGCGCGCTCGGCGGCGCTGCGGTGGTCGGCCTCCTCCTGGCGCTCGGCGAGCCGTTCCGCGTCGACCAGGTCGTGCGCGGCCAGCACCTCGGAATCCTCCTCGTCGAGGTCCTCGAACTCGTAGGTGCGCGACCCGTGGGAGAGATCGAGCACGCCCTGCGCGTACGCGATCCGCTCCTGCTGCTCGGCCTCGGCGGCGGCGCGGGCGGCCGAGTCGTCCTCGCCGAGGAGTTCGGCGGCCTCGTCGAGCAGCGGAACGTCGGCGGGCGTCCAGCCCGGGTCACCGCCCGCGCGCTGTTCGCCGCCCTCGCCCCGGTCACCGTCCTCGCGCTGGTCACTGCCCTCGTGCGGGTCACCGTCCGGGCGCCGGATGGCGTCGGCGTCGTCCTCGGGCAGGTGCACGGGGTCGGCGAGGAAGTCGGCGACCAGTTCCTCCGGGGTGAGGGACGGCCACAGCTCCGCGATGGCGGCGTGCACATCGGCGCTGGCCGCGACCGCCTTGCCGAGCAAGGCGATGTCGTCCGGACCGAGGAGGTTGGGCCCGCCGTACGGGTCCGCGCCGATCCGCTCCGCCAACTGCGCGGTGAGCGCGTCGATGACGCGGAAGGCGAAGTGCGGGCGCGCGAGGTTGTGCGGCAGCCCGGTCGCGCGCGCCTCGCGCCGCGCCTCCCGCGCGATGTCCGCGTCCAGCAGCAGTTCGCCGTCCTCGTGGCCGATCGCGATGGCTTCGTCGGGCAGGGCCTGCCGGTCCTGTACGAACCGGGCCAGTGCGTCGGCCATCGCCGTACCGCCCTTGACCTCGGCGGCGCGCGCGGTGTCGGTGCCGGTCGCGGTCACGCCGGGGAAGAGATCGCCGGGCGTGGCGAGCAGGACGCCGGTCTCGCCGAGCGAGGGCAGCACCTCGGCGATGTAACCCAGGAACGCCGGGTTCGGCCCGACGACGAGGACGGCCCGGCGGGCCAGCAGTTCCCGGTGCGCGTAGAGCAGGTACGCGGCCCGGTGCAGCGCCACCACGGTCTTCCCGGTGCCGGGGCCGCCCTCCACGACGAGGATGCCGCGGTGCGGGGCGCGGATGATCCGGTCCTGTTCGGCCTGGATGGTCTGCACGATGTCGTGCATCCGGCCGGTGCGGGCCGCGTCCAGCGAGGCCAGCAGCACGGCGTCCGCGTCGGAGCCCTCGTGCCCGGTACGCACGGTGTCGGTGAGGTCCATGAGCTCGTCGTGGAGCGCGGTGACCTGCCGCCCCGCCGTGGTGATGTGCCGCCGGCGGCGCAGCCCCATGGGGGTGTGCCCGGTGGCGAGGTAGAACGGCCGCGCGACCTCGGCCCGCCAGTCGACGACCAGCGGCGTACGGTCCGCGTCGGCGCGCCGCATCCCGATCCGCCCGATGTGGTGATCACGTCCGTCCCGGAACGCCAGCCGCCCGAAGCAGAGCCCGCTCTCCCCGGCGTTGAACGCGGCCAGCAGCCCGGACCGCTCGGCCACCAGCACCTCCCGCTCCAGCCGCGCCTGATGACTGTTCCCCTCGACCGGCAGCACCTCCCGCACCGCGTCCTCGGCCCCGGCCCGCAGCTCGGCCAGCCGTTCGTAGAGGAGGTCGATGAATTCCTGCTCGTTTCGCAATTCCGCGTTTGACAATTCAGCTCCGCTCGGATACCTTGTGAAAGTGAGGGTTTAGCCATGTCCGGAAGTGATGGAGACATGGAAACTCCCAATATACGCAGAGAAATACCCCGGCCGTCAATACGGACCGGGGTATTTCCTTTTTCTGGGGCCGGCGCGCGGGCACTCGGGGCGGGGCGTGCGGCGCCGGATGGAGCCGTACTGCCGGTCGCGCGTCGGCGCAGGCGCGCCGAGGTCGCGGACGCTTCTCGACCAGTGGGGCGAGAGGGGCGATTGTGCCGTGGAACTGCCCGTTCGGCTGCGGCGTCAAATGGAGCCTTCCTAGGGTCGCCCCATGAGTGACTATGCGTGTTCCTCCGGGGAGAAGCCGGACCCAGGTGGCCGGACGCTGCGGGATCTCGCCGGCGAGGCGGTCTGGGCGGACCTCGTGCGGCAGTCGCGCGGGCGTTGGCACCCGCCCGGTGAGTTGTTGTTGCGGCAGGACGAACCCGGCACGCATGTGCTGGCCGTGATCAGCGGTGTGCTGAAGGTCGTACGGACCGAGCGGAACGGGGCGCTTACCTTGTTGGCGTTCCGTGGGCCCGGGGACTTGCTGGGTGAAGTGGCCGTGCTCGGCGGGGGAGGCCGACTGGCGAGCGTGGAGACGCTGCTGCGGTGTGAAGTCGCGGTCATGGGCAGGGAGGAGTTCATCCGGTTCGTCGCCGCGCGCGACCTGTCCCCGGTCCTGGTGCGTTACGCCCTCACCCGGCTGCGGGAGTCGACCCAGGCCCGCGGCGGTGGAGATGTCCTGCCCCGGTTGGCGGCGGCCCTGGTGAAGATCGCCGACATCTCGAACTGGCCCGGCCCCTGCGCGGAGCGGTCTCTGGAACTCGCCCTGACTCACGAGGAGTTGGCCCAGCATCTGCGCATCCACCGGAACACCGTCACCGACCTGCTGCGCAAGCTGGAGCCGTGCCGGGTGCGTACTCGGCGGATGCGCATCGTGATCGACGACCTGCCCGCTCTGCGTCGGGCTGTGGATTCTCTCGGTGACTGAGGCCGCCGCCCGCGAACTGCTGCCCGCGGGGGATCCGGCAAAGATCGACTGCCGCACCACCGGCAGGCGTATGTGATGTGCGTCACTGGTCATCCGCACTGAGGCAGCGGAGCGGTTCACGCGCATTCGCGAACCTCGAAGGGCATCAGCGGCTGAACGTCTTCACGGCCGCGGATGCCCGGACCGCGCACGGTCCGGTCCTGCTCCCAGAGTCCGACTCCGAGAGGGAACTGCGATGAACGCGTCCTCCGCACGCCACCCCGCCCAGCCCGAAACGACTGACGGCCCCAACATCCGAAGCCGACGACTTCCGCCGTACCGGGGAATCGTGGCCGTTGATGCCAAGGACTTCACCGGATACCCGGCCAGCGAGCACATTGTCATCAGCCGTGCCATTCCGCAGCTTCTCCAGCAGTCCTTCGAACGCGCGGGTATCCCCGAGGTCTGGGAGGAGAGGAGGTTCCCCGACGCCAAAGGGGACGGTTTTGTATTCGGCTTCGACCCGGGGGCGATGCCTTTCGTCATCCACCCCTGGCTCTCCACACTCCAGGACGTGCTCACCGAGTTCAATGTGCACTCGGTGGGAGCCGTGCGCATCCGGCTCCGGGTCAGTCTGAACATCGGCCCCGTGACCGACTCGGGGGAGAAGTACGACGGCAAGGGCACGCCCCGCAACGACACCCACCGACTGCTCGACTCCCGCCCGGTCAAGGCGATGCTGGCCGCATCCAGCGAGAACATCACCCAGGTGGCCGCCATCCTCTCCGACCGCTGCTTTCAGGACGCGGTGGTGAGCGGCTACACCGGTCGCCACCTCGACTACTTCATCGAGGTGCCGGCGACGGTCGAGGACAAGACGTTCGCTCAGCGGGCCTGGCTGTACGTCCCTGTCCCCTCGGGCAACCTCTACGACCGTCGCATCCTGGGCGATCAGGTGATCGAGGACCAAGAGGCCAGGCACACGGACGCGGATGCCGAGGGCAAGGCGCGGCGGGGGAAGGGCGGCGGGTCCCACCGGACGGTGACGAACAACAGGGCCGACAAGGGGAATGTGAACACCGGCACCGTGCGTGGCGGCCAGAGCGTCAGCAACACGGATGTGGGCGGCGACCAGGTCGGCGGCAACAAGGCGGGGACCGTCCGCGGCAACCAGGGTGACACGGTACGGGGCGACAAGAAGACGAGGCACCAGTGAGCCCGGGGGACGGGCGTCCGGGGCCCAGCGACGGTCCGGACCGCTCGGACACGGCGGGGAAGTCGCCCGGCGCGCCGATCGGTGCGCTGCCCAGTGGGCCGACTGGCACCCCGGGCGGTGGGCCGGGCGAGGAGCCGAGCCCCCCGCCGGGCCGGTCCGAAGAGGACGAGTCCGACGGGTTCGACGAGGACTACGGCGACTTCGGCGATGAGAACGCCCTCGGCTACGAGGACCTCGATGCGGCATTCGGCGGGTTCGGGAACATGGGACGGCCGCAGTCCTTCATTTTCGCTCCGGGTGGAAACATCAATGCGGGTTCCGTACGCGGTGGCCAGCATGTGAAGAACCAAGAGCGACCGACCGGTCCCGGTGGACGACGGGCCGAGGCGTACGAGGGCCCCGTCTCCGAGGCCGAGATCCTGGACGCGCGGTTGGGTTTCGCGGAGCCGGACTGGTTCCCCTCGGCCCTGAAGAAGCTCGACACGGGTGTCCTGTTCCTCACCGGCGAACCCGGAACCGGCCGCCGGACCGCTGCCCTCAACCTGCTGTACCGCCACAGCGGAGACAGCATGGCGCTGCGCGCGGTCGACAACGACACCGACCTGGCTTCCTGGCGGCCCACTCACACCGAGGCGCGCGGATATCTGGTGGACGGCCTGCTGCTCAAACACCCTTTGAAGCCCGCGGTGGTCGGCAACCTGCGACGCCTGCTGACCCAGGCGGACGCGCGCATGGTGATGGTGCTTCCGTACGATCCTGCGCTGGTACGGAGCCTGGAACGGGACCTTCACGTGAGCCCCGTACGGTGCCGGCCACCTGCTCCGCAAGCGGTCTTCGAGGCGCGGTTCCGGGCGGCGGTAACGGACCCGGCGGAGCGTGACCGGCTTCTGGACGGCTTGGCGCCCGGCCTGCTGGACGAACTGCTGGTGCCCGAACTCGTACCCGCCGAGGTCGCCGAGTTGGTCGCCGCTGTGGTCGCTTCCGGAGACGGCGGGACGGAGCAGCCCGACCTCCGGAACCGGCTGAGCTTCCTCGCCGAGGACGAGGCGCCGGACCTGATCAAGAACCTGTGCGAAGACCCGGACGGGCTGTCCTTCCTGCTGGCGACCTGCGTCTTCGAGGGACTTGACCACCGAATCGTCCGGGAAGAGGCAGAGCGGCTCCTTGAACTGGCGGATGGCCGGCTGAACTCCGTCCTGCCGCGCACCGACAACCGCGGTGAGGGAGACGACGCCAAGGACGGCCGCAAGGGGCAGGAACCGCCGCGTCCCAACCCGAAGTTCGTCTTCCGACGGTCCCTGGAGCACCTGCTGCGGACCGTACGCGCACAGTGCGCGCCGAAGGAGATCCGGTCCGGCCCCTCGTATGCCTATTCAGTGGAGCCTGTGTACTTCACTCGGCACCGGCAGGCCGAGGTCGTATTGAAGTACGTGTGGCGGGAGTACGGACAACTGTCCGACGTGCTCGCGTCCTGGATGGACGAGGTCAGGAACGAGAGCGACCTGACGCAGCCAGTGGGCAGAGTCATGGGCATGGCCGCCGGCTGGGGCGGCGGCCGCCAGGCGCTGCGGCACATCGGCTCACTCGCCAAATCCGACCGCAAGAGCAGCCGGGACATCGCCGCCTATGCGCTGGGCGTGGCGGCCGAGGACCCCGTACTCGCGACGGAGGTCAAACACCGTCTCACCGCCTGGAGCCATGCGCGCGGCACACAACTGCGGTCCACCGTCGCGTACGCCTGCGGAACCGACTTCGGGGTGTCCCGGCCGGATCTCGCGCTTCGCCTGTTGCGACGGCTGTCCTACGACCTGAACGACGAGCACGAATTCACCCTCCGCGCCGAGGTGCGGTTGGCTCTCGCCCGCCTCTTCGCATCGGGTAGCCAGGCGGTGGTCTTCCGGAGCCTGACCGAATGGGCCGGCCAAGAAGGGCCCGAGGCCGATCTCGCCTTGTGGACCTTTCCGCAACTGCTCCATACCCCCCTCTGGTTCCAAGGCGAGCTGCTGGAGGGCGGTGAGTTCGCGGAACGGATCGTCGCTTTCATCCGGCGGGCGCTCAACGAGCGCGACACCTCCGATTCGACGCGCCGCGCTCTGATCAGCTGGTGTCGCCTGGCCGCCTGGAACGAGCAGCAACAAGTGGCTGTGGAGAGGCTGTTCACCGAACTCGCGCGGAGTATGCAGCACGGCGTACTGGGCCTGTTCGTCGAGATCGACCGGCACAAGGACACGGAAATGGCCGGGCGGAAGATCGCTCGCGCCGCGTTGAGCGCCTGGCGAAAGGGTGAGCCGATGGCACACACCGCTTACGACGGCTTTAAGTACAACGGCTCCGCGTACGGCAGTTCCGACACGCGAGCGGACGGGAGGACGCGATGATGAGCGAGATCAATCAGCCGGTCTACACCCTCGCCGTACATGCGCCCTGGCGGGAGATCCTCCGGCAGCGCTGGTCGGGTCGGCAGGACCGGGCCTTGGTGCTGAGGGACCGGAGCGGAGCCCATTACGTGCTGGGTCGACGACGCGGGCACGGCGCGCAGGACGGGGCGGCACCGGGATCGCTCTTGCGAAGGGCCGAAGAGCCCGGCGCGATGCCGACGGAGGTGACGTCCGGGCCCCGTCTGTTCGGCGGCTATGACGCCGCGTTCCATGTGCAGCTCGGCGAGCGGTCGGAAACGCGGGGAGTCGGGCTGCCGACCGCGTTCGGCACCGAATCGGTGGATGTACGGGTGCTGTGGTGGGTGCACGACCCGGCGCAGGCCGTGCGCAGCGGGACCACACACGGATGGGACGCGGTTCGCAGGAGCCTCGACCGGACCTTGCAGCACTTGGAGGAGGGGCAGACCGCCGAGGGATATGGCATTGGTGCGGCCGAGATGCTGGAATCCCTGTCCCCGCCGCAGCGGATGGAGACATCGGGGCTCACCTATCGCGTGACTGATGTCTTCGCGCGGGAGACGGCGGGCGAACTGCGGCTGGGGCAGGCCGGAGAAGCCGGGCTTCCGTACTCCTGGACCGCCAATCATCGGGAAGAGTACGAGTTCTGCCTCCAGGCGTTGAGCGGCGGCCCCACGTCGCTGGCGGCGCTCTGGCTGCTCAGGCACCCGGACCAGGTCAGCCAAGTGCTCGACTGGACGGTCAATCACCAGGCCGTTCTCCGAGGTGAGGTCAGCTGGCAGGACGAGATGGCCCAGATGCTCGGCAAGCTGACGGCTCAGGAACAGCAGGAACTCTCGGAACTGCTGCGCGACCGGCTCCTGGCACTGGGACGGCACGTCCCCGGGCAGCGGGCTTCGAAGGCGGACGGAGGTATCACGGCCCCTGGGCCGGGCGGCGTGGGCCGTGACGGAATGGCGGACCGGTCGGTGTGACGCGGGCCCGGCCCGGGGCCGAGCGCGGACGGTCCGGAGCGATGTGCGCGCCGGCCGCGATGGGCGTGGCCGGCGCGGCGTGATTCTTGGAATCCCATGTCGAGGGAGTGGAAGAGTGGCCCTTTTGCAGAGGCCCAGCCTGTTCGACTCGATCGAGGAACACATTCGGGGTTTGCGGGGTGACCCGCGGCTCCGCCTCACCGTCCCAGGCGCGTCGGAGGCTCTGTGTCCGACTCCCGCGCAGGCGCGGAAGGAGCTCTACGAGCAACCGGTGGACGAGCCGTTGCGCGAGGCGATCTGGCGCGAGGTGGTCGGCCTGGCTCAGCGGGAGAACTCCGGGCGGCACTGGCAGCTCTACGCGGTGTGGCTGGCGATTCCCGGCCTGCGCCGAACCGCGTATCAAGTGTCCAGCCGTCTCCGAGTGGACCGCGAGGACGTCGAGGCAGAGATGGCTCTCGCGTTGCTTGAGCGATTGCACGTAGTCGACACGGACGCTCCGGGCCTCGGCTCGCAACTCTTGCGAGCGGCGCGTCACCGCGGTTGGCAGACGGACAAGCGCGAAGGGCATGAGGCCCCTGTGGAAGGCATCGACCTCAGCGCACGGCTACAAGCGCGGGCTGGGCATGGTGGGGCGGCAGACGTCTCCGAGGTCGCGCCGCGCGCCAAACCGGATCCCGCCGGGAGCACGGCGCCCATGTGCCGACGTGAAGGAGAACGCCTCTGCTCGATTGCTCACCGGCTGCGACTGGGCGATGCCGCACCCTCCGCCCGTCGGGCGGGCAGAGGCCGAGTGGCCGCGATGCTCCCCATTCAGCGGGCCGGTGGGCGCGGATGACGGAGCGCACAGGCGTCGCTCTGACGTTCACGGAGGACTTCGAGCGGCCGGTCTAAGCGGGTGGCCTGGAGGTGGGAGTGGCCTTCGCCGCCGAGCTCGGTTGAACCGCACACTTCGCCGATAGCGAGCGCTGACACCGTTCAACAGCTCACGTGCTACGGCCATAAGCACAAGCATCCGGAAGAGACCGGCCGATAGCGGTCGTCACCGGTACCCGCCCGCCCCGCCGTCGTTAGCTTGGTCCCTCCGTGGCGCGGTTGCCTTTCGCGGGGGTGCGATGGAGGACGGTGGGTTTCATGGCGTTCGGCTCGGCCCGGTGGTGCGACGGGCGGGTGCCCGCCGAGATGACGAGCTTCGTCGGGCGGGCCCGCGAACTCGACCGGGTGCGGGAGCTGTTGGCGCGTACCCGGCTGGTGACGCTCGTCGGGCCCGGCGGCGTGGGCAAGACGCGGATCGCCGTGCGCGTCGCCGCGCAGGCCGCCCAGGGGTACGAGGAGGGCGCGCGCTTCGTCGAGCTGTCGGGGCTCAAGCGCGCCGAACTGCTGCCGCAGGCCGTGTCCGAGGCCCTGGGGCTGCCGGAGCAGACGTCGAGGCCGCAGGTGGACGCGTTGGCCGAGTACGCGGCGGAGCGCGAGCTGCTGCTCGTACTCGACACGTGCGAGCACGTACTCGACGCCTGTGCGGACCTCGCCGACCTGCTGCTGCCCCGGGCGCCCCGGCTGACGATCCTGGCGACCAGCCGCCAGCCGCTGGCCGCGCCCGGCGAGCACCTGCTGCCCGTACCCGCGCTCCCGCTGCCGCGGCCGGGCGACGACGCGGACAGTGAGGCGCTGGTCCTGCTGGCCGAGCGGGCCGCCGCGGTCCTGCCCGGCTTCGCGCTGACCAGCGCGAACCGGCGGCACGCCGTCGCGCTCTGCCACCGTCTGAGCGGCATACCGCTGGCCATCGAACTGGCCGCCGTCCGGCTGCGGGCCCTGCCGCTCGATCAGCTCGTGGCGCGGCTCGGCGACACGTTCGCGCTGCTCGACCACGGCCGTATGACGACACTGGCCCGCCACCAGACGCTGCGTACGACCATGGACTGGAGCCATGAGCTGTGCACGCCCGGCGAGCGGCTGCTGTGGGCGCGGCTCTCCGTCTTCGCGGGGTCGTTCGGGCTGGACGCCGCCGTCGAGATCGCCGCCGACCGCGAACTGCCCGCCGAGGCCGTACTGAACCATCTGGTCGGACTCGTCGAGAAGTCCGTGGTGGTAAGGCTGGGGGAGGACGGCGACCGCTACCGGCTGCTGGACACCCTGCGCGAATACGGCGCCGAACGCCTCGAAGAGGCCGGTGGGACCGGCGCGCTCCGCCGGCGCCACCTCGCCTACTTCCGCGCCATGCTCCGCCAGTTCGAGGATCGGTTCATCGGCGATCAGCAACTCCCGCTCTATCAGGGCCTCGTGGACGAACGCGAGAACCTGCGGGCGGTACTGCAGTACGCCGCGGACGGCGCCGAACTCCTCACCCTGACCGCCGTCATGTGGACGTACTGGCTCTGCTGCGGGCAGCCCGCCGAAGGCGCGTACTGGATGGAGAAGGCCCTGGGGCGCACCCGCGACCACGAGCCCTCCCCGGAGCGGGTGATGACCCTCACCTGGTACTCGATGTTCCTCGGCAGGCAGGGCGACCAGGCGGCAGCCCTGGCCGTCGCCACCGACGCGCTCGCCGGCGCGCGCACCCTCGGCGACGCCCGGTCATCGGCCTGGGCCACCTTCGCCGAGTCCAACGCGCTCTACCACCAGGGCGCCCACGCCATGGGGCTGACCAGGGCCGCCGAGAGCGTGGCCCTGATGCGGGAGGCCGCGGACGTGCACGGCGAACGACTGGCCCAGCTGCACATGAGCGTCGCCCACCTGATGGCCGGGCAGCCCGCCGACGCCATCGACGCCGCCCGCGCCACCCTCGAACTCCTCGGCCCGGACAGTGAGGAGTGCTACGTCCAGGGCTCGCAGTGCATCACCCAGGGCCTGGCGCGCATGATGCTCGGCGCGTCGGCGGAAGCGGCCCGCTCGCTGCGGAGGGGCGTACGGCTGAAGGGCGCGCTCGGCGACACGGTGGGCGTGGCGGCCGCCATGGACCTGCTGGCGTGGATCGCGGTCGGCGAGGGGCGGATGCGCAGGGCGGCCTGCCTGTTCGGGGCGTGCGCCGCGCAGTGGCGGGAGGTCGGGCAACGGTCGCTGCTCGGGAACCCGCAGATGCACGCCCTGCACGACCAGTACGAGCAGCGGGCCCGCGACGAGCTGGGCAGCGGGCGGTACGCCGCCCTGTACGCCAAGGGCGCGGCGCTCTCCCTGAGCGCGGGCGTGCTGATGGCGGCGGAGGACAAGGACACGCCGACGGGCGTGCCCCGGCAGCAGGCGATCACGGCCCGGCCGCGGCCCGCGCCGCACGCGCTGACGCGGCGCGAGCGCGAGGTCGCCGGGCTCGTCGCCGAGGGGCTGACCAACCGCGAGATCGCCGAACGCCTCGTCATCTCGCGGCGCACCGTCGACGCGCACGTGGAGCACATCCTCGCCAAGCTCGGGTACTCCTCGCGGGCGCAGATCACCGAGTTGCTCAAGGGCGGGTGACGGGCGGATGACTGCCGATTCCGTCCGGGGCGGTCATACGGCGTCCGGCATACGCCTTCTGCGCATGCCCACTCCCGCTACGGTCCTGACCTGCGCCCACCCGACCTAGGTATACGGATACGGGCCGTTCACCGATGCCCCGCCGGGCCGTCCCGGTCAAGCTGACCGCCTTCCGAGTACACGCACCGTGGAGGTAGGGAACATGCCGGAGCCGCTGGACGGCCGGTCCGCCGCACTGGTCGGCCGTGATGCCGAGGCGATCGAAGTCGAACGGCTGCTGAGAGAACACCGGCTGGTCGCCGTGGTCGGCCCCGGCGGCGTGGGGAAGAGCGCGCTGGCGGCGGATGTGATGCGGCGGATGCTCCCCGGCCCCTGGGCGGCGGTGGCCGCCACCGACCTGGCCGGGCTGGAGAACCCCGGCCAGGTGTCCCACTGGATGGCCTGCGCGCTGCGGCTCGGGGGCCGGCCCCGGCTGGCCGAGACGGTGGGGCGCCGCCCGACGCTGCTGGTCGTGGACACCTGCGAGCACCTGGCCGAGGAGTGCGCCGACGTGCTGGCACGGCTGGTCGACGTGTGCGCCGGTATGCATGTCCTGGTCACCAGCAGGGTGCCGCTGGGGACGCCGGCCAGCTACCCGCTGCGCCCGCTCGGCCCGGAAGCCGCCGCCACGCTGTTCTCGAAGACGGCGCTGCGGTTCGGCGCCGACGTCACGCCGGAGAGCGAACTGGCCCGCAGGATCTGCATCTCGCTCGACGGCCTGCCGCTGGCCGTACAGCTCGCGGCGGGCGGACTCGCGCACCGCACGCCCGACGAACTGCTCCCCTTCGTCTCCCGGCTCCGGCATGTCCTGGACCTGACCTCGCCCGTGACCGTCCTGCCCAGCCGCCAGCGCACCCTGCGCGCCTCCCTGAGCTGGAGCCATCGGCTGTGCACGCCGGACGAACGGCTGCTCTGGGCGCGGTGCAGCGTCTTCACCGACCCCTTCACGCTGCGGGACGCCCTCGCGGTGTGCTCGGACGAATGGCTCGCCGCAGGCCCCCTCGTGACGGCCTTCGGCGGGCTGGCCGCGCAGTCCGTGCTCACCCCGGAACCGCCGCCGCACACGGCCTCGTTCCGGATGCCGCGAGTGACGCGGGTGTACGGGCGGCAGCGCCTGGAACTGCTCGGCGAGGAGGTCGAGTTCGAGCGGCGGTGCCGGGCTTGGTGCCTCAACGCGTGTTGAAGCTGCGGCTGATGAGGGGGTGGGGAGTGCGTACGTACCCGACGGCATGCGGTGAGTACGTACGCGGCTGGCGCCCGGCGTCGTTACGTACGCGCCTTGGGACCGGCGCGGGTGTACGTACGTGCTCTGGCCCCGGAGCCTACGCGCTCTGGCCCCGGGGCCGGCGCGGGTACGTACGCGCGCCCGGCTCCGGCGTCAGCGCGTGGCGGCCGTGGCGGCCGGGCGCGGGGTCCCGTGGAAGACCTGGCGGGTGTGCCAGGCGCGGTGGTTCGCCGCGACGGGCGCGGCGCCCGGCTGCGGGCCGATGAGTGGGCGGCCGGCGAGCGCGGTCACGTGGTCGCGGGCGGCCACACTCTGCCCGACGAAGTGCTGGGAGACCATGACGACGTGGCCGTCGCCCACGCCGAGGACGCCCTTGTCGAACAGCTTGTGGTGCAGCGCGCACAGGCACAGCCCGTTGTCGACCACGTCCGGGCCGTCGAAGGCCCACCAGCGTACGTGCGCGGCCTCCAGCCCGACCGGCCTCGCGCCGAGCCGCCCGTCGTAGCCGCAGAAGGCGCACTGGTACTCGTAGGCGGTCAGCACCATGTCCCGCATGCGCGGGTCCCGCCGCTGCCGCACCCCGGCCACCAGCGGGTCCGTCTCCGCGGCTGCCAGCTCCAGGCCCACCGCGTCGCACAGGTCCGGGTGCAGGGAGGGCGGGAAGTGCAGGTCGAGCAGGACCCGGGCCATCCGGCCGAGCAGCGAGGGCTCGCGCCGCAGGGCCGTACGCAGCTCCGGTGCGAGCCGCCCGGCCGCGCCCGTCGCGCGCAGCTCCAGCACGCCGGTGCCGGGGCTGCCGGGGCCGCGGTCCGTGCGCACCTCCCACACCCCGTCGCTGATGAGGTGGTGGAACGGGTATGCGGGCGTGGTCCTGTTGGCGGGGCCGTACTCGGCCAGGAGCTGCTTGAGGTCCTCCTCCACCGCGCTGTAGCGCAGCTCGCCGTCGGCGTTTTCCTGGAACCGGCCCAGTGCGTAGAGCAGCAACAGCGGTTTGTGGGGCGCCCGTACGCCGTTTCCCGTCCACTGCCTCAGGTTCGCGGTGCGCTCCAGCCAGTCCATGGCGGTCGATCATAGGCGGGGGTGGGGTCGGGGCGGAGGGGTGCTGGGGCACCATCCGGGAGCGGGGTTCGGGGGCGGTGCCCGGAGCGGCGCCCGGAGCGGTTCCCGGAGCGGTGCGTAAAACATTGGCCAGTGGTCGTAGGGGCGACAGTCGCGGACCGGAAGGTAACTTCCGCTTCAGCGGGCTGGCGGCGGATCATGGCCATGCCAGATTTGCCGGGGTGAACTATGACAAAAACCCTCAAACGGATTGCCTTTCATTCCCATATGGTCAGGGATGGATGATTTCTGAGCGATTTGCCGTGATGTGAATGTGCAGCCACCCCAAAACGTGAATAGGTGAATTCGCCGCTGTGATGTGAGTCACTTGACACTTTTAACGCCCGGGTCTTCACTCATCCGCGGCGGCCAGAATGCATTTCGAGAGGTTCCGCTCCTTTCGGATTACAGCTGTTCGCCGAGTCGGTCTGTCAGCTGGTACATGTGAATGGAGGAATTTATGAAGCTCGTGCACCTGGTCAACAAGTTCCGTTCGGAGAAGAGCCTGAAGGCGTACTCCTGGTACCAGTGGCTCTAATAAGGTAGTTTCTCACCGGCCCCGGGCCGACCAGTGGCCCTGGTCGGCCCGGGCAGCCCAGTAACGGAGTTCACCCATGCCAATGCATCGCACCGGCGGGAGCACTCGGGTCGTAGAGTTCGCGCCGAGAGTCCAAGAACTGCTCAGCCGCTATAGCGGTGCGTCGCTATTCCGCCTGGAGCCGGACACCATCGGCATAGCCGACCCCGGCCTGATGGACGCCGTGCTGAGCGGCCGGCCGGCCAACGAGCACGAGCGCCCCACCTTCAAACCCGTGCAGGGAAGGTCGGTCACCCGCGCCGAAGCCTCCGCCTTCATGCAGGCGCTGGGCGCCGACGTACGGGCGGCGATGCAACTCCCCGAAGCCGAACCGGTCGACCTGACCGGCTCCTGGCCGCACGTGGGACACGTTTATCTCCGGGACCTGCTATTCAGGAACGAGTACCTGCGCTTCCGCGTTCTGGTGGACCGCAGGCTGGAGCTGACCCCGAAATTGACCTGGGCGGCCGTGGCCTCCGGCGCCGCAATGCTGGGCAAGCCGAAGGGCGGCGAACCGCTGTCCAAGCTCGCCTCCCTCGTACTCGATTCCGAGAACTACCGCGACCGGCGCCATGCCATGTTCCTCTACCGGCGAATGGGCGCGCCGATCTGCTTCACGGTGTCGGCGCTCGTCACCAGCGCCCTCTGGCTCGGGGCCCCGTTCCGCGAAGGCGTCTCGAATCGGAACATCCTCCTGGAGGCCCTCCGGTTGCTTCCCCCGTCGTGGAACATTCTGCGGGTGGCGTCCCCGGAATTCCTGGCCCTGGATGAACGCATCGGGCCGAAGGACGACCTGCTTCTCTTCCCCTTGCTGAGCCACCGCGACCCCAGGCTCTGGGACGACGCGGAAGAGTTCATCCCCGAACGCTGGGACGAACTCGACGGCGACAACCACCCCGGATACCTCCCCTTCGGCCCCGTGAGCGAACGCTGCTGGGCCCGCCACATGGTCCTCCCGCTGGCCGAGCGCCTCCTGGACCTCGTACGCCGGGACGGCCTGGTGGTGAGCCCGGACCAGACCAGCGCCAAGTTCGAACTCGGCGGGCTGCTGGAACTGTCGGAGGTCCGGATGACGCGGCCGTAACGGCCCGTACGCGGCGCCTCGCCTACAACCACCCGCCCGCCGCGCCCAGCGGCGGGCGGTGGGGGTCCGGACGGGGCCGGCGATCTCTTCAGGCGGGCATGACGCCGTGAATGCGGGCGAGGGCGAAGACGCGGTCGTCGTCGCGCAGGTGGCACCAGGCGTACAGATAGGGCCCGTCGAGGTCGAGTTCGCTGAGGGTGCGCACGGTGCCGTTGCCCGAGGAGTCGACATATTCGATGGTGATGGCTCGGCCCTCGAAGATGGCGTGGGCCAGTTGGCGGACGTCGGAGAGGGACAGCAGGCGCGCGTAGGCGGCGGTGATCTCCTCGATGTCGGTGCGGAAGGGGATTCCGTTGTCCGGATCGGGCTCCGGCGCGACGGGCGGGGCGGCCCGCAGCTTGGCGGCCAGCGCGCTCACGTCGACGGCTCCGGCCTGGGACCTCTTCTTACGGGCGCTCGCGCTCCGCTTCCCCGACCTGCCGCCGGACTGCCGTGGGCGCGGCACCGGGGCGGCGGCGCGGTGCCGCCGCTCCTCTTCGATACGTACGGTCCCGTCGGCGGCCTCGGCCACCGGGGCGTACCCCGCGGTCCGGAGCGCGGCGAGGGTCTCGTCGAGCGGGGTCCAGCTGATCAGAACCGTCGGCGCCAGCTGCCGCAGGCCGAGGGGGACGAGCTGCCGGTGGGCGGCGAGTTCGGCGAGGAGGGCGGGTTCCTGGCCGTGGATCACGCAGGGCGCGGAGGTGACGCGCATACGGCCGTGGCGGCGCGCGGTGTCGTGGATCAGATACGACAGCGGCTGCGGGAGCGCGCCGACGGCGACGGCGGCCAGGTCGGCCGTGATCGCGTCGGGCGTACGGCCGGAGTCCAGGGCGCGGCGGACGGTGCCCGGCCCGAACCGCCACACCGACGCGGTGCCCCCGGCCTCCCTGTCCGCGACGGCGTCCAGGAGCGCGGCGAGCCTGGCGGACGGCGTGCCGGTGACGACGGCGGTCAGGTCGGCGCCGAAGCGGGCCGCCTTGGTGGCCGCCGGCAGCAGGTGCCGGCAGGCCGCGGTCAGGGCTTCGGCGTCGTGGGCCCGCGCGGCGGCACCGAGGGGGGACAGGGCGCCGCGGGCGATGACGCCGAGCAGTTCGGCTTCGCGCGCCGCTGTTGCGAACGGCGCCGGGTCCTGGGCGAGTTGTTCGGCGAACGGGCGGTACCAGTCGACCTGCGTCCCCAATTCCGCGGCGCTCTTCACCCCCTGCCCCGCCGGAAGGCGCGCCGCGGCGGTGAGGAGCCCGTCCCGGGCCTGTACGCAGCCGTCGCAGGGCGGTGTTCCGGCGAGCGCGGGCAGCGCCTTGCCGTCTCCGCCGCGGGCCCGGGTCGGGGTGAGCGGCAGCGTCCGCCACGCCGTGAGGAGCGCCGCGAACCGCTCCGCCGGCTCCCGTTCCGCCCAGGCGTCGTAGCCTTCCGTCACCGCGACCCGGCGGCCGTCCCGGGCCAGCAGCCCGGCCTCGTACGCCGCCTCCAGCACGAGGCGTACGAGGACCTCCTCGCACCGTGCCGCCTTGCCGACCCGCGCCAGCTCACGCGCCCCGACCCCGCCTGACTTCAACAGGGCGGGCGGTGAGGCGGAACACACCGCCAGGACCGACGCGGCATGGGCGGCGAACGCCGTGGCCGCGGCGGCCGCTTCCCGCTCCACTTCCGCCGAGGTGACGGGCGCCGAACTCACCTTTGGCGGCAGGGGGTTGAACGGGGCGTGCCAATCGGGTCCGCGCAGCGCGAGGGTCACCTCGACGGGCATGCGAGCGGGCGTGTACCCGTACCGGTCCTGTACCAGCAGCCCCCGCTCCAGCGCCCATTGGGCACCCGGCGGCCCGGAGCCGGCAGTGGAGCCTCCGATGATGCCGAACGCGACCGTGGAAGCGTCTTGTTCACCGCTATGACCGGCCAGCCGCTCAAGCAGCTTCCGGGTGGCCGCGGGCGCCCGCGCCACTAGCGAGAGGACCCGCGCCGGATCGCTGTGGTGCTCCACGAGGGCCGCCAGCCGCTGCTGCCGGGTATTGCCGGGCGACGGGGCGCCCAGGGCCACGAGCATGCGGCGCAGTTCCTCGGAGACGGTGTCCGCCAGCATCTCGGCGAACGGCGCGTCGAGCCCCAGCGGCGAACGCCACGCCTGCCGCAACGGCCCGGCCATGCACAGCAGCCCGTCCCTGCCCGGCCAGACCAGCGCGCGATCGGCCAGCGCCCCAAGGGCCTCGTCCAGCGCGTGAACCCCCTCCGCCCCGTCCGCCCCCAGCAGCTCCCCCAGCGCAGCACGCGAAACCGGCCCCATCGCCGCCAACGCCTCGGCCACCTGCAAATGCGGCCGCGCGAGCCCGGTCACCACCCGCCCCACCGACGCCGGCCGCTGCAACCGGTCCGCCAACTCCCCCAGAGACTCCGGCTCCGGCGGCGCCACCCCATCCGCACGCTCGGCGAGCACCCGCTCCAACCGGGCGGCTTCCAGGCCGCTGAGCCACGCGGTCAGGGACGATCCGCTGGGCTTACTGATGGGAACACCTCACGAGAACGACGACATCCGCTACCGGGCCGGAACCGACCGACGGCCACCGGCTCTACTGAGGACACCAGAATGACGCATGCCGGGGGGCGCGGGCATCCCACTCCGACAGAGTCCCGCTTCCGTGTGGACGTGGTGACCCCGTGCGAATGCCGCGAGTTGTGCGGTGACCTGGCGGCCGGCGACCGCCGCGTCATCCCGTCTCGCCCGATTGCGCCTTCGGGGGCGGGGAGGGCAGCTGCGCGGGCCCATGGGGCGCGGGCGAGATGCGGAACATCACCAGGCGCATCGAAGGCCAAATGTTCGCCCGGGAGCCCGGAGGCGGTCGCGGGTGTCGTGACCAGCTATGGAGCGGACCGTTCAGTGGCGCCCCGACGCGGCTGAGCGTGGGTGAATGAGACCGGAACCGAGACCACGAGGTGACGGGCGGGCGGTCTCAATTCCTACTTGTTTGATAATGTCGGTCCCATGAGCGAGATTCCCTACAGCGTCGGCGAAGGGCCTGCTACCAGGGTGAGCCTCTCCCTCCCTGAGGGGACGGCGGAAGCGATCCGCCGACGGGTCGGCAAGCGCGAGTTCTCCGCGTTCATCACCGAAGCGGTGGAGCGCGAACTGCGCGGGCAGATCTTGGATGAGTACCTGGCTGACTACGAACGCCGCCAGGGGCCGATCTCCGAGCACGAGCAGGAGCGGGCACGCCGGGTCTTCGACGAGGTGTTCGCCGAGGAGGGGCAGTGGCCCGCCGCAAGCTGAGCCACGAAGGCACCCTCGTTCTCGACTGTGAGGGCCTGGCGATGTTCGTCAGCGATCACGAGCCCGTCGTCGCCCTCATCGCCGAAGCCCGCAAGCGGGGCATGGAGGTGGTCATCAGCGCACTCACCATCATCGAAGCGGTGCATCGCCGGACCGACAAGGCGCGGCTCGCCTGGGTCCTGTCCGGCGTGCGGATCGTGCACATCGGCGAAGAGGAGGCCAAGGCCGCCTCCGCCATGCTGAGCAACGCTGGACTGCACGGCCACAAGTACGCCATCGACGCCGCCGTGGCCGAGATGGCCCTGCGTCAGCGCCGCCCGGTCGCCATGCTCACCTCGGACATCGACGACATGACGAAACTGTGCGGCGACAGGGTGCGCCTCGTAGCCGTGTAGAGGGGCTCGTAGCGGGGCTCGATCAGGTGCCGACCGGTGTGGCGTTCCAGCGCGTCTCTCGCTTCTCCTGGCACCACTGGGCCTCCGTCCGGTCCGGAGCCTGTCAGCTCTGGTGAGACGCGTCAGGCTGCGCGTTCTTCCTGGGGCTTCTCCTTCGCGGGATAGCGCCCGTTGGATGTCGGCGCTGACGCTCGGTCTGCGGCACGGCGAGACGTTCGCTCTGCGTTGGACTGACGTCGACTTGGACGCGAGCACCTGAAGCTGCGCCGGAACCGTCTGCGCCCCGGTTCGAGCGAAAGCTCGCCGAAGCCACCGTCCGGACCGCCGGGAAAACCCTCCGCGGACAAAAACGAGGACGAGGGCAACGGGGGCTGAGAACCGCGAAGGGCCCCACCGCAAGCGGTGGGGCCCTTCGACGTAGTGCCCGGTGAGGCACTGGCGGAGGATACGAGATTCGAACTCGTGAGGGGTTGCCCCCAACACGCTTTCCAACTGTTCGTCCGGGGAGTCGGGGGTGTGCGGGGGTGTTCTGACCTGCGGTGGAGAGGCGAGGCGGGAGCGCTGCGGACGGCACCGGACGGGGGTGAACGCAACCAGAACTGCAACCACGATGAGGCATGGTTCGACCCGGTCAGACGCCTTGGTTCAGTGTGCCTTGGCGACACCGTTGCATCCGACGATGTGCATGCCGACGCGAGGGGGGCTGAGTGCCTTCTCGCAGGTCATGTGGGTGTCCTAGCCGGATGCGGATTTGTCCAAGGCCACTACGAACCCTCCGCACCTACGCGGCCAAGGCGGTCCTGGATCGCCACGTCTGGCATTTCTGGTGGAACTGATGGCACGCGGCCTGGCGGGTCCTCAACCGGCCTGAGCGGCGCGTCACGTCCACTCGTCGGCCTCGACCTGCCTTAGCACCCGTTCGACAGCCGCCTGGAGCTGGTTGGGCGGGTAGACGTGCCTGCGCAGCAGCCGCAGCACACGGGCCACGACGCGGTCCCTGGCCTGGCCCTTCAGCCGCCAGTCGACCGTGGCGACACTCCTGACCTGGCCGCACAGCTCGCGCGCGAGCCGGGCCAGGACTGCTGTCCCCATCATGTCGGTCACGAGCGGGTCGACCACGAGCGCGTCGTAGATGGCGAGTTCGTCCTCGGTCAGCTCCAGCCGCTGCGCCCGCGTACGATCGTCGGACACCTCGTGGGTCAGGGCGACCAGGGACGCCATGACCTCGGTGGCTGTCATCAGACCGTTGGCGTAGCGGTCCACGGCCTGCCGCGTCCTCTCGGTGAGGGCCTCCTGGCGAACGACATTATCCGGGTGCGCCTGCCGGATGTCCCTGACCAGCGTGCGGCGCAGCGCCTCAACGGCGAGGTGCGGGCGGTGGCTCGCCCGGAGCCGGTCCAGCAGGGCGTCGTCCGGGCTGGAGAGGTCCGCTTCGGCTAGGCCGGCGGCATAGTGCAGGTCGGCCGGGCTGCCGGTGTCGTCGGCGGACGCGTGCAGCTTCTCCTGCGCGGTCCGCACGGCCTCGAAGAAGCGGACGTCCGCGCGCAGATCACGCACCTCGGCGTCCGTCGGGCAGAGCGAGAACGCGCTGCTCAAGAGGTTCACGTGCCGCGTGAACCGGTCGCCGCGCCGGGCCGTTCCCGGCCGCGCGCCGGGCTCGGGAGCGGCGAGGTGGTCCAATACCGCCGTCACAGCCTCTCGGTACGTGTCCGGGCCGCTGCTGTCGCGAATCTCCCGCCACGGGCAGCCGGCCAGGACGTCCAGCAGCCGCCGGTGGGTGTCCCGTACGGCGACCACCGCGTGCGCGACGTCCGTGACGGGTGCGCCGCCGTCCCCGTCCTGCCGAGTGGTATCGACCAGCGCCTCGTCGAGTTGCCGACCTACGCCCTGGTAGTCCACGACCAGGCCGGACGGTTTGCCGTCCCACGTGCGGTTCAACAGGGTGACGGCCTCTAGCAGCGCGGGACCGCGCATACGCTGATCCAGGTAGAGGGTGTGCAGCGGCGGGGCGTCGAAGCCAGTCAGCCACAGCGAACAGACAATGACCAGTTCCAGTTCGTCGTCGGGATCCACGATCCGCCGCTGGATCGTCCTCAGCCCTTCCGGGGTGTGGACGTGGCCCGCGATCTCGGCGGAGTCCCTGTTGTGGCCCGTGACGGCCGCCTGGATCCGCCCGCCGGTGTCGGTCAGCAGCCCCGTCCGGGGGTCCCGGTCGCTGGCCCACTCCGGCCGCAGCCACGCGAGGGTATCGAACAGCCGCGCCGCCGCAAGCCGTGACGAGGTCACCACCATGCCCTTGCCGGGCCAGCCGGTGAGCTTGGCCATCTCGGTGCGCCGCATGTCCCAGTGCGTGAGGATGTCCCGGGCAACCGCCTCGGTCCGCGCGGGGGAAGTGGCCAGGTCAGCAGAGTCGGGAACGAAGTCGACGTCGAAGTCCACGTCCTCGGGTGGCGTCCGAATCGGGCGCGACTCGTAGAAGACGGGCACGGCCGTTCCGTCGTCCACCGCCTGGGCCGGATCGTAGGTGTGGATGGTGTTGCCGAACACGGCGTGCGTGCGGCTGTTTCGGCCGTCCGCCAGAGTGCTGGTGAACGCGATGAAGGTGGCGTTCGGCAGTGCCTCGCGCAGGTTGAGGGCGTGCTGGGCGCTCTGTCCGCGGTGGGCTTCGTCGACCACGACGATGATGTCGCGGCGTGCGGACACCAGCGGATGGCGGGCGCCCGCGTCATGTTCCTCGTGGGTGAGGCGGAACTTCTGCACGGTCGCGAAGACGACACCGCTGTGGGCGTCGCGCTGCAGCAACTGCCGCAGTTCCGTGCTGTCCTGGGCCCATTCGACGCCGCCGCGGATCGCCGTCGGCAGGGTGCAACTGGCTGCGAAGGTCGCGTAGAGCTGGGTGCTGAGGTCGACGCGGTCAGTGAGGACGACGAACATCGGGTGCGGCAGTTCGGGCGCCCGCGCGGCCTTGCCCACGTAGAACAACATCTCCTGGCTCCGGCCCGCCCCCTGCGCGTGCCGGATGACCCCCGCTCGGCCGTCCGTCGCGACGGCGGTTTCGGTGGCGCGGACCGCCGCGTTGACGGCGAAGAACTGGTGGGCCCTGGCGAGGGTGACGGTGTCCACCGCGCCCGTCCGGCGCGCGGAGTAAGACAGGAAGTTGGCCACGAGATCAAGGAGCCGGGCGGGTTCGAAGGCGCCAAGTAGCATCCGCTCCAAGGCGCGCTCGTCCTGCCGCTCCCCCCGGCGCAGCAGCGCACCGTCGGGGTCGGCGTGCCATGGCGCCATGTGGTCCCAGGTGGTGAACGGGGTGCCCATCCGGGCGGTTGTGCCGTCGGAGACGAGGGTCACCAGGACGTTCGCGAACGTGCCCGTCTCTTTCAGATCGCGGCGGTAGCTCTGGATCTGGTCGTACGCGTCGCGGGTGCCGTCCCGACCGCTAGCCCGCTTCAGCTCGACGGCCGCGAGGGGCAGGCCGTTGACGTACAGCACGATGTCGAAGACGGCAACGCGGTCTTGGGCGCTGCGAACCTTGACCCGGCGCGCGGCGAGTAGGTCGTTCGCGTACGGGTCGGAGAAGTCGATCGGGCGGACAACCGTGTGCCGCTCCCCGCTGCCTGCCGCGTCCGGGTACGGGACGCCGACGCCGCTGACCAGCCGCTGGTGGAATTGGTGGCTCTCGTGGAGATCGTTTCTGGTACCCCGCTCCAGCAGTTGGGCGACCGCGTCGTCCACGGACCGCTCGGGCAGGTGCGGGTAGCGCCGCCCGATCGCCTCGCTCAGGCGCGGCCGTAGGATCAGGTCACCCCAGTCGCGCCGCTCCCCGGAGGACGGCCCGAGCTCGGCCCCATCGACCGGCCGCCAGCCGTACCTGCCAAGCAGTTCGAGGGTGTGCTCTTCCAGCCCCTGCTCGGACGGCCCTGCAATGCCCTCGACGCGCTCGCTCATCCGACCTCCCCCACCGCGCGGGCAGCGTCCCCGACCCGCAGCCGGCCGGAGATCAGCTCGGGGAGCAGAGTGTCACGCAGTGCCACTAGGGTACGGTTCTCGGCTGCGGCCTGCGCTGCGCTCGCGTGCAGGGCGCCCAGTCTCGCGGACAGCCCGGCCCGCTCGCCCTCGGCCGGAAGGGGAAGGGACCAGCCGGGCATATCCCCCAGCGGAAGCCGGTCCACAGTGGCGCCATGGAGGGTACGGCGGTCGATCTCGTCCTGGAACTCGGGGCTGAGGTAGGCGTGGAGGAGCAGTGCGCCGCCAGCCGTAGGGGTCTTCGCCCGTAGGAGTGCCATCCGGCGGCCCAGGCACGCGCGGACACCGGGCGGCATGAGCGCCGCGTGGCCGAGCCGGGTCTCGTACGAGAACAGCACGTCGCCGGCCCGCGGCCGGACGCGCCGGGTCCAGCTAGCGAAGTCTTCCTCGGACAGGTGGGCGGAGGCGGTCAGGTCCAGGCGGCCGGCGTCCAGGCTGCTGATGCGGAGGAACCACGGGCCGGATGCGGTTTTCACCGGCGTGGCGTGCGGCCCGTCGTGCAGTTCCGCGACCTGGCCCAACCGCTGCGGGGGACCCGTCGGCGCCGCCGCGAACGAGGCGCCGGCCAGCTCAAGGCAGGTTTCGGCCGTACGCTCGTTGGCGGCGATCTTGTCGTCCAGTGCCTCGAGGACATCGGCGACGGCCCGCTGCTCCGGCAGCGGCCGGGCGGGGACCGGGAGATTGCCGAGGATGTCCGGGGTGACGTGCGGAACCCCCGTGGTCACGGCACGCGAACGGATCAGCGCAACCATATCCGGGTCTAGGAGGCAGTAGTAGAGAAACCTGATGTCCGCCCGGTCCGGATCCACCCGTATCCGGGCCTGGGCCGGTGACAGGACGTACCGGTCGTGGATTCCGGCGGGCACGATTCCCACCTGGCCGAGCGTACCGCGCTGGGTGAGGACGAGGTCGCCCGGAACGGCGAGGTGGTGGGCGAGTGCGCCATCCGCGCGGGCGGCCGGGACGAAGACGAGACTGGCCGACGAGAAGTACCCGCCGCCGGCCAGGTTCTGGCCGCGGACGACCGGGACGCCCTCCGGGACGAAGTCCCGCTTTCCGAGGCGGGAGCCGAGCGGTCCGCTGACGAGGCCTTCCGGCACGGCGAAGTTCTTCAGGGGCCGTGTGCGGACGGCTGTCACGATACTCTCCGCAACTGCGCGTCGACGGCCTTCGCCAGGCGCTCGGACTCGGCGAACTGCTCGCGCAGCAGGGCGGTCAGTCGAGCGACCCTCGCGTCCGGCGGCTCGGCGTCCGGGTCCGCCGCGGCCTCGGCCGTGCCGACGTACCGGCCTGGGGTCAGGACGAAGTCCTGCTCGGCGATGGCGGACAGGGGCACGCTCGCGCAGAAGCCCGGCTCGTCCTCGTACGTGCCAGCGCCGGGCTCGCTGCGCCAGGCACGGACCCGGGCGCTGATGCGGACAATCTCCTCGTCGCTCAGCGTCCGCAGGGTGCGGTCCACCATGGCCCCTAGCTTCCGGGCGTCGATGAACAGCACCTCGCCGCTGCGTTCCCGCGCCCAGCCGGAGCCCCGCCCCTTGCCGTCGGCGAGGAGCCACACGCACGCCGGAGTGGCGGTGGTGCGGAACAGCTGGCCCGGTAGCGCGATCACGCAGGCCACCAGGTCCGCTTCGAGCATCGCCCGGCGGATGTCTCCCTCACCGGACTGCCTGCTGCTCATCGACCCGTTGGCGAGCACCACGCCCGCCCGCCCGCCCGGGGCGAGCTTGCTCGCCGTGTGCTGGAGCCACGCGTAGTTCGCGTTGTTGACCGGCGGGGTGCCGTAGACCCAGCGCCGGTCCATCGCCAGGAAGTCGCCGCCCCAGTCGGAGAGGTTGAACGGCGGGGTGGCCAGAGCAACCTGTGCCTTGAGGTCCGGGTGCTGGTCGTCGCGGAAGACGTCGGCCGGCGCGGTGCCGAGACCGGCCTCAATCCCGTGGACGGCCAGGTTCATGTGGGCCAGCCGCCAGGTGGTGGCGTTCCGCTCCTGGCCGTAGAACGCCACGTTCAGCCAGTCGCCGCCGTGGGTTCTGACCGAGTGCGCCGCCTGGACGAGCATGCTGCCGGAGCCGCACGCCGGGTCGTACACCCGCTCGCCCTCCCGGGGTCCGAGGACTTCCACCAGCAGCCGGGCGACACTGGCCGGGGTGAAGAACTCACCCCCCCTGCGTCCCTCGGAGGCGGCAAACCGGGCTAGGAAGAATTCGTAGACCTCGCCCACGACGTCCGGAGCGCCGGGCCCGCCAGCCTGTTCCTGGAACACTAGGCGGTCAAGCAGCTCCACGAGGTCGGCCAGGCGCCGCCCGTCCACACTGCTGTCGCCGTAGATCTTTGGGAGGGTCCCGTGGAGGGCCGGGTTGTAGCCCTCAATCGCGCGCATCGCGGCGTCGATCGCCTCGCCGATGCCAGCCCCGCCCCCCGTGCCCCGTGCCAGGTCCACGACGCTCTCCCAACGGGCGGCCGCGGGCACGTAGTAGACGCCGGAACCCGTGTACTCACGGCGCTCCTCCAGGGTCGCGAGCAGTCCGGCCTCCTCCCATCCGCCTTCCGCGCGCAGTTCGGCCTCCAGCTGCCGCCGCCGCTCGGTCATCGCTGCAGACACGTACTTCAGGAAGACCAGGCCCAGCACGAAGTGCTTGTAGGCGGTGGCGTCCAAGCTGCCGCGCAGCTTGTCGGCGGCACGCCAGAGGATGTCCTTCATCTCCTCCGGGGACCGCTTCTTCCGTGGCGGCACAGCTGCCTCGCTTCTCTCGTGTTTGACTTCGAGCTTCCCCCATGGGACCACCGGCTACCGGCTCGGCCGTCGCCGCAACGCCAGCGCGCCGTCGGCGACCCCGGCGGCGAGCCGCTCGGCCAGGGTGTCCAGCGCGTCCAGTTGGCGCCGCACCTCGGCGCGGTGCCGGTCGGTCTCGGCGAGGACGGCCTCCAGTTCGGTGATCTCCTCGGGCGGCAGCTGCGGCAGGTCCATGTCGCGTACGCTGACCCGCCGCACCAGCGAACCGCTGCTGCGCTGCTGATTCCTGGGTGCGGCCAGCAGCCGGGCCAGCGGGTGCGGACCGATCCACAGGCTGTCGGCCGGGCCGCCCGTAGCCCGCTGCTGCTGGTGCTGCGCGTATGCGGTGATCCGCAGGCCCTGCACCGGCGCCAGTAGGACGCAGCCGCCCACGTTGTCGACATGGGTGCGCACCCCGTGCTCGGTGAGCAGCAGGACGTCGCCGCGCTCGGTCACCGCCGCCTGCGGGTAGCCAGCCAGCGCCTCCGGCGCAATACGCCGCCGACCGATCGGCAGTGTGCCCAGCATCTCCTCCCGGCCGATGACGACCTGGCCCTCGTCGGTGATGTCCTCGGAGTGGATTCGGTGCCCCGGGAGCAGCTTCAACTGCCCGGCCCGCACGTGTTCGTCGAGCCGGTGGTGCGGCACCGGGCTCTCCCGCTTGGCGATGCCCAGGCCGCCGATCCACTCCCGAAGGTCGGGCAGCGCCGCCGCGGCCTCCCGGCGGGCGTCCAGGGACGCCCCGAAGTGGTCGAGTCCCGGCTCGGGGGAGGCCAGCCGGTGGGCAGGCAGCAGGGACCGGCCGTCCAGCAGCTGCTCCCCGCGCGGGCTCGCGGCCGTTACCGGGATGTCACGGACCTCTTCGGACGCCGGGAGGTCCGCCGTGCTCAGCGCGTCGGTGACGAACTCGGCCCAGCGCTGCCCCAGTCCCGTCCGCAGCGCGATCCGGTCGCCGTCCACCACCCGCGTCAGGCCGCGCTCGGCCGGTCCAGCATCCCGGCGCAGGACCAGCAGGGCGAGTTCCGCACCGGTGCGGAACGGATGGATGCGGCGCGGGAGTTGGACGATTCCAGCCACCGCGTCCTCCATGAGGAGGTGCTCCCGCAGCCGGACGTTCGGGCTGCGGACGCCTGTCCTCTGACGGGCCAGCGTCCACGACGGCACGACCACGTACGCGGTGCCACCGGGCCCGAGCAGACTCAGCGCCTCGACGGCCCGGCTCAGCGGCCCGTCCTCGTCTGTCTCGCGCTCGCCCGCCGCATAGGGCGGGTCGACAACGACAACGTCGGCCGCCGTGCGCCCGTCTGCCCGCAGCGCCGCGACGTCGGCATAAAGATCGACGCCCCGCACACCGTGCGCCAACAGGCGATGGCCCAGCAGTTCACGGCGCAGCCTGTCCGCCTCCATCGCGGTGATCCGACCGTGCCGGCCACGGTCAAGGGCGAAGAGCAGGTCTCCCGTGCCGGCGTATAGGTTGATCACGGAGGGGCGGGCACATTTGCCCTCACCGGCGGACTCACGGTGGCGGACCAGCGTGCCGATCAGCTGCGCCACCACCGCCGGGGTGGCGTCCATGGCCAGGTCGGATTCGAGTCGACCGGCCAAGCCGAGTACTGCGTCGGCGGCGGCGCCCGGCGTCTTCGTACCTTCCAGCAGCTCATCCACTGCTTGTTCGAGCTGTCCGTCGGCGGCCGGAGCCTGCCGGTTACCCGCGGCCGTATCGGCGATCAGCGTCATGGCGGATCTGATCAGCGTCTCTGCCGAGATGCCGTCGTGCTTCAGCGCGACCAACCGCCGCAACCGGAGAGCCTCCCGAAACCGATCTCCATACGTCGGCATACGTCCGTCCTCCCGCCGTTCCGCGTCGGGGGCGGCCCGGGTGTCAAGCCACTCGGCGACTTCCTCTGCGTCGAACAGCGGCTTGCTCTCGGTGCCGCCCATCGCGGCAGGAAAGGACGGGTGTCGGCGGCGCCAGTTGCTCACGGTTGGGCGGCCCACGCTGGCGAGCTCCTTGATCTCGCCGAGTGTCACCGGCTTGAACCGGGTACGGTTCGTACGCGTCCGATGGTTCCCCTGGCTCACAGCCGAATCTCCTCCTCTCCAGACAGCACTCGTTCCTTGCGAGCCAGCACTTGCGGCACTTGGCCGAACTTTTCGTGCAGCGCGGCCGTCTCGGGGCTGACGTAACCCATGAGCGTGAGCGCGGCGGCGAAGCGGTCCTCCAACTCCATGTGGAAGACGCGCTCGTGGTGGGCGACCCGATTACGCAGCTTCAGGAGTCTCTTCAACTCCAGGTGCAGTTCATCGCGGCGGATGCCGTGCGCCCGAAAGAGGTACTGAAGCGACGCGTTCCACAGCTGCATCTCGTAGTGGCGCCCTTCGCCTCTGGCGAAGAGGCCGACCCAGAAGCCGAACGACAACTGCGCCACGACGTCGCAAGGAGCATCCGGCTTGCGCATCGTGCGCAGCTTCTCCCGGGCATCGGCGATGTTGCCCTGGCCGACCTGGTGCAGTCGGATGCGCCGGTCATTCCACCAGTCGTCCCGGCGGTACTTGCCCGCGAGCTGCCGATGGGTAGCATTGCGATAGCAAATCTCCAGATCCCGCAAAATGCTATGTAAAGCCCGACTGACCTCGGCGTCCCACGCATACAGGCGCAGCGCCACTGTGGCGTCGCCCCCGCATATCACGAGGAACGGCTGAAAGCGCTCGGCCGACATGGCCCGTACCAGTTCCTGCTCATCGCTCCGCATCACTGCGCCCCTGTGTCCGACGCAGATGACAGATAGCTGTGCTAAATTTTTCTGCGTACGCCTTGGAATTTCTGTCACTGCACCTGGTTGCACACAGTCCGAGGCAAGCATGATCTGGCTCCCTGCCCCGAGGTCCGCCCGCAGTGATCAGGCGGACTCCGGGGCATAGCTGTATCCCAGGACACAGCCGCTGGGGCTGGGCGACCTTCACCGCTTCGACCAAGGCCCACGCTAGCAACGGCGCCACCTATGGTGCCACAATTACAGAAACTTGGAACTGAGAAGCCCACTTCTCAACCGTAGCTTGCCCTGAGCTGACAGGAACCGTGTGCGCTAGCTCTCCCGCACAGCCGGACGAAAGGCTGGCAGGGATATCTCCGCCCCGCGGTCAGCATCAGCAAGCTGCTGCACCGTGCCCCCTCCTCTCACATCGGGGAGGAAGGACTGCTGACCCACGCCCCGCCCGCCAGCTGACCGCGAAGTTCGGCACCGTGCTGGTGATCGTGGACCAGGCCGCCTCCATCGGAGCCCTACCGCTCACCGTCGCCCGCGATGCGGGCTGCAAGGTCGCCTACCTGCCCGGACTCACCATGCGCCGGATCGCCGACCCGCCGACGGTTAGGTGTACGTGGACATTGACGGTGTGCTGGTCCTCGCACACTCCGGGAAGCAGGAAGCCACTGCTGGCATGACTGATAACGCCAAACTCAAAATCGATAGAAACTCGGCCTATCAAGGCAGAGGCGCAGCCGGTCCTGAGCCGATGTCGCTGCTCGCAACAGGTCGCTTCGCAGGGTTTCCGGTACAGCGCCTCCGCTGAGTCCTGCCGTGTGGACCAGGTTGGTCAGGGCTTGGCGCTGGCTGGCTGTCATCGTGCGGCGAAGCTGCGGGTGGGCGAGGGCGTCGCGGGCTGCGTAGCCGTCCGCGTGAGCCATGGCGAGGACGGCTGCGTGCAGCGGGGGTATCTGCGTGCTGGTGTGGGCTGTTGCCAGGATCAGCGCGGTGATGCTGACGCGGGTCCGGAAGACGGTTGTGCCGGGGGCGGGTTGGTGCAGCAGGGCGAGGGCTGTGGTGAGCATGTCTTCGATGTCCGTGGCCGGTACGGCGCCGACGGCGGTTCGGCACAGGGCGCGCAGCAGGTTCTGGACGGCTTGTTCCCAGAACTCGACGGGTTGGCTGTCCTCGACCAGGGCGGTCGCTTCGTTGTGTCGTCCGTCCTGGGTGAGGGCGAGGATGGTGATCTGGCGGCCGTCGAGGAGCCGGGTGCCGACGCCGCGGTGGGCGGCTGCGGCGTCGGCGGCTTCGCGCCAGCGGCCGGCCTGGGTCAGTGCGCGGGTGCCGTCGGCGAGGAGGGCCGCCCACACCAGGGTGCAGACGGTCTTGTGAGCTTCCGCGCTGCTGGTGAGCGTGGGCAGGTTGACGGTTCGGCCGGTGATTTCGGCGGAGGTCCGGGCGCGGGCGGCGCGGAAGAGGGCGGCGAGCGTGGCGTAGGCGTTGTTGCCATCGCCTTCTCGGATGAGTTGCCGGGCGACGTTGAGGAGCGGCTGGAGAGCGAGTTTCACCGCCCATGAGGGGAGCGGCCGTGCCTGCTCGAACACCTCGTACTGGGACCAGCACAGAGTGCGGGCGAGGTCAGGTACTGCGCAGTCGGAAGCGATGAGGGCTGCCTTGTTGCAGATCTCCGTGGCGCGGGTGGCCTGTTGGTGGTTGTCGCCGGTGGCGGGCTGCGCGGCCATGTCCGTCAGTTGGCGGATCCGGGTCTTGAGGGGGAGTGCGGGCGGGCGGGGCCGTTGGACGAGGGGGAACCAGGCGAGGAGCCAGTCGTTCATGCCGTGGCTCCTGGTGCGGGCTGGTCCTCGACGGTCGGGTCGGGACCGAAGACGACGGCTTTGACGTTGGCGGCGAGGTTGGCCTGGGTCGTGTGCTGGAGCCCGAACCGGTTGAAGGCGAAGATGATGTGGTGCGCCAAGACGGCGCGCAAGCCGCGGTGCAATTGGCCGGTGGCGGCGAGGTCGGCGAGATCCTCCCCTGCGTTGGTGAAGGCTTGGGGCCAGGCGGCAGGGAGGGGCAGCGTCGCGCCTTCGCGGGTGAGCTGGGCGATGTCGGCGGTCATCAGGTGGCGCAGGCCGTTCCGGAGGGTCTTCAGACGGTGGGTGGGTTGGGGTTGGGGAGGGTCGCGGTGGTCGGCCACGCGTGCCCAGACGTCGCCCTGCTCGTACCAGTCGAGGCTTGCAGCGCGGAGCAGCGCTGTGCACAGCAGGATCGGCAGCTCGCGGCGGTACGCACGGTGCGGGTGGCGGGCGAGGTGGGCGATCAGGTGGTGGCTGTCGACGTGGAAGAGACGGTGGGCGGCGGTCATGGCCTCCGGTCCGCCGAAGGCGTGGATCTCCGGTTCGTAGATCACGGGGGTGATGGCGGTGAGGTGCTGGGCGCGCTGGAGGGGGCCGAGGATGTGCAGGAGGTGGTTCTCGGCCGTGGTGGGGTCGCCGGGTGGTTGGTAGCGGATGCGCCAGCCGGGGGCCTTGCGGAGGAAGGACCAGGGGCCGATGAGGTGGGCGGTCTCGGCGGTGGTCAGCAGCGGGGCGAGGTGGGTGAGGACCGTGTGCTCGGCTGTGTCCCAGTCGGAGAAGTTGATGGTGATCTGTCGCCAGACGGTGTCCATGCGGTTCGGCTCCGTCTCTGTCTATGCCAGGAGGAGGAAGGTGTCCCAGCCCGATCGGGGGGCGGTGTTGGTGCCAAGGGTGTGCAGGGCGAGTGCGGTACCGGCGGTGCCATCCAGGAGTTCGGGGTCGCGCTGCTTGCGGTGGGTGATGTGCTGGGTGAGCCGGTCGGTCAGGCGGGGCAGTTCGACGGTGAGGGCGGGGGTGGTCGCGTCGGTGGCCATGCGCCAGGCGGCCTGGAGCAGTCCGGCGGTTCCGTGGCAGAGGCCGGTCTCGGTGAGCCTGTCGAGTTGGTTCGGGTCCTGGAGGGTGGTGAGCATGGCGTGCTCGGCGGTTTGCTGGCGGTCGGGGTCGTTCAGGGCCATGCCCGCCAGTTGTTGGGCGCGGGCGGTGCCGGCGATGCCGTAGCACCACGAGGGTCTCGGCCGTAGCGTCGGTTCGACGTGGTGGCGCCGGGCCTGGTCTGGGGTGATGAAGCCTGGCCACCACGGGCCGGTCGCGTCGTCCTGGCGCCACTGGTCGGTCCAGGCGCAGATCCGTTCCACCGCTTCGCGCGTGCCGGGGACGGCCGGGCCATGCAGGAGGGTCTTGGAGAGCAGGGCGAGGACCGCACCGATGCCGTGGGCCATGCCGAAGTTCCCGTGCCCGCCGGGGTAGTCGGGGCTCGGTTCGCCGTTGGGCGCCACATCGGTCCACCACGCGGGGAGTCCGTGCTGCTGGGGGTCGGGCTCGGTCAGGCGTGCCAGGTAGGTGAGGACCTCGGTGGTGATCGGGTGGTCTGGATGGCGGCTGCGGTGGTAGGCGCCCAGTCCGGCGAGGCCGCGGATCACGTCGAACTCCTTCATCGCCGGAGGTTCGCCACGGTCGATGCGGGCGTGGGCCTGGGCCAGGCGCTGGTGGGTGACGGTGATCGTGGCGTCGTCCAGCTTCTTCAGGGCGTGCTGGTACCGGCAGGAGCCTCTTGCGGCTGCGTTCATCGCGAACGCCACCGCAGGGGCTCCCATGTAGAGGCTGGCGTTCGCGGCTGCGGTCAGGTTGTCGGCGGCGGCCGAGGCCAGCCAGGCGTGCACGGTGTCCCACCCGCCCCGGCCGCAGTGGGCGCGTTCGATGTGGAGCAGGGCGATGCCCGCCGCACCGCCCGCGAGGGACTGGGGCCATGCCCGCCCGCCCGGGGACGTCGTTGCCCGGGCGGTGTGCGGGTCGCATAGCTGAGCGGCAAGAGTGTCGGACAGGGCGAGTGCCTGCGATATCGGCCTCACGACGTCACCCCCTTCGTTCTGGCAGTCCAGCTGAGGGCAGCCGCGCGGGCCAGGTGCACGCAGCGGCGTTCGGCTTCCATGTCGAGGCCGGTCATGCGGGTGTGGTGCAGGTGCAGTAGTTCCGGCAGCAAGGCGGTCCCGGTGACCGTTCCCGCAGTGGCGAGGGCCGTTCGGTAGGCGACCACCGCGTCGCGGCGCCGCGTCCAACTGGCGATGACCTCCTCGCCCCCGGGCTGCCGGGCCAAGGTGGTGGGGTCGTGGGGGTTGGCCAGGGTGATCGCCTGGTCGTACAGCCTGCGGTCCGGAGCTGTGTCGGTGAACTGGGAGAAGGCGATGAGCCGCCGCATGGCCTCGCCTGGGTTGCCGATCAGGCCGATGGCCAGGTCGAGCATGCTGGCTGCGGTCAGGGCCCGTCGGTCGGGTCCGTTCTTGGCCGTACAGGCGGACAGTTGCGCGATGGCGGATTCGGAGTCCGCCGCGAAGTACGCCTCGGCGGCTACCCATGCGTGAGTGCCTCCGAAGCGGGCGGTCTCGGGGAAGTCGGTGTCCCACTGCACCCGGACCAAGAGCCCGGCTTGACGCAGCTTCCGCGTCCAGGCGCCAATCGCGGCGGCGGCGGCGTCGCTGGCCTGGTCGTCGGGAACGGCCAGGCGCAGCCGCAGATGATCGTCGGGGTCGCGGTAGGGCAGGAACCACCACCGTGCCTCGTCGCCCAACTGGTGGAGCAGGTCCGGCAGATGGTTGGTGAGGATGGCTGCGTGGCGGTCACGGTGTGCGTAGAGCTTGATGAAGAATCGCCCGTCGCAGCCGGGCAGGCGGCCGTGCTCGTACCTCGCCACCGGGGCGGCGTGCAGCCAATGCGGCGCCTTTCCGGGGCTGTTGGTGGTGGCGAGGGGGATGACGACTTCGTGGGGGTAGCCGTCGATCCAGCCCGCGTCGGCGGCGGTCTCGGCGCGCAGGACCGCCGTGCCGTCGCGGCGCATCTGAGAACGCAGCAGGGCCCGGTGCGAAGGCTCGGCCAGATCCAGGCGGAGGCGTTGGTCGCCCTTGCCCAGGTAGACGGTGCTCGGCACTGCGGCCAGCTCACGCCATAAGGACAGGGACCGGTCCCACTGCACCCAGTTGGCTGCGGGATCGGCAAGGTCGGCGGCAGTGAGGCGCCAGCGGGCCGGGGAGAGGATCGTCCGTCCGTAGCGCAGTGCGGGCAGGAACGGCAGGCCGGAGGCTGCTCCCCAGTCGAAGGTGGTGCATGGGACGCTCAGCGCGTTGGTGGCTTCGGTGAGGAACCGCGCCAGCGGATGGGTGCGGCGGGTGGGCTCCACCGCGTTCATCGTGACGAACTCCAGCGGTCGACGCCGCGCCCTCGATATCAAGTACAGGCGGTGGGCATCCGCGGTGACGGCTATGTCTTCCAGGGGCACCAGGTCCGTGCCGTCAGGGTTGTGGCACTCTCCGAAGTGGACGGCGGCGGGCATCACCTGCGGAGTCCGGGCGACGTTCTCGGTGCTCGTATACAGCGGGGGTGCGCAGACCTGGACGGTCAGCGCGTTCTCGGTCGCGGTGGACGCCGTCGCATACGCCGCCGCCATCCGCTCCCGGTCTCCGGTGTCGAGCAGGCTCAGGAATCTGCCGCTCATCGTCCCGGCTGACCGCGAGGCCCCAACGACCGCGAGCGTGAACTCCCCGGCGTCCAGGGCGTGTGCGCTTCGGGCACCGACGCGCACGGTCAGTTCCGTTGTCGGCTGGACAGGTATCTCCGGGCCGACCTCGCCGAGGTCGGTGACCATGGCGTCGTCCAGCACGATCTCGTGCTGGCGGCGCAGGGCCGCGTTCTGCGCGAGCGCCAGCAGCTTGGAATCGCGCGCGCTCAAGGCGGCTGGGGCTGGTGTGGGTGGGCCGCCGAGGAAGCCAGCCGGATAGCCCAGTCCCGTGTCGCTGTCCACGGCCTCCAGGAGCGGCACCACCGCGCGCGGGCCGTAGCGCTCCAGGAAGCGGCTGTGCCAGGCCACCCAGGCGCGGGAGAGCGCGGGCCGACCGGAGAGCCGGATGAGCGCCGTGGCCGCCCGTGCGGCTTCGGTCGCGACCGCATCGGGAAGCGTCACTTCGGCGTCGAGGCGCAGATCGACGGACAGCGCCGGCCCCGAGGTCGGGCTAAGGTCGCGCATTACGGCAGTGGCCTCGGCGCGCTGCTTCTCGGCGACGGCCGCGTCGGTGGTGCAGTTGTGCCGTGCCAGCGTGCGGGCGATCTCGCGTAGCTTCGCCGGGGTCTTGGTGGCCGTGACGGTGTCCACGGCTGGTGTGGTGGCGAGGGCGGTCAGCACGTGGGCGAGCGGGTCCGTCGCCGTGAACGCCGGGCGGAGATTCGTGACCAGGAGACGCTGGGCGATCAAGCCTGCCAAGAGTTGGGCGATGGTCGGGGCGGGGGCCTGGGGGAAGTCGCCGGCCAGTTTGGCCGCAAGATCCGCAGCGCGGATGGGTGCGCGGGCGGCGTCCAGCGCAGCCTTGACGGGGGTGGTGAGGCGGACCTTCACATGTACCGGGGCCCCTCCCAAGCCGTCAGCGGGGCGGTGTTCCAGCACCACGTGACCATCCCGTTCGACCAGGAGTGGATGGGCCCGGACCGTTAAGTGGGGCTGGAGCGCGGGGTCGGCTTCCAGGCGTTCGACCACCGTCGTCAGGCAGGTGGCATCCGGCCTGGCGATGGCTCGGTGGCCGGTGCCGATGCGAGCTTCCGTGGCTGTGCCGATGCGGGCTGGCGCTACTCCGGCGAAGAGGCCGAAGGGGGTGGCCCGGCCCGAGGCGCGCAGGACGTAGCGCATAACCGCCACGACCACTTTGCGGACGGCAGGATCGGGCAGCCGCCGACCGCGGCAGATCTGCCGGACGCGGTCTGCCAGCACCGGGCTTGCCTGCTCCAAAGCGGCGGCGAAGCCGGGCATGTGCAGGGTCTGCTCCAGCCACGGCCGCCACGAAGCTGAGCCGTCCTCTTCTTCGGTCAGGTCCGGCCAGAACGGGATGCGGCGATCCGGTGGCCAGGCCGCCGCGCGCAGCACCGCCGCATCGATGAACTCGTACACCCGCACCCCCAGTTGCCGTGTGGGCGTGGGGGGGGGGGGGGGGGGGGGGGGGGGAAAGTTCTAGAGAAAAGGGACAACAAAAGGAAGGGGGGCCTTGGGTAGGACTAAT
>NZ_JBWKFF010000001.1:0-227794 GCF_056434425.1 Streptomyces sp. NPDC044033 | reverse complement strand
CTCCCCCTTCTTCCTCTCTCCCCCCCTCCCCCCCCCCCTTCCCCCCCCCTCCCCTCCCCCCCTCCCCCCCCCCCCCCCCCCCCCCCCCCCCTCTCCCTCCCCCCCCCCCCCCCCCCCCCCCCCCCCCCCCCCCCACGGTTGGAGAACCCGGACCGCCTACGGGCAGGTCGCCTGGCAGGCAGACTCGCAGGTCTGACCGCAGCCGTCATCGGTCATCTGGATGAGCCGGTCGGCCTCGGGGCCGGACTCGACGATCGAGACATCCAAGTCCCAGCCGTCGATGTCCCCCTCCTGGCCCTCGACTTCCGGACCCTCTACCGCCGCAGGGGCCGTAACCACTACTTCCTCGGACTGCACGGACACAACAACCTCCCTTGAGAGTTGGGCGGTGCACACAGCCCCATCCCGAGGCTCGCCTCGGGATGGGGAGCTTAAGTCCAGGAGATCTCGACAGCTCCGAGCCGCTTCGCCACGACCCCGGCAGACGGCTCGGCCGTTCCTGCGGGCATCGGCACGTACCGGATGCGGGCGGCACCGCGCCGCCGGTGATCGGACGCCCACCGCCGCAGCAGTTCCACGTATCGCGCGGCGACCGTCTCCGCCTCGGGCCCGTGAGCGAATACCCCGCTTTCGAAGCCGTCGGTTTCCTCGTTGGGCCGCTTGGTCCGGTACGCGAAGCTGCCGCCGACCACCAGGGCCGGGACACCACGCGTCACCGACAGAGCGAACACGCCTCGGTCGACGAGTTCCTTGCTGCCGTGCAGCATCACCATTTCCGGTGTGCTGGTCGCCAAGAACAGTTCCAGTTCATCGGGCATGTCGAACGCGGCCCCGGACCAGACCTCCAGATGCGGCGCGTGCACGGCGGCGGCCAGGGCCTCGGTGTCGAACTCCTGGCGCTGGTCGTCGAGCTGAAGCGCGACCCCTTCTGTGACCGGGTCTAGCCGTTCGGTGTAAGCGCCGTCCCCCTGCATGGGCACGAAGCCGCACAGCCGATAGCTGGCGCTGACCAGCCCGGTGTCGTCGCGGTCGAACGCGAACGACCGGGTGATCCCCCGCATGCGCAGCGGGACGACGATCCTGCCCCGATCGGACATCTGCTCCAGCCATGCCGGCGGGATGTCCCACGCTCCCGCTGTGACAACGATCCGATCGAACGGCGCGTGCGCGGGCACGCCTTCGTCGGCGTCGGCCAGCACCACGTCGACCCGGTCGTAACCGGCCGTCCCCAGGCAGGCGCGGGCGCGCTCCACGATCTCCGCGTCGATGTCGGCAGTCACCACCGTGCCTGTTTCTCCGACGAGTTCAGCGAGCAGCGCGGCGTTGTAGCCACCCGAACCCACTTCGAGTACGCGCATGCCCGGCTCGACCTCGGCCTGCTCCAACATCACCGCCTGGATGTGCGTGGCCGACAGCGAGCTCAGAGCGTTGCCGTCGTCGCCGCGCTTGATCACCAGAGCCCTGTTCGCGGCATACGCCGACTCCAGCGGCTCATCCGCCGCGAACAGGTGCCGGGGCACCGTCGCGACGGCCTTCGCGACCGCCTCGGACTGGAACACGCCCATCTCGTGCAGCTCGCTCACCATGGCGGCACGGAGCGAGCCCGCCGCTTCGTCTCGGACCGTAGTCATGACATCACCCTAGACATCTGTGATCGCGTTACGGGGATTGTTGGAAGAGCCGGACCCTGGCTCGTACGGCAACCGAATCTGCGCCGAAGCGTCCTCGACGGACGGGGCATCGGGGGCTACGGCCGCACTCGTCGCGTGCGGGGCTGGGGTCTGGCTGACGAGGACGGCGCCGAGACCGAACAGGTTTGCCGCGACCAGGACGATCCCGGCGAACACGCCGTCCCCGTCCGGTCGTGGTAGCCGGTGGCGGGCGCTCATCGCTCCGCCGCCGAAGCGTCGGCCGGCTCAAGCAGCTCGGTGTCGTGCATGAGGGACTGGCGCTCGGTGCAGTCCGCCAGACGGGAGCAGACGAAGGCGTGGTTCGCGTCCACACCGGCGTAGCCGCTGCCGATCTGCACCACGACTCCTTCGAACTCCTCGGGTTTCTCCCGCCGGCGCCGCTCGGGCGGAACGTAGGAGATGCCGCGTACTCGGTCGCCGATCCGGAACGGTGCCTGATCCGGTGAGGTCACGGGGCTTCACCGCCTGCCAGCGCGGTTCGGGCGTGTTCCAGGTCCAGGTAGATCTCGAAGTCCTGCGCGCTCCAGGTCGCCGGGGCGCCGTGCGCGGTGTGGAAGGAGGCGGCAGCCTCGGCTATGGGGGCCGTTGCGTTCGTGGCCGCCGTTGTCGGCGGGCCTACGGAGGGTTCGCGGGAGCTCTTGCGCAAGGACATGCCGCCTCCTGTGGGTGAGCCGAGCGGGATGACCTGACCTCGGCGAGGGCACGGGGACAGATGGGCCGCTTCTCCTCGGAGACCTCAACTTCCGGAAACCGGGGACGAATTCACCGTGGCCTTCGGCATAGTGGGGCCGCAAGTGAAACCGCACGGGAAGTCGCCGCTGCGGAAAAGTGGCACATGCCAAAGCAGCCGCATGGGCTGTTTCGGCCCGCACATGCCGTGCCACACTCCGCGCATCGGCACCATCGGTCGGCACGTACGCCGGGGAGGCACGCACGTGGCAGCACGAGCAAGACCCACAGCACGGCGCATCGAACTGGGCCACGAGCTACGCGAGTTGCGTAAGCAGAACGATCTGACCCTCGAAGAGGCCGTGGAGGGCCTGCCGCTTTCCGACACCAAGCTCTACCGGGTCGAGACCGGCATGCAGGACCTGCGCAGCTCCGGCGACCTGCGCAAGCTCCTCACGCGCTACAGCGTGACTGAGGAGGACATCGAGCGGCTGCTGGCCATTCAGCGTGAAGGCTCCAGCAGGGAGTGGTGGACGCAGTTCAAGGGCTCGATGCCCTCGGGCATGCCGCGGTTCGTCGGCATCGAGTCCGCGGCCGTCGAGATGCAGGCATTCCACCCGTGCCTGGTGCTCGGGCTGCTGCAAACCCGCTCGTACGCCCAGGCGCTGTACGAGACGATGAAGCCGATCGAGGAGACCACCACCGAGTTCATCCAGCAGAACGTCGACGTAAGGATGGGGCGAAAAGAGGCCCTCACCCGCGCGGAAGAACCGCTGCGGTTGCGGGCCGTGCTCTACGAACCCGCTCTGCGCTACACCGTCGGCGACGCCGAGGTGATGCGCGAGCAGTACGACGAAATCATCAAGCTGACCGCGCTGGACCACGTCACGGTGCAGGTCCTCCCGCAGACCGTGCGCGGCTACCTGGCCGTGAACGACTTCAGCATCCTGGACCTCGGCGACACCTTGCCCGCCACGGTCCAGGTCGACAACGCGTGGGGTGCCTCGTCGGTTACCGACACATCCCGCGAGGTCGGAAAGTTCTCCCGCAGGTTCAACGCCATGGTGGCGTCGTCCCTGCCGCCCGAGGACACCCCGAAGTTCCTGCATCAGCTATCGCGAGAGATCTCCGAATGACCACTGACACCCGCACCCTCAAGGCCACCGACCTCCCCGGCGCCTCCTGGCACAAGTCCTCCTACAGCAACGGCACCGGCAACAACTGCGTGGAGGTCGCCGACCTCGCTCGTACCCCCCGCCGCGCGGTCGCGATCCGCGACTCGAAGAACCCCGACGGCCCGGCCCTGCTGATCGAGCCCGAAGGCTTCGCCGCGTTCGTCGTCGGCATACGCGACGGGCGCTTCACCGCCTGATCGCACGGGCTCCGGCATGCGCTGGCCGGGCCGTACGAACCCACAGCACTCGGACCGGCCAGCCCTCTTTTCACTCTGCTGCCCCGCAGGCCGTAAGGGGGCTGTAGTCGGCTGAAGTCGCTCGGTTGTTGATGCGGCTACTCCGCTCACCAGCGACATCGGCTGCGAGGCGGGCTCTCTGGCTGGCCAGATAAGACCGCTGTGCGTGATCCTTCCCTGACGCGCTGTCAGTGTCGCGTGCTGTCATACGGCATGCAGTAGCTCGTGACGTAGAAGCGAGGGGGAGACTTATGGCCGTGCAGGTCAAGGGGCACACACGGGGTGGGAGCCCGGTACAGGCACATACCCGGTCCCATCCTGGCTCAGCGGGCCAGATGACCGTGCTGGGCATCATCGCCGTTCTGGTGTGGGGCGCCTCGGAGGGCGGGATCAAGATCAAGGGGGAGATGGAATCCCCGCCGGCCTACGGTCCTTCGGTCAGCGGCCCGGCCCAGCCCGGAGGGGCGCGGTGAGCCGGCGGCCGGTACGCCGTAGCAGGGGGCGTCGGCCCTCCCAACGGCAGAGGAGGCAGAACGAGCAAGTGGCGGTCCTGGTGGCCGCCGTCATCGGTTTGCTGTGCGTGGTCGCCCTCGTGCAGTGGCTGTTGGACCACTGGTGGGTTCTGTTGATCGCCGTCTTGGTCGCCGTGGGCGGGGGCGGCTTGTGGCTGCAGCAGGTCCGGCAGCGGGCGGCGTGGGACCGGGTGCGCATGCAGGCGCTGCGGATACGGATCGCCGAGATCGATGCGCTGGATCACCGGGCGTTCGAGTTCGCGGTGCGCGACTTGATGCGCCGTGACGGTTGCGAGGCAGAGCGGCTCGGTGGCGCCGGAGACGACGCGTGCGACGTGCGGGCGGTCGACCCCACAGGTCGTGTCTGGGCGATCCAGTGCAAGCACAGGCGCGATGGGGAGCGTGGCGCCGCCGTGGGGACCGGTGTACTGCAACAGGTCAACGGCACCGCCAGGCAGGTACACAAGGCCGATGTCGCCGTCGTCCTCACGAATGGACGCTTCTCCTCCAAGGCCATTCCCTGGGGCGAGCGGCATCACATCCAACTGGTCGACCGGCGTCTCCTTGGTGAATGGGCTGCTGGCTCCCGCCCGTTGTGGGAGCTCCTGGGGCGCATCCCCCCTCCACGCCGACCAACCTCACTGCCCTGACCGTACGAAGGCCGTCGGGCCGACCGGCTGCGTGTCAGGGCCACCGTTGCTGCGGAACGGACGCGGTTGTCACCCCCGCCCGCTCCTGCGCTCTGTCTCACCCAATCCAGACCATCACCTCCGGCGCCGGACGGCAAAAGACTGGGCAGGGGCGGTAGCGGTGGTGGAGGGCGCTGATTCCGGGGCTGAAGAGCGGAGCGTGGCGGTGGTACTGCGGGCCTGGGCTGCCCGAGCCCGAGGGTTGGGGGCAGGGTGTTGACCCAGGCGGTGAATTCGCCAGATCAGGACCTTGGCGGGGGAGCGTGCGTCGTCCAGGGCCCGACGGTCGGCCGCGAGTTGGAGGACGGTGGAAGGGGCATGTCCCGCTGTCTGGGCGTCGGTGAGGGCAGTGGCGAGCGCGTCCCAGGCAGGACTCTTGAGGACTCGATCCGCGTAGTCGGGCAGAGCCTCGCGTATGAGGTCGGCGTATCGGTCCTCTGCCTTGCGTGACTGCCTGCGCTCGGCCAGGGAGGCCAGCGGCGCGGCTGCCGCCTCGTCGTAGGCGGTCTGGAGGTGCGTCAGGGCTTGGCGGGCGGCATTGGCCTGCTGCTGATGATGCCGTCGCTCGTGCCAACGGGCGGCAGCGATGATGGCGAGGATCGCGGCGTCGAGGAACGTCGCAAGCGCGGCTCCGTCCTTTGGCGCTGGCTGGCGCAGCGCTGCCCGGACAGCGCTGCGCAGGGCACGGGACTGGTGGTGTTCGGCACGGATACGAGAGCGAGTGGCGCGCTCGAAGGCTGCGGCTGTCTGTTGGAGTTCTGGACGGAGGTTCGGTGGCGCGATGAGGGGGAGGGCATCGAGGGCTTCGCCGAGGGCGGCAAGGTGGGCCTGGGATGCGGCGTCGTCGTTCTGGTCCAGGCCGTGGGGGATGCCTTCGGTTGCGGCCGTGGCTTCGTCCCAAGGGCCCGGTCCGAGCTCGGTTGTGGGGCGGCCTGCGGAGTTCAGGCGTTCGTGGATCTTGGGGAAGGACAGGTCGGGGGCGAGTTTTGAGCCGGAGAACCACACGGGTTCGCCGGCCGCGTTGGTGTCGGATTCGAGGGCGATCTTGTAGCCGCGTATGTCGCCGGAGGGGAAGTGCTGGACCTCGACGCGGACGCCGTCGACGGACTCCAGGAATCGGATGAACTCGCCGGTGCTGGTGGCGGCGGCGACTGCGGTGCGGACGGTGGCGCGCAGCCGCTCCCGCGCGGTCTGGGTCTGGCCTGTGCGGTGGGCTTTTTCCTGTTCGGCGCGGGTGGGGCGTTTGGCGGCGGTGCGGTCGCCGCGTGGGACCTGGGTGAGGCCGTAGTCCTTCTCGACGGCTTCGAGTTCGCGGTCGGCGGTGAGGAAATCGTTCCAGTGCTTCTCGTTGCGCAGGTCACCGCGCACCGTGGTGGCTGCGATGTGAATGTGGTCCTCGGCATGCCGCACCGCCACCCACCGGCAACCGTCCGGGTCGCCGTCGGGTGCGATGCCGGTGGCGGCGACGACGCGGCGGGCGATGGCGGCCCACTCCTCGTCGGTGAGGATTCGGTCCTCGGCGGTGGCGCGCAGCGAGCAGTGCCACACGTGCTGCTTGGTGTCCCAGCCCTTCTGGCGGGCCTGGTTGACGCGCAGGTCCAGGGCCTGGACGAGCTGCTGCTTGACGGCCCGTGCGTCGGGGGCGCGGCCAGGGTCGGGGGCGAAGCCGTCCCAGGAGGCGACCAGATGGGGGTCGGTGTGTTCGTTGGCCCGGCCGGGCCCGTAGAGGTAGCTGATCAGGTGGCGGGTGCTGCGCCCGGAGGTGATCTTCGCGATCACTGGGGGCTGCCTTGGCCGGTGGCGGCGTGGTGGGCGGTGGCGTCGATGGCTGTCACGGTGGCGCGGACAGCGTCCAGTGCGCGGTGGGTGTGGTCGAGTGTGGTGGCGTCCCCAGGGTGTGGATGGCCGCCGGAGTTGAGGCGGTGGGCGATCTGGTTGATGTTGTTGCCGATCCTGGCGACCTGGGTTCGCAGGGCGTTGAGTTCGTCGATGAGGTCGTCCATGGCGCCGCGCTGGCCGGGTAGGCCGAGGTCGCCGTGGAGGTGGCCCATGACGACGGTGCCGACGTAGTGGGCGGCGGCGATGTTGTAGGACCGGGCCTCGGCGACGATCTCGTTCTTCTCCTCGGCGCTCCAGCGCACATCGACACGCGCTCGACGCTGCACGGGCTCACGCTTGCGGCGGCGGGCGATGCGGTGCAGGGCGGCTTCGTCGGCGGCACGCGGCAGCGCGACAGGCGCTGCGGCATCGACGGCGTCGGGCCGTTCTCCCTCGGGCACCCCCTGGTGCCCGTCCGCCTCCGCCACCCCCGGGGCGGAGGGTCCCCGGCTGGACCGGCCCTTGGACGGTCCAACGGGATACCTTGCTGCGCCGTCGGTGGCTGGAGTGGGGGCCATCGCCACGGATCCGGGGCGGGATCGAGGGCTGTTGTCGTGCATGGAACGGTCTCCGGTGGTACGTGGGGCGGTGTTGTCTTCGCGGTGCGGGGCCCGGGCGGCGGATGTGGCGGTGGGCTTCCGCCACCCGGCTGGCGCGAGGTCAGGCGTCCGTGAGCGAGCGCTCGCTCTCGTGGCGGTCGGCTTCGTCCTGGAGGGTGCGGGTGGCCTCGGTGAGGCGGTCTTTGCCGATGGTGTGGCCTGCGGCGCGGATCGCTTCTTCGACGTTGCGGCGGGAGATACGGCCGCCTCGTCCATGAGGCGCGGCACGTCCGAGGGCCAGGAGTTCGTCCATCGAGGCGCTGGGCTGACGCCCCGGTGCGCCGGGCTTCGCGGGCGCATCCGGCTGCGGCGTTGTGGTCTTGCTGCTCTCCGCCACGTCCGACGCCGCCTCTTCGCTGCCCGCTGCGGACTCCGGAGCCGACTGCGCGGACGTGGCGGGTGTGGCGGACGTGCCGGAGTGCTGGCCGATGTGGCGGATCGTGGCGCGTGCCACTTCGGCTTCGGCGGGGTTGTGGCGGTGGGTGGGGTGGCGGCGGATGAGGAGGTAGAGGTGGACGGCTCCGGCCAGGGCGAGCGGGGCGATGGCGGACAGGGCGCCGACGGTGGTGTCGTCCAGGTGGAGACCGACCTGGTGCTGGGCCTGCTGGTTGAGGCGTACGGCGTGCAGGGCGTTGGCCCAGATGCTGGTGGCGGTCGCCAATCCGACCAAACTCCATACGTACAGGCGGGCGTGCAGGGGTGCGGTGCGCAGGATGAGCAGGGCGCCGATGCCGATGGCGATGAACCCGTCGATCACCAGGGGGAAGGCGTAGGTGAGCAGACCACGGATGTGGATGGCGACGGCCGTCTGACGCAGGGCGTCGTACGAGAGCCCGAAACCGAACGCGGCGAGCAGGCCGATGCCGGCGCGGATGGCGGCGGTGCCGGGTATGGCGGGGGTCATGCGGGGTGGCTCCTCGGGGTGCTGCTGTGGTGCTTGGTGAGGGCGTTCACGGTGGGGCGTACACGCGAACCCCCTTCTAAAGGGGGGTTCGCGCGTGAACGCCTGGCCGCGTGGACGCCGTGCACGGTCGCGTGATCGTCTGACCTGCGGTTCCGCCGTGCAGCGTGGACGGTGTGAGCGCTTTTCGGCGCTGGGAGCACGGAGGGGGTGCGTGTACGGTCCCGTGAACGCTCCGGCGGCCTTGAGCAGGCGCTGTCAGGAGACGGCGAGGTGCCGGTGGGAGACCTGGTAGCGGGCTTGCTGGCCGCCTCCGGTCCCGCCTGCCGTGCCTTCGGCCTTGGTGGCCAGGCCGCTTTTGACGAGCCGCTCCAGTTGCCGCCTGGCCTTCTCTATATCGGACCGTCCGGGGACGGTCTCGCCGCTGAGGGCGGCGGCCAGATCGCGCGTGGTCAGCCCACTGGGGTGAGCGCGGAGGATGGTGACGGCGTCCAAGGTGGGTTCCACGGTGGTGGTGCCGCGTTCGTGGTCGTGGATGACTTGGAGGGGCCCGATCTCGCCGGTGACCTGCTTGAGGTGGTGGAGGGTGACGGCGGGATCGCCGGCCTCTCCGGCGACGAACAGCACGCTGCCCGCTCCTGAGGTGAGCCAGGTGGAGCCGTAGACACGGTCCAGCGTGGGCCTTTGGCCGCGTGGTGCGTCGGCGGCGGCCTTGCGCTGGTGGTGGAGTTCGAGCACCTCGACGCCGTTGCGCAAGGCGCGCATACGGGCGTTGTGGAAGGCGACGGCGAGTGCGTCGTCGACGAGCGTGCTGACCGCGTCCTTGAGGCTGTCGATCACAAGGGTGTCGGCCTGGTGGGCGGCGGCGAGGTCGGCGAGGAGGTCGGGCTCCTTGTCGATGGTGGCAGGAAGCGGACCCTGCCAGACGCAGAGCCGGTCGCGGAGGGTGGACTCGTGCTCGGGGGCAACGCTGCGCGCCATGGCCTTGGCGATTTGCTTGGGGCGGTCCATGGCCAGGTAGAGGACGCGTTTGCTCGGGGCTACCGGCATGTCCAGCACGGACTCCCGGAGCCCGAGCCGGGCGAGGATCACCTGGTGTGCCAGGGTCGTCTTGCCCACACCGGGTGGCCCGACGATCATCAGGCTCTCGCCGGAGCCCCAGAGAGTCTGTTCCGGAGTGCCCCACAGAGGCGTTTCCTGGACCCCGGTCTCTGAGACGAAACGCCATCCATCGACCATGTGCAGCGAAAGACGCCCCTGGCCCGATGCGAGTGCCCGCTCTCGTTCCGTTCGGGCATCGGTCTCCATGCCGGAACGGATGACGTCCGGATCGGCGCCCGGTTCCTGCGTGAGCTGAACGGTGCGGATGGCAGAGGCGCGCAGACGTCGTAGGTCTGCCCTGTCGCGCACGATCTGCGCGTAGTACTCGGCGCCGCTGACGGAAGGCACGGCGTCGAAGAGCTGGTGCATGTACACCGCTCCGCCGACTCGTTCGAGGTCTCCGCCCGCACGGAGGCTGTCGGCGAGGACGATGGGGTCGGTCGGCTTGCCCTCGCTGTGCAGGGCAAGCAGCTTCTGCCAGACCGTCTCGTGTGCCGGCCTGTAGAAGGAGCCCTCTCCGAGGATGTTGCACACGGCGTCCAGCGCGTCCCGGTTGCCCATGCAGGCACCGAGGACGGCACGCTCGGCGTCCACGTCGCGGAGGTTCTCCTCGGCGGCTTCAAGGTGGGCGGAGCCCGTGTCCCACGGGCTGGATGACACATCGGGCGGTGTGGCCCTACTCTGGACCATGTAGCTCCTCACCCTGCTTGGCCATTACGGGGCGGCAACCCCGGCCAGCAGGTGGTCGTTGTGAATGGGCGGCGTGAGGTTTTTGCTTGGCCCCTCGGCGTTCGTAGCGCCGAGGGGCTTCTTCTATGCCTGCGGTGGCGGCGTGGGCGTGCACTCCTACGGTCGTGGGCGGGCGGGCGCGTACCTACTGTCCCACACGTTTGCCGATTGCAGAAGCCCTTTGCGTACCGCAGGAGCGATGCTACTGTTCAGGGGTCGCTGCAAGACGCAGGGATGCTCTTCTTCAGGAAGGAGGCTGCGTGAGTGACGAGGGGCCGCAGGATGCGGCAGTCAAGGGCGTCCTGCTCAGCGGCGAGGAGAACGTCGCGGCACGTCTTCGAATCGAGCGCGAGGCACGGGGGTGGAGCACCAACATCCTGTCCGACCGCATGAACGAGGCCGGTTTCGACATGAACCCCTCGGCGGTGTGGCGGATCGAGAACGGCAAGCGCCGCATCAACCTCGACGAGGCCATCGGGTTCGCCGAGGTCTTCGGCATCTCCCTGCAGAACTTCGCCGGCCCGCCCAGACTTGCCGCCAGGTCCCGCGCCCTGGAGCTCATCGACGACGTCGTACGTGCCTTCCGGGAGACCCAGCGGGCCAACGCAGCCTTCACCCGGACCCGCGACGCTTTCGATGCCTACATCACCGAGCATCCCGACATCCGCGAGGAGGCTGAGGTGATGATCTCCAACTCCATCGCCGAAGTGGCGATGGAAGACGCCCACGCCATCGCGACACCCGCCTCCGATCCAGGCCCAGGCGCCGCCGCGCCACCGCCGGACGCGTAGCCCGGCCCGGGGTGCTACGAACACTCCGTCAACGCCGCCCATTCATCAACACCGCAGCCGGTCAGGCCACAGGGGTTGCCGCCCCGTGTCTGCCGCGCGGAAGGAGCCTCACTTGCCTCAGCAGGCACTGCCCCTTGCCCAGATCGCCCAGCTCCTCGATGTTCCCGAGGACGCCCTGCGCGCCTTGATGGCCGACGGCGCCGCCCAGGCCCCCGCCCAAGGCGATGCCACCCTCGTCGCTCTCACCGTCGCCGAGGCCGCCCGCCGCATCGGCATCAGCCGGACCAAGCTCTACGAATACGTCGCCACAGGCGAGATCGCCTCGGTGAAGATCGGCCGACTGCGCCGCATACCGGCCGAGGTGGTGCCTGAATTCCTCGCCCGACGCCAGGGCGGGAACGAGTACACGATCGCGGCTTGAGGGGGCTTCCATGACGAAATCCCGTCAGCCGAACGGCGCCTCCTCGATCTTCCAGGGTAAGGACGGTCGTTGGCACGGCTACGTCACCGTCGGCACCAAGGACGACGGCCGACCCGACCGCCGTCACATCAGCCGCAAAACCCGTCCCGAGGTCACCAAGGCGGTCCGCGCCATGGAGCGGCAGCGCGACTCCGGGAACGTCCGCAAGGCCGGACAGACCTGGACGATCAAGATGTGGCTGACCCACTGGGTCGAGAACATCGCCGCTCCGAGCGTCTCCGAGAACACCATCGACGGCTACCGCGTCGCCGTGTACCACCACCTCATACCCGGCCTCGGCGCCCACCGTCTGGAGAAGCTTGAGCCCGAGCACCTGGAGCGCTTCTACAAGAAGATGCGGGAGGGCGGCAGCTCGGCAGGCACCGCACACCAGGCGCACCGCTCGATCCGCACCGCCTTGAACGAGGCGAAGCGGCGCCGCCACATCACCGTGAATCCGGCCACGATCGCCAAAGCTCCGAAGCTCGAAGAGGAGGAGGTGGAGCCGTACTCGATCGAGGAGGTCCAACACCTCCTTGCCGAAGCGGGGAAGCACCGTAACGCCGCCCGCTGGGTCATAGCCTTGGCGCTCGGTCTGCGCCAGGGAGAAGTCCTTGGCCTGCAGTGGAGCGACGTCGACTTCGAGGCCAGTGTCATCCGCGTGCGCCGGGGCCGGCTGCGCCCGCGCTATCAGCACGGCTGCGGCGACCGCTGCGGGCGCAAGCCCGGCTACTGCCCGAAGAAGGTCAGCATCCGACGCGAGACGAAGAACACGAAGTCGCGCGCGGGCCGTCGGCCCATCGGCGTCCCCGAGGAGCTGATGAAACTGCTCCACCAGCACAAGGAGAAGCAGGAACGCGAGCGCCTCCTCGCCCGGGACCTGTGGACGGAGAAGGGGTACGTGTTCACCTCGCCGACCGGCGAACCGCTCAACCCCAACACCGACTACCACCGGTGGAAGGACCTGCTGAAGGCAGCAGGCGTCCGCGACGGCCGCCTCCACGACGCGCGCCACACAGCGGCGACCGTCCTGCTGATCCTCGGCGTACCCGACGCGGTCGTCGACGCCATCATGGGCTGGGAACCGGGCAAGTCCGCCCGCATGCGGAGCCGCTACCAGCATGTGACGGGCGGGGTACTCAAGGACACGGCTGACAAGGTGGGCGGTTTGCTTTGGGGGCAGTCCGGCTGAACCCCAACCCTCGCAACGGCGTGTGCCCCGACCACATGGTCGGGGCACACGCCGTTTTTGCGCGCTCTCCGGAGGGTGTGCCGTGCTGCGCATGTCAGAGGCTGATGCTGATGTTGGCGCGCAGTCGTGAGTCTTCCCTGGTGTGCCAGGAGCGTGGCGACGCTGTTTGAACGTTCGGACCTCCTGCCGTTTGTTGCCTAGGTCTGCCGTTCCTTGCCTAATCTTGCCGGTCTGTGAGAGTGTGCCATCACGCTCAGATGGAGATGTCCCGCAGGGAGGTGGAGTCATGGCAGAGGAGAAGGGAACCTCGTCGCCCAGATGGACCGATGAGAACATCGGACTGAAGGTCCGTCTCGCTCTGTGGCTGCGGGACGAGGTCGGCGAAGGCAACGTCTTCACTAGGGCGCAGATGCAGGATGCGTTTCCAGGTCTCGCCAATCTTGATCGTCGGCTGCGAGACCTTCGTGAGGACGGGTGGGAAATCTCGACTCGCCGCACAGTGGTCTCACTCGCGGAGCACGAGTACCTCTTCGCACGTGCTGGCGCCCCCATCTGGGACCCCGCGACGCGCAGTAGAAGGCGACCCCGTCTCAATGCTGAGGAACACGACGTGCCTCGCGTGGCTCACTACGCGAGGGAGACGAGTGTCCGACGGATCGCAGGACCGCCCAACCCGGACGATGTCTGGTTGAGGCTGGAGGAACTCTCGACACGCGATCGGTCGCTGCTGCTTGCCTGGATGGCGATGGATCGTCGGCCGAGCACCTCGGCCGAGCTGGCGTGGAGGGCATACCGCAGCCTGTCGACGGACGAGCGTCGAAGGCTTCAGCTAGCGCTAGCGGAACTCGTCAGCGAAGAGACTCCAATTGAAGAGCCCCTTGCTCCTCCGGCCTCGGATGAAGAGACCCGCTAGGCCCAAATGCTTCCGCCGAAACCCGGTGTCACCTTCCACAGATCTCCGGGCCTCGGCGGATGGTCCCAACCCGTCTAACAGGGAGAACCATGTTCAGTATGCAGGCCCGGCGGCCTCAGTGGGAACGGCCGCCGTGGATCGAACTCTGGCTGGCGGCTGTCGCCGTCAGTTACGGCGCGGGCTACACCGCGGGTATCGGCGAAGAACCCGGAAGAAGTGTCGGGCTTCTGACTCTTGCGGCGCTCGCCAGTCTGTGGGCCAGGTGGAGGCGGTAGACAGCCTCGGGCGGTTGGGGAGCTGACTGCTCAGCCGGCGAAGGTAACTGCGTGCCGATGACGTTCAGGGGGTTGGGTTCACGCCAGCGTGGAACCAGCGCTCCCGGCCGACCTTGGCCAACTGCAACCAAAACTGCAACCAGGAACTACGTAGGGCCCCACCGCCGAGGCGGTGGGGCCCTACGTTCAGCCCGGTGAGGCTGGGCGGAGGATAGGGGATTCGAACCCCTGAGGAGTTGCCCCCAACACGCTTTCCAAGCGTGCGCCCTAGGCCACTAGGCGAATCCTCCGCCGCAAACAATACAAGACCGGAGAGGGTGCTCGCGAACATGGTCGGGAGGGGGGTCCGGGGAGGGGGTGAGGGTGGTCCTCGTGGGGGCTGGGATCGGTTAGAGTGGGGTCAGCCCCTCACGTGGCGCTATCTCACCGAAATCCCCCAGGGCCGGAAGGCAGCAAGGGTAAGTGGGCTCTGGCGGGTGCGTGGGGGGTCCTTGCGTTTTTGGGGCGGTCTCCCGGCGGGGTCGGAGGGGCGTCGTGGAGCCCTCGGTTCTGTGAGCGAGACCACTTGTCAGTGGGGCCCGATATCGTCGTATGCGTGTCGTCCCTCGCGCTCTACCGCCGCTACCGCCCCGAGTCCTTCGCAGAGGTCATCGGACAGGCGCATGTCACCGATCCCCTGCAGCAAGCGCTGCGCAACAACCGGGTCAACCACGCCTACCTGTTCAGCGGGCCGCGCGGCTGTGGCAAGACGACCAGCGCGCGCATCCTGGCCCGCTGTCTGAACTGTGAGCAGGGCCCCACGCCCAACCCCTGCGGCGAGTGCCAGTCCTGCCAGGACCTGGCGCGCAACGGCCGCGGCTCCATCGACGTCATCGAGATCGACGCCGCCTCGCACGGCGGCGTGGACGACGCCCGTGAGCTGCGGGAGAAGGCGTTCTTCGGGCCCGCGTCGAGCCGGTACAAGATCTACATCATCGACGAGGCGCACATGGTCACCTCGGCGGGGTTCAACGCCCTGCTGAAGGTGGTCGAGGAGCCGCCCGAGCACCTGAAGTTCATCTTCGCGACCACCGAGCCCGAGAAGGTCATCGGCACCATCCGGTCGCGTACGCACCACTACCCCTTCCGCCTCGTCCCGCCGGGCACCCTGCGCGACTACCTCGGCGAGGTCTGCGGGCGCGAGGCGATCCCCGTGGAGGAAGGGGTGCTGCCCCTGGTCGTACGGGCCGGGGCGGGGTCCGTGCGTGACTCGATGTCCGTCATGGACCAGCTCCTGGCCGGCGCCGCCGCCGACGGTGTGACATACGCCATGGCCACGGCCCTCCTCGGGTACACCGACGGCAGCCTCCTGGACGCCGTCGTCGAGGCTTTCGCCTCCGGGGACGGTGCCGCCGCCTTCGAGATCGTCGACCGGGTCGTCGAGGGCGGCAACGACCCGCGGCGCTTCGTCGCGGACCTCCTGGAGCGGCTGCGCGACCTGGTGATCCTGGCCGCCGTCCCGGACGCCGCCGAGAAGGGGCTCATAGACGCCCCGGCCGACGTCGTCGAGCGGATGGAGGCCCAGGCATCGGTATTCGGCGGCGCCGAGCTGAGCCGCGCCGCCGATCTGGTCAATACGGGCCTCACGGAGATGCGCGGCGCTACGTCGCCCCGGCTCCAGCTCGAACTCATCTGCGCCCGCGTGCTGCTCCCCGCCGCCTTCGACGACGAGCGCTCCTTCCAGGCCCGCCTGGACAAGCTGGAGCGCGGCGCGATGGCCGGAGCCTTCATGGGGTACGTGCCGGGGCCCGACGCTCACGCCCCCGGCGTCATCGGCGGCCCCGGTGGGGTCTCCGGGCCCGCCGCCGCCCGCGCCGCGGTCGCGGCGGCGGCCCCCGACGCCGGTTCCGTCCCACCGGCCCCCGCCGCCCCGCAGCAGGCCCCACCGCAGCAGGCCGCCGCACCCCAGCAGGCCCCGCACCAAGTGCCGCCGCCCCCGGCTGCCCCGCCCGCGCAGCCCGGTGCCTGGCCCACCGCCGGCGCGGCGGCCCCCGCGCCGCCCGCGCAGCAGTCCGCCCCCGCGCGTCGCCCCGGCGGCTGGCCCTCCGCGGCCGCCCCCGGCCAGGGCGTCCCGCAGGCCGCTCCGGCGCCGGCCGCACCGTCCGCGCCACCTCAGCAGTCCCAGCAGTCCCCGGCCGCGCCTCAGCAGGCTCAGCAGGGGCAGGGCATGGCGCAGGGCGCCGCGCAGGTCCAGCGGATGTGGCCCGAGATCCTGGAAGCGGTCAAGAACCGGCGCCGCTTCACCTGGATTCTGCTCAGCCAGAACGCGCAGATCGCCGGGTTCGACGGCACCACCCTCCAGATCGGCTTCTCCAACGCCGGCGCCCGCGACAGCTTCGCGGGCGGCGGCAGCGAAGAGGTGCTGAAGCAGGCGCTCGCCGACGCACTCAACGTGCAGTGGAAGGTCGACCTGATCGTCGACACCTCGGGCGGTACGAACCCGCCCGGCGGAGGCGGCAGCGCCTTCGGCAACGTCGGCTACGTCAACCCCGGCCACGCCCCGGCCGCCGCGCCCCGCCCGGCCCCGCCCGAGAGCGCCCCGGCCCCCGGCCCGTACAACGGCGGGGGAGACGGCGGCGCCCCCGCGGCGCGCCAAGCCACGCACACGCCCCCGGCCGCCCCTCCGGCCCCGCCCCAGGCCCCGCGGGCCCAGGCCCCCGCGGAGCCTTCGGGCGGCTACCGGGCGCCGGAGCCGCCGCCGCATGTCGCCCTGGAGGACGACATGCCGGAAGAGGACGACCCGGATCTCGTCGACTCCGCGCTGACCGGCCACGACCTGATCGTCCGGGAGCTGGGCGCGACGGTGATCGAGGAGATCCCCAACGAATGACGCGTCCCGGCAGATGACCCGAGGGGCCCGGGAGGCCCTGGGGCCCGAGGGGGCGGCGGAGCGCGGCGCGCCGAAACAGGTACGCCGGGGTACCGCCGACGGGTGGCGCGATCACGTTCCCGACCGGTCACCGGCCGCTTCCCGGCCGTACCCGCGTTCGTGCCCCCAGGGGAGGGCGCGTCGCTCCGGGACCACGTAGGCTCGGGCTACTGAACCGTCGTTGTCGACAACCAGGAGCAACCCGTGATCCCCGGTGGTGGCCAGCCCAACATGCAGCAGCTGCTCCAGCAGGCCCAGCAGATGCAACAGGACCTCGCGACGGCCCAGGAAGAACTGGCGAAGACCCCTGTCGAGGGCACGGCGGGCGGTGGCCTCGTCAAGGCCACGGTCACCGGCTCCGGTGAGCTCCAGGCCCTGGTCATCGACCCCAAGGCCGTGGACCCCGAGGACACCGAGACCCTCGCGGACCTGGTGCTCGCCGCCGTGCGCGACGCCAACGCCACCGCACAGCAGCTCCAGCAGGAGAAGCTCGGCCCGCTGGCCCAGGGCCTCGGCGGCATGCCCGGCCTGCCCTTCTAGCCCCGATCACCGGCAGTGCCGACAGAACCGACTGGCAGCACCGGATAGCAGAACCGGACAAGGAGAAGGCGTCCCGTGTACGAAGGCGTGGTCCAGGACCTCATCGACGAGTTGGGCAGGCTGCCCGGCGTCGGTCCCAAGAGCGCGCAGCGGATCGCCTTCCACATCCTCCAGTCCGAGCCGGCGGACGTCCGCCGGCTCGCGCACGCGCTGACCGAGGTGAAGGCGAAAGTCCGGTTCTGCGGCGTCTGCGGCAATGTCGCGCAGGAGGAGCGGTGCCGGGTCTGTCTGGACCCGCGTCGCGACCTGTCCGTCATCTGCGTCGTCGAGGAGCCGAAGGACGTCGTCGCCATCGAGCGGACGCGTGAGTTCCGCGGCCGGTACCACGTGCTCGGCGGGGCCATCTCCCCCATCGAGGGCGTGGGCCCGGACGATCTGCGGATCCGGGAGCTCCTCGCCCGCCTCGCGGACGGCGTCGTCACCGAGCTGATCCTCGCCACGGACCCCAACCTGGAGGGCGAGGCCACCGCCACGTACCTCGCCCGCATGATCAAGCCCATGGGGCTGAGGGTCACCAGGCTCGCCAGCGGTCTGCCGGTCGGGGGCGACCTGGAGTACGCCGACGAGGTCACCCTCGGCCGCGCCTTCGAGGGAAGGCGGCTGCTGGATGTCTGACACCACGACGGGGTATATGGGTCGGACGGGGTTCGATGCAGGTGCATACCGATCCACCGCCGACGAGGTCATGCCGGAGCGTGCCTTCGAAGGGAGTTGACTTCTCGATGTCTGACGCAACGCTTCACGACGCCAAACGCGATCCTGACGACTTCTCCGTCCAGATCGCCGACTCGATCGAGAGCTTCATCGTCGCGGTCACCGAGGTGGCCAAGGGCGACGAGCCCGACAGCGCGGTTCCCTTCCTGTTGCTGGAGGTCTCGCAGCTCCTCCTGACCGGCGGCAGGCTCGGGGCGCACGAGGACTTCGTCCCGGACGAGCGGTACGAACCGGACGTCGGCCCCGAGCCGGACGTGGACGATCTGCGCGAGCGGTTCGCCGTCCTGCTGGACCCGATAGACATCTACTCGGAGGTCTTCGACCCGTACGTACCGCGCACCGCGCCCGTGGCGTGCCGGGTCTCCGACGACCTCGCGGACATCGTCACCGACCTCCGGCACGGCCTCGCGCACTACCGCGACGGGCGCGTCAGCGAGGCCCTGTGGTGGTGGCAGTTCTCCTACCTCTCCAACTGGGGCCCGACCGCCAGCGCCGCCCTGCGCGCGCTGCAGTCGCTCGTGGCGCACGTACGCCTGGATTCCCCGCTCGACGAGCTCGACGGCCTCGATACGGACGCCTCGGCGGGTGAGGAACAGCTGGCCGAGGAGGCCGGGAAGGTGATGGAGGCGGAGATCGCCGGCCCGCTGGGGCTGCGTTCGGTCTGATACGCCTTTTCGCCGCGGAAGCCGGCACCTCAAGACGAGGTGCCGGCTTCCGCGGCTTGGTCCGTCGTGCCGCGGCGCCCGCCCGGCGTGTCGCCGATGCCCGCCCGGCGTGTCGCCGGCGCCCGCCCGTCGTGTCGCCGGCGCCCGCCCGGCGCGGCCCGGCGCCCGCCTCACCTGCCGCGACGGATGTGAACTTGTGAGCTGGGTTACGTTCTCGTGTGTCCGTGCCGGATGCGGGAAGGGTTCGTCGCGGAGCGGGCTCGACGGTGAGCCTCGCCAGTCCTGATCATCCAGTGAGCGGTTTGTCTCATAGTGTGATATCGGCAGGGCGGATTTCGCCTGCTCGGTAGACTGAGCCGACCGCATCACCCCCTTGCGGGGTCTGGGGTTCACCCCCAGGAGACACAGAGCGAGGAGCGCACGTGGGCCTTGTCGTGCAGAAGTACGGAGGCTCCTCCGTAGCCGATGCCGAGGGCATCAAGCGGGTCGCCAAGCGAATCGTCGAAGCCAAGAAGAACGGCCACCAGGTGGTCGTCGTGGTTTCGGCGATGGGCGACACGACGGACGAGTTGATCGATCTGGCGGGACAGGTTTCCCCTATCCCGGCCGGGCGCGAGTTCGACATGCTGCTGACCGCCGGGGAGCGGATCTCCATGGCCCTGCTGGCGATGGCGATCAAAAACCTCGGTCACGAGGCGCAGTCGTTCACGGGCAGCCAGGCCGGGGTCATCACCGACTCGGTCCACAACAAGGCGCGGATCATCGATGTCACGCCGGGCCGCATCCAGCAGTCCGTCGATGCGGGGAACATCGCGATCGTCGCCGGGTTCCAGGGGGTGTCCCAGGACAAGAAGGACATCACCACCCTGGGCCGCGGCGGGTCCGACACCACCGCCGTGGCGCTGGCCGCCGCGCTCAACGCCGAGGTCTGCGAGATCTACACGGATGTCGACGGCGTCTTCACCGCCGACCCGCGGGTCGTGAAGAAGGCCCAGAAGATCGACTGGATCTCGTTCGAGGACATGCTGGAGCTGGCGAGCTCCGGCTCCAAGGTGCTGCTGCACCGCTGTGTCGAGTACGCACGCCGTTACAACATTCCGATCCACGTCCGTTCGTCCTTCTCGGGGCTCAAGGGCACGTGGGTCAGCAACGAACCGCAAGGGGATCAGCCGATGGAGCAGGCGATCATCTCGGGTGTCGCCCACGACACGTCCGAGGCGAAGGTCACGATCGTCGGGGTACCGGACAAGCCGGGCGAGGCCGCGACGATCTTCCGCGCTATCGCGGACGCCCAGATCAACATCGACATGGTCGTCCAGAACGTCTCCGCGGCGTCCACCGGCCTGACCGACATCTCCTTCACCCTCCCGAAGACCGAGGGCCGCCGGGCGATCGAGGCGCTGGAGCGCACCCGCCCGTCCGTCGGCTTCGACTCGCTGCGCTACGACGACCAGATCGCCAAGATCTCGCTGGTCGGCGCGGGCATGAAGACCAACCCGGGCGTCACCGCGACGTTCTTCGAGGCGCTGTCGAACGCCGGCGTGAACATCGAGCTCATCTCGACATCCGAGATCCGTATCTCGGTCGTCACCCGTGGCGACGACGTGAACGAGGCCGTACGGGCCGTGCACAGCGCCTTCGGCCTGGACTCCGAGTCGGACGAGGCAGTGGTCTACGGGGGCACCGGCCGATGAACTCCGGGCCCTCGGGCCGCAAGCCGAACCTGGCCGTCGTCGGCGCCACCGGGGCCGTCGGTACGGTCATGCTCGGCATCCTGTCCGAGCGGGCGGACGTATGGGGCGAGATCCGTCTCGTCGCGTCCGCCCGCTCGGCCGGGCGGAAGCTGACCGTCCGGGGCGCGGAGACCGAGGTCGTCGCGCTCGACGAAGAGGTCTTCGACGGCATCGACGTCGCGATGTTCGACGTGCCGGACGAGGTGTCCGCGCGGTGGGCCCCGATCGCCGCCGCCAAGGGCGTGGTCGTGGTGGACAACTCCGGCGCCTTCCGGATGGACGCGGATGTGCCGCTGGTCGTCCCCGAGGTCAATCCGCACGCCGCCCGGGTCCGCCCGCGCGGCATCATCTCCAACCCGAACTGCACGACGCTCTCGATGATCGTCGCGATCGGCGCCCTGCACGCCGAGTTCGGGCTGAGCGAACTGATCGTCTCCTCGTACCAGGCCGTGTCCGGCGCGGGCAAGGAAGGCGTCGACACGCTGCGCTCCCAGCTCGCGGCCGTGGCCGGTACGGAGCTGGGCACGGCCCCCGGGGACGTACGGCGCGCGGTGGGCGACACCGGGCCCTTCCCCGCCCCGATGGCGCTCAACGTGGTGCCGTTCGCGGGGTCGCTCCGGGAGGATGGCTGGACCTCCGAGGAGCTGAAGGTCCGCAACGAGTCCCGCAAGATCCTCGGGCTGCCGGAGCTGCCGGTCACCGCCACGTGCGTACGGGTGCCGGTGATCACCACGCACTCGCTGACCGTGCACGCGCGGTTCGAGAAAGAGGTGACGGTCGGCCGGGCCCACGACATACTGCGGAGCGCGCCGGGCGTGGTGCTGTGCGACAACCCGGCCGAGGGCGAGTTCCCCACCCCGGCCGACGCGGTGGGCACGGACCCGACCTGGGTGGGGCGCGTACGGCGGTCGATGGACGACCCGAGGGCGCTGGAGCTCTTCGTGTGCGGCGACAACCTGCGCAAGGGGGCCGCGCTCAATACGGCGCAGATCGCGGAAGTCGTGGCGGCGGAGCTGACCAGTTCGTAATAATGCGAGGGGATCTGTGAAGGCCTTGTGATGAATTTGTGGTCACACACCACTTGAACTGGGCCGACGCGAACTGTTCGACTAAACGCTCCCCCCTTACTGCAACCGGCAGCAGGGCGGGGAGCGTCTTTGTTGCCGCTCCCGATGAGTGGCACGAAAAATGGGGCATTGGGGAAAACTGGTGCGCATTAGGGCATTTAACTCGTCGTCAAAAGCGGTGCCTTACGCGTACAACCCTGAGGGGGGTAAGCGTGTCCAACTTGCGTGGCAGACGTCATCAGCATCGCAACCGCCCCAGGACGCGGCAGCGCTTCAGCGCGCCCGCGTTCTCGTACGTCGGGCGGTATGCCGGTGATCGCGCCCTGGCCTGCCGCCCGCCCTGCTCAGATACCTCCCCAACGCGGGGACACTGACGAGGCGATGGCAGCGGGCACCACAGTCGACCATCTCACCGAGACCTACCGCGCCCACTACAGGTCGCTGCTCGGTCTGGCCGCCCTGCTCCTGGACGACACGGCGTCGTGCGAGGACGTCGTGCAGGAGGCGTTCATCCGCGTGCACTCCGCGCGCAACCGGGTCCGTGATCCGGAGAAGACCCTCGCCTACCTGCGGCAGACCGTCGTCAACCTCTCCCGCTCCGCGCTGCGCCGGCGCATCCTCGGCCTCAAGCTGCTCTCGAAGCCGATGCCCGACATGGCGAGCGCGGAAGAGGGCGCGTACGACCTGCTGGAGCGTGATCAGCTGATCACGGCCATGCGCGGACTGCAGCGCCGCCAGCGCGAGGTACTCGTACTCCGCTACTTCGCCGACATGACCGAGGCGCAAGTGGCTCAGACCCTCGGCATCTCGCTCGGCTCGGTCAAGGCGTACGGCTCGCGGGGCATCGCGGCGCTCCGCGTCGCCATGGAGGCCCCCGCATGAACGATCAGAACCACGGCCCGGAGGATCCGAGGGGTCCGCAAGGGCCCCAGAGCGGTGATCCCGGACCCCTCGACGAGGAGGCGTTGCGCAGCCTGCTGCGCGATGCCGTCGGTGATCTGGAACCCGACCCCGACTCGCTGGAGCACCTACGGCGCGCCGTGCCCGCGCGCCGTACGCGCCGCAGGCAGGCCCTCGTCGGCGCCGCGGCCGCGGTGATCCTCGGAGGTACGGCCGTACCGGCGCTCTTCCACGCCGCCACGACCGGCGACGCCACCGACGACCGGTCCGCCAACACCGCCAGCAGCCAGCGCGCCCATCAGACGGCCCCCGAGGAGCACACCGGCGGCGGCAGTGGCACCGGCGGGGGCGGCGCGGGCCAGGAGAGCTCGTCCGAAGAGGAGCAGAAGGACAGCGGGACGCCGGGCGGGAAGAAGAGCCACGACCAGCCCGACGGACCTTCGGGGGCCTCCGGCACCCCGTCCCCGGACACCACCGACACCATGGCCGCGACCTCGCCGACCTGCGGCCGCGACCAGCTCGGCAAGGGCACCGCGAAGGTCGGCCCGCCCGACAAGGACGGCCGGATCTACGGCAGCTTCCGGGTTGTGAACACCTCCGACCGCTCTTGTACGGTCGACAGCGGGGGAGCCGTCTCGGCGACCGCCCAGGGCGGGACCAAGAGCTCGAACATCTCCGTCGTCGACCACACCACGGGCGACGCGGCCTCGGGCCTGCCCGACCCGGCCACCGCCCCCAGCGACGTGATCCTCAAGCCCGGCCAGGCGTACGCGGTGGAGTTCGCCTGGATCCCGGCCGCGGGCCACGGCTCCGGGGGCTGCTCGACCGGCGGTGGCGGCACGCCGAGCCCCGGCGGCGGTGGCGGCTCGCCCTCCCCGGGGAACAGCACCAGCGCCGGAACCTCGTCCAAGGCGGCCTCCACCGCCTCCACGGAGGTACTCGCGGTCGGCGGGAGCAAGTCCGGCGCCGAGGACCCCGGCACTCCGCAGCCCACGGGCAGCGTGCAGCTCACCCACGTCCCGGATGTCGGCGAGCCCGAGGCGGCCAGTGCGACGATCCCGGGGGCGTGCGCGGGGACGATCTACCGCACGGGAGCCCTCGCGGGCGACTCGTAGCCGCGCCCCGACCGATTCCCTCGTTCCCCCCCCGCCCCCCCGCCCCATCCCCTCCCGTCCTCCCTCGGCACCGCGTTGCCCGCCCCGCCCGCCCGTGACTGGAAGGGGGCGGGAGAGGCCCCGTTGTGGGGGGCCCGTACCGTGGGGGTGTGTATCGGTTCCTGCTGACTCCCCGCTGGTGGGGGATCAACCTCTTCGCCGTACTGGCCATCCCCTTCTGCCTGTTCATGGGCAGTTGGCAGCTCAGCCGCTTCGAAACGCGCGTCGACACGCACCGCGAACAGCAGGTACAGGCCGACGACGCCAAGACCGCGAAGGCCGAGCCGCTGGCCGGCCTGCTCCCCGTCAGCACCGAGACCTCCGGACGGCAGGCCAGCGCCACCGGGCGGTACGACACGGCCCACCAACTGCTCGTACCGGACCGGGAGCTGGACGACCGCACCGGCTTCTACGTGCTCACCCCGCTGCGGACCGACGCCGGCAAGGCCCTGCCCGTCGTACGGGGCTGGCTGCCCGGCGACGCGGACTCCAAGGCCGACGTGGCCAAGGTCCCCGCACCGCCGGCCGGCGAGGTCACCGTCACCGGGGCGCTCCAGTCCTCGGAGGGCCCCAGCACCCGCGGCGTGCACAACGGCACCGGCCTGCCCAAGGGGCAGCTCGGCATGATCAGCGCGGCATCGCTGGTCAATATCGTGCCGTACGGGGTGTACGACGCCTGGATCACCACGGCCCAGGGCGGCGCCGGCCTGACGCCGGTCCCGGCCGCCGCCCCTCCCAACAGCGGCCTCGACCTCAAGGCGTTCCAGAACCTCGGTTACACCGGTGAGTGGTTCGTCTTCGCGGGCTTCGTCGTCTTCATGTGGTTCCGGCTGCTGCGCCGTGAGGCCGAGGCAGAACGGGATCTCGCGCTCGGCATCACCCCTGAGGAGCCGGGGCCGGGCGGTCCTGGGCGGCCGGGCGGCTCAGATGACGCTGAGCGAACTCGATCTCCAGCCGGAGCTGCTTGATCCGCTCCTCGACCACCAGCGAGCCGTGCCCCGCGTCGTAGCGGTACACCTCGTGCGGGTGGTCGCGCCGCTCCAGGCGCCGCACGTAGTTCTCCACCTGGCGGATGGGGCAGCGCGGGTCGTTGACCCCGGCGGAGATGTAGACCGGAGCCCGTACGGCGTCCACATAGGTCAGCGGTGAGGACGCCGCGTAGCGCTCGGGCACCTCGTCGGGGGAGCCGCCCAGCAGCGTGCGGTCCATCGCCTTCAGGGCCTCCATCTCGTCGTGGTAGGCCGTCACATAGTCGGCGACCGGGACCGCGGCGAGACCCACCGCCCACGCCTCGGGCTGGGCGCCGAGTCCGAGGAGCGTCAGATAGCCGCCCCACGAGCCGCCCGCCAGTACCAGCCGCTCGGGGTCGGCGAGGCCGGAGTCCACCGCCCACTCGCGGACCGCCGCGATGTCCTCCAGCTCGATCAGGCCGATGCGGTGCTTGAGCGCGTCCGTCCACTCCCGGCCGTAGCCGGTCGAGCCCCGGTAGTTGACCCGCACCACCGCGAAGCCGTGGTCCACCCAGGCGGCGGGGCCCGACGCGAAGGCGTCGCTGTCGTGCCAGGTCGGACCGCCGTGGATCTCGAAGACGGTGGGGAACGGGCCCTCGCCCGCCGGCCGCTGCACCAGCGCGTGCACCTTGCCGCCCGGGCCGTCCACCCACGCGTCGGTGACCGGCACCGAATCGGGGGCCTTGCTGAGTCCGTCGGGCAGAGCCGGGGGGTCCAGGACGACGCGGCCGCTCGTGGACCGTACGACCGGCGGCTGCGCCGCCGAGGACCACAGGAACTCCACCGTCCCGTCCGGGCGCGCGGTGGCGCCGGAGACCGTGCCGGAGGGGATCTCCACCCGCACGAGCTCGCCGGTGCCGAGCTCGTACCGCCACAGCTCGCTGCGCGCCTGGAAGCTGTGGGAGATCAGCAGCGAGCCCGCGCCGCCATCGGCTTCGCTCGCGGCGGGGGAGTCGGCGTGGGGCTCCGGATACCACTCGGCGCCGATGTCCCCCGGCAGCTCGATGGCCAGCGCGGTCTCCTCGCCCGTCACCGCGTCCCAGATCATCGGCTCCCAGCGGCCGCGCCGCTGGTGCCCGACCAGCATCCGGGTGTCTCCCGGGCGGGGCGCGAACCCCATGACGGTCAGGCCCAGCTCCTCGGTGCCGTTCTCCGTGTCGTCCAGCTCGGAGACGACCGTCCCGTCCAGGCGCGTGACGCGGATCGCCGAGTGCATCGCGTCGCCGTGCTCGGTGTGCTCGACGGCGATCAGGGTGCCGTCGTGGCTCAGATCGCCGACGCCGGCGGACTCCCGGTGCCGGTAGATCTCCACCGGCTCGGCCCCGGGCCGCACCACGTGGATGGAGGAGCCCTCGTCGTCCGTGGAGCGGCCGACCACCGCCGTGCCGTCGCGGCCGAGCGCCAGGCCGCCCGAGTACGAGGGGGCGAGCCCCGGTGCCGCCGGTTCGTCCTCGCGCGAGCCGTCCTCCCACCCGAAGAAGGGCTGGCGCATCCAGACGCCGAACTCGTCGCCGTCGGTGTCCGAGAACCACCAGATCCACTCGCCGTCGGGCGACAGCACCCCGTCCGTCGTGCCGTTCGGCCGGTCGGTGGCCTGGCGCTGGGAGCCCGTGGCCCGGTCCCACGCGTACAGCTCGAAGGTGCCCGTCGCGTTCGACACGAAAAGCGAGCGGTCCGGGGCGTCCTCGGCCCAGTCCGGCAGGCCGACGCGCGGCGCTCGGAATCGCTTCTCCCAGTCGGGCATGGACGACGGCGACGCGGCTGATCCGTTGCTCTGTGTCATGCCCCCATTCTGCGCCGGGGCGGTGACAACCCGCTGGCGAGGGTCCAAGCCTGTGGATAACCTCACCGGCATGCACAGACCCATGGCCCCTGACGACTGGCGTGAGGCGAACCGCGCGATGTGGGATGAGCGTGTGCCCATCCACGTCGGCAGCGAGTACTACGACCTCGACGCCTTCCGCCGAGACCCGGACTCCCTGCGCGGGTTCGAGGTCGAGGAGGTCGGAGATGTGACCGGCCGTACCCTCCTCCACCTCCAGTGCCACATCGGACTCGACACCCTCTCCTGGGCCCGCCGGGGCGCCCGGCAGGTCGTGGGCCTGGACTTCTCCGAGCCCGCCGTCGAGGCCGCCCGCGACCTCGCCACGAGCCTCGGCCTCGGCCCGGACCGCGCCTCCTTCGTGGCCGCCGACGTGTACGACGCCGTCGAGGCCGTGCCGGACACCGCGTACGACATCGTCTATACGGGCGTGGGCGCCCTGTGCTGGCTGCCCGACATCGTCCGCTGGGCCGAGACCGCGGCCGCCCTCGTCGCGCCCGGCGGATTCCTCTACCTCGCCGAGTTCCACCCGATGACCGACGCGTTGGACGACGAGACCGGCACACACGTCACCTACGACTACTTCAGCCGCCAACCCTGGGTCGACGAGAGCCCCGGCACGTACGCGGACCTCGACGCGCCCACGGTCAGCAACCGCAGCGTCGAGTGGCAGCACACGCTGGGCGACGTGGTCTCGGCCCTGGCCGCGGCCGGGCTGCGCGTCGACTTCCTGCACGAACACGACGTCACGCTCTTCCCGCGATTCGGCTCACTGGAGCGCAGAGACGGCTACTACCGCCTGCCCGCGGACCGGCCCCGCGTCCCTCTCATGTACTCGTTGCGCGCTTCTCGTCCCTGAGCGGCTGCCGGGGCGGGGGCCTTCAGGGGGTGGCGGGCGTTATGTGCGGGGTGTTTCCCGTTCGTGTTGCGGTTCGTGGTTGGGGGCCTGGCCGCCCTCCTGGGGGCGGGCGCGCCTCGGCAGTAGCAGTGGGGTTGCCAGGAGCAGGAGGCCCGCGATGGCTATCGCGGTGCGGGGGCCGGCGATGGCGGCCAGCAGGCCCCATAGTCCGGTCATGATCGCGGTCGTGGCCTTGGTCGTGACCGACCACGCGGAGAGCGTACGGGCGATCCGGTCGTTCGCGGTGTGGTCGAGCCGGTAGGCGGCGAAAACCGTGTTGAAGAGGCTCGCGAAGAAGATCAGGCCGAACTCCACGGCCATGACGAGCACGAGGCCCGGGAGGCCGGGGCGGATGAAGGCCAGGCCGAGCGGCCAGCAGGCTCGGAGCGCGCCGGCGGTGCGCATGACCTTGTGCCGGCCGAACCGTGTGACCAGTGTCTGAGCCAGCCGTGAGCCGATCAGGCCGCCTAGGCAGGGCACCGCGAAGGCGAGCCCGTACTGCCAGGGCGCGAACCCTAGGCGGCCGAGCATGAGGACGGCGAGGAGGGGGACAGGCGCCATGATCAGGCTGTTGACCGCGGCCGTGTTGAAGAGCAGCGGGCGCAGCGCCGGGTTGGCGAGGATGTACCGCCATCCGTCGAGTACGGAGCCGGGGCCGCGCCGTCGCGGCGCTTCGGTCCGTACGGGCCGGGGCTCCGAGCCGCCGATCGCGCGGATGCCCGCTGCCGAGAGCAGATAGCTGACGGCGTCGGCGACCACGGTCAGCATCGGGCCGAACACCCCGATCGCGGCCATGCCGAGCGGCGGGCCGAGCACGGTGGCGGTCCAGGTCGTCGCCTCGAACCGGCCGCTCGCGACGATCAGGTCCTTGGGCTGTACCAGGGCTTTGAGGCAGGCGCCCGCGGCTGCCGAGAAGGTGATGCCGGACGCCGCGACGATCACCGACACCACCAGGAGCTGGGAGAAGCCGAGCCACCCGAGCGCGAACGCGACGGGGACGCTCGCCAGCGCCGCGAACCGGATCAGGTCCATCACGACCATCACCGGCCGTTTGCGGCGGAACTCGATCCACGGCCCGAGCGGCACCGCCACCACCGCGCCCACCGCCGTACCGGCGGCCGCCAGGAACGACACCTTCGCCGGCCCGGTGTGCAGCACAAGGATCGCGATCAGGGGGAACGCGTCGAACGCGAGCCAGGTGCCGAAGGCGCTGACCGAGTACGCCGTCCACAGCCACCCGAACTGCCGCCCCAATGACCTCTTGGGCCGGGCCTCTCTCATCTCTTGCGTTTCCCGTGTCTCCCGCATCCCCCACGCCCTCTGAACGAACAGCCCCGCACCGACCGGCACATCAAAGCCAGCGGCGGGTCGGCAGATCAAACAACCGACGCGCCCCTGCGACGACAACCACAGGTTGTCGAGCTAGGGTTTCGAGCGTGGACCTCGATGCCGTGCGCGCTTTCGTAGCCGTCACGGACGCGGGGACGTTCTATGAAGCCTCCGGCAGCCTCTCGATCACCCAGCAGGCCGTCTCCAAACGCATCGCCGCGCTGGAGAAGGGGCTCGGCGTGCGGCTGTTCACCCGCGCCGCGCGCGGCGCGCGGCTGACCGCCGACGGACAGGCGTTCCTGCCCCACGCCCGCGAGCTCCTCCAGGCCGAAGAGCGGGCAGCCGCCTCCGTACGGCCCGGAAGCCGCGCCCTGCGCGTCGACGTGATCGGCCGGCGGCTCGCCCCGGCGGGGCTGATGAGCGGCTTCCACCGCGCGCACCCCGGCACCGAACTCGACCTCGTGACGCTCTTCGACGCCGACGCGGCCGTCGCCGCCGTCCGGTCGGGCACGGTCGACGCCTCCATCCGCGCCGTCACCGTGCCCGCGCGGCAGCTCCCCGACGGCATCGAGGCCGTCCGCGTCCACGACGAGCCCATCCAGCTGCTCACCGGCCCGGGCCACGAGTTCGCCGACGCCCGCGCCGTCACCCCCGCGCAGCTCGCCGGGCACAGGATCTGGATGCCCGGGATCGTCGCCGGTACGGAGTGGGCCGCCTACTACGACGATCTCGCCGCCGCGTTCGGGCTCACCATCGAGGCGACCGGCCCCGGCTTCGGCACCGAACCGCTCCTCGACACGATCGCCGACTCGCCGGTACTGGCGTCCTTCGTCGGCGAGCAGACCCGCCTCGTCTGGCCTCCCGAGGACGACTTGCGGCGCATCGCCGTGCACGGCCCGACGCCGGTCTACCCGCACTCGCTGATCTGGCGCGGCGACAACCCGCACCCCGCGCTCGCCGGGCTCCGCGACCACTTCGCGGCAGCACGGCCCCGGCCGGGCCGCCACGCCGCCGACCCCGGGACCTGGGTGCCGAAATGGGCGCGGTGAACCGACGCGGACGGCACCGCCGACACGGCCTGCCGGGAGCCCGAAAAGCTCGCTGGCGGGCGCCGTAGGCCCGTAGGCGCGGCCGTCGGCGCCCCCCAGCGGCCTACGCCCCCAGCGGCCTACGCCCCCAGCGGCCTACGCCTCCCAGGGAACGGCCCGCCAAGGCCCCGCCGGATCGTCCATGAGAATCCTGTGCGGCTTCAGCACACTCGCGTACCAGGCGCCGAACTCGTCGCCGTCGAACCGCAGCAGCCGGCCGAGCGCGTACCCCGCCGAGAACTCCGCCCACGACGCGTAGTGTTCCCGGCTCAGCGCCCCCGCCCGTACGATCGCCGCCTGCGCGGCATCGGCTCCGCAGAGCCGCGCGCTGAACCCCCAGCGGGCGAAGTTGACCCCGCGCCCGTAGTCGTAGGCGACCGCGCTGGTCACGACGGAGTCGGGCGGCAGCAGCCCGTCGGCTCTGAACCGCGCCTCGTAGGCGAGGATCCGCCCGATGATCCGCTGGATCTCGGCATCGGCGCCCGGCGGCGCCGACAGTTCGTCGAGCGCCTCGGTGCAGGCGCGGCGCCAGTCGTCGTGGGTGGGCTGTACGCGCCAGGCCCGGGTGAGCCGTTGGCGTACCCGAAGGGCGAACTCCGGTTCCGCCGGGCTGTTCTCGGCGGCGAGCAGCGTGTCCATGTTCGCCTGCCAGTCCCGTGCGGTGGACGTTCCCCACAGGTCGCGGAGGAGGTGGCGGTCCTGTTCGTAGTCGTCGTAGACGTCGTCCAGGTCGTTCCACATCACGCCGTTGGTCACGGCGAGCAGCGCCCCGCAGCCGAGCCCGTGCGCCAGCGGGCCGCTCAGGGGGCCGGTGGCTTTGGTGAGCAGCCGCATGGGCCGTTCGTCTTTCGGGATGTCCCGGGTGGCCTTCTTGGAGAGCCGCTTCCAGCGCAGGAGGTCGCGCGGGCGGGCCGTCAGATACATCTCGACGGGTGTGCCCGGGTTGACCAGGAGGGCGAGGCGCGGGTCGGTCCAATTGCGGGCGAGGGTGTCCAGGGTGGTGCGTACGGCGACGATGCCCGCGCGGCGAGGCAGCCGCTCGCCGACCGTGCGGACGATCAGGCAGCCGCTGGAGACGCTGCGCCAGGGCGCGTCGCCCCCGGCATCGACCTGGTCCTTGGCGACGTATCCCACCAGATCGACCCCCGCGAGTACCCGCAGACAGCCCTTGGAATCACCCCGCCCCGCGACCTCCATCAGCTCCCGCTCGACCTCGGTGACCGGCTGCCATGAGCGAGTGACCGTCTTCGCGCGCGCCCTTGAAGTGCTCACCGGCCAACTCTACTGAGGACGGCGAGGAGCGGATCGGCGGGCTGCCGGACCCCTGAATATCGAGGGTCGCCGAGGTGAGCTCAGGAGTTGGCGCGGGTTCGGGAGTTCCTGCGGGCGAGGGAGTTTCGGGGCGGGGCCGGAGAGCTGCGTTCAGGCCGTACGGACCAGCCTGACCAGTGCGTCGTACGCCTCCTGGATCAGCGTATTGCCGCGCTCCGGCGCGCAGTTGGCGAGGGCGACCAGGGCGGTGCCGTGGTGCGGGCTGAATCCGGCGAAGGCGGTGCAGCCGCGAGTGCCGCCCGAGTGGTGGTAGAGGGCGGAGCCGTCGGGGCGGGGCCGGACGTTCCAGATCAGGGCGAGGCCGTCCTTGCCGCGCGGCATGGTGAGCCGGGGCCGGGTGACGTCCCGCAGCGCCGCGCGCAATGGCTCCGGCGGTGAGGCGCGCAACGGCTCCGGCAGTGCCGCGCGCAACGGTTCCGGCGGTGCCGTGTCCGTACGGGCCGTGCCGCCATGCGCGCCGCACGCCAGCGCCTCCACGTACGCGAGCAGGTCGCGCGCGTCGGCTCGGGCCGCTCCGGCGGCGGGCATGCCCGGGATGTCGAAGGGCGGCCGTGGCCGACGGTGACAGTAGCCGGTGGCCTCGGACCCCTCGCCGCCTGTGCGCGGTGAGCAACTCGTGCCGCTCAGGCCGAGCGGCGACAGGACGCGGGAGTCCAGCAGGTCCCCGTACAGCAGGCCGCCGCCGGCCGCGCCGCACAGGGCGTGGCCCAGGATGCCCACGCCGAAGTTGGAGTACCGCAGCCGGCTGCCCGGCCGGGAACGCAGCCGCGTGCGGGACAGGGCGCGCAGGAGATCCGCGCCGGTGAAGGCGGAGTAGGGGTTGGTGAAGAGCCGCCGGCCGGCCGTGGCCAGCAGGCCCGGGGGCAGCCGGGGCAGCCCGGAGGTGTGGGTGGCCAGGTGGGTCAGGGTGATGGCGTCGGCGCCGGCCGGGTAACGGGTGCCCGGCGGCAGATGGCGTACGGCGCTGTCATGGTGGCCCACCTCGCCGCGGGCGGTCTGTTCGGCGAGGAGCAGAGCGGTGAACGTCTTGGTGATCGAGCCGATCTCGAAGCGCGTACGGGCGTCGGCCGGGACGCCGCCCTCGTGCGCGGTGCTGCCTCGGGCGTGGAAGGTCCGTTGCCCTTCGCGGTACACACCGACGACGACGGCGCTCGCGCCCGGGGCCGCGGACAGCAGCGCGTGCGGCACCTCGTCGGAGTCCATGGCGGTCACGCCGGACCCGGAGCCGCAGCTGGGGCCAGGGCCGGAGCCGAAGCCGAAGCCGAAGCCGGAGCCGGAGCTGCGGTCAGGGCCGGGTCCGGGGCGTATGCGCTGCGGGGCCTCACCCGGCGGACCGCCCCGGGTCGTCCAGCGCCCGGGCGAGGGCGAGGGTCCCGGCGACGACGGCCACGATGGTGGTGTGCTGGTGGTCCTCGAAGCGCTGGGCCGGGTCGTCGTCGACGGGGTTGTCGTCGCGGGGCACCAGGCCGTCGGCGTGCTGGAGTTCCGCCAGCCGCTGCCAGTCCTCGGCCTCGGTGCAGGGTTCGGGCAGGCAGTTGCCGACGATCATCAGCTCGGCCATCAGGTCCCACTGGCTGATCTCGGACCAGACGTCCGTCCACATCGGCAGCCAGTCGCGCAGATAGCCGACGACGTCGCCGGGGAGCCCGCCGGGCAGGCGCCCCCAGTCGGTGAGGTGGAAGACGGTGTGGGTGACGGAGTAACCGGTCAGCCAGTTGATGTGCCAGGGCTCTGGCATGCTGCCGAGCCAGGTCGCCCGGGTCAGCGCGGACCAGTCGTGGGCGCCGGCGCCGTGGTCGTAACCGGTGATGCGGGCGGCGTTGGCGACGGCGAGGCGGCGGTTGGGAATGTGCTCGCAGGCGTGTGTCGCCCGCAGCGTGACGGTATGGGCGAGGAGCCCTTCCAGCAGCGCGTGGCGGTAGCCGGCGCGGGCGAAGTGGGCGTAGGTCTCCAGCGGGTCGGTCTGGAGGGGGTGCCGCAGGAGGCGCTCGTACAGCAGTGTTCCGTCGCCCAGCTGTCGCCAGCCGAAGTCCAGCAGTTCGCGCGCGAGGGTGAGCTCCTTCGTCCCGGCCGCGCCGTCGCGGAGGACCAGGGAGGCGGCGAGCGCCGTCTCGGCGAGCGCCTTGTACGCCTCTCCCTCCTCGTCGAGGTCGGCGCGCGGGAGCTTGGAGAGCGCCCCGTACTCGCGGTTGGCGTGCAGCCAGGCCAGGGCCCGGCTGCTGATGTCGTGCGCGGTCCGCGCCGGGAGGGGGCTCATACGGGCTCCAGGCCGAGCAGTCGGCGGGCGATCGCGGTGTCCAGGGCGAGGCGTCCGCCGTCGCCGCCGGCCAACTGGATGTAGGTCGTCAGCGGCGCCGGGTCCAGCGGCAGCGCGACGCCTTCGGCGTGCAGCCAGGCCAGCCAGCGGGCGATGCGCGCGGCGGTGGCGAAGTCGCGCCGCAGGGTGGCGCGGCCCGCTCCGCGGGCGAGGCCCACGACGCCTTGCCGGGCGGCTTCGTGCACGGGACCGTCCAGGCCGGGGAGTGCGAGCGAGGCGAGTCGGCCCATCCGTACGGACCAGGGAACCCAGCCCTCCCGTACCGCGCCGTCGCCGTCCGGACCGGCCGCCGCGGTGGGCGCGAGGTGGCGGGGCGCGGAGTCGTCGCACCGGGGAGGGCCCTGGGGGCGGGGTGGTTCAAGGGGGGCGGACTCCGCGGGGTCGGTGCGGGACAGCAGGGTGAGCAGCCCCCAGTCGGCCCACGCCATGACCCATGGCTGTTCGTCCCCCGCGGGCGGCGCGGGGGGCGGCGGCTGTACGGGCGGCATCGCGTCGAGCGCGAGGCGCACGGCCTCGGCCTCACCGGGGGGCAGGCCCCGTCCGGTCAGCGCGTAGGGCGCGAGGACGTCGGCGCCGAGCATGCGCACCGCGCCGAGGGCGACCGCCGGGTCGTCCGCTTCTTCCACGTGGGCCGCCGCCACAGCGGTGCCCCCGACGCCGCGGAGGACGTCGAGGGCACGGTCGGCCAAGTGGCCGGCTGATTCGCTGTGGGCGGTCCGTGACCGCTCGGAGATCACTTGCGCTTCGGCCCCTTGGGCGAGAGGGCCAGCCCTGCCAGCAGAATGCCGGACCCGCCCCCGACGCCGTCCGGCGAGGGGACCGGAGCGTCGCTGAGCGGCGCTTCGGGCTGGGTCATCAGGTGACCGAGGGTTTCCTTGTCGAGTGCGAGGCCAGTGGGCTTGAGAGTCTGGACAGGCATTTTCGTTCCTTCGCAGAGATTCATCACCACAGCCGGTGATGCCCCGATGCTCTGTCCAATTTAACCCGATACGTCACATCGCGCTCGTTGGCGGGACGGCCGGGCGCCAGAGCGCGTTCCCCGCCTCCTCAAGGCGTCAGGCGAGGGGCACGTTCACGCAGGCGAGGCGCGCCCCCGCCATGCCGGCGTGGCCGGGTTCGGTCTCGGTCGCGTGCTCGTGGACGACCACGGACCGCGCCTCCCCGTACCGGAAGTGCCAGCCCTGAGCCGCGCGCGAACGCCCGTCGCCGTCCTCGTCCGTCGTGAGGTCGAGCCACACCTCGTTGCGAGGATTGGCGTAAGCGGGGTCGGTGGAGGGCTGCTTCGGGTCGCGTACGTCCTGGTAGTGCGGGCCGGAGTCCTCCGGCTTGGCGCCGCACGGCTTGGAGTGGACGTGCGCGCCGAAGGTGCGGTGCGCCTCCACCCCCTCCAGTCGCAGGGCGAGGGACGTGCCACCGCCCTCGCGCCGCCGCTCGGTGACCACCACACGGCTCCCCTCGGGCACGGCGGCCGGGGCGTGGGTGACGGCCGTGTACGGGGGGTGGCTCGCGGAGCCGAAGTGCTCGTCGACGGTCACGGTGGTGCTGCGCACTCCGGCGGTCGGGCTCAAGGCCATGGCCGCGGTCAGCATGGTCGCAACGAAGGGCACGTCCACTCCCTGACGGGAAGATCGGATGCGGATGGGGATCCTGGGACAGTTCTTGCCGCCTCGGATGATTGCGGGAAGGGGGGCTGCCCACTACCGAGTATCTGGACAACCCGAATCCCGCGCCTTTCGTGCTCACATCCTGCTCAGATGCTGCCCATCCGGGCTCTCACGGTCCCGACCATGGTTGGGACGGTGTTTGACTGCTGAGGCATCAGCGAAGAGGGGCGGATTCCACCATGGCTGACCAGCCTTCTGTGAGCGTCGGTGGTGTCACCTACCGGGTGACCCCCGAGTACCTGGCCAACGCTTCCAGCAACACGATGTCCACGGCGGCGGAGATCGCCGGGCAGCTGGCGGAGCTGAAGACCTATGTGACCAGCCTGGAAGCGAGCTGGCAGGGGCTCGCCCACAACCAGTTCCAGACCCTGATGACGGAGTACGACATCTACGCGCGGATGCTCCACGACGCCCTGGAGGGGATCTCCAAGGGGCTTCAGGGCAACTTCGTCAACTACAAGGACTCCGAGCAGCAGAACCTCACGAACCTCGCCGCGCTGGGCGAGGACGTGCCCAAGACGCCGGCCGGCACCAACTTCAACTGAGCGGGCCTCGCATCCACTTGCTCGATCCGTCCGCCAGGGCGGGCGCATTCCTAGGAGCGTTTCATGGCCGATATCGACGGCACGCCGATCTACGTCGGCGAGGGGCTCGCGGCCGCGGGCGGTGTGCTCAACGCCCGGGCCGCGGAGATCTCCGGCGAACTCCAGCAGCTGAAGTCCCAGCTGGCCCCGCTGGTCGACGCCTGGCGGGAGAGCCAGGCCGCCACGTACTACCAGGACATGCAGAATGAGTGGGACCTCGCGGCCGACGGGCTGTTCGGGCCGGAGGGCGTGCTCGGGCGGATCGCCACCGCCATGCACGTGAACTGGAACAACTACAGCGACGCCGAGTGGTCGAACATGTCCACCTGGCGGCACTGACCCCACCGCGGCCCGCGGGCTCGCGGCCATGCGGTCCGACACCGAAGGAAACATCCGTGCCCGATGAACGCTGCCGGGTCACCGTGGTCGGCGAACGCAGGCGGGTCGACCTCGCGCTCCCCGCGCAGGCCCCGATCGCCGAGTACGCCTCCCGGCTCGCCACCCTGTGCGGCCAGACCGAACCCGAGGCCATGCCCCCGGTCTGGTCGCTCGCCGAGTCGGGTGGCAACCCCATGGCGCCCGGCGAGTCGCTGGCGGCCGCGGGCATCGTGGACGGCGCCATCCTCTACCTGCGCGACCAGCGGGCGGCGGAGCTCGGCGAGCTGACCGTCACCGACCTCGACGAGCAGGTCGCCAATGCCCAGGACACCAGCGGTCTGTGGAACGGACGGCGGCGCGCCCAGTTCGTCGTGGGCGCCGGGCTCGCGGTCGCCGCGGCCTCCGCGGGCTGGCTCGGCGCACACCGGCTCGCGAGCCTGTCCGTGGTGCTGTTCGGGCTCGCAGCGCTCTGCTCGGCGCTCCTCGCCTGGTACGCCCAGCGCAAGAACTGGCCGCTGCCGCACGCCGTGCGGCAGCTCCTGGCGCTGGCCGCCTGCCCCCTGCTGGCCTGTGTCGGCCTGGGCGCCCCGGCTCACGGCCCGGTGGTCACGCCGGTCCTGGTCTCGATCTGCGCGGTGTTCGGCGCGCTCGCCGGGCTGATCGCGCTGCCGGCCCCCTCCACCGTGGTGCTCCAACTGCTCACCGTGGCCACCATGCTGTTCGTCGTGCCGCTGACAGCGCTGCACGCGGGCCTGACCGGCTCCGCCGCCGTACTGGCCGCGGTGCTGTTCATGCTGGCCGGGCTGCTGCCCCGGATCACCAGCCAGATCGCCGTGCTCGTGCCCTCCGGCCCCGACACCGGCGCCGCCGCCCTGGACCCCGGGGAGATCGCCGCCGTCGTCCGCCGCGGCAACGGGCTGCTCACCCTGCTCAGCGTCGTGTCCGGCACGTTCCTCGCCGCCTCCCTGCTCACCCTGAGCGCCTCCCGCGGCGCCTGCGGCCTCGCGCTGGTCGCCGTCGTCAGCGTCGGGCTGCTGCTCCAGGCCGGTTCCGTGCGCGTGCTGACCGGCGTGATCCCGCAACTCGCCGCCGGAGTGGTGGGGTTGCTCGCACTGGCCGTACGGGTGCCCGAGTACGTATTCGGCTCGACCGTCGCGGGGCCGCTGGCCGCCTTCGCCGTGGGCATCGTCCTCGTCGCCTGCGGGCTGTTCCTCGCCTTCGGCGCGGTCCTGCGCCCCATCGAGCCCGAGCGCCCCACCTGGCCCGGGGGCCTCGCCACCTTCCTCTCCTTGGCCGGACTGCCGCTGGCCGCCGGGGTGTTCGGCCTCTTCGGCTGGCTGGCCAACCTGGGAAGTGGTCTGTGACCGGGCGGCCGGTGCCCGGACGGTCCGCGGCCGGGTGCCCGGTGGCCGGACGGCCTGTGATCGGGCGGCCGGTGACCGGATGGCCCGTGATCGGACGGTCCGTGATCGGACGGCCTGTGATCGGACGGTCCTCGGCCGGGCGGCCGACGCCACCGCCGTACGCGGCCGCGCCCGCGAACGAAGCCGCGCCGGGGCCGTTCCAGGCCGGCCCGAGGCGCGCCCCATGAGGGCCGCCGCTCAGCGCGTCGCGCCCGGCAGCTGGGGCGGCCACCGCACGATCGGGGCCGCGGTCCGCAGCGCGAAGCCCGGCGCCGTGATCACCGTGCAGGCCGGTACGTACACCGAGAGCCTGGTGCTGGACAAGGACGTCAGCCTGGTCGCGAAGGGCGCCGTACGGCTGGTCGCGGCCCGCGGGCCCGCCGTCACCGTGCACGCGGGCGCGGCCGAACTGCGCGGCTTCGCCATCGCCTCCACCACGCCCCGGGACGCCGCGGTGCTGCTGCGCGGCGGCGAACCGGTGCTGCGGGACTGCGAGATCACCGGCGGGCGCGTCGATATCGCCGGAGCGGCGGCCGCGCTGCTGAGCGGCTGCTCGGTGCGGCAGGCCGAGGGCGTGGCGGTATGGCTGGCCGGCACCAGCCGCACCACGCTGGAGAACCTGACGATCGGCGGCTGCACCGGGGACGGCCTGATCGTCGAGGACGAGGCACGGGCCGAGCTGACCGACGCGCTGGTGGACGGCGCCACCGGGCGCGGCGCCCTGCTGACCGGCGGGGCGCACGCGACGCTGACCCGCTGCGAGATACGCGGCAGCGGCGCCGCCGCCGTCATGGTGGAAGGGCACGCCACCGCCGCGCTGCGCGAGTGCCGGCTGCACGAGGCGACCGGCCAGGGCGTGTGGACCCGCGAGACGGCGGGCCGCCTCGCGGGCGCTGCCGACGTCCGGGCCACGGACACGGGCGCCCCCGCGCGCGCCGAAGGCCGGGACCGGGCCCCCGCCACCGGGTCCCGCGCCCAGCACGGCCGCGGCGCCCAGGGCGTGCGGCTGCGGGACTGCGAGATCTTCCGTACGGGCGGCGCGGGCGTGCTGGTGGACGGCGGCAGCGCGGTCCTGCTGGACGGCTGCCACGTGCACCACACCACCGGCGCCGCGGTGCTGGTCACGGCGGAGGCCGCCGTGGAACTGGTCTCGGTGCGCGCCGTGGACTGCGAGGACACCGCGCTGGTCGTCAGCGCGGCGGGGCGGGCCACCGCGCACGACTCCACCTTCGCCCGTACCGCCGCCAACGGGGTGTACGCGGTGGGCGAGGCGGAGGTCGCGCTGACCGGCTGCACCGTACGGGACACCGCTTATACGGCCGTACACCTCGGCGGCGCCGCGCGCGCCACGGCCCGGGACTGCACCGTCAGCGGCACCCCCGAGTACGGCATGCGCGTCACCGAGCGGGCCGAACTCCTCGCGGACGGCTGCGAGGTGAATGACGCGGGGCTGACCGGGGTGAGCGTGGAAGGCGGCGACGCCGCCGTGCGCGGCTGCCGCGTGACCGGCGGCCGGGAGGGCGTGCGGCTGCGCACCACCCACCGGCCGCTGCTGGCGGACTGCGAGATCACCGCCGCCGGGGACACCGGGGTCCGGATCGGCCGGGACACCGGCGCCCGGCTGGAGAACGTGACCGTCACCGGCAGCGGCGGCGCCGGGCTGCTGCTGGAGGAGGACAGCACCGCCGTGGTGGAGGGCGGAGCGGTACGCGAGTCCCAGGGCAGCGGCGTCGTCGTACGCGCCGGGGCCCGGCCCCGCATCCTGGGCCTGACCGTCGAGGCGGCGGCGAAGAACGCGCTGTTCGTCGAGGAGGGCGGCGAGGGCCGCTATGAGGACTGCCACCTCACCAAGAGCCGTTTCCCCGCCGTCTACGCCGCCGCCCGCTCCCGGCTCGTACTGCGCCGCTGCACCGTGGACGGCACCGAGACCGATTTGCTGCGGGACGACGAGGCCGTGGTCCACGCGGAGGACTGCCACGTCGAGGACGTCGCCGAGCCGCTGCTGCCCACCCTCGCGGCGCCGGGGACGGAGGACGGCGAGGGCCGCAAGGCCGTGCCCGCCGTCGCCGGTGCCGGCCGCCGGGCCGGAGCCAAAGACGACGGCAAGGGCCGTACGGACAAGAGCGAGGACGAGCAGAGCGCCGAGGAGGCCGCGGCGAAGCTCGCCGAACTCCATGTCGAGCTGGACCGCCTGGTCGGCCTCGACGGCGTCAAACGCGAAGTCGTCACGATGACGAAGCTCATGCGGATGGTCAAGGTCCGCCAGGACGCCGGGCTCGCCCCGCCGCCGCTGAGCAGGCACCTGGTCTTCGCGGGCAACCCCGGCACCGGCAAGACCACCGTGGCCCGCCTCTACGGCGGCTTCCTCGCCGCGCTCGGCCTGCTCAGCCGGGGCCATCTCGTCGAGGCGGACCGGGGCGACCTGGTCGGCGAGTACGTCGGCCACACCGCGCCCAAGACGACCGCCGTCTTCCGGCGCGCCCTGGGCGGGGTGCTGTTCATCGACGAGGCGTACTCCCTCGTGCCGCAGGGCCAGGTGACGGACTTCGGTTCGGAGGCCATCTCCACGCTGGTGAAGCTGATGGAGGACCACCGGGACGAGGTGGTCGTCATCGTCGCGGGATATCCGAGCGAGATGAACCGGCTGCTGGAGTCCAACGCGGGCCTCGCCTCGCGCTTCACCCGCACCCTGCTCTTCGACGACTACACCACGCCGGAGCTCGTACGCATCGTCGAGCACCAGGCCGACAGCCACGAGTACGTCTTCACGCCGGAGACCACCGACGCGCTGCACGGCTACTTCGAGACCCTGCCGCGCGGCGAGCAGTTCGGCAACGGGCGCAGCGCGCGGCAGGTCTTCCAGCGGATGACCGAGCGGCACGCCCAGCGGGTGGCCGAACTCGACCTGAGCGCCCTCGACCTGGCCTCGGCGGACGCGGAGCTGCTCACCACGCTCCTGCCCGCCGATCTCCCGCCGGGAGGCGTCACGTGAGAGACGGTTTGACGAGACAGCAGCAGCACCGCCCCTCGCGCCCGGCCCGGACGGCGCGCGGGGGCGGCACAGGACATCGGACCGGGTGAAAGGCAGGTGACCCGCGGATGGCCGAGCAGCCGACCCCGCAGGAGTGGCACGCCGACCTACAGGCGCTGAAGGATGCGATCGCGGTGGTGAAGCGCGAGAAGTCGTCGATCTCCACCAACATGTCGTCGATCGACACCAAGATGGGCAAGATCAGCACGCACTGGTCCAGCCCCTCCTTCCACTCGTACGACGCGATGAAGACGTGGTTCCAGAAGGGGCAGCACGACCTGGAGTCGATGCTGAGCGACATCATCAAGCGGATGGAGACCTCTTACACGAACTACCACAACGCCGAGAGCGCCAACGTCAAGAACCTCCACGACGGCGGGTCCGGTGGCTGAGCCGACGACGCGCCGCCGCCCCGCCTCGCGTGCGCGGGGCGGGGCGGCGGCCTGCGGCGTCGGGTCACTTCGCGGGCGGCGCGGGGAAGTTGGACTTCCGGTCGGTGTGCCCGTAGACCTGCCCGGCGTGGTTGAGCAGCGCGATGTACTCGCCCAGCTTCTCCAGCGCGGAGCCGACCTGGAGCAGCGCGCGCTCCTGGGCCGGGTTGATGTCCGCGCCGAACTTCTCGGCGGACTCGGCGAACGGGTTCGTGCGGTAATGGGTCCCGGCGCTCGGGTCGTACCCGGACGCGAGGGAGGTGTGCATCTCCCCCTTCGTCTCCTTGATCTTGGCGCCCTGCCCGAAGACATAGCCCTTTTCGGCCATGACCTTCTTGCGGACCTCCTCGTACTTCTCGACCGCGCCCTTGGCCTCCGTGAGCATCGACGTCTCCGCGGTGCGCAACGTGGAGGGGTCGATCTTGAAGTCGCCGGAGGGCGTGTAGTTCTGCGGCGACTCCTCCGAGCCGCCGTCGGACCCGATGTCCTTCGGATCGTCGTTGAAGGAGGGCGGCTGCGTCCAGGCGACCTTGTCGGTCGGCACCAGGCCGTCGAGGTTCTTGTCGTGGTCGGGGCTCGGCTTATCGTCGCCGTCCCCCTCGGGCAGCGGGCTCGTGTCGTACTTCGAGGTTATGGGGTCGGTCACAGGGTCTCCCTCGTCTCTCTCGCGCCGGCCTCACAGCCGGGCGGCCGGGCGACGGTTCTGCGGAGTATCGCCAGGTTTACCACTTATGCAAGCAATTGTCAGCGCGGGGGTGTGTCCTCCGCACCGATAGCAACCCCCCAGGCACCCGAGTGGAGTTGCCGAGAAAGGCGAGTCATGGGCGACAGCGGCACGGCCGATTACGACACCTCCGTCATCAGCGTCTCCCCGAGCGGCCTGAAGACCACCGGCAAGGAGCTGGCGGGCCTCAGCGCCGACGTCGTCAAGAGCCTCAACACCATCCACACCGCACTGGACGGGCTGAAAGTCAACTGGCAGGGCAAGGCCGCCTCGGACGCCGACGAGGTGAACCAGGAGTGGCTGCGGGTCATGACCGAGCTGTTCGGCACCAAGGAGGACCCGCACAAGGGGGTCCTGCCCGCCCTCGCGGACGGCGTCGGCATGGCCGCCTTCAACTTCAGCACGGCCGAGGACGGCGTCGCCGAAGCCTTCACCAAATTCCGGGAGGGCCTGACCGCGAAGAGCGGCGGCGACGACAAGCCGAAGGACACCCCGCCCGAGGCCGTGACCGACACCAACACGACGGCGGTCACCATGACCTTCTAGCGAGTCCGCCGCTTTGACCTGAGCCCGCCGCTCCGCCGTGAGCCCGCCGCTCCGCCCGCTCCCGCAGCCCCCGACAGCCCGCTAGGCAGCCAACGTGAGTCGAATCCCCTTCCACCGCCCGGTCCGTACGACGCCCCCGCCGACGCCGGAGGGCCGGACGAACCTGGCCAGCCCGCCGCAGCGGCCTCAGCCCCAGGGCGCGGCGGGCTGGCTGATGCTCCTGCTGCCGCTGCTGTCCAGCATGAGCATGGCGGCGTACATGGTCGCCTACGGCAAGGCGTGGATGATCCTGCTGGGCATCGCCTTCGTGGTGGTGTCCGTCGGCGTCACCATCGGCGTACGGATGCAGCTGCGGGGCAGCCGGCGCCGCAACCAGTACCGGCAGCGGGAGCGGTACCTGGAGTACCTCGCCGGGATGCGCAAGCAGGCCCTGCGCTCGCGGGTCGCCCAGCGGGCCTCCGACGTCTGGCGGCACCCGCACCCGGACCGGCTGTGGGCGATCGCCGCCCGCCGCCGCCGGGTGTGGGAGCGCCGTCCCGCCGACAGCGACTTCCTGCACCTGCGGGTGGGCACCGGCACCGTGCCGCTCGCCGCCGAGATGCGCATGCCGGACCAGAGCGACCCGACCATCGAGGCCGACGCCGAGTGCAAGCACGCCGCCGCCGAGCTCGTCCGCTCGTACGGCACGGTCGAGGGGCAGGCCGCCTGGCTGGACCTCGCCAGGTCCGGCGTGGTCAGCCTGCTGGGCCCGCGCGCCCGCACCCGCGAGCTGGCCCAGTCGATGCTGCTCCAGCTCTCCGTCCTGCACGCGCCGGACGACGTGCGGATCGCGGTCGTCACCGGCGGCAACTCCGCCTGGAGCTGGGCCAAGTGGCTGCCGCACGCCCAGCACCCCGACGCGGCGGCCCAGCGCCGCGAGCAGGAGCTCGTACCGCTGCTCGCCGACGACCTCGCCGGGCTCCACGATCACCTCCAGGAGACCCTCGACCAGGCCCTGGTCGCCCGCGCCGAACGCAACAGCCGCATCGTCGCGCAGCGGGACGCCACCCCCCGCCGCCAGTTGGTGATCTTCCTCGACGAGTACGAGCCGGGGGCGCCCTGGGCCCGCTCGGCGCTCCTGGAGGACCTGATCACCGAGGCCGGCCCCGACCTGGGCATCCACGTGGTGTGCCTGGTCGAGGAGGAGGGCTCGGAGCCCGGCCGGGTGGACGTACGGGCCCGTACGGACGGCCGCGGCACCCTCACCCTGGAGGGCCGCGCGCCCGGCCTGCACGCCACCGTCGAGAAGGGCGTCGTCGACGAGACCACCCCCGGCGTCCTGGAGGCCACCGCTCGCTCGCTCGCCCCGCTGCGCCTGTCCGGCGAGCGCGACCAGGTCCTCTCCGAGCACGTCTCCCTCTCCAGCATGCTCGGCGTCCACGACATGGCCGTCTTCGACCCCGCCGCCCGCCGCCGCGCCCCCGACGCGAAGGAACTCCTCAGCGTCCCCATCGGCGTGACCGGCACCGGCGAGCCGCTGACCATGGACCTCAAGGAGTCCGCGCAGGGCGGCATCGGCCCGCACGGACTCGTCGTCGGCGCCACCGGCTCCGGCAAGAGCGAACTGCTGCGCACCCTCGTCACCGGGCTCGCCATGGTGCACGCCCCCGAGCACCTCGCCTTCGTCCTGGTCGACTTCAAGGGCGGCGCCACCTTCGCGGGCGTCACCGAGCTGCCGCACGTATCCGGCCTGATCACCAACCTCGCCGACGACCTCGCCATGGTCGACCGCATGCACCAGGCGCTCTCCGGCGAACAGCAGCGCCGCCAGCGGATGCTGCGCGAGGCCGGGAACGTCGACTCGGTCCGCGAGTACCAGCTCCGCCAGGCGGCCGGCGGCACCGACGTCAACGGCAAGCCGCTGGAACCGCTGCCCTACCTGCTGATCATCGTCGACGAGTTCGGCGAACTGCTCTCCCAGCGCCCCGACTTCATCGACCTGTTCGTGCAGATCGGCCGCGTCGGCCGGTCGCTCGGCATGCACCTGCTGCTGGCCACCCAGCGGCTGGAGGAAGGCCGACTGCGCGGCCTGGAGTCCCACCTCTCCTACCGGATCTGCCTGCGCACCTTCAGCGCCGCCGAGTCCCGCGCCGTCATCGGCACCCCCGACGCCTACACCCTCCCGGCCATCCCCGGCTCCGCCTACCTCAAGGTGGACGAGACGGTCTACGAGCGGTTCCGCGTCGCCTACATCTCCGCGCCCTACCGCGAGTACGACCCGGACGGCGCGGGAGCCGCGGCCCTCGAACCCGTGCCGTACGCCGTGCACGGCGACCTCGCGCCGCTCTCCGCCGACGAGAGCGAGAAGACCGGCTGGGAATGGGAGCTCGACGCGGGCCCCACCGAACTCCAGGTCGCCGTCGAGCGGCTGCTCAACAAGGACACGCCCGGACACCAGGTGTGGCTGCCTCCGCTGCCCCCGGCGTTCACCCTCGAACCGCTGCTCGGCGACCCGGAGGCGGACCCGGAGAAGGGCCTGCGCTGCGTCCAGTGGCCGTACGGCGGCGAGCTGAAGTTCCCCGTCGGCGTGCTCGACGTGCCCTCCCGCCAGGAGCAGCGGCCGCTCGTCCTGGACCTCGTCGGACGGCAGGGCCACCTGGCGCTGGTCGGCGCGCCGCAGAGCGGCAAATCCACCTTCCTGCGCACCGCGATGCTCAGCGCCATGCTCACCCACACCCCCGACGAGGTGCAGTTCTACGCCATCGACATGGGCGGCGGCTCGCTGCACGGACTGAGCGACGCGCCGCACGTGGCGGGCGTCGCCGGCCGCCGCGACGAGGAGCGGGTGCGCCGGGTGCTCGCCGAGGTCAGCCGGCTCGTCAACGCCCGCGAGCGGATGTTCCGCGACCTGGGCCTCCAGTCCGCCGCCGAATTCCGCGCCCGCCGCGCCGCCGGCGACCTGCCCGAGGGCGTACGGGCCGCCGACATCGTGCTGGCCGTCGACAACTGGGCCGCCCTGCACGAGGCCGACGAGGACGCCGTCACCACCCTGATCGAGGTCGCCACCCGCGGCCTCGGCGTGGGCGTCCACCTGTGGCTGACCGCCAACCGCTGGGCGGAGATCCGCGTCAACCTCCGCGACAACATCCCCGCCCGCCTCGAACTGTGGCTCAACGACCCCTCCGAGTCCGAGATCAGCCGGCCCAGCGCCCGCGCGCTCGGCCAGAGCGTCCCCGGCCGCGGCCTGACCCCGCCCGGGCTCATCCACCACATCGCGCTGCCCCGGTTCGACGACGGGGCCGAGGGCGCGGACGGCGTGACCGGGCTCGCCGAGGCCCAGCAGCGGCTGGTGTCCCGGATCGCCGAGAGCTGGCAGCGGCCCGCGGCCCCGGCGCTGCGCGTCCTGCCCGAGCGGATCACCGTCCGCGAACTGGCGGTCGCCGCGGCCCCCACGCCCGGCGAGCGCTGGGAGGGCCACGGCTCCGCCATCGGCGAGCGCGAGGTGCCCATCGGGCTCCGCGAGTCCGACCTGCGCCCCGTCGGCCTCGACCTGACCTCCGCCGCCGATGCCCCGCACTTCGTGGTCTTCGGCGACTCCAGCTCCGGCAAGACCGCGTTCCTGCGCGCCTGGATGCGCGGGCTCGCCGCCCGCCGCAGCGCCCGTGACGTGCGCTTCATGGTCGTCGACTACCGGCACAGCCTGCTGGGCGCGGTGCCCGACGAATACATCGGCGCCCGCGGCGCCAACGCCGACATCGTCACCGGGCAGGCCCAGGCGCTCGCCGAGACGCTGCGCTCCCGGATGCCCCCGGCGGACGTCACCGCCGCCCAGCTCGCCGCGCGCGACTGGTGGCAGGGCCCGGAGCTGTACGTCGTCGTCGACGACTACGACCTGGCGGCGGGCAGTATGGGGCGCGGCCCGCTCGCCCTGCTGGCGGAGTTCATCCCGCAGGCCGCGGAGCTGGGCTTCCACCTCATGCTGGCCCGCCGGGTCGGCGGTGCCAGCCGGGCCCTGCTGTCCGATCCGCTGCTCAGCAAGCTCAAGGAGGTCGGTACGGACGGGCTGCTGCTCTCCGGCGACCACCGCGAGGGCGCCCTCATCGGAAACCAGCGCGCCTACGCCCATGGGCCGGGGCGCGGCACGCTGGTCCGCCGCAGCCACGACCCGGTCGCGGTGCAGGTGGCCCTCGACGAGGGGGAGGGGCCGGTGGAGTCCGTGGGAGCGGCCTTGGAAGAGGCCGTGGAAACGGAAGATCCCGAGGCTTACGAGGCCGTTCCCGACAACGCGCCCGACCAGCAACCCGCCTGACCCGCACGACGACCGACCTGCACGACAACCTTCCCGTACGACGACCGACCCGCACCACGTCTGACCAGCGTGATGAACGAAAAGCGCTACGAACGACCAGCACGAAGCTTGATCAGCGACCGTCTGAGAAGCGGCAGTACGCCCAAGGAGGGCGACCCCGACCATGGCTAACGCGGATTCCGTACTCGACACCATCAAGATCGACGACATCTACGCGCTGGGGAACGCGTGGATCCAGCTCGGGGACGATCTCCACGAGCGTCGGGTAGCCGTCGACACCCAGGCCGGTTCGCTCGGCATGACCGGCACCGCCGGCACGGAGGCCAAGCGGGCGTGGAGCGAGGGGGTCGCCCCGGTCATCGACAGCGCCGCCGAGACCGCCTGGACCATCGGCCAGACGATCAACCGCTACGGCGAGGAACTGCACAAGGCGGCCGAGGAGTACGCGAAGAAGCTCAACGCCGCCATGTGGGCCGACATCCTCGGCGCGCTCCTGGGGGCCGTGTTCTTCGCCGTCGGGCCACTGCTCGGCAGCCTGCTGACGATCATCGGCCAGGTGCTGGCCCGACTGCTGCCCATCCTGAGCCAGATGGCGGCCCGCCTCGGCAGCCTGGGCACCACGATCGTCGCCATCGGCGGCGGCGCCGTCCTCGGCGCGGCGTCCGCCCTCGGCATCGATGTCGCGCTCGGCGAGGTGGGCGCGGCCATCGCCGGCACGGATTACGACGTCGACTGGGGCATGGAGGCGTGGAGCATCGGCATCGGCGGCGCCTTCGGCGCCATCGGGGGCGGTCTGGGGGCGGGTTTCCGCTACCACCCGCATCCGGTGAAGCCCGGCCCCACCCCGAAAACCCACAACACACCGATCGAGAACCCGCCCAAGGCCCATCCGACGGGCGGCAACCCGCTGCCGGGCGGTGGCGGCGGAAAGAGCGTCGTCAGCCCCCCGCCCGGCAAGCTGGGCGGCGGCGGCCACCAGGCGCCGCTCAACGTCGGTCCGGGCAAGGGCGACACTCCCGGCTCCGGCCCGGTCGCCGGCAAGGGCGTCTCCGGCCAGGAGAGCCACCCCACCAGCAGCGGGCCCGCAGGCGACGGACGCTCCGGAAACGTCGGCAGGCCCAACCCGTCCGTGAAGCACGAGAACACCACGTCGGCGCCGCCTCCCACGTCGGCCCCGCCGGCGAAGCAGCCCGGTTCGGGCAACTCGACGAAGCACGTGCAGCCCGGCTCCGGTCCGGCCGGGGAGGGCGCCAAGCACGCCGCTCCCGCGCCGAACCCGCCGGTCAACGGGCAGAAGGGGGTGGCCGGGGGCGGCGGGAACGGTGCGAACGGCAACCGGACCGGGAACGGTGCGCCGGTGGAGAATCCGCCGGTCAGCGGGCAGAAGGGGGTGACCGGCGGCGGTAACGGTTCGAGCGGCAAGCGGGCCGACGGCAGTGCCCCGGTGACCAATCCGCCGGGCAGCAGCCGTAAGGACGGGGCCGGCGGCGGGAACGGTTCGCACGGCAACCGGGCGGATGACGGTGCTCCGGTGTCGAACCCGCCGAGCAACAGCCACAAGAACACGACGGGCGAGACCGGGGGAGGCAACGGCTCCGACGGCAACCGGTCCGACGGCAACCGGTCCGACGGCAGCGGCCCGGTGTCGAACCCGCCGGCCAACAGCCACAAGAACACGACGGGCGAGACCGGTTCGAAGGTCCCGCCGGGCGAGGGGCGTACGGGCGGGAACAGGACCGGCGACGGCCGTTCGGGCGAGAACGGCGGCGCGCCGATAGGGCGTCACCCGGAGCCGGGCGAGGGGGCTCCTCGGGACACCAACAGCAACAACAGCAACAACAGTCACAACGACAAGCCGGCCGCCCCGCCGGCTCAGCCCCGTGAGACGCATGAGGGCCGTGGCTACGACCACCCGGCCACGAACGACAACCGGCAGCCCAGCGGCGGCAAGGACAACTTCTCCAGTCCGGGGCACCGCTTGGGCGGGCCGGGGAACAACCCGCACGAGACGCGGGCGAACGAGCCCGGCACGACCGGGGACGACGCGAATTCCCGTGGTACCGGACGGGACCCGATGGCCAATCCCGGACAACGGCTGGGCGGCCCGGGGAACAACCCGCACGGAACGAAAGCGCAGGACCCGGGAAAGACCGAGGACAACTCCCATTCCGGAGGGTCCGGGCGCGACCCGATGGCCAATCCGGGGCAGCGGCTGGGCGGCGGAAAGCCGGACCCGGAAGGGGTGTGGAAGGAGCCGCAGCCCGGCGACGGAACCCATGGGCCGGCGAAGGCCCAGCCGACCGGCCGGGGCCACGACTATCCGGCCACGACCACCAACGGCAAGCCTGACGAGGTGGGCGACGGCTCCCATTCCGGCGGTCCGGGGCGGGACGCGTTCGCCGATCCGGGGCACCGGCTGGGCGGCGGGGGCGAGAATCCGTTCCCGGGCCCGGGGTCGAAGTCCGAGGGCGGCGGTCCCGTGAAGGCTCAGCCGACCGGCCGCGGCCATGACTACCCGGCCACGACCACCAATGGCCGGCCGGAGGAACTGGGCGGCTCGGGCCGGGACCCGATGGCCAATCCGGGACACCGCCTGGGCGGCGGAAAGCCGGATTCCGACGGGATCTGGAAGGAGCCGCACCCCGACGGCCGGACCAATGGGTCCGCGAAGGCGCAGCCGACCGGTCGGGGTTACGACTACCCCGCGAACGAACACAACCGTCCCGCCGAGGGCACGGACGGCGGTGCCAAGTCCGCTGACGCGGTCGGCAGGGACCCGTTCGCCGGTCCGGGCAAGGCGCTCGGCGGGGGCCAGAAGGACCCGTTCGGCCACAACGAGCCGCGTCCGGAGCGCGGGACGGGCGACAAGGGCGAGGGCTCCCCGCTGGGCGGGGCCCCCAAGCCGCCGACGCGTAAGGAACCCGGTTACGGCGGCCGGCCCGCCACGCTCGACGACGTCCCCGGCGGGCGGCCGGGCACCGGCGGCAAGGGCTCCGGCGAAGCCGGCGGCGGTCTGCGCCCCAACCACGGCAACAGCAGCACCACCCACGTCGAGACGCAGTCCCACGGCAGCGGCAGCGGCAGCCGTTCCGGAGCCGGTACGAACTCCGGCAAGGGCACGAACACCGAGTCGCCGGGGACCCCTGGAAAGCTGCGTCCGGGCAATGAGAAGACGCTCGGTGAGGGCCGCTCGAATGAGTTCGGGGAACCGGGCAACAAGGGCGAGCCGCAGGGCGGGCACGGCGGCCGGGGCGATCGCGGCTCCGGCAACGCCAAGGGCTCCGGCCGCACCGACACCGGCACCGGTCGCGGCGACCGCGGAGGCGAGCACCTGGGCGACGACGGCCCGGCGCCCGAGCAGGCGCCGCCGTCCGGCGGGCGCCGCCAGACGCAGGACGCGGTGCTGGAGCGGCCCCAGCCGAAACCCGCGGCGACGGACAAGACGCCTGCCGCGGGCGAGCAGCCCGCGAAGGGCAAGGAGCCCGCAGCGGGTGCTCCTGCCCCCTCGCACCGGCATCCGGGCGCGGCGCGGTTCGACATCGACGCCGCGCATGAGCGGCTCAACGACCCGGCCGTGCCCGAGGACCGCCGGGAGGAGTCCCTCCAGTGGGCCGAGGACGAGGTGTGGGCCCGTATCGGGCACGTCGCGCCGGATGAGAATCCGCTCGGCGTCGTCGCGCAGCCCGGTGAGGTCGTGGACCTGGTCGCCGCCGAGCACCTGCGCGGCGGTCACCTCCCGGCGAGGGACCTGCTGAACACCCTCGTCCCGAGCCGGGAGCCCGTAACGGGGCCGCAGGCCGTACAACCCGGCCAGTCCGCCCCGGCCCAGCAGCCCGCACAGTCCCAGCAGCCCCGGCAGAACGAGCAGCCCGCACAGCCCAAGTCGACCCCACCGGCCTCATCGACGCCCCACACCGAGCAGCCCGCCCGGACCCACCAGTCCGTCCAGCCCGGCGAAGGCAAGGACAACTTCTCCGGCCCGGGACACCGGTTGGGCGGTTCGGGGGACAACCCGCATGGCGTGCGGGTGCAGGACCCTGACAGGACGGGGGACGATGCGGGCTCCGGTGGCCGGAGCAATAACCCGATGGAGAATCCGGGGCGTCGGCTGGACGGTAAGACGGAGAACACGCAGGGAGTACCGGCGCGGGACCCCGGTAACACGGGGGACGATGCGGGCTCCGGTGGTCGGAGCGGCAATCCGATGGAGAATCCGGGGCGTCGGCTGGACGGTAAGACGGAGGACACGCAGGGAGTACCGGCGCGGGACCCTGGCGAGACAGGGGACGATGCGGGCTCCGGTGGTCGGAGCGGCAATCCGATGGAGAATCCGGGGCGTCGGCTGGACGGCGGGAAGCCGGACCCCAACGGAATCTGGAAGGAGCCGCACCCCGACGGCCGGACCAACGGGCCGGCGCAGGCTCAGCCGACCGGGCGGGGCCACGACTATCCCGCGACCCACTACAACCGCCCTGTCGAGGGCGACTTGGGCGGGGGCGACAAGGTCGGCGGCAGGCCGGGCGACACGGTCGGCAGGGACCCGTTCGCCGGTCCGGGCAAGGCGCTCGGCGGGGGCCAGAAGGACCCGTTCGGTCACAACGAGCCGCGTCCGGAGCGTGCGGAGCGCGCGTCGGGCGACAAGGGAGCGGGCAACCCGCTGGGCGGGGCCCCCAAGCCGCCGACGCGTAAGGAACCCGGTTACGGCGGCCGGCCCGCCACGCTCGACGACGTCCCCGGCGGACGGCCGGGCACCGGCGGCAAGGGCTCCGGCGAAGCCGGTGGCGGCCTGCGCCCCAACCACGGCAACAGCAGCACCACCCAAGTCGAGACGCAGTCCCACGGCAGCGGCAGCGGCAGCGGGAGTCGTTCCGGAGCCGGTACGAACGCCGGCAAGGGCACGAACACCAACACGGCGAAGGGCGGCACCTCGGAGCACGGCGGGAAGCGTACGGGCACCACGTCGAGCGGCCCGGCTCACGAGCCCACGCCGTCCCTGCCCGTACCGCCGCCGCACGGTCCGGCGACCGGTCACCAGCCGGTCGCCGGTACGGACGCGGCAACGCCGACGCCCTCCGCCACGGTCGGCCGGACCGGTCCCGCCGACCACCTGGACGAGCCGACCACCACGCCGGGCACGCAGTACCCCCCGGCGGTCGGGACGACGGGCAGCCCCGGTACGGACCCGCGTACGGGCACGAGCGGGCAGCAGGAACCCGGCGTAGCCCCGACGACGGACAAGACGCCTACCGCGGGCGAGCAGTCCGCGAAGGGCAAGGAGCCCGCAGCGGGCGCCCCCGCCCCCGCCCCCTCGCACCGGCACCCGGGCGCGGCCCGGTTCGACATCGACGCCGCACAGGAGCGACTCAACGACCCCGCCGTGCCCCAGGACCGCCGGGAGGAGTCCCTCCAGTGGGCCGGCCATGAAGTGTGGGCCCGTATCGGGCACGTCGCGCCGGGTGAGAATCCGCTCGGCGTCGTGGCACGGCCGGAAGAGGTCGTGGACCTGGTCGCCGCCGAGCATCTGCGCGGCGGTCACCTCCCGGCGCGGGACCTGCTGAACACCCTCGTCCCGGCCCGGGAGCCCGTGACAAGGCCCCAGGGCATACGGCCCGAGCAGCCGCAGCAGACTCCGAAGGCCCCGCAGACTCCGAAGGCCCCGGAGACCCCGCAGACCTCGGCGACCCCGTCGACCTCACACACCGAGCAGCCCGAACGTACCCACCAGTCCGCTCAGCCCGAAGACGAGGAAACCCACTTCGCACCGCCGTCCCGCCGCCAGGGCGGGACCGACCCGATCCGCGACTGGGAACGGCTCTCCTCCGCCTCGGGGAAGCGGCGCTCCGACGAGCTGCGGGCGATCGACGACGCCGTGCGGCGGCTGCACTCGCCTCCGGGGGAGCGGGACCTGCGGCGGGTGCTCAACGCGGTGGAAGCCTGGCGGGCCGTCAAGTCGCGGAGCAGTCACCGCTGGGAAGTGGTGAGCCAGCTGCGAAGGGCGGTCAACAGCCGGCTGGGGGAGCTCGAAGCGCAGCCCGCCGCCGAGGCGGGGCCCTCGTCGCGCCCGGCCGCCGCCGCGCCCGCGAGCAGCTCCCAGATGGTGCCGCTGGTCCCTGTTCCCCCGCGTCAGCCCCAGGTCAGCGGTTATGCCCCGGCCGATGGCTTCGAGGCCGAGTTGCGCGGCTACCAGGTGGTTCTGGCCGCCGGAGACGATCACGGGGCGTACGGCGACGTCGTCACGCTGCCGGGTCTGCTGAAGATCACCCTGGACCGGTTCGGCGGGGTGCCGATCCTGGAGATCGTCACGGACCCGTCCCGCGGGCTGCAGGGCGGGTACCCCGACGGTCGGGCCGAACGCGCCGATGTGATCGCGGCGTTCCGCCAAGTGGTGGCACTCCTGGGGAAGGTCACCTCGGGCCGGAGCATCAAGCTGGGGCGGCTGTTCCCCGCGTCGCTCGGATACGAAGTCGACCCGCTCGCAGTCGATCTGCCGGTCAGGATCAACCCGCACAGCACGGCCAACATCCTGGTGCACCACACCGCTTCGGCGCCGCTCAGCGAACTCGTCGAGTACATCCGGCACGTGAGGAAGCACACGCAACCGAGCGCGCCGCCGCTCCAGACCGCCCGCCGTGACGCGGAAACGGCCATCGAATTCGGCCGGAACGCCCGCGACGCGTTTCGGAGCTGGCTCGGCCAGCACCCGGATCAGGCCGCCTATCTGACGGAATGGGACACCGACGAGCTGCGCGGCGCGCTGACGCTCGGCTATATGCAGGTCGCCGCGGCCATTCAGGGGAAGACGGGAGGGGCGCTCCCGAAGGAATACACCGTCGCATCCTCCCGCGCCTCTCTCGCCGCGATACGGTCCGGCCTCGGGCCCGTACCCCAGGCGTTCCTGGCGGAGAACGCGGATGGGATAGCGGCCGCTTTCACCCAGGTCTTCAACAGCCATACTTCCCGGCCGCAAGACAATCTGCTCGACGAGACGATGAAGCGGCGCAGCGCGGGGCACGAGCCCGGAACGTTCCGCCAGTATCTCTACAATCTGCTCGTCGAGCAGCCGGAGCGCTTCATCGACCAGGACGAGGCGCTGTACATTCGCACCAACTCCTGGGAATTGGAGAGCAACCCCATCTACCAGGGGGGAACTCCGCGTATCAGTCCGCCCGTCGTCCTGACGGAGAACCGCGCCTACGCGCCGCCGCCGGAGCAGGCGACGCCGGACACCACCGTGGAAGGCGCCACCAGGCTGTCGGATTTCTCCCTGGGCCTCTACAACCAGGCCCGTCGGCGGCGCGGCCTGGAGATGGTCGGCTATCCCATCGCCGCCGAGCCCTACGGGCAGCAGAGTGCGTACTCTCCGCCCGTCAGGCCGTCCGCCGACGACGCCGGAGCCCACGCTTCGCAGCCGACCACGCCCGACGGGACCAACGAGCGTCCCGCTCGGACCACCGGGAACAGCGGTCCGGTTCAGACCGCCGGGGCCCCGGCGGCCACCCCGGGGTCCGTCGCGCCCGTTCCCGCTGCGGCCGCGCCCTCTCCCGGTCTGGCCGACCTCGCGGGTCGGCTGCCGGCCATGGCGCCGGACGAGCGCGCCGCCGCGGTGGCCGCGCTGCCCCTGCCCGACCGGGAGGCGCTGGCTACCGACGAGACGCTGATACGGGGCTTGGGCGACGCCCTTTCCGCGCAGGGCTTCACGGACTTGGCGGCTCAGTTGCTGGTCGTGGTCCCGTCGGGGACGGATCAGCCGGAGGACGCCCGGCGGGAGGCCGAGGGCCTGCTCGCCGGGATGCTGGGCGATCCGGACACCACGGCGGCTCTGCTGACCGGGGGGCGGCGGCTGGTCGTCGTGGCTCGGGACACGCCGCTGACGTCCTTCGATCCGTTCCACGAGCCGAACGAGGCCCACGACCAGGGGCGTTCGGTCGCCGCCGAGCGTGGGGTCTTCCGCGGCCGGCTCGCGTGGGTCGGCGAGGAGAACCTGCTGGGCGACACCGTCGCCGTGCCGCACGCCGATGTCTTCGAGGACGGCTATTCCAGTGCCCGTCACGAGTGGGCTCACGCCGTTCGCTCGGTGCTGAGCCCTGCCGACCGGGCGTGGGTCGCGGATGTCTACCAGGCCAAGATGCGCGAGGGCGCTGCCGCGAACTGGCCGGACGGTGTCTTCCCCAACTACTCCTCCAGCACGGAGAGCGAGTACTTCGCCCAGCTCAGCACCGCCTACCTCGGCGCCAACACCGGCACCGACCCGAGCACCGGCCAGGCGCGTAACAACGGTTCGGACTGGGTCGAGCAGCATGACCCTGAGCTGCTGCCGCTGTTGCAACGGCTGTACGGGCCGGGGCGGCCGGCGATCCTCGGCAGCCAGGACAACCCGTACATCCTGGCGGGGTTCCGCGCCCTGTGGGCCCGGGCCGAGAGCGAACTGGAACTGGAGACCGCGGCGCATCAGCAGCCGACGTCCGGGGCGGGGCACTCGCCGCACGTCGACTCCGGCTTGGACGAGTCCGGCATCTTCCACCGGGAGGGCTCCGACGAGGAGGCCGTGTCGGAGGAGACCCACTTCGCGCCTGGGACGTCGACCACTACGGTCCTGGAACGGCCCGAGACCACCGAGGAGCGGCCGAACCGGCCTTCCCATAGCGAACGGTCGTCGAGCACCGAACAGCCCGCCCGTACGGAGCAGCCCGCCCGCAGCGAGCAGAAGCTCCCGGCGGAGGAGCCCGCGCAGTCCAAGCCGGATCAGCAGCCCGCCCGTACCCACCAGTCCGTCCAACCCGCAGCAAACGAAACCCACCACGCGCCTCCGAGCCGCCGTCATGGCGGTAGCGATCCGATCCTTGACTGGGAGCGGCTTTCCTCCGCTTCGGGCAAGAAGCGTTCGGAGGAGTTGCGTGCGATCGATGACGCTGTGCGGCGGCTGCCGGACAGCCCGCAGGAGCGGCATCTGCGGCGTGTGCTCTCGGCGGTGGACAACTGGCGGGCCGGCAAGTCGCGGAGCAGCCACCGCTGGGAGGTGGTGAGTCAGCTGCGGAGGGCGGTCAACAGTCGGCTGGGGGAGTTCGAAGCGCAGCCCGCCGCCCAGGCGGGGCCGTCCTCGCAGCGGCCCGCCGCGCCGGCGAGCGGCAGCCAGTTGGTGCCGCTGGTTCCCGTTCCCGCACGCCGGCCCCTGGTCACCGGTTACGGTCCGGCCGACGGCTTCGAGGCCGAACTGCGCCACTACCAGGTGGGCTTGGCCGCCGAAGACGATCACGCGGAGTACGGCGACGTCGTTACGCTGCCGGGGTTGCTGGCCATCACCCTGGACAAGTTCGCCGGGGTACCGATCCTGGAGATCGTCACGAGTCCGTCCCGCGGACTCCAGGGCGGCACGGTCGACGGCCGGGCGGAGCGCGCCGATGTGATCGCGGCTTTCGAGCAGGTGTTGCAGATTCTCCGGCGGGTCACGCCGGAGAGGAGCATCAAGCTGGGCCAGCTTTTCCCCGCCTCGCTCGGATACGACGTCGATACGCTCGCAGTCGATCTGCGGATCAGGATCAACTCGCGCAGCACGGACCACATGCTGGTGCACCACACCGCGACGTCGCCGCTCAGTGAACTCGTCGAGTACATCCGGCACGTAAAGGCGAACACCCAGGGGAATACTCCGCCGACCCAGGCCGCCCGCAACGACGCGGACGCGGCCATCGAATTCGGCAGGAACGCCCGCAGCGCCTTCCAGCGCTGGCTCGACCAGAACCCGGACTATGCCCCCTATCTGACGGAATGGGACGCCGACGAGCTCCGTGGTGCGCTGACGCTCGGCTATATGCAGGTCGCCGCCACCATTCGGGGAAAGTCGGGACAGAACCATCCGAAGGACTACACCGTCGCGTCCTCGCGCGCCTCCCTCGCCGCGATACGGTCCGGTCTCGGATATGTACCCCAGGTATTTCTGGAGGCGAACGCCGACGCGTTGGCGGCAGGTTTCACCCAGACCTTCAACAGCCATACCTCCCGGCCGAGCAACGCCCTGCTCGACGGGAGGATGAGGCAGCCCGAGCAGGGTGTCCAGCCCGCTACATTCCGCGAGTACCTCGACAACCTGCTCGTCGAGCAGCCGGCTCGCTTCATCGATCAGCATGAGGCGCTGTCGATCCGCACCAATTTCTTGGATCTGGAGAGCAATCCTCCCTTTGCGGGGGGAAGCCCGCGCCTCAGCCCGCCCGTCGTCATTACGGAGAACCGCGCCTACGGGCCCTCGCCGGAGCAGGCGACCCCGGCCACCACGGTGCAAGGCGCCACCAGGCTGTCGGATTTGTCGTTGGTCCTCTACAACCAGGCCCGTCAGCGGCGCGGTCTGGAGGCGGTCGGCTGGCCCATCGACTACTCGCAGCAGGCCGCGTACTCGCAACAGGTCGCGTACTCCCAGTACTCGCCGCCCGTCAGGCGGCCCGGGACCGACGCCGTGGCTCCCACGGCGCAGACGACCCCGGCCGACGGGACCGCTACCGAGCGTCCCGTGGAAAACACCGGGAACAGCGGACCCGCCCGGACCACCGGAACCACGGACACGACCGCTCGCCCCGCCGCGCCCGTACCCGCCGCGTCCACGCCCTCTCCCGGCCTGGCCGACCTGGCGGGCCGGCTGCCCGGCATGGCGCCGGACGAGCGCGCCGCGGTGGTGGCCGCGCTGCCGCTGTCGGACCGGGAGTCCCTGGCCTCCGACGAGTCGTTGGTACGGGGCCTGCGCGAGGCGCTTCCCGTGCAGGACTTCAGGGATGTGGCGGCCCAGTTGCTGGTCGTGGTCCCGCCGGGCACGGAACGGCCGGAAGAGGCCCGACAGGAGGCCGAGGCCCTGCTCGCCGGCACGCTCGGCGACCCGGACACGACGGCTGCTCTGCTGACCGGGGGGCGGCGGATCGTCGTCGTGCCGCGGGAGACGCCGCTGACGTCGTTCGACCCGTTCCACGAGCCGGACGAGGCCAACGACCACGGCCGTTCCATGAGCGGGGAACGCGGAGCCTTCCGCGGCCGGCTCGCCTGGGTCGGCGAGGAGAACCTGCTGGGCGACACCATCGGTGTGCCCCACGCCGATGTCTTCGAGGACGGTTACTCCAGCGCCCGCCACGAGTGGGCGCACGCCGTCCACTCGGTGCTGAGCGACGCCGACCGCGAGCGGATCGCGGAGGTCTACGAGGCCAAGCGGCGCGACGGCGCCGCCCAGAACTGGCCCGACGGAATCTTCCCCAACTACTCCTCCAGCACGGCGTACGAGTACTTCGCCCAGCTCAGCACCGCCTACCAGGGCGCCAACACCGGCACCGACCCCATCACCGGCAGGCCGCGCAACAATGGCGCGGACTGGGTCGAGCAGCACGATCCCGCGCTGCTGCCGCTGTTGCGGCGGCTGTATGGGCCGGGGCGTCCGGGAATCCTCGGCAGCCAGGACAATCCGTACATCCTGGCGGGGTTCCGCGCTCTGTGGGCACGGGCCGAAAGCGAGCTGGAGCCGGAGACCGCGGTGCCGGAGCCGACGCCCGCGGCGGGTCACTCGCAGCACACCGACTCCGGCTTGGAGGAGTCCGGCCTCTTCCAGCGCGAGGGCTCCGGCGAGGAGTCCGTGCCGGAGGAGACCCACTTCGCACCTCGGACGTCGTCCACGACCACGGTGCTGGAGCGGCCCGAGACCACCGAGGAGCGGCCGAGCCGGTCGAGCGGGTCGAGCCGTAGCGAACGGTCGTCGCGTACCGAACGCACTCCCCGTAACGAACAGCCCGCCCGTACGGAGCAGCCCTCCCGCAGCGAGGGGAAGCGCCCGGCCGAGCAGCCCGCACCCGCCCGTAACGAACACCCGGCCCCCTCGCCCGAAGAGCAGCTGGTCGAGCGCGGTCTGGAGCCGGTGTACATCCTCGACCGCGGGGACACGCTGGCGCACGCGCTGAACGCCACCGCTCCGAGGGAGACCAGCGGCCTGGTCGGGCAGGTCCGGCCGGCCGGGTCGCAAGAGCTGCGGGACGGCCTCGCCGACGCGCTCGCCGCCGACCTGCGCCTGCCCCCGCGGGAGCGCCGGCTGTGGCCTGCCCTCACCGGGCAGACCGAGCCCGGCGAGACGGGGGTGCCGCTCGTTGCCGACGGCGCCGAGAGCGAGGCCGTGCACACCGTACGGACCGGCTCCGGCGACGCGGACTGGCTGACCCTCGCGGTCGCCGCGCCCGTACTGAACCTGAATCTGACCGTACTGACGCCGGACGGCGCCTCCTGGACGACCGGGCCCGACGACGGCCGCCCGGCCGTCCTCTTCCAGCAGCAGGACCCTCCCCCCTACACGGCGGAATGGGCGGCGACCCAGCCCCCCGAGGCGTCCCGGCCGACTCCGCCCGCCGCGCCGACCCGGCAGCCGGGCCGAACGCCGGCCCAGGAGACCGCGGCTCCGGCCCCCGCCGAGAGCCGGTCCACGGTGCCGCGCTCCCTCGGCACGCCGGCCGGAGGGCGCTCCGCCGAACCGACCGTCGCCAGTTCCTCGGGGCAGCCGGAGGTCTTCTTCGGCGCCGACCCGCGCCCGACGGCGGCCCCGGCCGAGTCGTCGCGCAGCCGGACGAAGTCCAGCAGCTCCTCCGGGACTTCCTCGAAGTCGAAGAACGCGCCTGACTCTTCCTCGAAGTCGACGAGCTCCTCCGCCACCTCTTCGAAGCCGAAGGCGACCCCCACCTCTTCCTCGAAGTCCAAGAGCTCCTCCGCCTCCACTGCGAAGCCGAAGAGTTCGATGCCGAAGAGCACGTCGTCCAAGACCACTACGTCCAAGAGCACGTCATCCGCCCCCGCGGAGCCGACCACCACCGCCCCCACGCGGCGCACCCTCCTCACGCCCGTGAACGAGGACACCGAAATGCGCCCCGCCGACCCCGGCGAGGGCAGTTCCCGAGGAGCGGCGGGCCACAGCGGCACCGGCAGCGGCAGCGGCAGGGGAAGCGGCAGCGGCCGGGGCAGCGGTGACGGGTTCGAGGAGACCCCGGCGCCGCGCGAGGGCGACGACTCCGCGCCGCGCACCCTGTCCCCGTACGTGCTCGGCTACGGCGCCCGGCACGACGGCATGGTCGGGCTCGTGCTGTACGAGGCGCAGACCCCGGACAACCTCGACGGCCTGTACCAGCAGGTGGTGGAGGAACTGGGCGTGACGCCGGGGAGCGCGGCCGCGGAAGACGTGCGCGCGCAGCTCACCGAGTGGCTCAACCTGTCGGAGATCTCGCGGAACCTGTCGGACGTGCGCAGCAGCCGCGGCCACCGCGTCACGGTCACCGTCGACGGGCGCGAGCGCACCGCGGACGTGCGGATGCGGCAGACCGAACCCAGGCTGAACCAGCGCGCCGGCACCTCGGGCGAGGTCCCGCGCAAGACGAAGGTGGAGCGGACGGGCGACGGCGGGCAGACGTCCTCCAGCAGCCAGGACTCCGGCACCGTGCGCACCGTGCCGATCCCGTGGATCGGGATCTACGAGGGCCCGCAGGGCCCGCTGCGCTGGTTCGACGGCACGCTCTCGGCGAGTGTGACGCACAATCAGATCTCGCAGTCCGTGACGGTCAGCGAGGGCGTGTCGACCAAGACCGTGCAGCGCGCCGGCGACGCGGCGCACGCCGTGGACTACACGGGCCAGTGGCAGGTACGGGCCGACGCGGACCGGAACCCGCAGGCGGCTTGGGGACCGGAGCGGGCGCAGGGCACCGTGACCGTGTGGTTCCCGGAGCACCGGGCCTTCGCCCCCACGGGCGACCAGGGGCAGCTGCCGGAGCCCGCCGGGCTGGACGGCCTCCCGCTGTGGGGCGTCGATGGCGTCGTCGAGCCGGGTCGGCTGCGGGACGAGATCCTCGACCACGAGGACTTCGCCGACCTGAACGAGCTGGGCGAGGACTCCCGGCAGGATCTGACCGAGTTCCTCTCCGAGCGGATGCTGCACGGCAGCGTACCGATGCAGCGCGACAACGGCGTGTACTCGCCGGTGCTGTACGACGAGGACGGCGACGCGGTGGGGGTGGTCCGGATCGCCGCCAGGCTGCGGCCCAGGGATCCGTCCGTCCGGACGCCGGACGGCTTCTCGCTGGAGTCCTGGCGTACCCACAGCTCCGGCGTGGACCAGTCGGTGCGGCTCACCAGCGGCATCGGGGTGGACGGCAGCGGCGGCCCGATGTTCACGCCGGACACCGCGGCCGGCCACCCGACCGCGGGCACCCGGCACGGCGGCGGTTTCTTCGGCAAGGCCGGGGTGTCCTGGTCGCCCTACGACGGGATGAGCACCGGCAGCAGCTCGTCGCTGATGCACGGCCTCTACACGACCAGCGGCCACCTGGTGGTGCCCGCCGACATCACGTACGACGTCACGTTCATCCCCGCCGACGGCGGCGAGATCACCCGCTCCTTCGGCCCGTGGGAGGAGGGCATCCAGCTCCGGCTGCCGCCCCGGGAGGTCACCGAGGGGCACGCCCCCACACAGGAGGAGACACGGCGGCTCCCCGGACACCTGGAGAACGTCGAGTCCATCGGGCTCACCGCGGTGCCCGTCGGCGTCGAGGGCACCGAGGAGATGTTCGACCGGGCGGAGCGGCATTTCCGCCAGGAGGGCATCCTGCCGTCGCGTGAGCGCGGCGGGTCCGGTTCGAGCGAGCAGCGCAGGCGCGCCCAGCTGGAGAACCTGCGCCGGTTCCAGCAGCTGCGTTCGGGGATCGGCCAGGACACCGCGCTGACGGACGCCGTCGACGGCGGCCGGCGCGCGTGGTTCCAGCTGCCCGGCGAGATGGTCGGCCGGCGCAATGTGCAGTTGCGGTTCACCGCCGGACCGGACCGCACGCCGCGGCCCGGGGAGACCGACGCGCCGCGGCCCGAGCACGCGCGGCGGCTGCCGAATGTGGAGACCGCGACCTTCAGCTCCCACGCGACGAGCGGTTCCCGGCAGACCGGCAACCAGTTCGGCGGCTCGGTGGGCGGTGGCGGCGGCCCGCGCTGGGCGACGCCCGACGCCAAGTGGGCGGTGGACACGACCGCTGACCACACCCGCGGCAAGAAGGTCGACAACTCCTCGACGGCCGGCACCTCGGTCTCCACGGACCAGTTCAACCTCACCACGGAGGGCGGCACCGAACTCTTCCGGATCCCGGCCCGGTTCGGGCTGGACCTCTACGAGGGCACCTCGCCGGAACCGCTGGTGCGCTTCGCCCAGGACCCGGCCCGGCCCGCGCCCGTAACGGGGCGGCAGCCGGCACAGGTCCTGCCCGCGCCCGTAACGGCCGGGCAGAACATGCCGACCGTGCCCGCGCGCGTACTGGGTGGGCAGACCGCCCCGGTGGCACCGGCAGTACCGGCCGCCGCCCCGACGACGGTTCCCGGCACCATCACGCTCGCCGTGCCGCACGCCCGTACCCTCCCGGCGGACACCCCGGCCCCCGCGCCGCGGGAGCCGGACGTCATCCGCGCGCCCCGCACCGGCGGCGGGCAGGACGACGACTTCGAGCGGCTGCGGATGACGGACGCCGAGGGCAACCCGCGGCCGGGGCAGATCCGGCTGCCGTCCGACGCGAACGTGGACGACTTCCGGGGCACCGGCGCGATCCAGCGGGCGTTCCAGCAGCTCGTCAACGGCACCTATCCCGGCCACCCGGCCACCAACGCGTTCGGCCAGTGGGTCAACTCGGCCACCGGCCAGCTGCCCGGTGTGGTGAGGGCCGTGGGCAGCGGGGTCGCTGAGTATTTGGCGGGTGCCGCGCCCACGGACTCGGGTGCCTTCGCGGCCGAGGCCCTGTTCCAGCAGATCCGGACCTCCAGCCTGATCGGCCGCTCGCACCAGATCTTCAACGGCACGTATGTCATCGAGGGCCTGGTGCTGCCCGGCCTCGCCGCCGACCAGGAGATGTCCCTGGACATCCGCGGCATCCTGCACCACCCCACCCACGACGGGTCGTTCACCACCTACGGCGAGAGCGACATGTCCAGTACGGACACCAGGTCGCGGCAGCGCACCGTCACCAGCAGCCGCGAGTACGGCGGCAGCGTCGGCGCGCTCCAGTCGGCGCCCACACCACCGAGCCGGGGCCTTCAGGCCCAGCCCAGCGGCCGCGGCGCCCAGAGCCGCACCGTCGACGACGGGAATTCGCGGTCGACGAGCACCTCGGTCGTGCGGGTGCCGGTGGAGACCGGCCGGCACCATCTGATCACCGCCGACGCCACGTTGCTGCTGACGCTGCGCCGGGGCACCCGCAACGTCGTCGGGCACCTGGCCGGGATGGGCAGCCGGGGCGACATCACGATCGCGGTCGACCTGCCGCGCTCGGTGCGGTTCAGCATCGCCGACAGCCATCTGCATGGCCTGGCCCGCTGGTTCGCCGGTGTGCAGGGCATCCCCGCGACGCCCACGCCGCCCAACACGCTGCCGCTGCCCGAGCACTTCGTGCAGACCCGGCAGCTGGGCTACGGCAGCGTCCGGTACGTCACCCAGCTCGACCACCCGGTGCGGCGCAACGAGGTCCGCGACCGGCTCCACGACGAGCTGCTGGCGCTGCTGGAGCGGGAGGCGTCCGGCGTGACGCGGCCCGGCAGTGCCGCGTACATGTCCGGGCTGGGCGCCCAGATCGCCGACATGACCTCGCAGGACCGGCTGCGGGCGCTGCCCGGCCGGGGATCGGTCACCGCGTGGTACCGCTACCCCACGACGGGCGGCACCCGGCTCCTCCAGGTCACCCTCTCCGCCGAGCCGGAGAACCAGTCCGCGGCGCTGCGCCAGATGCGCGGCCGCCCGGCGGGCGAGGGGGCGGGCCTGGACCAGCTCGGCATCCACGCGCCGAACGTCGAGGGCCGGTCCCACGGAACGTCCCTCACCCGGAAGGCGGGGGTCAACCCGATCACCCGGTACCCGCGCCCGAACGCCACGGCCGGACGTACCGACCGGACCGGCCCCACGCTGTCGGCCTCCCGGACCACCGCCCGGTCCGCGCGGATCGACAACAGCGCCGACGACCGGCACTGGACCCGCACCGAGAACGCCGCTGACTTCGACGACGTCGGCTACACCCTGACCGGCTCCGTGCGCTCCCAGCTGATCCCGAACTGGCCGCCGGACCTGCTCGGCGGCGCCGCGGCGGCCGGCTGGATCACCCTGTCCGAGGACTCGGGCAGCTCGATCGCCCAGCGGCTGCAACGGCTGCTGCGCGGCCGGCCGGCCCGTTCGGTGCAGGTCCCGGCGTCGGTGGCGCTGCGGTTCGCGGGCTCGGAGACGACCCCGCCCCGCACGCAGATCGCCCCGCCGGTCCGGCCCTGGGTCACCGGCGCCGACCCGCGGCTCTCCGCGCAGGCGCGGGGCCCGCTGCCGTTCGGCAGGCCCCCGTTCACGGCCGGGCCCGCGCTGGTGCCCACGGGCGCGACGCCCGTGTTCACGTACAACGCCTTCCACGAGCTGGCCGACGCGATCCGGACGGTCGCGCCGGAGGCCGCCCACACCTGGGGCCTGGCGGCCGACCTCACGCCGGAGGCCGCCTCGGTCCGGCTCGGGGAGCTCATCCAGGCCGGGGAGATCTCCCTTCCCCCGGCGGGCACGGGCGGGGAGCAGACGCCCCACATGCCCGGCGCCTGGCCGGCCGAGGGCGAGCGCGACGCGGCCCCCGCCCTCCAGGTGAGCCTGCACAACCCGCGGCCGCTCACCGAGGCCGAGGACATCGCCATGGACCGGCTGCGGGTGCGGTCGCGATCGCAGGGCAGCTCCTCGTCGGTGGGCACGACCGCGGGCATGGGCTACCAGTCCGTCGAGAGCGGCAACCAGGCCAACCTGCACCTGGTCGGCTTCACCGTGCCCGCGCTCAGCGAGCAGCCGGTCACCCGCACCGGCGGCGGCTCGACCTCCAGCGGCGGCTGGGACCGCATCAAGACCGGCGGCACGTCCCGGTCCGAGACCGAGACCAACACCCGCAGCCACGAGACGATGGTCGACGTGGTGCTGCGGGTCGCGGGGCCGGGCGGCACCCGCTACGTCACCGGCACGGCCACCGTCCGGCTCTTCGAGCGCGACCTGCTCGGCTACGGCGTGATCGGGCCGCGCAGCGCCTCCCGGGTCTACGACCTGCCGGCGATGCTGAACGAGCAGCCGCACACGCCGCTGCGGAACTGGCTCACGCACCCGGTCACCCAGCTGCCCGCCGCACTGGCCGCCGGACTGGACAGGCAGGAGGGCAGCGCCCAGCTCTGGCTCGACCTGGGCGCCGACCCGGACAGCACGGCGCTGGCCCGCGCCCTGTACGTGGGGTCCGGCACCGCCCAGGCGGCGGGGCGGCCGGTGGAGCTGGCGCTGCGCGGCAACACCGGGCTGCGGTTCTGGCCCTTCACGGCCGACGGCTCGCTCGCCGACACCACCGGCGCCACCGCCGACACCTGGAACCGGATACACGGGCACATCACCGCCGCGACGGACGCGGTGGCCGCCGAGGCCGACGCGGTCGCCCGCGAGGAGCGGCTGCGGCCCCAGCTGGAACGGGCCGCGGCCCAACTCGCCGCCGCAGACGCCGCGATGGGGGCGGCGGACACCGCGCACACGGACACGGCGGAGGCCCTGACCGAGGCGCGGCGGCAACGGCGGTCGGTCGTCGACCGGCTCGCCGAGGCCCAGCGGGCGCAGGGTGAGGCCGAGGGCGCGGCCCGTGCCCAGGCGCAGGCCCAGCGGGCGGCCCAGGTCCGGGTCACCAGCGCGGAACGGGCGGTGGCGGAGGCCGAGGCGGCCCTGGCGGAGGGGGAGGACAGCGAGTCGGATACGTCCTCCATCGCCGAATCCGAGGCCGATCTTGAGGCGGACCTGGCCGCCGCGCGCAACGAACTGGGCGCTGCCGAAAGGGCGTTGACAGGAGCGCAGGCGCGCGCCGAGGTCGCCCAGCAGGCGGCCGACCGCGCCGCCGCGAACGCGGACGGGATCGGGAAGCAGCTCGCCGCCGCCGACAAGGAGGTCGCCGAGGCCGACCAGGCGGAACGGACGGCCGACCGCGGCCTCACCCGCGCCACGGACCGGCGCGACCAGGACTTCCAGACCCACCAGGGGCTTCAGGAAGAGGTGCGCCAGGCGCGTCAGGAGCAGGTCGACCAGCGCGGGATCCGGGAAGCGGCGTGGGCCCAGATGCCGGGCCTGGCCGGCAACCTGAGCGCCGACCGCTGCCGGGAGGGTACGGGCGGGGCGCGGTTCCCGCTGAACTCGCTCCACTAGCCGCGGGGCGGCGGACATGAATCGGCCCCGGCGGGGATTTCCCCGCCGGGGCCGATGGGCTCTACCGGAGCGCTGTCAGATCCGCCAGCGGCTCTCGCCGTCGTCGCACTTCTGGAGGATCAGCCGCCGGTCGTTGTTCTCCGGCTTGTCCTTGGCGCCGACCGTGACGCACAGGCCGTGGCTGGCGAAATTGCGGATGTGCACGGTGCCGCCCCCGGCCGGTTCGAGCCACCACAGCTGGTTGTCCTTGAACGAGTCGGTGCAGGGCGCCTCGATGAGCTTGGTGCCCGCCGGCATCGGGCCGAACATCGGCACATCCAGGCAGAGGCCGTCCTTCGCATTGTCGATCAGCACGAGGTCGGAGCCGCCGGGGCCCTTGCCCTTGTGGTAGACCCGGACGTCCCACAGCTGGTTGTCGTTGTCGGTCCCGTCGCACTGGTACTGGTTGACGGGCGTGTTCTGCGAACCGGGGCCGTTGCCCGGGATGTCCATGCACAGGCCGGTGGAGAAGTTCCGCAGCAGCGTCTTGGGGGTGTTGACGAGGGACTGCGACCGGAACACCATCTCCTTCGGCTGGACGGGGCCCGCCTTTTTGAGCTTCTCCTCCTGCTCCTTCTTCTTCTCCGCCGCCGTCTTCGGCTTCGCGGACGGCGTGCCGGCGCTCTTCGGCTCGGTCCCCGTGCCGACCGACGTCTGGGGCGGCGGGTCCTGGGTGTGCGTGGGCTCGGGCGGCCGCGTCGGCTTCGGGTCGGCCGTGTGCGGCGCGGGGGTGTGCGTGAGCAGCTCGCGTTTCTTCGCCGTCTGCTCGGCCGCGATCCGCTGCTGCTTGTCGTGCTCGTCCGACTGGTAGCTGCGCCACGCGCCCACGCCCAAGGTGGCGCCCGCGGCGAGCGCCATCACGGCCGCCGCGCCGGCGACCCTGGTGCCCACGCGGGAGCGCTCTCCCGGCTGTTGGGAGCTCGTGGTCAGTGCGGCGACGAACCGTGCCCGCCGCCGTCGTTTCGCGTCGTCCTGTTCAGTATCGCTCAAGGCCCGTTCCCCACTCAGAAGCTGCGACAGTAATAGTGCGGGTGGATCCGCCCCGCCCGCTGCGCCCCCGGCCAGTGAATCACCGGCGGGCTCGCGCGGGACCGCCCCGTGGGCGGTGTGAGCGCGTGATGAGCAAGAGTTGAACACCCTTGATCCGCCCTCACCGGGTTACTGATCCGTACAGTTCGCGCTCGCGCAGCAGCTCCGCCGCCCTCGTCAGCGCCGCCGACAGCCGGCGCCGGTAGGTGCTGAAGGACAGCGCCGCCCGGCTCGCCGCCGCCTGCTGGCTGCGCGGCCCGCTCAGGTAGGTGATCTCCAGTACGTCCCCCAGCTGCCGCTGCCCGGGGAGCGCGCGCAGCTGCGCCACGGTCTCGGTCAGCGTCGCGCGCAGCGCCGCGGCGTCCGCGCCGGGCGCCACCAGCCGGGTGCCCAGCAGCGCGCTCTCCGCGAGCTGCCGCGGGTCCAGCGCGCTGCGGTAGGCGTGCTTGACGGCCTCCGCGAACTCCGGCCAGGGCATGGGGGGCGCCGCGGCGGCGCCGGCCGGCGCGGACAGCGCGCCGGGGTCGTCGGACAGCAGCCGGGTGCGCAGCGCCGCGGCCCAGCGGTCGAACGACGCGCTGCGCCAGTCCTGGAGGTACGGCGAGACCCGCTCGCCGTCCGGGCCGTCGACCGGGGCCGTGCGCTGCTGCCCGTACAGCTCCAGCAGCGTCGACAGCGCCCGCTGGTCCGGCGCCGTGCACGTCCAACTCAGCGCCAGGCCGGGGGTGGTGGCCCACAGTGTGGTCAGCGCGGAGCCGGCCGCCACCGCGCTGCCGGTGCTCCAGCGGGCCAGCAGGAGCCGTTCGCTGCGCCGCAGCGGCGACCGGCCCGCGGCGTGCCGCAGGGCGGCGTGCGCCACCGGGTCGTCGGGCAGCCCGGTGGCACCGGCCTCCAGGCAGGGCGCGACGAGCGCGCCGACGATCCCGCGGCGGCCGTTCTCCGCGACGGTGAAGGCCATGGGCTGCTGGTCCCACCACTGCCGGGCCAGGACGCCGGCCGCGGCGCCGTGCTCCTCCTCGATCGCGGCCAGTACGCCGTCCAGGTCCGCCGGGCGGGCGGTCCGCAGCTGGAGGCGGTCCGCGCCGTGCCAGTCCACGGCCTCCCGCGCGATCCGGTTCGTACGCCCCAGGTAGGCGAGCCCCGCGCCGAACGCCCAGCGGCCGCCGCCGTGCTCCGCCAGCCGCTCGGCCAGGTGCGCGTGCAGCCGGCGGAAGAGCCGCTCGTACGTCTCCAGGCCGCGCCAGCGCAGATCGGCCAGGAGCGCTTCCCGTACCAGCTCGTGCGGGACGAGGCCGTCGGCGGTGCTGTGGACGAAGGAGAGTCCGCTCAGCCAGGCGCACAGCGTACGGGCCTCGGCCGCCGGTATCTCCAGCGCGTGGCGCACCAGTTCCTCGGTGGTGACGCGGGCGAGCGCCAGTACGTGGAGCGCGTCGGCCCGGTCCGGCGTCGGGCTCTCCCGCAGCAGCAGCCGCAGCAGTTCGCGCACCAGGCCGGGGGAGTCGCGCAGCTCCCCGCCGCGGTAGGGGTCCTCGCCCCGAGGGGCGCGTTCCCGCGCGTCGGCGAAGAGCGCCAAGGCCAGCGGCAGTCCGTGTGCGGCCCGTACGAGCTCGGGGACGGCCGGTTCGGCGACGTCCCGGTTGCGCAGCAGCTGCGCGGCCTCGGCGTCGTCCATGCCGTCCAGTTCCATGCTGCGCAGCGCGTGCCACCACTGCGCGTCGGTGCGCCACTCGGCCGACGGGGGCCGCCGGCCGCCGATCACGAGCAGGACATGGGCGGGCATGCGCGGCAGGAACTCATCGCGCAGCCACTGCTCCAGTGGGCCCAGCGACTCCGCCGAGTCGATCAGCAGCACATGCGCTTCCTCCGGCGGCCCCTGCGCCCCCAGCGCGGCGAGGAACGCCTCGGGCGTCGGGTCCGTACCGCGCATGTCGACCGAGCGGGCGGTCCTGCCGTGCGCCTCCGTCTCGTCCGCGAACCGGCGCAGCAGGGCGCTCTTGCCGACGCCGCCCATGCCGTGCAGCCACACCACGAAGCAGCCCCGCCGGTCGCTGAGCAGCAGTTCCCGCAGCAGCCGCAGCTCGGCGACCCGGCCGGTGAACACGCGTTTGCGCAGCCTCGCCAGGACGTCCGCGTGGGAGTCGACGGGGCGGTGCGTGAGGGGCATGGGGGTGGGAGGCGTTCGCATCGGTTATCCGCTGAACCGCTGGTGGTGGCCGGTGCGCGCGTTGTGGGCGCCGGCTGTGCCGACGAGGGTGCCGGTGGCCGCCCCGCGGGCCGGCGCCTGGTCGGCCGAGGGCTCCGCGAGGCCCGGCAGAACCACCTGTGTGATCATCGAGCCTGTTTCCTGCTTTCGGACGTGATGACTTTCGGACGTGAGTGCGTTCGGGCGTATGGACTTGAGAGCCGGTACGTGACTGATCGTGATTGATCGTGAATACCGACGATGCCGCGCCGGGGGTGCCCGCGCATCGGTGATGACTACGTAGACCGGGGCCGGTCGATTACGTAATTCCGTTTCGGGTGGTCACAGAGACAACTCGCGCAACTGGCGGCGTGAGGATATGCCCGTCTTGCGATAGATGTTGCGCAGATGGGCATCGATCGTGCGCGGGCTGAGGAAGAGCATCGCCGCCACCTCCTTGGACGTCGCACCGGCGGCGACCTTACCGGCGATGATCCGCTCCTGGGTGGTGAGCTGGCCGAGCGGATTCTCACCGTGCGGGCGCGGCCGCGCACCGATGGCGCGCAGCCCCCGGGCCGCGCGCTCGGCGAAGCCGCGGGCGCCCATGGCCGAGAGCATGTCGTGCGCCGCCCGCAGCTCGGCCCGGGCCTCGGGGCGCCGGTTCTCACGGCGCAGCCACTCCCCGTACGTCATCCGGGCGCGCGCGTACAGCACGCGCACCCGGGTCCGGGCGAACTGGTCGATGGCCTCCCGGTACAGCGCTTCGCGGTCCTCGTCCCGGCCGAGGAGGGCGCGGGCCTGGAGCCACTCGGCGACGGCCCACGGGACCGGGTTCGTACGGGCCAGCGCCTCCAGGTGGTCCAGGGCCGCGTCGGCCTCCTTGCCGCGGCCGACGTACGCGGCGGCCTCGACCAGCTCGGAGTTGACGGACCAGATCGAATACGAACCGCCCTGCTGCCGCTGCTGAGCCGCCAACCCGGCCTCCAGAGCCGCCTCGTGATTGCCGAGCCCGTTGTGCAGCACCGCCCGCGAGTAGTGCTCGCCGGCGGTCTCGAACGGCCGCCCGCCGCTGCCCAGCAGCGACTGGACCTCGCGGTAGCGGGCGACGTCGCCGCTGAACGCCATGCAGACGAGTTCGGCCCCCAGCAGCGGGGCCGTGCCCGCGGCCTCGTCGACCGACCGCGCCTCAGCGAGGCTGACGGCCGCTTCCGCGAACCGGCCGACCGAGACCCTGGCGATCGCCTGGTAGCGCAGCGCCTGCGGCAGCGTGGCGAGGGCGCCCTGACGGCGCGCCACCTTCACCTGGCGGTTCGCGACCTTCTCCATCAGCGCGTCGTCGCGCAGGTCGATGACGAGCTGGCAGACGAGGTTCATCCGCAACGGCCCCGTCGACGGCGCGGCGGCCTCGCGGCAGGCCGCCGCCGCCCCGAGCATCGCGGGCACCGCCTCCTCGACGGAGAGCATGTTCTGGTCCAGCAGGGCGTCGAGCAGCAGATCGACGGGCCGGGGCGGCACCCGCAGCGGGGCCCGCTCCCGGATCCGGGCGCCGAGCTGCTGGAGCCGGCCGGGCTCGTTGTCGTTGTACATGAACGACGCGAACGCCTCCAGATAAGCCTCCCTCGCCCGGTCGGGGTCCAGCCCCTCGGCGACGTCGACGAGCGTGGTGGTCGCCTGCGGGCTGTGGCCCAGCTGGTAGTCGACCCGCGCGCGCAGCAGGCGCGCCTCCGCCTGCCCGCGGGCGTCCATCGGACGGTGCTCGGTGCGGGCGACGAGGGCACGGGCCGCGGCCGGCTCGCCGGCCTGCAGCCGCAGCCGCGCGGCGTCGAGCAGCCGGTCGGCCTCGCGGTCGGCCGCGGGCGTCAGCTGCGCAGCCCGCTCCATGAACGCCGCGGACGCGGCGAACCCGCCGCGCAGCCGCGCCTGGTCGGCGGAGCGTGCCAGCTCCGCGGCGACGCCCTCGTCGGCCTCGACCACGGCGTGCGCCCGGTGCCACGCCCGGCGGTCGAGATCGGTGTCGGGGCGGGTCGCCTCGGCGAGCGCGCCGTGCACCCGCCGGCGCGTGCACGGCGTGGCCGCAGCGTACACCGCCGAGCGTACGAGCGGATGCCGGAACCGCAGCCGCGGCCCGAGGGTCAGCAGCCCGGCGCTCTCCGCGGCGTCGAGCCCGGCGGCATCCAGGTCGAGGAGCGCCGCCGCGCGCCGCAGCAGCCCGAGATCGCCGACCGGCTCCGCCGCGGCGAGCACCACCAGTGTCCGGGCGGCGGGCGGCAACCGGTCGAGGCAGCGGACGTACTGATCCTCCAGCGCCGCGACCACACAGGCCCGGGAGCGCCGCGGCCGGGCGACCCCGAACGGCCCCGCGTCGTGCGCGAACTCCAGCAGCGCCAGCGGGTTGCCGTGCGCCTCGTCCAGAATCCGGTCGAACACCTCGGCGTCCAGCCCGGCATGGGTCACCGCCCCCAGCACCGCCCGGGCGTCCTCGTCCCCCAGACCGGCCAGCGGCAGCCGCGGCAGATCGGTGAGCCCGGTCCCCGCCCCGACCTCCCGCGCGGCGAACACCACCGCGATCCGCTCGACGGCCACCCGCCGCGCCACGAAGACCAGCGCCCGCCGCGAGGCGTCGTCGACCCACTGCGCGTCATCCACCACACAGCACACCGGACGCTCCTGCGCCACCTCGTTCAACAGCCCGAGAACCGCCAGCCCGACCGTCAGCGGATCGGGCGACGTCCGTTCCCCGAGCCCGAAGACCGCCTCCAGCGCCTTCCGCTGCACCGCCGGCAGCCCCCACCGGTATTTCAGAAAGGGCGCGCACAACTGATGCAGCGTCGCGAAAAGCAGATCCTGCTCGAACTCGGCCCCGGCGGCCCGCATTACCGCGAACCCCTCCAGCGCCTCCACGGCGGAATCCAGCAACGCCGACTTCCCGATTCCCGCTTCCCCGGCCACCACGAGCGCGCCCCCACGCCCGTCCGCCGCCGAGACCAGCAGCCGATCGAGCTCACTCCGCTCCCTCTCCCGGGCAACGAGCTGCATCGGAGTCGGCCTCCTCTATCCTTGTTATCCGCGTTAGAACCTCTAACTCCTTCAAATCGTGATGAGTTGGCGCGAGATTTGTCAACTCGGGCGCTCAAAACGCCCCATCGGGCGCCGAAGCAATGTAAATGCCTGCCCGAAGAGACAGCGAATCCGAAAGGAAGCCCTGACGCGGACCGGCTGCCGGAAGGCTCCCGCCGGAATACCGGCCAACGGCCGCCGGGCCCTTGCCCGGGACGGCCGACCGGTCCACGGCTCCCGCCTGGGACCGTCCTCGCTCCCGCCTGGACCGTACTCGAAGGAACCTCGGTCAACCGTCGAGCAGGCTCCGGAGCGCGGCCAGCGGCAAACGGGCTTCCGGAACGGCCGCTCCACCGTCGAACCGGACACCCTCGGCCGCCAGGACGTCCGCGGGCCCGTCCGTGCGCGTCTGATCGGTCCACCGGAAACCCGAGCTGACGCGCCCGGCCGCGGTGAGGACCCGCCACGCGTTGGGGCACTGGCCGCAGGTCGCCAGGTGGGTGCCGACCGGGACGGCGTGGCTGCCGATGACGGATGCCACGTCGCCGTAGGTCGTCCACCGCCCGGACGGGGTGGCGTCCAGCAGGGTGTGCAGACTCGTCCAGTCCCTGCGGGCGCCGCCGAGCTGCTTGGCCAGGTCCGCGATGCTGGCACCTGCCAGCGCCGCCCACTCATCGGGGTCCACCGTGCTCGGGACGGTGCCGGTGTCGACGTCCCACCAGGTCGTTCCCTGTATCCCGTCGGCGGTCCGGCCGGTCACGCTCGTGAAGATGTGGCTGGCCAGCCCGGTCGGCGTGTACGGCTTGCCGTCCGCATCCCAAATCAGCGGTTTTGCCGGATTGTTGTTCCACGCGGCCTTGGTGCGGCTGTCGTCCTCGGCCGCCCAGGCGAGGATGGCCTCGCGGACGGATCGCGGCGCGCCGTGCCTCGGCGTCAGCCGCATTCCGGTCCCGTCCGGCAGCAGGCCGGCGGCGACGAGGATGTGCGCGGCGTTGCGGGCCCGGGAGCGCTCCTCCAGTTTCTGTACGGCGGCCTTGGCCTCGATACGGGCCGGAGCGAGGGTGAACTCCGCCACCTCCGGCGTCGGATAGACCTTGGTGAAGCCGACGACCAGATGGCCTGCCACCTTCCACAGCCCCACCTGGACGAGGTCGATGTCGAGGTTCATCTCCGACAGCCACACCACGGTGTGGGTCACCTGCTTGGGGAAACCGGCGGCGATGATCACCTGCCGGGGGCGCTGGAGCAGTTCGGGGCTCCAGTCCCCGTCCACCTGGTCGAGGAGGCGCTGCCTGCACGCGTCGAGTCCGACGGTCTGCCCCCGGCCCGTCAGGAAGTCGCGGTGCGCCTGGGCCAGGGTGTCGAGATCGAACCGGGACACCAGGGCGGCGTACGTGATCGCCTGGAGATGTACGTCCCGGTCGGCCGTTCCCCGCTTCAGCTCGACCACTACGAGCCGCCCGGTGGCGTCCAGCCCGAGGACGTCCAGCCGGTCCCGCGCCGGAACCCCGTCCGTATCGGCCCACCGGTCGAACTCCGCGGTGATGACGAGCACCGACTCACCCAGGACCTGAGGGTTGGCGATCACCCACTCCTGTAGGTGCCGGCGTTCGAAGAGCCCTTCCTCGGCCAGTCCGGTCGGCGAGATCGGTGTCGCCAACGCGCCCTCGACGGCGAAGAGATGATCCACTGCTTCCCCCTCACATGCCCGGCGGCGTCACGCCGGGTGCGCAGCCTATGCGCGGGCCGCCCCTCGGCCGGTCGGTTTCACCGGATACCAAGGCCCCCGCACTTCTCAAAGAGGGGAAGCGATGCGGCCGTTTGAAGGGGCTCCGCTGGGCGAGCGGGCCCAGGGCGCATTCACATCGGTGAGGCCGCTGCCCGCGGTGGTACGGGGGCGGGCAGCCGGTCCAGGATGTCGAAGTCCAGGCGCAGCCGTGGATGGTTGAGCAGGTGAAGGGTCGCGGGGCGGGTGCAGATCAGGCGCAGGCGTCCGTGGCGGCCGCTGGTCCGGGCTCGGACGCGGTTGAGGAGCCGTACGCCGGAACCGTCCATGAAGTCCACGGGGCGAAGGTCGACCAGCAGGTCGGCGTCGCCGGTGTGGGTGAGGGTGTCCAGGCAGTCGGTGATGTGGGCGGCGGTGTGGATGTCGATTTCGCCGCACAGGACCACCAGGGTGCAGTCTCCGTGGGGGCGGACTTCTTTGACGCAGGCCATTGCAGGGGGTGGGGTCACGACGACCCTCTTCTCCGGAGGCGGATGTCCAGGGGACCGGGCGCCAACGGGTCCGGGTCGGCATTTCCAGGCTAGCGGACTGTGCTGGTCCGCTGACGGATTGTTCCGACGGGCTGCGGATGTGCTGGTGCTGCTGGTACATGGCGGCAGAACAGGGGCCCGGAAGACATGGCCGCCGGCCGTCCGTCCCCCGTCAGTCGCGCCGGGGCAGGGCGTCTCCGTTGTCGTTCAAACGCAGCCGGCGGGCCAGCACGTCGCGGGCGACGTCCAAGAGGGCCCGGTCGTGGCTGAAGGCGTGACCGCGCAGCCGGATCAGGGCGTGGGCGCAGTCGGATCCCAGTTGGGCGGCGAGCATGCCGGTGGCCTGGTGGACCTCGGCGAAGTGGAGACCGGGCTCGTCCAGCAGCGGAGTGCCCGGCGACTCCGGGTGGGCGACGGTGGCGATGGTGATCTGGGAGATGGTGTCGGTCATGCCGAAGGCGTCGGTCAGCTGGTGGGTGGACATCGGGCCGGGCCGGGTGCGGTGGCCGGTGAGCGCGCCGAGCGCGATGACCCCGATGCGCAAGGGGAACGAGAACACCGCGCGTACGTCCAGCGCCTCGACGGCGCCCGGCAGGCCGGGCCAGCGGTCCGTGGCGAACGCGGAGGTGTCGGTCACGTCGGGCAGCAGCATCAGGGCACCGTGACGGGCGGCGTCCAGGCTCGGGCCCTGGCCCTGTACTTGCTGCAGATCCTCCAGCGCGACGGTGCGCTCGCCGAAGGACTGCACCAGTTCCGCCGACCCGCCGCCGGGGGCCAGCAGCAGGCCGAGACCGTCCAGCCCCAGCATGCCGGCGCAGTCCGCGAGCGGCAGCGGTGCCAGGCCGGGACCGGCATGGGAACTGAGGGCGCGCAGATAGTCGGCCATCACCGGATGGTTCACCGAAGCCGCCCCCTTTCGGGTGCCACCCGGACCATCCGGCGGCCGGCCCACCAGTCAGCACCGATGGGCCCGCGCCTCACCGATCGCGCCCCGTGAGAAGCGATGCGTCGGCCGTGCCCTGCAAGATCTGGCGAGCGATCTCGGTGAGCCGAGTCTGGTGAGTGCGTGCGTAGTGGCGCATGAGGGTGAACGCCTCCTCGACGCTGGTGTCGCGGCGGTGTGCGAGATACCCCTTGGCCTGCTCGATGATGACGCGGCTGTCCAGAGCGGCCTGCAATTGCGCGGTCACCGTCATCTGCTCACTCACCGCCCGCTGCTGCAGCACCCCGATGGTGGCGGTATCGGCCAGCGCCTGTCCCAGCCGCACCTGGGATTCGTCCAGTGGCCCGGATCGGTCCCGGAACAGGTTCAGCGCCCCGATCACCTGGTTGTGCAGCCGAAGCGGCGTCGCCGCAACGGACGTGAATCCCGCCTCCAGCGCCCGCGGCGCGAACCGCGGCCACCGCATCCGGGCCGCCTGCGTCGCCAGCGGTACGTCGGGAACCTGCTTCTTGCTCCGGGTGCAGTCCCGGCAGGGGCCCTCGTCCCACTCGATGCTGGCCAGCTCCAACCGGCGGGTCCGCTCGTCGGAGGCCGCGGCATCCACGAGCCGGCCACCGGGAGTCGCGAGCAGCACCCCGGCCGCCGCCACATCCAGCAGCCCCACGCAGTGTTCGGCGAGCGTGTGCAGGAATCCGATGACATCGAAGTCCCGCACCAAGGTATCGGCCAAGTCGACGAATGCGGCCGCCAACTGCTCCTCACGCGGCAGTTCAGGCATGCCCCACCCACCTCCCATGGCGATTCGGGGACACCCTCCCACAGGCTGCTGTCTTCATCTGCTACCCAGTCTCGACCCGATCGCACGCCATTACCAGGGCGCCTTGAACCGCCGCGCCGACGCAGCAAGAAACCGGCGGCCACGAGGTGGGCAAGGCGCGCGGCCGGGCTCTCCTCGTCGAACTGCGCGCCGTGGGCGGTACGGGAGGCGGTGTCCGGACGGACGCGGACGCGGCCGTGACGGACGGCACCTTCTAGGCCGATCCGAAGCCATAGTCACCCAGTCGGACACGCACAACGAGACAGGGCCACCGACTCAGCTGAGTCGATGGCCCTGACCTGCTACTTCTCAGTCGGGGTGGCGGGATTTGAACCCACGACCTCTTCGTCCCGAATGAGGTTCGGCAAAGATCGCCACCGGCTCCGATTGAATTTTCGCAGGTCAGGGCATTGGTGTGGGTTGGTGTGGAGGGGTCTCGCGGGGGCTCGGGGAGCGAGTTGGCCCCCGAATGGCTCCCAGGCTCCCCGTGGTTTGGTCATCCTTCGCGTCAGCGTTGTCCGAACATGCGGCACCTGGCCATGACACGGATAGACGGACTACTGAACAGTCTGCCCCCAGAACCGCGATTCGAGGTCTGCGAAGAAGCGACGCATGAACGTCAAGTCGCCCTTGGCTTGTAGGATCTCGTGGCCGCCGAAGCGAAAGACTTCGTACCCCAGCAGACGCAGGGCTCGATCTTCGGCGACCATCGCGGAGTAGAGGTCAGCGGCGACCTGCCATTGCCCTGTCCCCGGGGGAACCTCGCGGGCGTAATGGTGCTTCCCGTCCACCTCGACGACGATGCGGACGCCGCCGGGAAGAAGCAGCAGGAAATCCATGCGTTCGCGGGCAAGGCGGCGAGGCTTGTGCAGGAGCTGGCGCTGGCGCTCGGTCAGCGGGTCGAAGTGCAGGTATACCTGTGGAAGGAGGGCTGGCTGGCGCCGCCCGTCGACTTCGGAATAGCGGCTGGCGAAAGCGTAGAAGAGATGGCGTTCGGCATTAGAGCTTAGGGACTCTCTTAGCCGCTCGTACAGGGAGATGGCGACGTCGCGTTCTGGTGACGCTTCGAGATGGTTCTCTTGCCGCCACCAGTCGACGAGATCGCCCCAGGTGAGGCCGGCATTGGTCAAAGGCTTGTTGTAGATGAGGCACTGGTCTGCGTGCTCGACGACCTCAATGGCGCCGTCCAACACCTGGCTCCAGACGATCTCAGGCTTGGGACCTTTAGAGGCGAAGATTATGTTCCTCGGGTCGCCGTCAACACCGAGGAAGCCGGTCGACGCGGTAGATGCTTCGTCCAGTTCGTCCAACTGCTCCCAGACTGGCGCGAAGAGCTTGTTGAGGTAACCGCGCCGGGCTGCCCATCCACCAGCACCCCCCATCCCTTCGGCGCTCCAGTAGCCGTGGAAGCCGCGGAAGTCGCGGAACGGCGTATTGAAGTCCAGGCCAAGCCTGCGCATCACAGACTTGAAGGTACGGATCGCCTCAGCTATTTCGTCGTCGTTCAGGCGCTGGTAGCCGCTGGTGCCGCATTGCTCCAGCTCGGAGTGGATGAGCCGCCCGAGGGCTTCGGCTGCGTCTCTGTCTTCGGTGCCCTCCAGCGGCCCTCCGCGTAGCCGAACAACGAACTCGCGCTCGAACTCGTGTCGCTCCGATGACCACAGCTCTCCCGGTCCAGGAGGCGTCACCACCGGTCGGAAAAAGTCGTTCGGCTTCGTACGAGCAGATTACTGAGCAGCGCTGACACGGAAGAGGGGTGAGCATGTTTGCCTGCACAGCGTGCGTGGCGCCTGACTGTCGAGTCAGAGATCATCCAGCGCCGGGGGGTGCAGGCGGGAGGCAGCATGCGCTTGGGTAGCAGGCATGAACTGGAACCCTGCTGGTCCTGAGGATGCTCCAAGCGCCAACATGAACGAGCGAATAGCCAACCTGTGGCGCCGTCAGCGGGTGCGGAAACGTTGGAGTCGTGCGCTGGTGGTGCTGGGGTCTCTGGTTCTGCTGGTCGGGGTCCCGTGGCTCATTTGGCGTGGACCGTACGCGCTGGACCATGAGTACCTAGACCGGGACGAACTAGCAAAGGGATCAGCAGCGCTCGTAACCGGCCTACGCACTTCTCTGGTCACTATGCTTGCCGCGATTGGGGCCGGAGTTGCCGTGGTGTACACGATCCGGACCTATCGCCTTACGCGGCGTGGCCAGATCACTGACCGGTTCAATAAGGCGCTTGAACGCCTCGGCTCCGAGCATGAGTACGTGCGTATCGGAGGTGTCCTCAACCTGGAACAGATTGTCCAGGATGCTCCGGAGCAAGCTGCCCCGGACGCTGCCCGCGTCCTTGTGTATTTCATTCGTGACAGGGCGCCGAAGGCCAAACATGGCAGTCGCAACTGGATGGCGCGCATACGCACTGGGGGCAATGCCTCCCTGCCCCTAGAACCAACAGCTGATGTACAAGCTGCCCTCACGGCCCTGACCAGCGATGTGATGCGCCTTCATGCCGATCCGCGTGTAGTCGTTCTCGACCTTCACGGATTGCACCTGGCGGGAGCCCGGCTGCCTGGCGTCGATCTCACGGATGTCCACTTGGAGGGTGTCGACCTGACTGGTGCTGACCTGAACGGTTCGACGCTGACGATGGCTAACTTGAACGGAGCACGGCTCGCCTCTGCCAACCTGATTGATGTGGATCTGACCTATACGGAGCTAGCACGAGCAGATCTGCGAGGAGCGGATCTCCGACTCACAAGATGGGCCAAGGCGGACCTGCGCGGGACCAACCTGTTGGACGCCAGCGGCTTGCCCTCGAACCTTGATGAGCTTGCGCGCGTCGATGGCCAGACCGTCCTTCCAAGGCACTTGCGATCACCAGCGAGGGGCTGAGGCTGTACACGACCGTGTCTGTATGGGTTAGTTGCTGATTAGAGACGCCTACGTCACCAGCCATTGAGAGAGACTTCTGGTCCACCATTGAGGTAGCGGTCGAGGGCACTCGCGGTGGTGTCTACGAACTCCTCGGGGATGGCGTCGGTGTCGACCCAGCGGACCTGGGCGTGCTTGCGCGGCTCTCGGTTCTCGGGGGTGCCGGTCCACTCGTGGGAGACGAAGACGACTGTCAGGAAGCCGTTCGGAGCCTCGACCCCCCATGCTCCGTGGATGATGTGGGCGACCTTGAGGGATTCCGGCTTCACCGTGAGGCCGGTCTCCTCGTGGAGCTCGCGCACCGCGGTGTCGGTGATCGCCTCGCCGGGTTCGCTCTTCCCGACTGGCAGGTCCCACATGCCTTGGGCGAACTTGGCATTTTCGCTGCGCTGCAGGAGGACGACGCGCTCGGTGGCCTGGTCGTGGACGATGACGGCGGCGACCAGCAGGGTCATGGATTCGAGTGCGGGCTTGAGGGCTTTGGGCTGGTCGTCGGTGGTCGGTTGAGCCACTGTGCGTCCCTTCATCGGCCGGTTGTTGGGCATGTTAGGCGAGTGCTTCGCGGGTGCGGCGGGCGAGTTCGCCGGCGCCGGGGACTCTGCGGCGCTGATAGATCGCGAGGGTGGACCCCAGCGACGTGATCGCTTTGCGGGTGCGGTCGGAGGTCATGCCCTCCATGAGTGTCAGAGCCTGCGACCAGGCGGCGACCGCCTCGTCGGCGCGGGCCTGGGCGGCGAGGCTGTCGCCCAGGTCGGCGTAGGTGAGGGCGTGGACGCGCTTGTACTTCACGGGATCCCAGCGGACCAGGGCGTCACGGTGCTGTTGTTCCGTGCCGATGTGGTCGGCGAGGTCGGTGAGGGTGCGGGCGGTGTGGCTGGCCACGGTGCCGGCGGCCGGGCCACTGACGCGGGAGTAGCTGGGCTGCGGGCCGTCCTCGCGAAGCAAGGCGTCCTCAGCAGTGAGGAGGGCGCGGGCAGCGGCGGGCTTCTCGCCCGTGGCGGCATAGGCGCGGGCATGGGTGATGTGGAGCAGGGCTTCGGTCTGGCCGTCGATATGCCCGACGCCCTGCCCAAGAGCTGCTTCGGCGAGGTCGATGCAGTGATGGGGCTGTTTGAGGCTGAGTGCCTGGTGGGCGAGGGTGCGCATCATCCAGGCGGCATGGCCGTGCGGGTCGGCCTCGCAGGCAAGTTGGTAGCCGACTTGGTAGTAGCGCTGGGCGGCGCCTTCCTGGCCGAGATCGTGGTGCTTCCAGCCTGCCAGGTAGGCGAGTTCGGCCACCGCGCCGAAGGCTTCTCGGCGTAAGGGATCCGCGGTGAAGCGTCCTCGGAGCATCGGGGCTGCCGTGTCGGCGAGGTAGGCGGTGACGGTGGTCAGACCGTGACCGCCTCCGAGGCGTTCGTCGGCCGCGCTGAACGCGGCGGTGATCTGTCGTACGACGTCCACGTCCTCCTCGCCGACCAGCATCGTGCCGGATCGGGCGCGGAGCATGCGGCTTGCAGCCTCATGGTCGTATGCGAGCGGCATGGAGACGCCCGCGGTGGTGAATGTGGCGATCGCGAGGAAGCGGTGGTGCTCGACGTCGGCGCGGCCCAGATCGGTCGCTGCCAGCACCGGATCGCCTTCGTCCTGCCCGTGGTCGTCGTGAGTGCCCAGGCCGATTTCGGCCTTGGTGACGATGCGACCGGATCGACGGGACAGGGCCTCGGCGAGGTATTGGGCGGTGCGACCGCTGGGCTGGCGGGTGCCGTTGACCCAGTGCGAGATGGCCGACTTGTTGGTCTGGGTGATCTCGCCGTTCTCGGCGGCGATACGCCGTACGTCCTTCGCCAGCGCCTCGTACGTGCAGCCGATCGCCGCGATGGCCTCACGCAGGCGGGAGTTCGGTGCTCGCTGCGCTGCCACGACCGCCTCCGACCTGGAGCCTGTAAACCGCGTATACCGCTTCGCCTGGCTCTCACCGTACCCACTGAGCGTGACGGCCGGTTCACTAATCATCAGCCGCCCGGAACGGTTCCAGGTCCGACCGTGAATCCAGGCTCCCCACGTGGCCGGGCGGCACCCAAGTTCCGTACACCCGCCTCGGTTTCGGGCATTCCTGTGCCCGAACCCGGCCGAAGAGAGACGGAGACATCGTGACCACCATCGACACCACGGCCATCACGGTCGAACTGCCCGAGTCATTCGACACGCGCTGGGGCCGCCTGCCCGGCATCCAGGTCGACGGCCGGCGCATCACCATCGACCCGGTCGACTACTTCTTCCGCTTCGAGTCCCACAGTTGGCTCGTCGCCGACTGGGAGCTGGTCAAGTCCCAGCTCCTGGATGTGGACGAGACCACCGAGAGCGCGGTCGAGCAGCTCGCCCTCGACTTCATCAAGCAGCACGCCGCCTCTACTCCGGACGCGGCCCAGGTACTGGCCACCGCGTACGAGGTGTACGCGTACCTGTTCCGCGAGGAGCACCTCGCCTCGCTCGGTCTGCCGCAGATCACCGCCGAGCACCTGCGGATGCTCCGTGAGGCGGCCACGCTGATGGCGCTGAACAAGGTCGAGCTGGACGGGCACATCTCCAACGTCGGTCCGTGCTGGTTCTTCCCCGCAGCCACTTCCGTCGTCTTCGACCTCGACGAGGAGATGGGCGGCCTGCTGGACGAGGTCTACCACGGTGGCTGGTTCAACGAGCACCGCCGCATCGAGTCCATCAAGGCCCACGCCGCGCTCGGTGGCCGGCTCGTGCACGGCTGCCAGTCCGTGCCGGATCAGTCGGGTGGCGTCGTCGCGCCCTACGGTGCCTCGATGGCCAACTTTCGTGACGACCTGGCCGAGTTCAAGGCCGGTTGGATCGAGCAGATCTACACCCACCGCGTGACCCCTGCCGTGTAGCCCGCACCCGACCCGGCTCCGGGGCGGGCCGGCACTTCCGCCCGCCCCGGACGCCTCCAACCACAGGAGTCCCTCATGGACGCGACCCTGAACGCTGAACTCTTGGACAACGTGCTGACCGCCGCCGGGCAGCCCGCCGCCGTAGCGCGTGCGGAGGTACGCGTCTGGTCCATGTCTGGCGTCGAACGCCTGACGTTCCCCGACGGCGCCACCGCCATCTTCAAGTACGCCAAGAAGCCCTTCGACAGCGAAGACCAGGCCCTACGCCTGGCCGTCACCCTCGGCGTCCCAGTCCCCAAGGTCCACGCCTCCGCGGTACTGGACGGCTGGCTCGGGATGATGCTGGAAGACCTCGGCACCCCTATCCGGGACGCCGACGACCTCGACGGTGCTGCCGCAGCCGTGGTCCTGCACCACACCCGCACCGCCGCTGCGCTGTCCGTCCTCGACCAAGAAGCCCTGCGCTCCCTGCCCGGCCGAGCACTGGATCACCTCGATCAACTACGCAAGGCCGAGCGATGGGAGGACACCGACGACATCGGGAGCGCGCTCGACCGACTCGCCCGGGCCGCCGAAGCACGCTCGGCCGGCACAACGACAGCGCCGTTCGGCTGGGTGCACTCCGAGTTCCACCCCACCAGCCTCCACATCGGCCAACGAGGCTGGCGCCTCCTGGACTTCGCCCGCGCCTTCAACGGTCCTGGCCTGCTCGACCTGGCCAGCTGGCACGGCACACTCGACGAGCCGGAACCGTACCGACTCCGGGTCTTCCTCGAGCAGTACGTCACCGAAGGCGGCACCCCCGATGCCCTCGCCGAGCGCGGCGGACTGCCGGCCGAGGAGTGGGCGCTGGGCTGGCACCGCATGTGGGCGGTGGAGTGGTTCATGGAACAGGCCATCCGCTGGATCAACGACCCGGCCACCGACCCCGCGTACATCAAGATCGTACGCCGTCACCTCACCGATGCCCTCCGGCTCCTGGAGGTCTAGATGCCGTTCGCTCAGGCATCCCCCTGGCACGCACACGCACTCCAGCGCACCGCCGCCGGCCCTGCCCGAGCACTCGCTGTGCCGGCCCGGATGGAATGGACGGTCAAACCCGGCAGCGGCCCAGGCGCCGAGATACTTGGCCCCGACCTGCACGGGAAGCGGCTGCTCGAACTCGGCTGCGGCCCCGGCCATAACGCCGCCCACCTCGCGACACGACACGGAGCACGCGTCACGGGCCTCGACCTGGTTGGCCTTCAGATCCGCCGAGCCCGCTCCCACTACGGCCGACTCACCAACCTCACTTTCGTCGCCGGCCACGCCCTGCACTACCTGCAAGCAAGCGACGAGCAGTTCGACGCCATCTACTCGGTCTTCGGTGCCGTCGGCCTTGTAGCTCCCGAGCTCCTGCTCCCGGCCATCGCCCAGCACCTGAAACCCGGCCGCGCTCTGACCTTCACCGTGCCTCACCCCGAGCGCGGGGGCCGCCGCCCGTCACCGGACGACCGGCCGCGCCGCGATCACGTCATGCTCCCGGACCGCACTCGACTTCCCCTCGCGCGCTGGGACTTCGATGCGGGCCGCTGGGAGTCACACCTCCGCGAGGCGGGCCTGTGGCTCACCTCAGCCCAGGAATTCCACGACGCCCGCCTCGGCCGCTGGCCCGCCACCTTGCTGATCACTGCCCGCAAGCTCTGACCCCCGCTCCAGCCCTCTGGAGGAACCGATGCGCACGCCCTACCTGCTCCTCGACGTCGACGGCGTCCTCATACCGTTCCCGGCGGACGACGGGTCCACCCCGGCCTCGCATGTCCGACACGACGTCGTCCCTGCCGGCCGACGTGCCGACGACCCCGTCGGTGTCTGGCTCCACCCCGAACACGGCCCCCTGCTGATGGACGTGTTCCGAACCGGCCTGGTCAACCCGGTCTGGTGCACCAGCTGGCGCCGAGACGCTGCGACCTTGATCGGCCCACTTCTCGGCCTCCCGCCACTGCCGTACGTCGAGCTCCCGCGGCCACAGATCACGACCAGCCACCCCGACGGCTACCTCTGGAAACGCGACTACGTTGACACCTGGCTGGGCGACGCACCCGCCATCTGGATCGACGACGACTTCACCAGCCTTGACCACGAATGGGCTGCCGCCCGCACCGGCCGTGGCGCGGCGACCCTCCTCATTGAGCCGGACCCTCACGCCGGGCTGCAGGCCCAGCACCTGGACATAGCCATCGGGTGGGTGGACCAGTTGCGTCGATTCGTGACAACCGGTCCATCTGATGCTCTACCTGGAGTCGTAGCCGTCTAGGCCGTTTCCTTCGGATCACCTCGCCGACCAGATGAAGATGCGCACCATCACCCTGGCTCTGACGCAGCTGCGTCACGCCATCGACGCCCAAGCGCGAATGATCGCGCGGGCTCTCCGGCACCTCGCGCCCGGCCACCTGCCCCGCTGATCGGCGGGCAGGTTGCGGGCAGCATCGACCCGCACACGCCAGTCGGGGTCGTCGGCGAGGAGGGGTATGCACACGTGGGCGTCACCGGTGTCGGTGGGCAGCGGAGGCTGGAGACTACGCTCCTGTCGGCGGGGATGGGCTGGTCAACAGCGTCTCTCCCACGACCATGGCCCGCCACAGGGTTGGGACGCAGGCTAGCAACTCCTTCAGCCGGCGGGCCTGTGCCGCGGCCAGCCAGCTCAGGACGACCCGCGAGGTCAATGACTGCCCCAGAGTGAATTGCGGGTTGGCCCCAGCCAGCGTTTCCAGGGCCGTCTGAAGGCGAAGCCGCGCCTCCTGGGATGTGTGGGTGAGGTAGTTACGGGTCTCGCGCAAAACCGTGAACCTCCACATCACCTCATCGGGAACCGCGTTGAGCTCGGCCTGCACGTCCGCTCGCAGCCATCCGTCGGTGATCCGCGGATCCCCGTTGCCCAGCTTGTCGATGTACATATCCGTGAGGACGCCCGCCCCGTCCGCGACGATGGCTGCACGTGGCTTCGGCTTCAGCGCCGGGTCGGCCAGCCGGCGGGGGATTGCTGTCGGATCGGCGGCCACGATTGCGCGGATCCAGCCCCTGCGGCGGAACTCGAACTCCTGCATGAACCCCCGCGTGAAGCTCTCGACCAGGCCCGACATCTCTGTCGGGGGAGTGCGTTCGAGACGCGTGAGAAACATATCGATCTCCTGCTGGGCACTGTGCAGGGCCAGCGTGGCCATAGGCGTCGACGTCTGTTGGCCTCGGCTTGCCGCGACCTGGACCGCGACCGATCCGGCCACAGCCCGCTTGGCCGAGATCCAGTTCCCGTATCGGAACCGCACGGCTGCTGCCGACGGATGGCGTCGCCCCGCGCGGTCCTCTGCGTCGACCCAGGTCTGGTACCCAGTGAAGGTGGAGGTCTGCCTATTGGTGACGCAGTACTCCAAGTACTGATTTAGGGCCGCAGGGTAGTGCTCCTCGTCGAAGACGATCAGCCCCTTCGGACGACCGCGCCGATCCGGGGTCAGACCGATCCCCGTAAGCGCATCACCCCACGCGCCGTGGCCTATCCGCTTCATCACTGTTTGGCTCGTCGGCGGCCATGGGGCACTTCCCTTGCGGGACTCCAGGCCGAGCTCGGACAGGATCTGTCTCCGCTGCCCGTTGTAACGCTGCGCCGACAGTCCCGTGCCTGCGTTCTCGCGCGCGTGCTGTCGCGCTGCGTGGACCAGGCACAGGATCGAGGAGACAGTCTCCGCATCGAGTCCTTCGCGCTGCAGCGCCAGTGCCACATCGTTGGCCTCCTCCACGTCGACCCCTGCGACCGCCGCGACCGGATCGGGCGTCAGACTCTCCTCTCGCGCCAGGGCGTACCACACCGCGCTCTCGATGACGGCCGGCGAGAAGGCGAACTCCTGTACGTCCACATTGAATAGAACGCCAGCCTCACCGATTGCCTCCCGCACCACCGTGGACGGGGTCTGCGGCAGCAACAGCGAAAACCGCGCCTCGACTTCTGTCCGCGCCACCCCGGCAGCGGCCAGATTCTCGATCGTCGTGCGGAAGTCGCGTAGGAATGCGGCGACTTGCTCGGACAACTCGTGTGCTCGGCCCTGTGCGCGGACTTGCCGCGCTTGTTCGGCCGTCACCGCTCCCAAGGACTTCAGGATCTGACGTACGCGCTCACGAGTGATGCTGAATCGGCTCCCGATTTGTTCCAGGGTCTCGCCTGCGGCGTACGCCTCCACCATGGCGAGGTTGCGTTCCTTGTTGGAGCCCGTCACGCGGTCCCTCCCGAATTTCCGCCGATACGCACTGCGGTGATCTTGCCAGGTGGGTGGCTCTGGTTCAGGCGGTTTGCGCGCATGACTTAGGCAGCGCTGAAGTCATGCCCGCTTGCACCTTCACAGGCTGGATCATTGATTGCCTGCTGATCGGGTTAAGCTCGCCAGGGCGTGGATGTAGACACCTGCAGTGCGCCTGGCCGATGCCGTTCAGGCAGGTCCATCCACAGCGGCCCAGCGCCCAAGTGCGGCTCGCCCGGTGGCTAGCGTCGCCGTGTGTGTGGAGGCTGTGCCTGAGTTGCCTGGGCAGTTGGTGTCGGTCGTGTCGGCATGCTCGGACGCTGTGCCGCGTTCCGGGCCTGCGCCGCACGGGCGCGGTCGCTCGGCACCGGCCTGGCGCTGAGGCGTTCGACGCGCCAGGTCAGAACACGCGCGGGGCGGCGAGCATCGTCCAGCGCTCGCTGGTCGGCAGCCAGCTGCAGGAGCTCCTTCGGATCGTGTCCCGCCTCCTCTGCGGCCGCGAGAACGGCGGCGAGCGCGTCGAAGGCCGGGTCCTTCAGTACCTGTTCCGCATGCTCTGGTACGTACTGCCGGATGAGCAGGATGTGCCGCTCCACGACCCGCTGCGGCGGCCGGCGCTGGGCGCGTGCGGTGAGCGGCGCGGCTGCGGTCTGCTCGTAGGCGGCTTGGAGGTGCAGCAGGGTCTGGTGGGCGGCGACCACTTGCTGGTCGTGCTGGTGGAGCTGATGCCAGCGAGCGGCGGCCATGACAACGAGGATCGCTGCGTCCAACAGCATCGCCAGCAGGGCACCGTCCCTTGGTGCGGGCTCGCGGACCATCGCCCGTACCGCGCCGCGCAGGGCACGGGCGTGCTGGTGATCGGCCCGGGTGCGGGAGCGGGTAGCGCGTTCGAAGGCTTCCGCTGCCTGACGGAGCTGGGGTTGTACGCCCTGGGGCGTGAGGAGTGGGAGGACGTCGAGGGCTTCACCGAAGGCGGCGAGGTGGGCCTGGGCGGCTGCGTCATCCTCGCGGTCGAAGTGGTGGGGGATGCGTTCGGCGGCGGCGGTTGCTTGGTGCCAGGGGTTGGTCCTGCGTGGGCTCGGCTGCCGTTCGGTGGCGTCGAGGCGCTGGCGGATCTTGGGGAGGGACAGGTCGGGGGCGAGTGCTGAGCCGGAGTACCAGATGGGCTCTTGCTTGCCGTTGGTGTCGTCCTGGAGAGCAACGGTGTAGCCGCGTACGTCGCCGGTAGGGAAGTGCTTGATGTCGACGAGGACGCCGTCGGTGGCCTGGAGGAGGCTTATGAACTCCTCGGTGCTGGTGGCGGCGGCCACGGCGGTACGCACCGTGGTGCGCAGTCGCTCGCGGGCGGCGCGGGCTTGGCCGGCGCGCTTGGCCTTCTCCTGCTCGGCGCGGGTGGGCCGCTTGGCGGCGGTGCGATCCCCGCGTACGACCTGGAAGAGGCCGTACTCCCTTTCGATGGCTGCGAGTTCGCGGTCGGCGGTGAGGTAGTCGTTCCAGTGCCGGGCGGTGCGCAGATCGGCACGGACCTTGGTGGCGGCGATGTGGATGTGGTCGTCGGCGTGGCGGACGGCGACCCAGCGGCAGCCATCCGGGTCGCCGTAAGGGGCGATGCCGGTGGCGGCGACGACGCGGCGGGCGATGTCGGCCCAATCGTCGTCGCTGAGGTGGCGGTCGGTCTCGGCGGCGCGGATCGAGCAGTGCCACACGTGCTTCTCGGGCGCCCTGTCGAGCCGCGCGGCCTGTTTGACGTGCAGGTCGAGGTCGGCGGCGAGAGCCCGCTTGGTAGCGTCGAAGTCGTCCGCGCGGCCGGGGTCGGGGGCGAAGCCGTCCCAGGAGGCGACCAAGTGCGGGTCGGTGTGGCCCTTCTTCTTCGTGTCGTACAGGTAGCGGATGAGATCGGCGGTGTCCTGGCCGCCGGTGATCTTCGCGATCATCGAGCCGCCTTGTGGCTGACAGCCTGGTTCGCGGCTGTGGCGATGTGGCGCACCGCCTCACCGACTGCATCGAGAGTCCGGTCGGTCTGGGCGAGGAGGGCGCTGTCCCCAGGGTGTGGATGGCCGCCGGAGTTGAGCTTCTTGGCGATCTGGTTGACGTTGCGGCCGATGGCGGCGACCTGCTCGCGCAAGGCGTTGATCTCGTCGATGTAGTCGTCGAGTTGGGTGCGCTGGCCGGGCACGGTGAGGTCACCTTCGATGTGGGCCATGGTGACGGCGGCGACGTAGTGAGCGCCGCTGAGGTTCAGCGACGTGGCCTTGGCGCGGATCGCGGCCCTTTCTTCGACGCTGTAGCGGACATCGACACGCTTCTCGCGGCGGCCACTCGGATCGGCCTTGCGACGTTGGGCGACGCGGTGCAGAGCGGCTGCTTCGGCGGCACGCGGCAGGGACACGGCAACGGCGACGGGCTCGGCGCCAGGGTGTTGCTTCTCCTGCTCGAGCACCCCCTGGTGCCCGAGTGCCTCCGCCACCCCAGGGGCGGAGGCTTCCCCGTGAGACCGGCCTGTGGACGGTCCAGCGGGATACCTTGCTGACGCGGTTTCGGCTGCTGTGATCGTCTTCATCTCCTCGTGTGTGGTGGCCGGTTCGTGCTGCGGTGCGGGCATGGGGGACCTACTCGGTGGGGTGTGGATCGGGGAGTGCGGTGACGTCGGGTCGGCTCGTCACCGAAGGGAGACTCGTCCCCGCGCTGACGTGCGGGGACGAGAGATGCGGGACGTGCTCGGCAGCGGCAGCTAGTCAGGAAGCGATTGCCGCTGGCGTGGCCTCGCTCGGTTCGGCTGCGGCGGCTTCGTCGAGTTCGGCCTGGAGCGCGTCCTTGACGCGCTCGGCCTCGTCCTTGCCGATCGTGCGGTCGGCGTTGCGGACCGCGTCCTCGATGTGGCGGCGTGAGGCTTTGCCTCCGCGCCCACGAGGCGCACTCCGGGCGATAGCGAGGAGCTCGGGGTCTACGGTGCCCGCCTCCTCTTCGGTGTCCGCGATGGAAGAGGCGGGGGGAACCGCCACATCGGCAGCCTGTGCCGCCACGTCTGCCGGAGCGCCCGCCACCTTGAGGGGCGCGGGCAGCTGGACGTCGGAGGTGGCGCCGTCGGCAACGGCTTCGGCGTCCTCGATCGGTCCCGTCACGGATGCTGTGGCGGCCTGGGGAGCCGCAAGGTTCGAGGGCATCGTGCTGGGGCTGGCGGACTCGGGGTTGTGGTGCAGCACCTTTGCCACGAGGTCTGATCCGAAGTAGATCGACCCGACTGGGAGGGAGGTTGCCAGCAGGACGAGCGCCCAGTTGGCGTGGTCCCAGTCGGTGAGCCGGCCCCATCGGGTCGACTCGGAGTGCAGAGCCGGTATGAGGCCGTGGACGTAGTTCAGCAGCAGGCTGGCGATGGTGTAGGTGGCCAGGATCCGTAGTGCGAATTTCCGATCCGGGCCGGTCAGCACGAGCGTGGCGATGAGCGCGAGAGCCATCAGCCCGTCGACCACGATCGGGTAGAGCAGAGCGGCAGTTGGATCGGCGCCGATGGCACGAGCCACGTCGGACAGGGCGTTCCACGAGACCCGGAAGGCCATGAGGACGACAGCCACCAGGCCGAGGACGAGGGCGGTGCGTGCATGTCGGAGGGCACTTGCAGGTTCGTCGGTGAGGTGCGGCCGATGCGGATCAGTTCGCCGCAGTAGGGCCTTGATGCGTGCGCGCAAGCGGGGTTCTCCAGGTGGTTTTGGGTGCGGCGGTCTCGGCGGAGGTGCGGGCAGGCGAGGCCGCCGTGAGGGTGCGATGTCTCGTACCACTCGTCGCATGCCTGGTCAGCGCAGGTACGGGTGGAACGGTGATGTCGAGACGACTCGTTGCGGGCTGCTCACCCGTCCCCGAGCTGACCTGCGCAGGGACGAGTGATGCGGGTCGAGTCGGGTCAGACTGCGGTGCCGGGCAGCAGCCCGGCCGTCGGCACGGCGGGCGGGTCCGCGGGCTTCGGCTCGGGGCAGTATCGGGCCCACGTGTCGAGGAATTGGTTGCGCGCGAAGCCCTTGGCCTGAGTGCCGTCGGGGAAGCGGCGATTGGCGGAGCCAATCCCGTACGGCTTCAGCAGCAGCTGCAGGCCGCGCGGGGTCAGCCCGCTCGCCGTACTCCGCCCACGGGGCTTCTTTGTCCGCGTTGAGCGACTCCAGCAGAAGCCTCGTGCTCAGCACAGCCGGATCCCCGACGGCGGCGAAGGCCCGACGGATACCGACCAGGAGACGGGTGCGCAGACCACCCTCCTCGTCCTGGCCGGCCTCGTAGTCGGTCAGCGTGCGGCAGGCGGTACGGGCGAGCGCGGGCCAGTCGCCCCCGGCGAGATCGGCAACGATGACCAGCGGTTCCCACGTGTCCGCCGCACGGTCCTCGACCGGCATCGGCGGCTCCGTCTCCATGGCCAGCGTGTATAGCGGCTCGAGCCAGGCGCGGAGGCGGTCGCGGACCGCGTTCAGGGCAGGGGTGTCCCGGCCGGTACGGAAGGACGCCACCTTCTCGCCCGCCGCACGACGGCGCATCCGGATCACCACCGCACGGTCCATGATCGTGTCCGGCAGGTCACCGATCCCCGCCAGTGCGGCCATGGCGAAGGTGGGGAACTCCTGCACCTGGTGCTCGGGCCCGGATACCCGCAGCGTCGGCCGGCCACGCTGATGCCCGGCATTGATCAGGCCGCGCACCTCCTCGTTCTTCTCCGCCGCCTTGCCGGTGGCGAACATGGTGTCGGCCTCGTCGACCAGCAGAGTCGGCGGATCCTCCCCGTCTATCGACCGGAAGATCGCCGCCGCGCTCGCGTTTACCGTGATCAGCCGGTTGTGCACCGTCTCGGTCACCACATCCAGCAGCCGCGACTTACCGCATCGCTTCTCCGGCGCGACGATCGCCAGACGCGGCGCGTGCTGCCACGCACGCTGCAGATGCGTCGCCGCGACCCACAAGGCCACCGCCGTGACGGCCTCCTCGCTCGGCATCGCCACGTATCGCTTGAGCTGAGCCCGCAGGTCGTCCAAGACCTGCGCTCCTGCGCTCGGCGGTGGTGCCGAGGCCGCCTCGTCACCCTCCTCATCTGCCGGCGGCTCAGTGGAGCCAGCCGGCTGGCCGGGCACAGCGACAGGGGGCCACGAGGTGCCGGAGCCGTCGGGAAGGGATGGCGTATTCGGCTGGGGATCGGTCATACTGGGCATCAGCTCCTCTGCTTGCGGGCCATATGGGACGGCAATCCCGGTCTCCGCAGGTTGATCGCTAGGGATGGCGGTTGAGAGGTTTGCGCTTGAGCCCCCGGCATTGCCGGGGGCTTCTTTCATGTGACGTGCGGGCGTGCGGACTCCTGAGGTCAGTGGGGTGGGATGCCACCACTGTGCCACATGAATTGCAGATTGCAGAAGTGTTTTGCATCTCGCAGTGGCGATGCTACTGTTTAGGCTGTGCTGCAAACCGCAGTGCATCGCTACGAACGGAAGGAGGTGCTAGTGGCAGAGGAAGAACCCTCCGAGGGCGTCCTACTCAGCGGCGAGGCGAACGTCGCGACCCGCATCAGGGTGGAGCGCGAGGCGCGCGGCTGGAGCACCAACGCCCTGTCCGACCGGCTCAACGAGGCCGGCTTCGAGATGAACCCGTCCGCGGTCTGGCGGATCGAGAACGGCAAGCGCCGCATCAACCTCGACGACGCCATCGGCTTTGCCGAGGTCCTCGGCATCGACCTGCGCAATCTCGTCGGGCCCCCGCAGCTGGCGGCCAAGGCCCGCGCCATGGAGCTGATCGACGAAGTCGTGGACGCGTTCCGCGCGACCCAGAGAGCCAACATGGCCTTCACGGAGACGCGCGACGCGCTCGACGCTTACCTCGCAGAGCACCCCGACATCCGCGAGGAAGCCGACCTCATGGTCCAGAGCGCCATCGCGGAGGCGGCCAACAAGACCATGCTGAAGATGCACGGCCCTCCGCCTGGCGAGCACGCCGACGCCAGCTCCGCCGACGAGTCGTAGCGTCCCGTTCCCACTCCCGTCCTGGGCCCGCAAACCCCCAGCACGGGCGTCTCACCCTCATCCCTAGCGATCGACCGGCAGGCCGGCGTTGCCGCGCCCATACCCGCCACGGCCTGAAGAGGACCCACTCCTTGCACCAACCCGCGATACCCCCTGCCTCCGCACCGACCCTGCACACCGAGGCTGTCCTGCCCCGCCTGTACGTCCCCGAGGAAGTCGCCGCTGCCCTCGGCTGCTCCGCCTGGTGGGTCAAGGACCGCGCCCGCCGGCGCCTGATCCCGTTCACGCGCGTCGGTCGCGCCTACCGCTTCACCGGCGAGCACCTCGCGGAGATCATCCGCATGCACGAGGCCCGCCCCGCGCTCCCGCAGAAGCGGGCGGCAACGCTTCCAGCCCCCGAGTCCCCTGCTCCCCAACCGCCTTCGCCGTTCGCCGCTACCAAGACTCCCTTGCGGGCCCGGCCGCCACGCCGAGCCCGCCAGAGCCAGTTCGGGACCGCGGCCTAGCACGACGACGGGAAGGGGAGGGATACATGGGCTTCGGCGAGAAGCGCGGAAACTACTGGCGCGCCCGCTACAAGATCGCGCCCGGCAAGCACCTCACCGTCGTCGGTGAGGATGGCAAGCCGATCAAGTTCGCCACCAAGGGCGAGGCCCAGCGGGCCGCGAGCGAGGCCGAGAACAAGTACCGGCGCGGCGACTGGCGCGACCCGGCACTCGGCCAGGAGACCTTCGGCGAGTACGCGAACCGCTGGTACGCCGCTCAGGACTTGGCGGCTTCGACCATGCAGAACTACCGGCGCCACATCGAGGAGCATCTGCTCCCCGACTTCGAGGAGAAGGCGCTCGTGGGGATCCTGCGTACGGACGTCGAGCTGTGGGAGAAGAAGGAGCGGGCGGCCTATGCGGCTTCCAGCGTCAAGACCTGGCGCTCGACGCTCCATCTGATCTTTGAGGACGCGATCGACGAGGGCCTGCTCACGTCCAACCCGGCGGCCAGGCGTCGTGGCCGGGGCAAGCGCGCCGGCCGTTCCCGTGACCGCGGCCCGGAGAAGGTCGTCACCGACGCGCTCGGCATCCTGCTGACCGCCGAGCGGGCGGCCCTGCTCTCCGGTCGCGACGACGAATTCGTCGCCACGGTCCTCAAGGGCTACACCGGCAAGCGCTGGGGCGAAATTGTCGGCTTGGAAACGGAGTTCGTCCGCCCCGGCGCCTTCCGTGTCGAGTGGCAGCTGTACGAGCTGGACACGGGCGAGCTGGTCCGCTGCCCACCCAAGGACGACAGCTACCGCACCATCGACTCGATGGACTGGCTGTCCGCCCTGGTCTTCAACCACATTGCCCGCACGAAGCCGACCCCCTGCCCTTGTCACGGCAGGACGTACGTCTTCCGAGGGCAGGGCACCGCCCGTACTGGAGGCCACCAGGGCGCCAAGCTCGTCGACGTGGCCCGCCGTGCCGAGGTCTCCACGGGGACGGTCTCCAACGTCCTCAACCACCCCGACCGCGTACGCGAGGACACCCGCGTACGCGTCGAACTCGCCATCGCAGAGCTCGGGTTCATGCGGGGCGGTGCCACTTCGGAGCACGCGGCCCACTGGCGCCGCAACGGCTTCGCCACCTGGCTGTTCACCCCGGCAGTCTCCGGCTGGTACCCGAAAAAGGTGCCCCAGGAGGCCCGCCCAGTGCCGATCCTGGGCGAGCCGTGGCCGGGAATCCCGGCCCGAGGCCGAGGCGCTGCTGCTCGGGCGGACGCCTGCTGGCTCCCGATCGCCAAGGGCCTCACACCCCACGGCCTCCGCCACACGCACCGCACGATGATGGAGGACCTCGGCACCGAGAAGGTCCTCATGGATGAACGCATGGGCCACATCGACGGCTCGGTCTCGGCGCGCTACGCCCACGTCACGCCCGGCATGCGCAAGCGCCTCATGGCTGGCCTGACCCAGCAGTGGGAAGCGGCACTCGATGCCCGTCTCGCGATGTGCCCCACGTCGCCGGTGCGCGCGCTCAACGATCTTCTGCGCGCACGAGCGGTAGCACTCCGATAGCTCCGCTCTGCCCCCCCGCAGCGTTTGCTGCGGGGGGCAGAGCGGACCGCAGCGCATACGACGAAGACGGCTGATTCTGTCCCTTTTCGGGACAAGCGCGCTGTCCCGAAAAGGGACAGGCAAGGAGCGACAACCGTCGCCCGTCTCAGTCGGTCGATGGCCGGCTCATGACTGGATGATTGGCTCCCAGTACTTCAGGCGCCGAACACTGCTTGGTATGCGCTCTGTCCGGCCCCGAGGAGCATGGTCAGTCCAGGAGTAGCCGTACCGATTGCGGTGAGGGTCGCGTTCAGTCGATCAAATGCGGCCCGCACACGCCCCGGTTCGGCCTCGTCGGAGGCGGCAGCTTCTTCCAGCACCTCTGCGTCCAGAATCAACTGGCCCTGCTCCTCCTCGGTGACGCCCAGGCGCGGCGCGAACTGCCGGACCTGTTGGGCGAACTCGGCGAGCTTGGATGCGTCCAGGCCGAAGGAGTTGTTCTGTACGACGTGCTGCTGCGAGCCGGCAACGAAGCCGTGGGAGTCGCTGATGTTGTAGGTGTCGCCGCCGGTCGGTTGACGGCTCAGAAAGTCATTCACGGTGCCTCCAGCGAGTACGCAGCGAGTGCCTTGTGCCGTGATCAGGACTGCGACCTCGGCGTCTGAGACCACTCGCTCCACAAGAGCGTGCTCACGCAGGTAGTCGAGCGCGCTGAGAACTTCTACTTCGGTCAGGGGGTCCCCGGCGAAGCTGCACAACGGGTCTTCCAGAAAGGCCAACGCCGGAACCGAGGCTTGCCGTCCGCCCACGCGTAGGACCCAGCGCAACAACACATCGCAGGCGTGCCCGAAGCGTTCGACTGTGTCGGTGCGCAGAGCGAGCAGGCGGCGCGCTTCCAGGAGGCCGTCGTCCGTGGGGAACACCTCGGAGAGTCCGCCGGCGAGACTTCGCGCGATCTTGACGAGCCCGAGCTTCTCGAGTTGCAGCGCCATGTTGTCGCTGTCGTCTTCCGGTAGACCTTCGCTCCGCGCGAAGACCTGCACGTCTACGTAGTGGCTCGGATTCTGCTGGACCGACTCGTACAGCCAGAGCAACAAGCGGGACAGCTGCGGGTCGCTTTCGAGGCCGCTGGCACTCGCGAGGGTGAGCATGCCCATGGACGGCGGGTCGACCTCGACGGGGATGCGTACGGGGTGCTTACGGTTGGCCCGCTCGAACTCCTTGACGATCTCTTTCTGCATCTTCGCGATCGCGCGCTTGTCGATCTTGAACCCGGCCAATCCGGCCTCCTATAGGACGGTGCTGGTTCAAGGCTAGACGTGGCCACTGACAGTGAGCCCGAGTTTCCGTCCGAAGGATCTGTTGCCCTGAGGTTGTCGCCAGGCGGTCGGCTGGGGAGCCCGATCCCGAAGTCGGCTCCCAAATGGCTCCCAAATTGGCCCCCGAACGCAGATCAGGCCCGGCACTGATTTCTCAGTACCGGGCCTGACCTGGTGTTTCACCTGTCGGGGTGGCGGGATTTGAACCCACGACCTCTTCGTCCCGAACGAAGCGCGCTGCCAAGCTGCGCTACACCCCGAAGCAACGAGCTCTACTTTAGCGGACCGATGGCCGGAGACGAAATCCGGTTCTCGGGGCCTCGCAGGTGGGGGCGGATGCGGTCGAGGAGGAAGAGGACCAGGGCGAGGACGTAGAAGGCCAGAGCGAAGATCACGGTGTTGCCGAGGACGCCTCCGTAGCCGTTGATGTCGACGTCCAGGAAGGGGTAGGGGTAGCGGGCCTCGGTGCCGGGGGAGAGGAGGGCGCCGCGGATGAGGGCGAAGGGGAGGTAGAGGAGGGGGTAGACGAGCCACTGCCAGGCGAACGCGGGGCGGAACCGGCCCGGCGTCGTGAGCAGGAGCCAGTCGAGGGTGACCGCGATGGGGGTGACCGTGTGCAGCAGCTGGGTGGCCGTGGTCTGCCACTCGGAGGGGGCGTGGGCGTCCCCGGCCATCGCGAAGCCGCTGGAGCTGTTGGTCAGGACGAAGTGGTAGACCAGCCCCGTAATCGCTATATAGAGGAGAGCCGCCCCCGTGACGCGCGCCGAGAGCGGCGGCCGCGCCGACCACGCCCGGTGTGCGGCCGCCAGCATGACGACCGCGACCACCGCGTTGGACTGGATCGTGAAGTAGCTGAGCACCCGCGGCACGTCGCCGATCGCGCAGTCGATCACGATGCCGGTGATCGCCGCCAGAGCGATGAGCACCCGGAAGACGGCCACGAGGGGGCGGCGCCCGGCCGGGACGACCGCCGAGGCGGGTACGCCCGCGGCGCTGACCGCGCTGAGCCGCGCGTGGGAGGAGGACGGATCGATCATGTCCCCACCGTACGGGCGGGCGCTCTCCTCCGGAGGAAGTCGCCCAGTTCCGTGCGGTCGGCCTGCGGTCGGCTGTCGGTCAGCGCGCGGTAAGTGTGAGGAGCGTCGCCTCGGGCGGGCAGTTGAAACGGACCGGCGTGTACCGGTTCGTGCCGCACCCCGCCGACACATGGAGGAACGACTCATGGCCGCCGGCCCGGTGCCGGGACAGCCCCTTGACCCGCTTCGTGTCCAGGTCGCAGTTGGTGACCAGCGCCCCGTAGAACGGCACGCACAGCTGGCCCCCGTGCGTGTGCCCGGCCAGGACGAGCGGGTAGCGGTCCGCCGTGAACGCGTCCAGCACCCGCAGGTACGGGGCGTGCACCACCGCCAGCGACAGGTCCGCCGATGTGTCCGGGCCGCCCGCCACCTCGCTGTAGCGGTCCCGCTTGATGTGCGGATCGTCGAGGCCGGTGAGGGCGATCTCACACCCGTCGACCTTCAGCCGGCCCCGCGTGTTCGTCAGGCCGACCCACCCCGCCGCGTCGAAGCCGTCGCGCAGCTGCTCCCACGGGTTGTGCACCGCGCCCTCGACCGGCTTGTTGCCGTTCAGGCCGTGCTGCTTCCGCGCCTTCTCCAGCAGATAGCGGGCGGGGTTGCGCAGCTTCGGTCCGTAGTAGTCGTTCGAGCCGAAGACGTACGCGCCGGGGAACTCCATCAGCGGCCCGAGCGCGTCCAGCGCCTCCGGCACGCCCTCCGGGTCGGAGAGGTTGTCCCCCGTGTTGATCACGAAGTCCGGACGCAGCCCCGCCAGCGACTGGAGCCAGCGCTGTTTTTTGCGCTGCCCGCTGACCATGTGGATGTCGGAGACCTGCAGTACGCGCAGCGGCCGCCGGCCGCGTGGCAGTACTGGGACGGTGACCCGTCGAAGACGGAAGGAACGGGCCTCGATGCCTGCGGCGTAGGCCACGCCGGCCGCGCCGACCGCCGTGATTCCCGCCGTGATGCCCAGGGGTACTCCGTATCGCGCGCGCATAACGCCTATCGTCGCAGACCGGCGGCCAGGGAGAAATCTTCGGGTGATTCCCGGCGCTTGCTGGCATAGTCAAGGACATGACCACGCTCAAGTCCCAGCTGCAGGACGACCTCACCGCCTCGATCAGGGCGCGCGACGAGCTGCGCTCCTCCACCCTCCGGCTCACCCTCACCGCGATCACCAAGGAGGAGGTCTCCGGCGAGTCCGCCCGCGAGCTCTCCGACGACGAGGTGCTGAAGGTGATCACGCGCGAGGCGAAGAAGCGGCGTGAGGCGGCGGAGGCGTTCGCGCAGGGCGGCCGGGCCGAGTCCGCGGAGCGGGAGAAGGCGGAGGGCGAGCTCCTCGCCGAGTACCTTCCCCAGCAGCTGTCCGACCTGGAGCTGGAGTCGCTGGTCGCCGCCGCCGTCGCGGAGGCGTCCGGCCACGGCGCCGAGGGGCCGCGCGCGATGGGTGCGGTCATGAAGATCGTGAACCCGCAGGTGGCGGGCCGGGCCGAGGGCGGCCGCGTCGCCGCGATGGTCAAGAAGCTGCTCGCGGGCTGAGGGCGGGAAGGGTGACGGCGGGAAGGGTGACCGCGGGACGGCTGACCGCGGTGTCCGCCCGCTGGTAGCGGGGCGGCTGACCGCGATGCCCGCGCCGCCTGCCGGCGGGACGCCCGCAGCCTCGTGCGACAGCGAAGACGAAGAAGGGGCGCCCGGACCAGGATGGTCCGGGCGTCCCTTCTTCGCGGCCGCATTCCTGCTGCCTACCTGTTCACCGGCCTGCTCACTGGCCCATCAGGTCCGCCGGGTCCGGCAAGTCGCCGAACGGGTCGTGCTTGCCCTTGCCCTTGCCGCCGTGCTTCTTCCCCTTGCCCTTTCCGTCGTCCCCGCCGTCGGAGCCCTTGTCCTTCCCCGAACCGGCGATCGGGACGGTCGTGAACTTGTCCGCCGGCTTCCCGGAGAGGGCTCCGGAGACCGCGTCCTTCCAGATGGGCGCGGGGCCGTCGGCGCCGTACACCTTGTCGTACGTCTTGCCGCCGAAGGTGACGCCGTTCTGCATCTGGACCTGGTGCTGCGGGTCGCCGAGCCAGACCGCGCCCGACATGTTGGGCGTGTAGCCCACGTACCACGCCGAGTACCGGTTGTCGGTGGTACCCGTCTTGCCCGCGCTGTCCCGCCCGTCGGTCAGGCCCGCCGCCTTGCCCGTACCGTCGTCGACGACGCCCTTGAGCATCGTGTTGATCGTGTCGGCGGTCTTCGGCGACATGGCCTGGGTGCAGGCGCCCTGCGGCACCGGCAGCTGCTTGCCATTGGCGTCGGTGACCGCTTCGAGCGCGGTCGGCGTGCAGTACTTGCCGCGGGACGCGAAGGCGGCGTACGCGGCGGACATGTTGAGCGGCGACGCCTCGTTCACGCCGAGGGTGTACGACCCGCCGAGGCCCCAGGCGGTGCCGCCCGCGCGCTTGGTCATGCCGAGCTTGTTGACCATCTTCGTCACGTTGCACAGGCCGGTGTCGGCCTCCAGCGAGACGAAGTAGGTGTTGATCGACTTCTTCAGCGCCTCCGGCATGGAGTACGGGCCGACCTCGTCCTTGCTCTCGTTCGGCACCGAGGCGTTGCTGGCGTAGCTACGGCCCTGGCAGTCGGAGACGGTCGGGTACGGCATCCGGTTCGGCGAGGCGTACGACTGGGAGTTGTCGATGCCGTTCTCCAACGCGGCCGCCGCGGTGAAGGGCTTGAACGTCGAACCCGGCAGATATCCCGCGCCGCCGCCCATGTTGCGGTCGACGGAGAGGTTGATCTGCGTCTGGTTCTTCCCGAAGCCGTACGGGCGCGACTGGCCCATCCCGCGGATCTTGCCCGTGCCCGGCTCGACCAGGGTGATGGCGCTGGCCACCGGGTCGGCCGCGTACACGTGGCTGCTGATCCCGGTCTGCACCGACTTCTGGGCCTGCGGGTCCAGCGTCGTACGGACCGTCATGCCGCCCTGGTTCCAGCGCTTGGCCCGGTCCTCCTTCGTCTTGCCGAAGGTCTCGTCCCGCAGGAAGACCTCGCGGACGTAGTCGCAGAAGAAGCCCGCGCCGCTCACAGCGGTGATGCAGCCGTTCTTGGGCCGCTTGACCTTGAGCTTGATCGGCTTCTTCTTCGCCGCCTCGGCCTCGGCCGGAGTGACGTCGTGCAGTTCGGCCATCCGCTGGAGCACGGTGTTGCGGCGCTTGGTCGCCTCTTGCCTGTCGTTGACCGGGTCGTAGCGGGTGGGTGACTGGACGATGCCGGCCAGCAGGGCGGATTCGTCCAGGGTGAGGTCCTTGGCGTGCTTGCTGAAGTAGCGCTGGGCGGCTGCCTCGACGCCGTACGCCTGCTCACCGAAGAAGGTGATGTTCAGATAGTTGTTGAGGATCCGCTTCTTGCCGAGCTCCTGCTCGACCTGGATCGCGTACTTCAGCTCCTTGACCTTGCGGCCGATCGTCTGCTGAGTGGCCTGGGCGACCTTGTCGGGGTCGTCGCCGGCCTCCTCGATGAAGACGTTCTTCACATACTGCTGGGTGAGGGTGGAGGCACCCTCGGATACGCCGCCGGACTGCGCGTTCTTGTTGACGGCGCGGAGCACGCCCTTGAGGTCGATCGCCCCGTGCTCGTAGAAGCGCGCGTCCTCGATCGCTACGAGCGCCTTCTGCATATAGGGCGAGATGTCCTTGAGCGGTACGACGGTGCGGTCGCGGGAGTAGACCTTCGCGATCTCGCCGCCCTGGTTGTCGAGGATCGTGGTGCGCTGACTCAGCGGCGGGGTCTTGAGGTTGGACGGGATCTCGTCGAAGCCCTCGACCGAGCCTTTGGCCGCCAGGCCGAAGGCGCCGAAGGCCGGCAGCGCGAGACCTGCCAGCACCGCTCCGGAGAGCACGCTGACACCGAGGAATTTCGCGGCCTGCTGGGTCGTCGTGAGACCCCCGCCCGAGCGCTTCTTAGCCATGGGGGGCAGCCTACGTTCTCATTCGCCGGACAGACGCCCAGGTGTTCGCCTACGCTTCATTCACGCCAGTCACTGCGGTGCGGTTCCGGACCATCCTCCTCAGCACTCAGTCGAGTGCCGAGCCGTGCCCGACTTCAGCCCATGTGTCACATGGTGCCCACTGCGCCCCGACTGAATCACCCCGAGTTGACGGCTTTGTCGATGATGTCGTCGGCTCACTCCGTTGGGTGATCTGCCGCATACGCATAGTCCGTTCGGGCCATTCAAGATTGGGCCCGCAGGGGGTGTTGCACCCTGTCCGCCTTCCGTAACGTCCTCAACTGGCAACGGTGAATATGCCGCTGCCGCCGTGGGGGAGCCTCGATTCGGGAGAGGACGGCGCCAGCATGAGCTGGGTAACCGACTGGAGTGCACAAGCAGCATGCCGCACCACCGATCCGGATGAGCTATTCGTTCAAGGCGCGGCACAGAACAGGGCCAAAGCGGTCTGCACCGGTTGCCCGGTGCGCACCGAGTGCCTGGCCGACGCCCTGGACAACCGTGTCGAGTTCGGCGTGTGGGGCGGTATGACCGAGCGGGAGCGGAGGGCGCTGCTGCGTCGTCGGCCGACGGTCACCTCTTGGCGGAGGCTTCTGGAGACCGCCCGTACGGAATACGAGCGCAGTACGGGCATCCTGCCCATCGACGACGAGGAGTACGAGAACTACGCCGCGGCGGGGTGAGCCGGCGCGGAGATGACGGAAGACGACGGGCGGCGGCATCGCCGCCTCGTGAGCAAACGCGATCGCGACCGCGGAAGTACGCGGGAACGAAGACGTACGAGAGCGTGCGGCAGCACTCAGGAGCGCGCAGTGGTACGCGGGAACGCATCAGGGGCAGCGGCTCATACCGCCCGCGCACGGCACGCCCGCGCTCGGCATGCGCGGCCCCATCGCGTATGTACCGCCGCGCCGCGCGGACCGGTCGCTAGAGCTCGGCTCGGTCGCGTCCGTACGGGCATCCGCAGGGACGCCCGTCTGCGGGGCCTCTACCTGCGGGGCCTCTGCCTGTGGGGCCTCCGTTTATGAGTCGCCCGTTGATGAGTCGTCCGTTTGCGAGCCCCCTGTTTGTGAGTCCTTCGTTCGCGAAGAGGTGGACGGAGACGCGGGCTGGGCCGCCAAGCGCTCGCCGACCGTGCGCAGACCGGCCAAGTCGTGCACATCGCCGGGCAGCGCGGCCACTTCCGCCACCGGCACCTCGGGATGCAGCGTGGTGAAGCGGTCACGCGTACGGCGCTCGCGGGCGAGCACCCGCATCCGCTCGGCGTGCAGCCGCAGCAGACGGGCGGCGAGTTGTTCCGGGGTGGCCTCGACGGTGCCGGCCGCCTCGGCGGTAGGGGTGGGGTCGGTAACGGATGCGGTGCTGTCCTGTGAGCCCTCAGTGGCGGTGGGGGAGCCGCTGGCGCGGGCTGACGGGCTGCCCATACGAGGCTTCCCCGACTCACGATCCACAATGCCGGAACCGGCAAGATTTTCTGCGTAATCGGATGTCGTGTCCGCTGAAGCGCCCGCGGAGCCGTCCGTGAGGGCTTCAGCGGCGGCCAGCGCACGCTCCGCCGACAGTTGGGCGGCGCCGCTGCCGTGCACCCGGTTCAGTACGAGCCCGGCCAGCGGCATCCGGTCGGCGGCCAGCCGCTCGATGAAGTACGCCGCCTCGCGCAGCGCGTCCCGCTCCGGGGCGGCGACGACGAGAAACGCCGTGCCGGGCGCCTGGAGCAGGCGGTACGTGGCGTCCGCGCGGGTGCGGAAGCCGCCGAACATCGTGTCCATCGCCGCGACGAAGGTCTGCACGTCGCGCAGCAACTGCGCGCCCATCAGCTTGTTCAGCGGTCCGCTCATCACCGACATGCCCACGCCGAGGAACTTCATCCCCGCGCGGCCGCCGATCTTCGCCGGGGCCATCAGCACCTTGATGAACTTGCCGTCCAGGAACGACCCGAGGCGGCTCGGCGCGTCCAGGAAGTCCAGCGCGGAGCGGCTCGGCGGGGTGTCGACGATGATCAGGTCCCACTCGTCGCGGGCGCGCAGCTGACCGAGCTTCTCCATGGCCATGTACTCCTGCGTACCGGCGAACCCGGCCGACAGGGACTGGTAGAAGGGGTTCTCCAGGATCGCTCGGGACCGCTCCTTGTCGGAGTGCGCCTCGACGATCTCGTCGAAGGTCCGCTTCATGTCCAGCATCATGGCGTGCAGTTCGCCGCCCGCGCTGCCGTCGACGCCCTCGACCCTGCGCGGCACGTTGTCCAGCTCCTGGATGCCCATCGACTGCGCGAGCCTGCGCGCCGGGTCGATGGTGAGGACGACGACCTTCCGGCCGCGCTCCGCGGCCCGTACCCCCAGCGCGGCCGCCGTCGTCGTCTTGCCGACGCCGCCGGAGCCGCAGCACACCACGATCCGGGTCGCCGGGTCGTCCAGGACCGGGTCCATCTCCAGCCGGTAGGTGTCCGCCAGGCCGTTCATGAGGCCACCCCTTGCTTCCGCAGTCCGCGGGCCATGCGGTAGAGCCCCGCCAAGTCCACGCCGTCGCCGAGCAGTTCGAGTTCGTACGTCGGCAGGTCGAGTCCGGATATCTCCGCTCGCCCGCTGCGCTCCAGGGCCACCCGCTCGGTGTGCTCGCGGGCCTCTTCCAGCAGCGGGTCGATCAGGCGGTCGGCGTGGCCGCCGCGCTGGGCGCCGCCGAGGCCGGCCCGGGAGAGGGCCTTGGCGACGGCCGGCCGCTGCCCGTTCGCGACCACGTCCACGGCCGTCTCGTCGAGCAGCGCGGGCCGCACCATGTTGATGACGACGCCGCCCACCGGGAGCTTCGCGGCCCGCAGCTCCGCCACCCCGTCCACCGTCTCCTGGACGGGCATCTCCTCCAGCAGCGTCACCAGGTGGACCGCGGTCTCGGCGGACTTCAGGACGCGCATCACGGCCTGTGCCTGATTGTGTATGGGGCCGATCCTGGCGAGCCCCGCCACCTCGTCGTTGACGTTGAGGAAGCGGGTGATGCGCCCGGTCGGCGGGGCGTCCATGACGACGTGGTCGTAGATGAAGCGCCCGCTCTTGTCCTTGCGGCGGACCGCCTCGCACGCCTTGCCGGTCAGGAGCACGTCCCGCAGCCCGGGCGCGATGGTCGTGGCGAAGTCGATCGCGCCGAGCTTCTTCAGGGCCCGCCCCGCGCCGCCGAGCTTGTAGAACATCTGGAGGTAGTCGAGGAGCGCGAGCTCCGCGTCGATGGCGAGCGCGTGCACCTCACCACCGCCCGGGGCCACCGCGATCTTCCGCTCCGCGTACGGCAGCGCCTGGGTCTCGAAGAGCTGCGCGATCCCCTGCCTGCCTTCGACCTCCACCAGCAGGGTGCGTTTTCCCTCGGCGGCGAGGGCGAGCGCGAGGGCGGCGGCGACCGTGGTCTTACCGGTGCCGCCCTTGCCGCTGACGACGTGGAACCTGCTCATGTTTTGGAGCCTAACCAGTCGGGCCCCGGAGTACGCACGAGGCGGGGGGAGAGAGGCATTACAGTCGCACCATGACCAAGTGGGAATACGCGACCGTGCCGCTGCTCGTACACGCGACCAAGCAGATTCTGGACACCTGGGGCGAGGACGGCTGGGAGCTCGTCCAGGTCGTGCCCGGGCCGAACAACCCCGAGCAGTTGGTGGCCTACCTGAAGCGGGAGAAGCAGGCATGAGCGTCGTCGAGGACAAGCTGCGCTCCCTCGGCCTGAACCTGCCGGAGGTCGTGCCACCGCTGGCCGCGTACCAGCCGGCCGTACGGTCCGGTGGCTACGTGCACACGTCCGGGCAGCTCCCGATGGTCGAGGGCAAGCTGCCGCTGACCGGCAAGGTCGGCGCGGACCTCACGGCGGAGCAGGCGAAGGAGCTGGCGCGTACCTGCGCGCTCAACGCGCTCGCCGCCGTGAAATCGGTCACGGGCGACCTCGACAAGATCGTGCGTGTGGTGAAGGTCGTGGGCTTCGTCGCCTCGGCCACGGACTTCACCGGCCAGCCGGGCGTCGTCAATGGTGCGAGCGAGCTCCTCGGTGAGGTGCTGGGCGAGGCCGGGGTGCATGCGCGCAGCGCCGTCGGCGTGGCGGTCCTGCCGATGGACGCGCCGGTCGAGGTTGAGATCGTGGTGGAGGTCCAGGACTAGGACCGCGCCGCAGGGGGTGATTCGGGGCGCTGCCCCGGACCCCGCTCCTCTGTCGCGGACTCCGGCCTTCCGCTCGGACTCCGGCCTTCCGCTCGGACTCCGGCCCTCCAATCGGACCCTGGCCCTCCGCTCGGGCCCCGGCCCTCCGCTCGGGCCCCGCTCCTCTGTCGCGGACTCCGGCCCTCTGCCCGGGCCCTGCGCCTCTGCCGCGGACCCCGGCCCTCCGCCGCCGGACGGGCCGAATTCGGCGGACGCCGATCGCCGCGCACCGGCCCGGTCGAATCGGGCGGGACAGGCCACTGCCCTCAAGCGCCAGATGGCCCCGGATGCCCGGATGCCCGGATGCCCGGATGCCCGGATGCCCGGATGCCCGGATGCCCGGATGTGGCGGGCGTAGGCCCCAGTTGCGCGAGAACGCTCGTCCTCCTGCCGAGTCCAACGCGGCCTCGGCCAGTTTCACCGGCCTGCACTCACCGTCCCTGCACTCGCCGGCCCCGTACTCACTGGCCCGTACTCACCGAGCCTGGGACGCGGATCCGCCCGCCGCCGTACCGGCCAGCCGCCGCCCATGAGGGGTTTCGGCTGGTGTGACGCCCATAGGCGCCGGCCCCGATGAGTCTGGCCCCCTCGAACATCGGCCCGTGAGCGCATAGCATCCGGCCATGTCGTCCTCGACCAATGGCCAGTGGTACCCGCCGGAGTGGCCGGACCGCATCCGTGCCCTCTCGAACGGGGAGTTGACGCCCGCCGTGCCGCGGCGGGCGGCGACCGTGCTGCTGCTGCGGGACGCCGGGTCCGGCGCGGCCGGCGGTATCTCCGTGTACATGCTGCGCAGACGCGCCTCCATGGCCTTCGCCGGAGGCGCGTACGCCTATCCGGGCGGCTCCGTGGATCCGCGGGACGAGCGGCCCGTGGCCTGGGCGGGGCCCTCGCGGGCGCGGTGGGCCGAGCGGGTGGGGACCGATGAGGCGACCGCGCAGGCGATCGTCTGCGCCGCGGTCCGGGAGACGTTCGAGGAGTCGGGCGTCCTCCTCGCGGGCCCGTCCCCGGACACCGTCGTCCGCGACACCACGGGTGACGACTGGGAGGCGGACCGCGCGGCCCTCGTCGCCCGCGACCTGTCCTTCGCCGACTTCCTCGAACGCCGCGGCCTCGTCCTCCGCTCCGACCTGCTCGGCGCGTGGGCGCGCTGGATCACCCCGGAGTTCGAGCCGCGCCGCTACGACACCTGGTTCTTCGTGGCCGCCCTGCCGCGGGGGCAGCGCACCCGCAACGCCTCGACCGAGGCGGACCGCACCGTATGGAGCGGCCCGGCCGAGGCCGCCGCGGGGTACGACCGCGGCGACCTGCTGATGATGCCGCCGACCGTCTCCACCCTGCGCTCCCTGGTGCCGTACGGAACGGTCGCCGAGGCGCTGGAATCCGCGGCGGAACGCGATCTCGCGCCCGTACTCGCGCGGGCCCGCCTGGAAGGGGACGAACTGGTGCTGAGCTGGCCGGGGCACGACGAGTTCACCAAACGCATCGATTCACATGAAATCGATCCACATGAAGCCGAAGGGCGCGCGCGGATCGGCGGCACGGACGACAACACCTCCACGGGGGCCTGATCATGACCTATGCGGCAGAGCTTCCCGGCCGACCGCGCGACGGTGTCATCGGCGGTCCGGCCACCGACCGCGCCGTCTGCGTACTGGCGCCCAACCCGTCCGCGATGACGCTCGACGGCACCAACACCTGGCTGATCTCCGAACCCGACTCCGACCTCGCCGTCGCCGTCGACCCCGGCCCGCTGGACGAGGGGCACCTGGCGAACGTCATCGCCACCGCCGAGCGCGCCGGCAAGCGCGTCGCGCTCACCCTCCTCACCCACGGCCACCCCGACCACGCGGACGGCGCGGCGCGCTTCGCCGAGCTGACCGGTACGCACGTACGCGCCCTGGACCCGGCGCTGTGCCTCGGCGACGAGGGGCTGGGCGAGGGCGACGTCATCACGACGGGCGGCCTGGAGATGCGCGTCGTGCCCGCCCCGGGCCACACCGCGGACTCCCTCTGCTTCCACCTCCCGGCCGATTCCGCCGTGTTGACGGGCGATACGGTCCTGGGGCGCGGGACGACCATGGTCGCCCACCCGGACGGGCGGCTCGGCGACTACCTGGACTCGCTGCGGCGGCTGCGGTCGCTGGCCGTCGACGACGGCGTCCAGACGGTGCTGCCGGGGCACGGGCCGGTGCTGAACGACGCCCGCGGCGTCGTCGAGTTCTATCTGGCCCATCGCGCGAAGCGGCTCGCCCAGGTGGAGACGGCCGTCGAGGACGGCTACCGGACGCCGTCGGAGGTCGTCGCCCACGTCTACGCGGACGTGGACCGCACGCTGTGGCCGGCGGCCGAGCTGTCGGTACGGGCCCAGATGGACTATCTCGATGAGCACGGGCTGCTCTGATACGGCGCGGGCGCGGTCGAGGTGGTGCGCGGCCGAGGCGGTGCGCGGGCCCGTGACGACGGTGCGCTTCTGCTGCGCAGCGATCCGGGCGGCCGCCGAATGGCGGACCACGAGGCCCGGCAGGGCCCCTGGGGCGCGGCCGGTGGCCTCCGCCGTCCCCTGGCCGCGCTCACGGGCGTCCTGGCGCTGCTGAGGCGCTGTACGGCACGTTCAGGCATCAGCGAAGGGCCCGCCGGAGATCCGGCGGGCCCTTCGTACGTTCTGGGGCTCGGGGCGCCGTTACGGCCGAGTGACCGCCGCACCGTCGCGGCCACACGGCTGGGCGGGCCGGGCCCGTACGGCCCGTACGTACCTGTCGGCACGCGACTGTACGGCTAGGACGCCCGTAACGCCCGTACGCCCGTATGGCTCAGCGCGAGCGCTTGGCCAGCCGCTCCACGTCCAGCAGGATCACGGCGCGCGCCTCCAGGCGCAGCCAGCCGCGGCCGGCGAAGTCGGCGAGGGCCTTGTTGACCGTCTCCCGGGAGGCGCCGACGAGCTGTGCCAGTTCCTCCTGGGTGAGGTCGTGCACCACGTGGATGCCCTCCTCGGACTGCACGCCGAAGCGGCGCGACAGGTCGAGGAGCGCCTTCGCCACGCGCCCGGGGACGTCGGAGAAGACGAGGTCGGACATCGAGTCATTGGTCCGGCGCAGGCGGCGGGCGACGGCGCGCAGCAGGGCGGTGGCCACCTCCGGCCGGGCGTTGAGCCAGGGCTGGAGGTCGCCGTGGCCCAGGCCGAGGAGCTTGACCTCGGTGAGGGCGCTGGCGGTGGCGGTGCGCGGTCCCGGGTCGAACAGGGACAGCTCGCCGATCAGCTCGCCGGGGCCGAGGACGGCCAGCATGTTCTCCCGGCCGTCGGGGGAGGTGCGGTGGAGCTTCACCTTCCCCTCGGTGACCACGTAAAGCCGGTCTCCGGGGTCCCCCTCGTGGAACAGGGCGTCACCCCTCGCGAGGGTGACTTCACCCATGGAGGCGCGCAGCTCAGCGGCCTGCTCGTCATCGAGCGCCGCGAAAAGCGGGGCGCGCCGCAGAACGTCGTCCACGAGATCTCTCCTTGTCGGCATGCACAGAGGACCGTGGTCCCCATCATGCCGGACGATAAAACAGTGCGATCAATCACAAGTTTGACGCACCGGCGTCCCGGACCGTACGGCAGGGGTCCGATTGGGCTGTGGATTCGCTGCGGTCGGGGCGGATGTCAGTGCTGGGCTTTAGTCTGGCCGAGTGTCCAATACGCCGGTGAGAGCACAGGGAAAGGGCCCCGGGGGTCCCCCCGACAAAGGTACGGGGAGGGCGGCCGCGCCCCGCGATTCCGCCCTGGGCGAACGTACGCCCGAGAAGAAGACGAGAGCGGCTGCCAAGAGCAAACCGCCCGAGAGCGGAAGTGGCAAGCCGCGCGCGGGCGAGTCGCGGCTCGCGCTGGTGCGCCGAGCGCGCCGTATCAACCGCGAGCTCGCCGAGATCTACCCGTACGCCCACCCCGAGCTCGACTTCGAGAACAGCTTTGAGCTCCTGGTCGCCACGGTTCTCTCCGCCCAGACCACCGACCTGCGGGTCAACCAGACCACCCCTGCCCTCTTCGCCGCCTACCCGACGCCCGAGGACATGGCGGCGGCGGACCCCGAGGCGCTGGAGCAGCTGATCCGGCCGACCGGGTTCTTCCGCGCCAAGGCGAAGTCGCTGCTCGGCCTGTCGGCGGCGCTGCGCGACAACTTCGGCGGCGAGGTGCCGGGCCGTCTGGAGGACCTGGTCACGCTGCCGGGCGTCGGCCGCAAGACCGCCAATGTCGTCCTGGGCAATGCCTTCGGCGTGCCGGGCATCACCGTGGACACGCATTTCGGCCGGCTCGTGCGGCGCTGGAAATGGACGGACGAGACGGACCCGGAGAAGGTCGAGGCCGTCGTCTGCGACCTCTTCCCGAAGAGCGAGTGGACGATGCTCTCGCACCGCGTCGTCTTCCACGGCCGCCGCGTCTGCCATTCGCGCAAGCCCGCCTGCGGAGCCTGCCCGATCGCGCCTCTCTGCCCGTCGTACGGCGAGGGCGAGACGGACCCGGAGAAGGCCAAGGAACTGTTGAAATACGAAATGGGCGGCCGGCCGGGGCAGCGGCTCAAGCCCCCGGCCGACTATCCGGGCAAGCCGGCCCCGCCGCTGGGCGCCGCTGTGGAGGTCGAGTGACGAGTACGTACGGTGGCGCGGCAGTCGTCAGCACCCAGGGGCTGCCGCAGTGGCTGATGCCCGTGGCGCGGGCGGCCGAGACGATCGAACCGCGGCAGCTCAGCCGGTTTCTGCCGCCGGAGACGGGCGGTCGGCAGTCGGCCGTACTCGTCCTCTTCGGCGACGGCGACGGCGACCGCGGCAGTGGCGGCGACCGCGACAGTGACGGCAGCGGCAGCGGCAGCGGCAGCGGCGACAGCGACGCTGCCGAAGAGCGCGACAGCGGTCAGGGCGCGCGCGGCCCCGTGCTGCTGCTCACCGAGCGGGCGGGCAGCCTGCGTTCGCACGCCGGACAGCCCTCTTTCCCCGGTGGCGCCCTCGATCCGGAGGACGGCGATCCGGGCGGCGAGGGGCCGCTGCGCGCGGCCTTGCGCGAGGCGCAGGAGGAGACCGGCCTCGACCCGTCCGGCGTCCAGGTCTTCGGCGTGCTGCCACAGCTCTACATCCCGGTGAGCGGCTTCGTGGTGACGCCCGTGCTCGGCTGGTGGCGCGAACCCAGCCCCGTCATGCCGGTCGACCCGCGCGAGACGGCGCGGGTGTTCGCGGTGCCGGTCGCCGAGCTCACGGACCCCGCCAACCGGGCCACGACCGTGCACCCGAGCGGCCACCGCGGCCCGTCCTTCCACGTCGCCGACACCCTCGTCTGGGGGTTCACGGCCAGCGTCATCGACCGGATCCTGCACTACTCCGGCTGGGAGCTGCCCTGGGACCGGGAGAAGCGGGTGCCGCTCGACGGGCGTGCGTGAGACGGTGACCCAGCACGGCGCCCCGACGCCCGTACAGCGGGGCGGTCCAACGACTTCATGACGACTCCAAGGCGAGGCATTTTTCGGTGAACGTGCTGGACATCGTGCTGTTGCTCGCCGCCGTGTGGTTCGCGGTCGTCGGCTACCGGCAGGGCTTCGTCGTCGGCGTGCTGTCGGTCATCGGGTTCCTCGGCGGCGGCCTCGTCGCCGTCTATCTGCTCCCCGTGATCTGGCACAGCGCCACCGACGAGACGTCGCCCAGCACCTGGGAGGCGATCGCGGCAGTGGTCATCGTGATCGTCTGCGCCTCGGTCGGCCAGGCGGCCACCACCCACCTGGGCAACAAGCTCCGCCGCCACATCACTTGGTCACCGGCGCGCGCCCTGGACGCCACCGGCGGCGCGCTCGTCAACGTCGTCGCGATGCTGCTGGTCGCCTGGCTGATCGGCTCCGCCCTCGCGGGCACCTCCCTGCCGACGCTCGGCAAGGAGGTCCGCAACTCCAAGGTGCTGCTCGGCGTCGCCCGGGTGATTCCTCAGCAGGCCGACGGCTGGTTCGCGGACTTCAGTTCCGTCCTCGCGCAGAACGGCTTTCCGCAGGTCTTCGCGCCCTTCTCCAACGAGCCCATCACCGACGTACCGGCCCCCGACCCCAAGCTCGTGGCCAGCCCCGTGGCGAGGGACGCCCAGCGCTCCATCGCGAAGGTCGTCGGCACCGCGCCCAGTTGCGGGAAGGTCCTGGAGGGCACCGGCTTCGTCTTCGCGCCGCACCGGGTGATGACCAACGCCCATGTCGTCGGCGGCGTCAAGGAGCCCACGGTCCAGATCGGCGGCCGGGGCAGGCTGCACGACGCGACGGTCGTCCTCTACGACTGGAAGCGCGACATCGCCGTCCTGGACGTCCCGTCGCTGAACGCGCCGGTGCTGCGCTTCTCCACGCCCGGCGCGTCGACCGGCAAGAGCGCCATCGTCGCCGGGTTCCCGGAGAACGGCTCGTACGATGTGCGCGCCGCCCGTATCCGCGGCCGCATCCAGGCCAAGGGCCCGGACATCTACCACCGCGGCACGGTCCACCGGGACGTCTACTCCCTGTTCGCGACCGTGCGGCAGGGCAACTCCGGCGGACCGCTGCTCACCCCGGAAGGCCGCGTCTACGGCGTGGTCTTCGCCAAGTCCCTGGACGACGCCAACACCGGGTACGCCCTCACCGCGGACGAGGTCCGGGACGACGCCGGCAGGGGCCGTACGGCCACGCACCAGGTCGACAGCGAGGGCTGCGCGCTCTGAGGAGCCGCGGCCTGGAGCCGTCCCGGGAAGGGGCGGCGGCCGGCCTCACTCGGCCGGTCCCGCGGCTTCAGAGGACTGTCCGGCCCGCCCCTGGGGAGCGGCTAGCGGCTGCGCGGATGGCGAAGCCGCGCGGATACCCACCGCGCGCGGCGCCGGATGATGCGTGGAATGCCGATCCGGGGGTCATGGCCCACGCCTCGCGGGGAGCCACCCCTGTCGGAAACACTCAGCGCGGCATCGCCATCGGCGCCGCGCTCCTGAGTCAGGTCACGGTAGTCGTGCGTCCAGCCCATACCGAGCTAAGTGCCCCTCTCGCATGGTCCGTAACCGCCCGGGGGCCCGGCAATTGGCCTATGCGCCGGGCAATTGGCTGTTCGAAGGACGGGTGTTCGGCTGCGCTGGATGACCGGATCCGGGGCCGTTGAGCCGTCCGACGAGCCCGGAGCGCCATGCGGCCGGGCCCGCCCCACGGGATACGGAATTCCCTCGATCGTGGCCCCGCGACCGGCCGGTGCCGACCGCCTCGGGCCCGTTCCGAAGACCCAGCCCCTCCGGCCTCCGCCTAACGGTCCGGTTCCGGGTCCTTGAGCCAGTTCACCAGCTCCGTGGAGAACGCCACCGGGTCCTCCTCGTGCGGGAAGTGGCCCAGGCCGTCGAAGAGCCGCCAGCGGTACGGGGCCTCGACGTACTCGCCGGACCCCGCCGCGCTGCGGGTACGCACCACGGGGTCGAGCGAGCCGTGCAGATGCAGCGTCGGCACCCGCACCGGCCGCCGCATCCGGCGGTTGAACTGAATGCCGTCCGGCCGGGCGATCGACCGCACCATCCACCGGTACGGCTCGATCGCACAGTGCGCCGTCGACGGGATCGACATCGCCCGCCGGTAGACGTCCACGGCCTCGTCACCCGGCACCCGCGGCCCCGACCAGTCGCGCATCAGCCGCCCGACCACCGCCGCGTCGTCCGCGATCAGTTGGCGCTCGGGCAGCCACGGCCGCTGGAACCCCCAGATATACGAACTCGCGGCGCTCTGCTTGACGTCCGAGATCATCGCCGCGCGCCACCGGCGCGGGTGCGGCATCGAGGACACCGCCAGCCGCCGCACCAGCTTCGGCCGCATCACGGCCGCCACCCAGGCCAGATAGCCGCCCAAGTCGTGCCCCACCAGCGCCGCGTCCGGCTCGCCGAGCGAGCGGATCACGCCGGTGATGTCGAGCGCGAGGTTGGCGGGGTCGTACCCCCTGGGCGTACGGTCGCTGCCGCCCACGCCGCGCAGGTCCATCGCCACGGCGCGGAACCCCGCGTCGGCGAGCGCGGGCATCTGGTGCCGCCACGCCCACCAGAACTGCGGGAAGCCGTGCAGCAGCAGCACCAGCGGGCCTTCGCCCATCTCGGCGATGTGGAACCGCGCACCGTTGGCCGCGACATCCCGGTGGCTCCAGGGCCCGTCGGGACGTACGACCGCGGAGGGCGCGGTGAGCGCGGCGGCCGCGGCCGAGCCGGCGTGCGCGGGCGCCGCGGAGGTGTCGGGAACCGTCATACGGCCGAGCGTGTCACAGAAGAGCCCGTACGGGTGGCCTCGATCGCCGGGCGGGGGTGCGGCTTGACGCTTCCCAGCACGGCCGCCGTCTCCTTCGCCGAGGCGATGGACTTCTCCGGCGGCTTGATCTTCTTGAACTTGGCGACGGCCAGCAGCCCGAGCACCGCGGCCACGACGAGGAACGCGCCGCCGACGATCAGGAACGACCAGGCGAGCCCGAGGCCGAGGTTGTGGATGCCGTACGCCGCGGCGAAGCTCAGTACGGGCAGCGCGAAGAGCGCCAGCACGCCGGCCGCCGCGATGGCGCCGCCGCCGATGCCGGCCCGTTTGGCGTCCTGCCGCAGTTCGGCCTTGGCCAGCGCGATCTCGTCGTGCACCAGCGCGGACAGGTCGGCGGTGGCCGCGGCCACCAGCTGCCCGAGGCTGCGGCTCGTGCCGTCGTCGGCTGTGCTCATCGCCTGCTCCCTCTTCGTCTTCAACGGACCATCAGCAGATCTTCAGCGGATCTTCAGCGACCTAAAGCCTCTCAGATCATGCCGGACCATCGTCCCCGGCGGTGCGCGTGGAGGCGACTTCAGCCAGCCGACGGTGTTCGGCGGCCTTCGCATCGTGGATCGCCGCCATCCGAAGGTGGTAATCCGGATTGTCCTGCTCGTAGACGTCGGGGATGCCGTCCTGGTCCTCGTCGCGGTCCTCGTCCGCGCAGAGTTTCCTGTACTTGTTGTCGCGCATCTTGAGCAGCACGCTGGCCAGCACGGCCGCGATCAGCGAGCCGATCAGCACGGCGGCCTTCGCCTCGTCGGTCAGCAAGGGGTCGTCGGCGAACGCCAGCTCGCTGATCAGCAGGGACACCGTGAAGCCGATGCCCGCCAGTGAGGCGACGGCGAGTACGTCCGGCCACTTGAGGTCCGGGTTCAGTTCGGCCCTGGTGAAGCGGGCGGCGCACCAGGTGCCGCCGAAGACGCCGATCGCCTTGCCGACGACGAGCCCGAGGACGACACCGAGCGTCTCGGGCTTGCTGAACACGTCCGAGAGCGCACCCCCGGAGACGGCGACGCCCGCCGAGAAGAGCGCGAACAGCGGCACCGCGAGCCCGGCCGACAGGGGCCGTACGAGGTGTTCGATGTGCTCGCCGGGGGAGTGCTTCTCGCCGTCCCGGGTGGTGCAGCGGAGCATCAGGCCCATGGCGACGCCGGCGATCGTCGCGTGGACGCCGCTGTTGTACATCAGCGCCCAGTTGACCAGGGCCAGCGGCACGTAGATGTACCAGCCGCGGACGCCCTTGCGCAGCAGCAGCCAGAAGACGACGAGGCCCAGCACGGAGAAGCCGAGGGCGACGAAGTTGAGCTGCGAGGTGAAGAAGACCGCGATGATCAGGATCGCGAAGAGGTCGTCGACGACGGCGAGGGTGAGCAGGAACGCGCGCAGCGCGGAGGGCAGCGAGGTGCCGATGACCGCGAGGACGGCGAGCGCGAAGGCGATGTCGGTGGCGGTGGGCACCGCCCAGCCGCCGAGCGAGCCGCCGCCGATCTTGTTGACGGTGAAGTAGACCAGCGCGGGCGCGGCCATGCCGCAGACCGCGGCGACCACGGGCAGGATCGCGGCCTTCGGCTCGCGGAGCTCGCCCGCCACGAGTTCGCGTTTGAGCTCGATGCCGGCGACGAAGAAGAAGACGGCGAGCAGCCCGTCCGCGGCCCAGTGCTGGATGGACAGGTCGAGGCCGAGCGAGGAGGGGCCGAGGTGCAGGCCGCGGAGGGACTCGTAGCTCTCGCGCAGCGGGGTGTTCGCCCAGACGATCGCCGCGACGGCGGCGGCCAGCAGCAGGACGCCGCCGACCGTTTCGGTGCGCAGTGCCTCGGCGATGTAGTTCCGCTCGGGCAGGGACAGCCGTCCGAGGAAGGTGGAGCGGCGGTTGTTGGGCGCGGTCACGTCGGCGGCCTCCGGTGGGGTTCGGCAGCTGAGGGCACAGCTGAGGCAGTTGCCGACCAGACTTCCCGGCTCACCAGAGTGTTTTTCTTAGCGTTATGTTGACGCGCTGAACACTTTACCTGGTGTAGGCGGGAACGAATCCGGTGATCCGCACCTTACGGGCATAACGGCCGCACGGCCCGTCCTGAGAACGCGAACGGGGCACCCGGCGACAGCCCGGGTGCCCCTCGCTCGTACGGCCCTGATCTGTGACGGACCCTCGGCCCTGCCTAGTCCTCGCTGCCCGCGGACGGGAGCTCGGCCTGGATGAGGTCCATGACCGACGAGTCGGTCAGCGTGGTCACATCACCGAGGGTGCGGTTCTCGGCGACATCGCGCAGCAGCCGGCGCATGATCTTGCCGGAGCGGGTCTTGGGCAGCTCCGCCACCGGCAGGACGCGCTTGGGCTTGGCGATCGGGCCGAGCTGCTTGGCCACGTGCGCCCGCAGCTCCTCCACCAGACCCGCGTCCTCGGCGTCGACGCCGCCGCGCAGGATGACGAAGGCGCAGATGGCCTGCGTGGTCTGCGGGTCGGTCGCGCCGACCACCGCGGCCTCGGCGACCTTGGGGTGCGAGACGAGCGCCGACTCGACCTCGGTGGTCGAGATGTTGTGGCCGGAGACCAGCATCACGTCGTCGACCCGGCCGAGCAGCCAGATGTCGCCGTCCTCGTCCTTCTTGGCGCCGTCGCCCGCGAAGTAGCGGTTCTCGAAGCGGGACCAGTAGGTGTCCAGATAGCGCTGGTCGTCGCCCCAGATGGTGCGGAGCATGGACGGCCACGGCTCGGTCAGGACGAGATAGCCGCCCGAGCCGTCGGGAACCTCGTTGGCGTCGTCGTCCACGACGGTCGCGGCGATGCCGGGGAGCGCGGCCTGCGCCGAACCGGGCTTCGTCTCGGTGACGCCCGGCAGCGGGCTGATCATGATGCCGCCGGTCTCGGTCTGCCACCAGGTGTCGACTACGGGCGTACGGTCCGCGCCGATGTGCTTCCGGTACCAGATCCACGCCTCGGGGTTGATCGGCTCGCCCACCGAGCCCAGGATCCGCAGGCTGGAGAGGTCGAACTTGGCGGGGATGTCGTCGCCCCACTTCATGCAGGCGCGGATCGCCGTCGGGGCCGTGTAGAGCACCGTCACGCCGTACTTCTGCACGATCTCCCACCAGCGGCCCTGGTGCGGGGAGTCCGGCGTGCCCTCGTAGAGGACCTCGGTGGCGCCGTTGGAGAGCGGCCCGTAGACGATGTACGAGTGCCCGGTCACCCAGCCGACGTCGGCCGTGCACCAGAAGACGTCGGTCTCCGGCTTGAGGTCGAAGACGGCGTTGTGGGTGTACGACACCTGGGTGAGGTAGCCGCCCGTGGTGTGCAGGATGCCCTTCGGCTTACCGGTGGTGCCCGAGGTGTAGAGGATGAACAGCGGGTGCTCGGCGTCGAACGCCTCGGGGGTGTGCGTCTCGCTCTGGCGCTCGACGGTCTCGTGCCACCACACGTCGCGGCCCTCGGTCCACGCGACGTCCTCCTGCCCGGTGCGGCGGACGACGAGGACGCTGCGCACGTTCTCGGTGCCGGGGCGGGTCAGGGCCTCGTCAACGGCGGGCTTGAGGGCGGAGGGCTTGCCGCGCCGGTAGCCGCCGTCGGCGGTGATGATGACGCGGGCGTCGGCGTCGTTGATGCGGGTGGCCAGCGCGTCGGCCGAGAAGCCGCCGAAGACGAGCGAGTGCGGGGCGCCGATCCGGGCGCAGGCCAGCATCGCGACGACCGCCTCGGGGATCATCGGCAGATAGATGGCGACCCGGTCGCCGGTCTCCACGCCCAGCTCGATCAGGGCGTTCGCCGCCTTGGAGACCTCGCGCTGGAGCTCGGCGTAGGTGAGCGTACGGGTGTCGCCCGGCTCGCCCTCGAAGTGGATGGCGACGCGGTCGCCGTGGCCGTTCTCGACATGGCGGTCGACGCAGTTGTACGCGACGTTGAGCTTGCCGTCCGCGAACCACTTGGCGAACGGCGGGTTCGACCAGTCCAGCGTCTCGGTGGGCTCGGTCTCCCAGCTCAGGCGGCGGGCCTGCTCGGCCCAGAAACCCAGCCGGTCAGCCTTGGCCTGTTCGTACGCCTCCGCCGTGACGTTGGCGGCTGCGGCCAGCTCGGCAGGCGGTGCAAATCGGCGCTCCTCCTTCATGAGGTTGGCCAGGCTTTCTTTGCTCACGACATCTCCCATTCCCAGGGTGCCCGTTGTGTCCCGGGCCTAGCTCATCAGCCTGCGGCATGCCCTGACAAGGGTTGTCGGTAAAATTGGTTTAGACCTGTTATGCAGTCCGCCCCCGCCGGAGCCCGCCCGCGCCCGGCCGATGGCTGATCGGCGTCCCGCGAACGGGTGAACCAGCGAACGGGCGAGGGGCGAGGACCGGCGGCGGGAGAGAGGCCGAGGGCGGGCCGCTCGGGGACGAGTGGAGGCCGAGTGGAGGCCGAGCGGAGGCCGGGCGGAGTCCGAATGGCGTGGTCAGACCGGGTCGAGGACCTCGGGCCGTACGGCCGTGAAGGTCCTCTCCCGCTCGTCCAGCACATACGCCTGAGCCTCGGCCACATGGAAGTACATGCCGTGGAGCTGGAGCCTGCCCTCGGCCACCCGGCGGGCGACGCAGGCGTGCGCCATCAGGTGATCGAGCTGCTGCATCACGTTGACGAGGGCGAGCCGCTCCACGTCATCGCTCACCGGGCGGTCGGTGAGCGCGACTTCACCGCGCCCCAGCCGGCCGATGCGCTGGAGCCGGGCAAGGCTCGGGCGCCCGTGCCGCAGCCACCGGTCGAGCGGGGTCGGTTCGGACAGTTCGACGGGTGCGGCCGACTCGACTGGCGGGGCCGGCCCGAGCCGTACGGCTGCTGCGGGCTGCACGGTTGGCTCGGGCCGAATCGCCGGGACGGACTGCGCGATGGACGCGGGCTGCTGTGTGGCCGGCTCGGGTTGTGCGGTGGGGATGGGCTGCTGTGTGACTGGCTCGGGTTGTGCGGTCGGGACGGGCTGCTGTGTGGCTGGTCCGGGCTGCGTGGCAGGCCCGGGAACGTGAGCTGCCCCGGGCTTCCGGCCGGCCGGAGCCTTCGGCTCCGCGCTGGTCGCCGAGGTGCTGAGGAGCGCCTGCATCGCACCGCACCCGGAGTGGCCGCACACGGTGATGCTGTCGACCTTCAGCACCTCCACCGCGTACTCCACGGCGGCGGCGACGGAGTCGCAGGAGGCGTCGCTGCCGGGCGGCGGCATCAGATTGCCGACATTGCGCACGGTGAACAGATCGCCCGGCCCGCTGGAGGTGATCATGCTGGTCACCAGACGGGAGTCGGCACAGGTGAGGAAGAGCTGGGTGGGCCGCTGCCCCTCACGGGCCAGCCGCGCCAGTTCGGGCCGTACGAGCGCCGCCGTATGCCGCTGGAACGCGCTGACGCCGCCCAGCAGCTGCCGCCCGCCCCCTTGCGCGGGCGGGGAGCCGCTCGGCCGTACGCAGTGGTGGTTGTGCCAGGGCGTCCAGGGCCGGCAGGCGTGGGTGCTGGCCGGCTCCGCGATCGGCTGCCCGGCCCGGCCGCCCAGCCGGACCCAGCCGCCGCGCGCCGTGTGCCCGTTGGACCAGGAGTGCAGCGCGTCGTACGCGGCGTGGTCCATGAAGGAGCCGCTCAGCTCGATCACCGTGTCCGCGCCCGCCGGCACCTGCGCGAGCGCCCGGGTCAGCCTGGGGACCGCCAGAAACGTCAACTGCCCGTCGACCAGCACGCGGTGGCGTCCGTCCTCCTGCGTCACGGTGATACGGGTGTGGGCGAGGCGCCGCAGCGCGGTGAGAGCGGCCACCGCGATCCCGGCCGCCACGCCGTGCAGTACCCCGAAGACGACCACGGAGCCGAGCGTGGTCGCGTACACCGGGAACTCCCGGTGCCGCTGGACATGTCTGATGTGCGCGAAGCTCACCATCTGCACGCCGACCACCATGACCAGCGCGGCCAGTGCGGCCAGCGGGACCAGCTCCAGGACCCAAGCCGCCAGCCCCGCGCCTCCTACCACCCAGATGCCGTGCAGCACCGTTGAGTTGCGGGAGGCGGCACCGGCCTTGACGTTGGCGGAGCCCCGGATCGCGCCGCCCGCGATCGGCAGCCCGCCGAGCAGCCCGGACACCACGTTCGCCGCGCCCTGCCCGGCCAATTCGCGGTTCAGCCCGGAGCGGCCCACGCCGGGCCCGGGCCGTTCGGCCGCGAGCTTGTCGACCGCGACGGCCGAGAGCAGCGATTCCATGCTCGCGACGATCGTGACCGTCAGGACGGCCGCGACCACCCCCAGCACCGGCCCCGACGGGAGTGCGGGCAGCGCCTGGAGCTTCCAACCCGGCAGCGATACGCGGGGCAGCGCCATCCCGGCGCTCGCGGAGGTGGCCACGGCGACGGCGGCGAGCGGCGCCGGGACCGTACGGGCCCACCGGCCGATCCGGCCGGGCAGGCGGGGCCAGGCGACGAGCACGGCCACGGTCACCGCCCCGATCAGCACGGTGGCGGACTGCGGGTGCGACAACTCTCCGGGGAGGGCGGCGAGATTGCTCAGCGCCGAACTGTTCGGGCTGTCGCCGAGCACGACGTGGAGCTGGCCGATCGCGATCGTGACGCCGATGCCGGCGAGCATCGCGTGCATGATCGCCGGACTGACGGCGAGCGCCGCGCGGGCCACTCTCAGCGCGCCCAGGGCGAGTTGGGCCAGGCCGGCGAGGACGGTGATCGCGCAGGTGGCGCGCCAGCCGTACCGCTGGACCAGCTCGGCGGTCACCACGACGAGCCCGGTCGCCGCCCCGCTGACCTGAAGCGGCGCCCCGCCGAGCAGCCCGGCGACGATGCCGCCCACCGCGGCGGCGACGAGGCCGGAGCGGAGCGGCGCGCCGGTGGCGAGCGCGATCCCGAGGGAGAGCGGGACGGCGATCAGGAAGATGGTGACCGAAGCGGACAGATCCCGGCGCCAGCGGACCGCTGAAGGCCGGCGGCGAGGCTGTGGGAGACCGTGGGCCGGTGGGGAGTGGGCCGGGGAGGTGTGGGTCGGCTGAGGCGGCTGAGTCTGCATGGTCGTTCCCGTCTTCGTCGGGGCGGCGCGGTCGCGTGTGGGCGCGGCCGTGTGTCACGGCGTGCAGCGGCGGGAGCGGCTGCAAGGCTGGGTGAATCTCAACGCTCGGTAAACAGACCGTAATGGAGAGTAAAGGCGAGCGGAAGTCTCGCAGGTCGTTCGGGGGGCCTATTCCTCCTATCGGGTGAAGTTCCCTTGGTCGTAGCTTGTCGTCATCTTTTCCTTTTGTCATATATGTGATTTTTGTTCCCTCTGGCTCAACGGAGCGAACAAAGGAAGAGGTGGGCCGATGGCTACACCATGGAGAGCCGCAGTGGGGGTTCTCGTGACAACAGCACTGGCTACGGGGGCAGTCGGCTGCTCGGGAGACCCCGGTACCAAGGACGACGCACCACGCAAGGGCCCGGCCGCGCCCAAGGCCGCCCCGCGCCCTGCCCGGCTCATCGGCGACGGTTCGACCGCCGACACCGGGTCCCAGCCGCACCAGCCCAAGCCGCAGCGGCTGAAACCCGGCGAAAAGCCCCCGCAATTCATCGTCTTCTCGTGGGACGGAGCCGGCCAGGACAGGCAGCGGCTGTTCTCCCACTTCCGCGAGGTGGGCAAGAAGTACGACGCGACGATGACGTACTTCCTCAGCGGCGTCTATCTGCTGCCCGGGGCCAAGAAGGAGATCTACCACCCCCCGAAACACGCGGCCGGCGCCTCCGACATCGGCTTCAACGACGTCAAGGGAATCAAGGACACCGCTGAACAACTCGGCGGAGCCTGGCGCGACGGCAACGAGATCGGAACCCACTTCAACGGCCACTTCTGCGGGCCCGACCGGGGGGTCGGCACCTGGTCGCCGGAGGAGTGGAAGAGCGAGATCCGGCAGGCCGAATCACTCGTCCGGAACTGGAAGTCCAACTCCGGGCTCAAGGGCGAACAGCCGCTGCCCTTCGACTACAGCACGGCGCTCGTCGGCGGTCGGGCCCCCTGCCTGGAGGGCCAGCGCAACCTCATCCCGGCCGCCAAGTCCATGGGGTTCCGCTACGACTCCAGTTCCGTCGGCGGCCGCCAGGTCTGGCCCGACCGGATCGACGGGGTCTGGGACTTCCCCCTCCAGGAAATCCCCGTGCCCGGGCGGGCCTTCGAGACGCTCTCGATGGACTACAACTTCCTCGCCAACCAGTCCGGTACGACCCGCGGTGACCCCGCCCGCCACGCGGCCTGGGGCAAGCAGATGCACGACGGGCTGATCAAGGGGTTCAACCGCGCCTACAACGGCAACCGCGCGCCGATGTTTATCGGCGACCACTTCGAGTCGTGGAACGGCGGCACATACATGCGTGCCGTCGAAGACACGATCAAGACCGTCTGTCCGAAGGCGGGCGTGCGCTGCGTCTCCTTCAAGCAGCTCGCCGACTGGCTGGACGTGCAGGACCCGAAGACCCTCTCCCACCTGCGGAAACTGGACGTGGGAGAGCGGCCGAAGACCGGCTGGGAGCGGTTCCCCGACTCCCGGCCGCAGCGCCCGCTCAAGCAGGCTGCGGAGTAGCCGAACGCTCCTCGCCGAGCACAAAGGAGGGGTCGACCTGCGCCGCCAGGTCGGCCCCCGTCCGCTCGTTCCCCCAGCTCTCGGCGTTCTTCAGGTGGAAGTGCACCATCTGACGCGTGTACCGCTCCCAGTCGCGGCCCTCGTACGACCCGTCCGCGGAGTCCCGAAGGGTTTGCAGCGCAAGCCGGTTGGGCTCCTCAAGGGACTCGAAGCGGGGCGGGCGGCCCTTCTCCATGGCGCGGACCCAGTCGGAGTGGCCGACCGTGACGAGCAGGTCGTCGCCGACCTCGTCACGCAGAAAGGCGAGGTCGTCCGGGCCCTGCACCTTGTTGCCGACGACCTTCAGGCAGACGCCGAAGTCCCGCGCGTACTCCCGGTACTGGCGGTAGACCGAGACGCCCTTGCGGGTGGGCTCGGCGACCAGGAACGTCATGTCGAAGCGGGTGAACATCCCGGAGGCGAAGGAGTCGCTGCCGGCCGTCATATCGACGACGACGAACTCGTCGCGGCCGTCGACGAGGTGGTTGAGGCACAGCTCCACCGCCCCGACCTTGGAGTGGTAGCAGGCCACGCCCAGATCGGACTCGGTGAACGGTCCGGTCGCCATCAGCTGGACCTCGGCGCCGTCGTCCAGGTGCACGGTCCTGGCACACGCCGCGTACACCGGGTTGTCCTCGCCGACGCGCAGCAGCCGCGAGCCCCCGCCCGGCGGGGTCGTCTTGATCATGGTGGCGGCGGAGGCGATACGCGGATTCGTGCCGCGCAGGTAGTCCTTGATCAGCGGTAGCTGGGCGCCCATCGCGGGCAGCGCGGCGGCCTCCGCCTCGTCCAGCCCCAGGGCCGCCCCCAGGTGCTGGTTGATATCGGCGTCCACGGCCATCACGGGCGTACGGGCGGCGGCGAGGTGGCGGATGAACAGCGAGGACAGCGTGGTCTTGCCGCTGCCGCCCTTGCCTACGAAAGCGATCTTCATGTTCACCAACAGTAGGTGGGCACTCGCGGAAAGTGAGAGTGGTGAGTGAAGAAGACCACTCGTTCGGGGGGCGCGGGCGCAAAGTGCGTAGGGTCGTACCCATGAGTACGACAGTCGATCCGCTCGCCACTCTGGGCTCCCTCCCGGGTGTCGCCGACGCCGTGGACACCGTCCGCAAGGCCGTGGACCGCGTCTACGGACACCGCGTCATGCGCCGCCGCAGCAACGAGGTCACCTCGGAGGCGGCGCTCCGCGGGGCGCGTGGCTCCGCGGCGTTGTCCGGCGCCGACTGGGCGCTCGAAGAGGTGCGCCGCCGCACGGATTTCGGGGTCGGGGGCGAACCGCGCACGGTGGGCGCGGCGCTGCGGCTGACCGCTGAGGCCGGCACGCTGCTGAGCGTCTGGCGCCAGTCGCCGCTGCGGGTCCTCGCCCGGCTGCACTTGGTGGCGGCAGGCGGCGCGGAGCCGGACGACATGGTGGGGCGGCCCCGGCTCGCGGGCGAACCGGTCGAGGAGCCGCTGATCGAACTCGCCCTTCCCGGCGCGGACGAGGTGGCGGGCCGGCTCGACGGGCTGGCCGGGCTGCTGATCGCCGGGAGCGAGGCGCCGGCGCTGGTGACGGCTGCCGTGGTCCACGGCGAACTGCTGGCGCTGCGCCCCTTCGGTTCGTGCAACGGCCTCGTCGCCCGGACCGCCGAGCGGATCGTGCTCGTCGGCAGCGGTCTGGACCCGAAGTCGATCTGCCCCGCCGAGGTGGGCCACGCGGAGCTGGGGCGTGCGGAGTACGCGGCGGCGCTCGACGGTTATGTGTCCGGCACCCCGGAGGGCATGGCGGCGTGGATCGCGCACTGCGGCCGGGCCGTCGAGTTGGGGGTGCGGGAGAGTACGGCCGTGTGCGAGGCGCTGCAGCGCGGCGCGGCCTGAACATCCCCGGCACCCGAATTCACCCTGTCGTACACAGGGTTGCGGCGGTACCCATAAAGCTCTGGTACCGCCGCTGGCACGTCCGCCGGGTTACCAGTGCGTGCTCGATATTTGCCCATCAGGTCGGGGAACTTCGCCCGTTACCTGGTGCGGCTGGCCCGTAATCGACGGGTCGGCGTCGCGTGGGTGCCCGGAATTCGTGCTCGGTCCGTGGGGCCTTGGTGCGTTGAGGGCTTCCTCTCGGATGTCCCTGGTCTCGCGGGCCGTAAGTCCTTTCTACTCCTCTCGCGCCGCAAGCGGAACCCCTCGCCGCAGATATCTGCATTTGGATTCAAATGCTATGGATACGGGCATTGGGTGCCCGGCGGCGGCTGGCGTACCAGACCAGCCCCGCGGTGGCGGCTGCGGCGCCCACCGCGACCGCCGTGGCGAGCGCCGGGCGCGAGGGCACGGACAGCGCGGGAACGCGCTTCTTCAGCCGGACCGGGCGGGTGAAGGAGAGGACCGGCCAGTCGCGGGCCAGAGCTTCGCGGCGCAGCGCCCGGTCCGGGTTGACGGCGTGCGGGTGCCCGACGGATTCGAGCATCGGGACGTCGGTTGCCGAGTCGCTGTAGGCGTAGCAGCGCGAGAGGTCGTACCCCTCGGTCTCGGCGAGCTCCTTGATGGCCTCGGCCTTGGTCGGGCCGTAGGCGTAGTAGGCGATCTCACCGGTGAAGACGCCGTCGGCCATGACCATCCGGGTGGCCACCACCCGGTCGGCGCCGAGCAGCTCGCCGATCGGCTCGACGACCTCCGCGCCGGAAGTGCTGACGATCACCACATCGCGCCCGGCGGTGTGGTGCGACTCGATGAGGGAGGCGGCCTCGTCGTAAATGATCGGGTCGATGAGTTCATGCAGGGTCTCGGCGACGATTTCCCGGACCTGCTGTACGTTCCATCCTCGGCAGAGAGCGGAGAGGTACTCCCGCATCCGCTCCATCTGATCGTGGTCGGCTCCGCCCGCCAAGAACACGAACTGGGCATAGGCGGTTCGCAACACGGCACGCCTGTTGATCAAGCCACCTTGGTAGAAGGACTTGCTGAAGGTGAGAGTGCTTGACTTCGCAATGACCGTCTTGTCCAGATCAAAGAAGGCGGCTGTCCGGGGCAGCGAGTGGTTTTCCACGAGGCTGAGCATAGAGGCCCTCCATTCGGCGTAAGCTGGGGCGTGTGGGTTTGCCTGAGAAGGGTCTCGGGTACACCATGGAAGTCACGGATCGTTCGCGACCGTGTCTAACCCGGTCCGACTCCTCCCCCCCCGAGTCGGCCGTGGGGACGACCCCCGCTCTCCCCCCCGGCGGGGGTCGTCGCATGTCCGGACGTGTTTTTGCCGTCTGCGCCGACCCGTTGGGCCCCTCTCTCGCCTGGCTCCGAGCCTGTCGGCCGGGTGCTGTTTCTCAGTCATACCCGTCACGGACCGTAATCGCCATGCTGCACTCCGGAAGTCACTGGTATAGGTGACTGGGATATTCACAACGGCTGAGTTGTCCACAGTTTTGGAGCAAGATCCACACAATTTCCCACTTCGCTGCACGGTGATTCCTCGCGGCGTTCCGCGGAGTTCGCGGATGCGAGAACGCGTAGTGAGAGGGGATGGATCGTGGCCGGAACCAACACGTCCGATCAGAGGGCTGCCAGCGGCGGAGGGCCGGGCGCACCGCTGATCATCACCGAGGACGAGGAGCTCCTCGACGATCTGCTGCGCCTGTGCGCGGCGGCCGGCGCCGTACCCGAGGTGGCGCACGGGGCGCCCGCTCGGAGGGGCGGCTGGGAGGGCGCGCCGCTGGTTCTCGTCGGGGACGACTGCGCGCCGGGGCTGGCCGGAGCCGCGCGTCGTGAGGGTGTCGTCCTCATCGGGCGGGACCTCGACGACCCCGGCGTATGGCGCCGGGCCGTGGTGATCGGCGCCCGCAACGTGGTGCTGCTGCCCGACGGCGAGAGCTGGCTCGTGGACCGTATCGCCGATGTCGTGGAGGGGGTGGGCCGCCAGGCGCTCACCGTCGGGGTCATCGGGGGCCGGGGCGGAGCGGGCGCGAGCACCCTCGCGTGCGCGCTGGCTCTGACCGCGGCCCGCACGGGGCACCGGACCATGCTCATCGACGGTGATCCGCTGGGCGGCGGGTTGGACGTCCTTCTCGGCGGTGAGAAGGCCGAAGGTCTGCGCTGGCCGGCCTTCGCCCGCTCGCGCGGCAGGGTGGGCGGCGGGGCGCTGGAGGAGTCACTGCCCGAACTGCATTCGCTGCGGGTGCTCAGCTGGGACCGCGGCGATGCCACCCTCGTGCCGCCCGAGGCGATGCACGCCGTGCTGGCCGCCGCGCGGCGGCGCGGCGGCACCGTGGTGGTGGACCTGCCGCGGCGCGGCGACGACGCGACCATGGAAGCGCTCCGGCAGGTGGACGTGGGTCTGCTGGTGGTGCCGGGGGAGCTGCGGGCCGTCGCGGCGGCGCATCGGGTCGCGTCGATGGCCGGCATGGTGCTGGACGACCTGCGGGCGGTGGTGCGCACCCCGTGTGGGCCGGGGCTGGACGACGATGAGATCGCGCGGCTGCTGGGGCTGCCGCTGGCCGGGGAACTCCCGCCGGAGCCCGGACTGCCGGACGCGCTGACGGCCGGTGCGCCGCCCGGCAGCAGCGAGCGGGGGCCGTTGGCGCTGTTCTGCGGGGAATTCTGGGCGCAGGCGCTCGCCGACGGGGGCGTGGCCGCATGAGCGCCGAGCTGTTGGACGCGGTGCGGCTCAGGCTCGCGGAGAGCGGCGCGGAGCCGACGCCCGCGCGGGTCGCGGCGGCCCTGCGTCAGGAGGGGCGGCTGCTGGGGGACGCCGAAGTGCTCCAGGTCGTCGCGCGGCTGCGGTCCGAACTGGTGGGGACGGGCCCCCTGGAGCCGCTGCTGGCGGAGTCGCAGGTCACCGATGTGCTGGTCACCGCGCCGGACGAGGTGTGGGTGGACCGGGGGTCGGGGCTGGAGCGTACGAACGTGGCCTTCGCCGACGCCGCGGCGGTGCGCAGGCTCGCCCAGCGCCTCGCCGCGGTCGCCGGGCGGAGGCTGGACGACGCCCGCCCCTGGGTGGATGCCCGGCTGCCCGACGGCACCCGGCTGCACGCGGTGCTACCGCCGGTCGTCGTGGGTTGCACGTGTCTGTCGCTGCGCGTGGTGCGGCCGAGGGCCTTCACGCTGTCGGAGCTGGTGGCGGCGGGGACGGTACCGCCGGGCGGGGAGCGGCTGCTCCGCTCGGTCCTGGCGGCCCGTCTCTCGTACGTCATCAGCGGCGGGACGGGCTCGGGCAAGACGACGCTGCTGAGCACCCTGCTGGGTCTGGTCGGGCCGGGCGAGCGGATCGTACTGGCCGAGGACTCGGCCGAGTTGAGGCCGGACCATCCACATGTGGTGCGCCTGGAGACGCGGCCCGCGAACCAGGAGGGCATGGGGCAGGTCACCTTGCGGGATCTGGTGCGGCAGGCGCTGCGGATGCGCCCGGACCGCCTCGTGGTCGGAGAGGTCCGTGGGCCCGAGGTCACCGACCTGCTGGCGGCGCTCAACACGGGGCACGAGGGCGGTTGCGGAACGGTTCACGCGAATGCGGCGGGCGACGTTCCGGCGCGGTTGGAAGCGTTGGGGTCGTCGGCGGGCCTCGACCGGGCGGCGCTGCACAGCCAGTTGGCGGCTGCGCTGGCAGTGGTGATCCATCTGGTGCGGGGCGTCTCGGGGCGGCGGCGGATCGCCGAGGTGCATGTCCTCGACCGTGACGCGGCGGGGTTCGTCACGACCGTACCGGCCGCTCTGTGGGGCCCGGACGGGTTCCGGCGGGCGCGCGGCTGGGACCGGCTCGCGGCGCTGTGCGAGCGGGGCGGGGGCGTGTCATGACGGGGCCTGGGGCGGTGCCCGGGGCGATGCCGGTGTGCGCGGCGGCGCTCTGCGCGGGAGCGGCCCTCTGGTCGTTGGCGGGGCGTGACGAGAGGGTGCGGCGGGCCAGGCTGCTGCTCGTGGGCGGCGGCGAGGTCCCGCCGGTTGCGGGGGCTGTGCCGCCGTGGGCGAAGGAGTGGCTCCACCGGCTGCGGGACCTGTGGCGTACGAGGCGTGAGGTGGTGTGTGTGCCGGTCGGGTGCGTAGTGGCGCTGCTGGGCGCCTCGCTGTTGCCGCTGTTGGGTGCCGCGGCGGCCATGCCTCTCGTGCGGCGGTGGCTGCGGGCCCGGCGGCTGGAGCGGGAGCGGGAGCGGCGTGAGGCGGCGGTGATCGAGGTCTGCGGGGCCCTGGCCGGGGAGCTGAGGGCCGGGCGGCAGCCCGGAGAGGTGCTGTCGGGGCTCGCACCGCCGGAGCTGGGGGTGTCGTGGCCGGAGGTGGCGGCGGCAGCGCGGTTCGGCGGGGATGTGCCGGGCGCGCTGCGCGCGGTGGGGCGGCAGCCGGGGGCCGAGGGGCTGCACGGGGTGGCGGCGTGCTGGCGGGTCGCCGTCGACGGCGGGGCCGGGCTGGCGGACGGACTCGACCGGGTGGCGGGGGCCCTCAGAGCCGAACGGGATCAACGGGAGGAACTGCACGCGCAGTTGGCGGGCACGAGATCGACGGCCGTGATGCTCGCTCTGCTTCCGGCCTTTGGGCTGCTGATGGGGAGCGCGCTCGGCGCTTCGCCGCTGCGGGTGCTGCTGCACACCCCGGCCGGCCTGGGGGCCCTCGCCGTCGGCGGCCTCCTGGAATGTGCCGGGCTGCTGTGGACGGCGCGGATCGTACGGCAAGCGCGTGGGGTCAGTGGGGAGGGACAGGCGTGAGCGGAGAAATTATCCACAGGGTGGGGATAAGTATTGCGTTGGCGGCCGTGGTGGTCTGCGGAGTGGTCTCGGTGCTTGAGGCTCGACGGTGGCGGGCGGCGCGGCGGAGGCCGGCGGCGCTGAGGTTCGCGGAGGGCGGATCGGCGGGGGCGTGGAGCCGGTTTCGGGGATGGTCCGTGCGGGACGCGCGGATCTCGGGGCACTTGCCGGTGATCGGCGCTGGGCTTGCCGTGTTCATTCTCCTCGGTGGGGTGGTCGGCTGTGCGGCGGGACTCGCCGCGGCCTACGGTGCCCGGCGCTGGCAGCGGCGGCGCCGCGACACCGAGGGCGCCCCGTGTGCGGCGGAGGTGGAGCGCCAACTCCCGTTGGCGGCCGATCTCTTGGCCGCGTGTCTGGCCGCCGGCGCGGGCCCCGGAGTGGCGGCCGATGCGGTCGGTTCCTCCCTCGGCGGCCCGGTCGGCGAACGGTTGGTGCAGGCCGCCGCCGAGGTCCGGCTCGGCGGCGAACCCTCCGTCGCCTGGGGGCGCGTGGGTGCGTTGCCCGGTGCGTACGGCATGGCGCGCGCCCTGGAGCGGGCCCAGGCGACGGGCGTGCCGGGGGTGCGGCCCATGGCCCGGCTCGCGGGCGAGTTGCGGGCGGCGCAGGGCAGGGCGGCGGGCATACGGGCCCGGCGCGCGGGCGTGCTGGCGACGGCTCCGCTGGGGCTGTGCTTCCTGCCCGCGTTCCTGATGGTCGGCGTGGTGCCGGTGGTGATCGGGCTGGCCGCTGGGCTTTCGGCCGGCGGCTGAGGGACTGGCGGGACTGAGGGGTGGTTCGCGATGGCTGATGACAAGCGAGACGTGGGGAGCGCGACAGTGATGGTCATGCGGTGGTGTGCGCGGCGCTGTGCCGCGGCGAGGGAACAAGCCGAGGCCGGGATGACGACGGCGGAGTACGCGATGGGGACATTGGCGGCGTGCGGGTTCGCCGCGGTGCTCTACAAGGTGGTGACGAGTGGAGCCGTCAGTGCGGCGCTTCAGTCGCTGATCGAGAAGGCGCTCCATGCGCAGTTCTGATTCCGACGGGGGGTATGTGACGGCGGAGGCCGCCATGGTGATGCCGGCTCTGACGCTCTTCGGGGTCGCGCTGGTGTGGGGGCTGATGGCCGTGTCCGCCCAGATGCAGTGTGTGGACGCGGCGCGGGCCGGGGCGCGGGCGGTGGCCCGGTCGGAGCCGGAAGCCGCCGCCGAGTCCGCCGCCCGCTCCGCGGCCCCGCGCGGCGCCAGGGTCGCGCTGGGCCGGGAGGGGGACCTGGTGCGGGTGCGGGTGGAGACCCGCGCGACGGGGCCCGGCCCGCTGGCGCTGCGGCTGAGCGGGGAGGCGGTGGCCCTTGCGGAGGAGGCGGTGGGGTGAGGAGGGGATGGCGACGCTGTGGGTGACGGTGACCGTTACGGCGCTGTGCGCGGTGTTCGCGGCGGTGCTGGTCATGGGCCAGGTGATGCTGGCCCGCCACCGGGCCGGTGGGGCGGCGGACCTGGCGGCGCTGGCCGCGGCGGACCACGCCCTGGAGGGCGAGGCGGTGGCGTGCGCTCTCGCGCGGCGGGTGGCCGGGGCGCAGGGCGCGGAAGTCGTGCGGTGCGTGGTGCGAGGGGAGGTGTCGGACGTGGTGGCCGAGGCCCGGGCGGGGCCGTACGCACCGCGGGTGCGGGCCCGTGCGGGGCCCGCGACAGGCGGTGGGACCCACTGACGGGCGTCGGGCCCGCCCGTCGGGCGGGCGGCGGGGGCCTGACGGAGGCATGGCCGTCTCTGATGGTTCTTGGCCGGCCGTCCGGTGGCCGATCGGGGTGGCGCAAGCCGCCTTGTGAGGTGCCGAACGACTCGGCGAGCGCGTCCCTTCCGGTCTGGCTTCAAGAGCTGTCAGGGAGAGGCCCGGCCCTGGGCCTGACGGAAGCTCAGCCCGCCTGGGGCGGGGCGGCCTTCAGGAGGGTCGCCAGGAGCCGGATGGCGGCCTTCTTGTCCAGGGGGTCGTTGCCGTTGCCGCACTTGGGGGACTGGATGCAGGACGGGCAGCCGGAGTCGCACTCGCAGGCGGCGATGGCCTCGCGGGTGGCGGTGAGCCAGCGGGCGGCCGTATGGAAGGCGCGTTCCGCGAAACCCGCGCCGCCGGGGTGGCCGTCGTAGACGAACACCGTCGGCAGCAGGGTGTCCGGGTGGAGGGGGACGGAGACGCCGCCGATGTCCCAGCGGTCGCAGGTGGCGAAGAGCGGGAGGATGCCGATGGAGGCGTGTTCGGCGGCGTGCAGGGCGCCGCCGAGGGCATCGGGGTGGACGCGGGCGTCGTCGAGTTGGTCCTCGGTGACCGTCCACCACACGGCGCGAGTGCGCAGGGTGCGGGGCGGCAGGTCCAGTTTGCTCTCGCCGAGCACCTCGCCGGTGATGAGTCTGCGGCGGAGGAAGGAGACGACCTGGTTGGTGACCTCGACCGAGCCGAAGCAGAGCCGGGCGTCCCCCCAGGGGATCTCGGTGGTGGTCTCCAGGATGGAGATCGCCGTGGTGTCGCGGGCGGTCGTGGAGTAGGGCGGGGCGGCCTCTTCGACGAGGGCGACCGAGTCGTCGAGGTCCAGGTGCTTCACCAGGTACGTACGGCCCTGGTGGAGGTGGACCGCGCCGTCGTGGACGGCGGTGTGGGCGGCGGAGGCGTCCACCGTGCCCAGGAGCCGTCCGGTGCCGGTCTCGACGACCTGGATGGGGCTGCCGCCCTCGCCCCGGATGTCGGTGAGGTCGGCGGCGCGCTCGCGGCGGGTCCAGTGCCAGGCGGTGGCGCGGCGCCGGAGCAGCTTGCGGGCTTCGAGCTGGGGGAGGAGGTCTGCGGTGGCGGGGCCGAAGAGGTCCAGGTCGCTTTCGGTGAGGGGGAGTTCGGCTGCGGCGGCGCAGAGGTGGGGGGCGAGCACGTAGGGGTTGTCCGGGTCGAGGACGGTCGACTCGACGGGCTGCCGGAAGAGGGCCTCGGGGTGGTGGACGAGGTAGGTGTCCAGCGGGTCGTCGCGGGCGACGAGGATGGCGAGTGCTCCTTGGCCCGTACGCCCGGCGCGGCCGGCCTGCTGCCACAGGGAGGCCCGGGTGCCGGGGTAGCCGGTGAGGAGGACGGCGTCCAGGCCGGCGACGTCCACGCCGAGTTCGAGGGCGGTGGTGGCGGCGAGGCCGAGGAGGTCGCCGGTGTGCAGGGCGCGTTCTAGGGCGCGGCGTTCTTCGGGGAGGTAGCCGCCGCGGTAGGCGGCGACACGCTGGGGGAGGGAGTGGTCGATTTCCGCGAGCCGCTCCTGGGCGATGACGGCGATGAGCTCGGCGCCGCGCCGGGACCGCACGAAGGCGACCGTGCGGACGCCCTGGACGGCGAGGCCGGTGAGCAGGTCCGCGGTCTCCGCCGTGGCGGTGCGGCGGACGGGGGCGCCTTGCTCGCCGTGGAGTTCGGTGAGCGGCGGCTCCCACAGGGCGAAGACGAGTTCGCCCCGGGGGGAGGCGTCCTCGGTGATTTCCGCCACTGTCAGGCCGGTCAGGCGGGTCGCCGCGCGGGCCGGGTCGGCGGAGGTGGCGGAGGCGAGGAGGAAGACGGGATGTGAACCGTAGCGGGCGCAGAGGCGGCGCAGCCGGCGCAGGACCTGGGCGACGTGGGAGCCGAACACGCCGCGGTAGGTGTGGCACTCGTCGATGACGACATAGCGCAGGGCGCGCAGGAAGGAGGCCCAGCGGGGGTGGGCGGGGAGTACGGACCGGTGGAGCATGTCCGGGTTGGTGAGCGCGTAGTTCGCGTACTGGCGGACCCACTCGCGCTCTTCGACCGGGGTGTCGCCGTCGTAGACGGCGGGGCGGATGCGGGTGCCGAGGGGGGCGGAGAGTTCGCGTACGGCGCGCCGCTGGTCGTGCGCGAGCGCTTTGGTGGGGGAGAGGTACAGGGCGGTCGCGCCCCGCCCGTTGGGCGCCTCGGACCCGTCGAGCAGTGCGCTGAGGACCGGCGCGAGGTAGGCGAGGGACTTGCCCGACGCGGTGCCGGTGGCCACGACGACGGACTCGCCGCGCAGCGCGTATTCGGCCATACGCGCCTGGTGGGCCCAGGGGCGCTCGATGCCGGCGGCCCGAATGGCATCGATCACTTCCGGCCGGATCTGCGAAGGCCAGGGGGCATGACGGCCGACGCGTGGGGGCAAGTGCTCCGTATGAGTGATGCGTGCAGCGCGGCCCGCCCCGGCGGCGAGTCGGTCCAGGACCGTGCGGGGAGAGGGGCGTGCGCCCGCGCGCGGCGGGAGTTGGTCGGCGGCCATCGACACCGAGTGTGTCACCGGCATGACGGACAATGGCGTCAAGGCGTCGTGCTCGCCTGCCGGTAAGTGATTGAATGCCATCGCGGCTGCCGATCCATGGGGGGCGACCGCTCGATGCAAGGTGCTGGAGGATCCGTGGACCTGTCCCTGTCGACCCGGACCGTAGGCGACCGAACGGTCGTCGAGGTCGGTGGCGAGATTGATGTATACACCGCGCCCAAGCTGCGTGAGCAGCTGGTCGAGCTTGTCAACGACGGTAGTTACCACCTGGTCGTGGACATGGAGGGCGTCGACTTCCTCGACTCCACCGGGCTCGGCGTGCTGGTCGGTGGCTTGAAACGAGTGCGGGCCCATGAGGGCTCGCTGCGCCTGGTGTGCAATCAGGAGCGCATTCTGAAGATCTTCCGTATCACCGGTCTGACCAAGGTGTTCCCGATTCACACCTCGGTGGATGACGCGGTGTCGGCTACCGACTGACGGTTGCCGGAGGAAGACTGCCGCGCCGGGGTTCCGGGCCGAGGCCCGGTCCCCCTGCGAGTTCGCCCTTTTCCGGAAGGCGGGAAGAGGGCACGTACGACCGAGGGGGATGGCATGGCCACCGTCGAACTGCTCTTCAGCGCCCTGCCCGAGCACGTCCGTACCGCTCGCCTCGTGGCGGCTGCGGTGGCGCGCCGGGCCGGGGTCGACGAGGCCGTGCTGGACGAGGTGCGCCTCGCGGTCGGAGAGGCGTGCACACGCGCGGTCGGGCTGCATCTCACCTATGGGGTGACCAGCCCGGTCCGGGTCGTGCTCATCGAGGACGAGAAGAAGTTCTCCATCGAGGTCGGCGATGACGCGCCCCGTGCCTCCGCCGGTCTGGTGCCGGGGGCTCGCGGGGAGAGCGCCGACGGCGGCGCGCCCCGGATGCCCGTGGTGCCGGAGGAGACCGGCGCCGAGGGCGACGACGAAATGGGTCTCGCCGTGATCAGCGGCCTCGTCGACGACGTCGAGGTGACGTCGGACGAGAGCGGCGGCCTCATCCGCATGACCTGGCCGACGACGCCGGCCTCCGTACTTCCGTAGCGCCGCCTTCCGTAGAGGTGGCACCGCAGAGGCGGCGCCGCCTTCCGTAGCGCGGCCGTACGCCCCGGCTCAGTACGCCCTCGGCGGCCCCGTATGCCCCGGTGTCTCGTACGCCCCCGGCGGCCTCGTACGCCGTCCCCGGTGTTTCATACGCCCGTAGCGCCTCGTACCCCCGTGGCGGCGCCGAATCCCCCTGGCCCGCTGCGGTGCGCCGAAGTGCGAACCGTACGCCGGGCAGGGCCGTCGGCCCCGTCCGGCAGTCGTGCGTGCCCGGAAGGCGTACCTGTCCGGCGGCTCTGTCTGTCCGGTAGTTGTACCTGCCCGGCAGCGATGTGTGTCCGGAAGTCGTCCCCGCCCGGCAGCGGGGCCCGTTGGGCGGCCGCACCCGTCAGGTCGTCGTGAGCGACCTCGTCGCGGGGACGCCGCCGGCCCCTCTGATCAGGGGCGTTCATAGGATTCTGAGATCCTTTTATAGATCATTTTCGGTGCGTCAGTGAATTCCGTACTTTCCTTCGTCCGGGCGAATTTGCGGGCGTACTCCTTTTGATCTTCCCAGGTGCAGGCTAATTCCCTCCACGGCGCACTGTTTTGATCTCGCTGGGCTCCCTACAATCCGTCCACATCTTGAGCTCAGGACGCCTGAGCGTGGCGGCTGTTCCGCGGTCGTTCTCTACGGTCGCAGAACAGCTTCGCGCCCATGTGCCAAACGTCAAGGAGGACGAATGGCGGGGCCTTTTACCCCTCATCAGCTCGGCTTCACCACCCCACTGGCCGCAGAGCTGACCGACGACAACCGCACGCTGGTGATGGTGATCGCGGTGGTCGCGATCGCGGCGCTGGCGCTCGCGGTGGTGCTGGTGCGCCAAGTGCTCGCCGCCGGTCAGGGCACGGACAGCATGAAGGAGATCGCCGCGGCCGTACAGGAAGGCGCCAATGCCTATCTGGCCCGGCAGATGCGCACCCTCAGTATTTTCGCTGTGGCCGTGTTCTTCCTGCTCATGCTGTTGCCGGCGGACACCTGGTCACAGCGCATCGGGCGCTCGGTCTTTTTCTTGATCGGCGCGCTCTTCTCGGCGGCCACCGGCTATATCGGCATGTGGCTCGCGGTGCGCAGCAATGTGCGGGTCGCGGCGGCCGCCCGTGAGGCGACGCCCGCCGAGGGCGCACCGGCCAAGGACCTCACCGAGGTCGCGCACAAAGCCACGAAGATCGCTTTCCGTACGGGCGGCGTCGTCGGCATGTTCACCGTAGGGCTGGGCCTGCTCGGCGCGTCCTGCGTAGTGCTCGTCTACGCGGCCGACGCCCCCAAGGTCCTGGAGGGCTTCGGCTTCGGCGCCGCGCTGCTGGCGATGTTCATGCGCGTCGGCGGCGGCATCTTCACCAAGGCCGCCGACGTCGGCGCGGACCTCGTCGGCAAGGTCGAAAAGGGCATCCCGGAGGACGACCCGCGCAACGCCGCGACCATCGCGGACAACGTGGGCGACAACGTCGGCGACTGCGCGGGCATGGCGGCGGACCTCTTCGAGTCCTACGCCGTGACCCTCGTGGCCGCCCTCATCCTCGGCAAGGTCGCCTTCGGCGACGCCGGCCTCGCCTTCCCGCTGCTGGTCCCCGCGATCGGCGTGCTCACCGCGATGATCGGCATCTTCGCGGTGGCGCCGCGCCGGTCCGACCGCAGCGGCATGACGGCGATCAACCGCGGCTTCTTCATCTCGGCCGTCGTCTCCCTGGTGCTGGTGGCGGTCGCGGTGTTCGTGTACCTGCCGTCCACCTACGCGGACCTCAAGGGCATCTCCGATGCCGCGATCCGCTCCCATGAGGGCAATCCGCGCGTCCTGGCGCTCGTCGCCGTAGCCATCGGCATCGTGCTCGCGGCCCTCATCCAGCAGCTCACGGGCTACTTCACCGAGACCAGCCGGCGCCCCGTGCGGGACATCGGCAAGTCCTCGCTGACCGGACCCGCCACCGTCGTGCTGTCCGGGATCTCGCTCGGCCTGGAGTCCGCGGTCTACACGGCGTTGCTGATCGGCCTCAGCGTGTACGGGGCTTTCCTGCTCGGCGGCACCTCGATCATGCTGGCGCTGTTCGCGGTCGCGCTCGCCGGTACGGGCCTGCTGACCACCGTCGGCGTCATCGTCGCGATGGACACCTTCGGCCCGGTCGCCGACAACGCGCAGGGCATCGCCGAGATGTCCGGCGACGTCGAGGGCGCGGGCGCGCAGGTGCTGACCGACCTCGACGCGGTGGGCAACACCACCAAGGCGATCACCAAGGGCATCGCCATCGCCACAGCGGTGCTGGCGGCCTCCGCGCTCTTCGGCTCGTACCGCGACGCGATCGCCACGGCGGTCGGCGAGGTGCACGCGAAGGCCGGTGAGATGGGCCTGAGCCTGGACATCTCACAGCCCAACAACCTGGTCGGGCTCGTGCTCGGGGCCGCGGTCGTCTTCCTGTTCTCGGGGCTGGCGATCAACGCGGTGTCGCGGTCGGCGGGCGCGGTGGTCTACGAGGTGCGGCGGCAGTTCCGCGAGCACCCCGGGATCATGGACTACACCGAGAAGCCGGAGTACGGGCGCGTCGTCGACATCTGCACCAAGGACGCGCTGCGCGAGCTCGCCACGCCCGGCCTGCTCGCCGTCATGGCCCCGATCGCGGTCGGCTTCTCACTCGGCGTCGGCGCGCTGGGCTCGTATCTCGCGGGCGCGATCGGCACCGGCACGCTGATGGCGGTCTTCTTGGCCAACTCCGGTGGCGCGTGGGACAACGCCAAGAAGCTGGTCGAGGACGGGCACCACGGCGGCAAGGGCAGTGAGGCGCACGCGGCGACGGTGATCGGCGACACGGTCGGCGATCCGTTCAAGGACACGGCCGGACCGGCGATCAACCCGCTGCTGAAGGTGATGAACCTGGTGGCGCTGCTCATCGCGCCGGCGGTGGTGAAGTTCAGCTACGGCGACAACGCCAACGCGGGCCTGCGGGCCGGCGTCGCGGGGGTGGCCATCGTGGTGATCGTCGTCGCGGTGTACGTGTCCAAGCGGCGCAGCATCACCGTGGGCGAGGAAGAGGACGGCGCCGAACGGGTGGCGACCACCGTCGATCCCGCGGTGGTGTCCTGACGGCGGAATCTTCTCGCGAAGGGACGGGCGGGTGGTGCGCGCGGGCGCACCGTCCGCCCGTCCGCGTTTCCGCCGCGGCGCGGATGCCGGTACGGGCGCCGGTACGGGCGGGCTACGGGCTCGCGTACGGAACCCCCGTTACGGGCTCGGGTGCGGAACCCCGCTACCGGCTCGGTCACGTGGCCCGGCCGCTGGCTCAGGTGCGGCGAACGCCACGGCCAGCTTGGTGCAAATGGCTATAAAAGCCATCGTGCCGGGCGCTCGGCTCATGGCCTTCACACCTTGGACGTGTAAGTTCCGGGGCCGAAGGCCATGGAAGGGACCGATCCGGTGAACAAGAAACTTGTGGCCGCGCTGTCCGGCAGTGCGGCGCTCGTACTAATGCTGACCGGCTGCGGCGGCGACGACGGGAACAAGAAGCTCGACGACTGGGCCAAGAAGGTCTGCGGTCAGATGCAGCCCCAGGTCAAGAAGGTCTTGGACGCCAACAGCGCGATCGCGTCGGTACAGCTGGAAACAGACTCCAAGAAGATCCAGCAGACCGACCTGGCAGCCTTCCAGGACAACGCCGACGCCTACAAGTCGCTCGCCACGTCGATCGACAGCGCGGGAGCGCCGCCCGTCAAGGACGGCGACACCACCCAGAAGAACGCCGTCAAGTCGCTCAACAACCTCTCCGCGGCCTACGAGGGCCTGAAGAAGCAGGTAGCCGGTCTGAACACCTCCGACAAGCAGAAGTTCGCCGACGGCCTCAACGGCATCGTCGGGAACCTCCGCAAGCTCAACGACAAGAGTGAGGACGCGCTGAAGAAGCTCCAAGCGGGTGATGTCGGCGAGGCGATGAAGAAGCAGCCCGGCTGCCGCAAGACGTCGACTTCCGCGTCCCCCTCCGGTTCCCCCTCCGCTTCGAAGAAGTAGCGGCCGAGAGCTCGGAGCGGCCGAGAGCTCGGAGCGGCTGAGAGTTCGAGGCGGCCGCGAGTTCAGGGCGCCTGCGAGCTTGGGATGTCTACGAGCTTGGGACGCCTACGGGCTCGGGGCGTCCGCGAGCTCGGAAGGGCTACGAGCTCGCGGGCGTCTCCGTGTGTAGGGCCGTGCGCCTGCTCCGCGGAGAGCCCACCGGACGCTTGTCGGCAGCCCGGTCGCACCGCCCCGCGCGGGCGTGGCGCCGGGCTGTCGCCAATTGTCAGTGGTGCCCCCGACAATGGGTCCCGTGAGTACGCACCGCCTTCCCGCCGCCGGCCCCGCGCGCACCGACCGCCTGCGCGAGGCACTCCTCGCCGCCGCCTTCACCGCCGACGGCCTCCTCGACCTGCTCGGCGCGCCCGCCTACGCCGCGCTCGCCCGCAGCGAGACCGTGCCCGCGCTGCGGGCCACCCGTGGCGAGAGCCCGCTGGACACGCTCGTCAGACTCTTCCTCCTCCAGCGCCCCGTGCCGTACGAGCGGGCCGCCGCCGCCCTCCCCGTCGAGGACTGCCTCATCGACGGCTGGCTGACCAGGGAGGGCGCCGACGTACGGGCGACGGTCGACGTGCGTCCGTACGGCGGGCCGGAGGGGCAGGACTGGTGGGTCGTCGCCGACCTGGGCTGTGCGGTCGGCGGCGCCGGCGGCCTCGCCGATACGTCCGGCGTCGACCGTTCACAACTGGTGCTGGGCATCGGCGGCGCGTCCACCACGCTCGCCGGGATCACCGTCCGTACGCCCGTCGAGCGCGCCCTCGACCTCGGCACGGGCTCCGGCATCCAAGCCCTGCACGCCGCCCAACACGCCACCCGGGTCACCGCCACCGACCTCAACCCCCGCGCCCTGCACGTCGCGCGGCTCACCCTCGCCCTCTCCGGCGCGCCCGCCGCCGACCTCCGCGAGGGCTCGCTCTTCGAGCCGGTCGGCGACGAGACGTTCGATCTGATCGTCTCCAACCCGCCCTTCGTCATCTCGCCCGGCGCGCGGCTCACCTACCGCGACGGCGGTATGGCCGGGGACGACCTGTGCCGCACGCTTGTGCGCCGGTCCGCCGAGCACCTCAATGACGGGGGCTACTGCCAGCTGCTCGCCAACTGGCAGCACGTGGAGGGCGAGGACTGGCGGGAGCGGCTCTCCTCCTGGGTGCCGAGCGGCTGCGACGCGTGGATCGTGCAGCGCGAGGTGCAGGACGTGACGCAGTACGCGGAGCTGTGGCTGCGCGACGGGGGCGACCACCGCGCGGACCCCGCCGAGTACGCCGCGCGGTACGACGCCTGGTTGGACGAGTTCGAGGCCCGTAAGACCAAGGGGGTCGGCTTCGGTTGGATCACGCTGCGCAAGTCCGGCGCCGACCAACCGTCCATCGTGGCCGAGGAGTGGCCGCACCCGGTCGAGCAGCCGCTGGGGGAGGCCGTACGGGCGCATTTCGAGCGGCAGGACTTCCTGCGCTCGCACGATGACGCGGCGCTGCTCGCGGCGCGGTTCCACCTCGCGGCGGAGGTCGCGCAGGAGCAGGTCGGCGCGCCCGGCGCGGAGGACCCCGAGCATGTGGTGCTCCGTCAGAACCGGGGCATGCGGCGGGCGACGAAGGTGGACACGGTGGGCGCGGGATTCGCGGGGGTCTGCGACGGGACGCTCAGCGCGGGCCGCATCCTCGATGCCATCGCGCAACTCATGGAGGAGGACCCGGTATTGCTCCGGGACCGTACTCCGGAGTCCATTCGACTCCTGGTCGAACAGGGGTTCTTGACTCCGCTGGGCCCGGCGGCCTGAACGCTCGGCGGGGGCGCCTGAGAGGGGTGCCTGAGAGGGGTGCCCCCGCCGAGCGCCTGAGAGGTGCCCCGGGGCGCTCGCAGGGGCTCGGCGGGGGAGGGGAGAAGGGCGCGTATCACTGGTGGGCGATATGAGTTACGCCACCGTGCCGGGAGGTGTGGACGCGCGCTCGGTGGTTTGCCGGGCATTTCGGTCCGGCTGATCCGGCCAGGGCGCGGGGCGGCTTCGCCGGTCGCATGCCGGCCGGACCTCGGCGCGAGCGCGTGAGGAACAGGAGCACGTACGGGCGTGAGCGCTTGCGCTTCTGGAGAGAGCGGCGGCCTCCGACCGGAATCCCGGCCGAACCCTCCTCGCACAAATGGCCGCACCCACGGTCGTACGCCTGACCTGCCCGTACGCCTGAGCGCCCGTCCGCCGCCCCCGCCCGATCCGGAGTCGGCCGGTCCGCGGCCCCTGGCCAGGCCCGGGCTCCGGCTCCGCGCCGGACCCTTGGCTGATGCGAACCGCTGCCGCCGGGCTCTGCCGGTCGGCCCCGCCGGGCTCTGTCCGTCAGCCGTGTGCCGGTCCGGGCGGCAGACAGGACGCTTGTCGGGTTACCGTTCGAGTGGCGTTGCGGGCTTTTTCCGTTTGACACGGGGGCGGGATGTACCGTCACACTCCGCAGCGTCACCGCAGCGCCTACACCGAGTGTCGACCGGAGAGAAGAGCGAAGTTGTCCCCGACCAGCGAGACCGCACACGGCGGCCGCCGACTCGTCATCGTCGAGTCGCCTGCCAAGGCGAAGACGATCAAGGGTTACCTCGGCCCCGGATATGTCGTCGAGGCGAGCGTCGGGCACATCCGCGACCTGCCGAACGGGGCCGCCGAGGTCCCGGCCAAGTACAAGGGCGAGTCATGGGCCCGCCTCGGTGTGAACGTGGACGCCGAGTTCCAGCCCATCTATGTCGTGAACCACGACAAAAAGGATCAGGTCAAGAAGCTCAAGGAGCTGCTGGCCGAGTCCGACGAACTTTTCCTCGCCACGGATGAGGACCGGGAGGGCGAGGCGATCGCCTGGCACCTCCAGGAGGTGCTCAAGCCCAAGGTCCCGGTCCGCCGGATGGTCTTCCACGAGATCACCAAGGACGCGATCCGCGACGCCGTCGCCCATCCGCGCGAGCTCAACAAGAAGCTCGTCGACGCCCAGGAGACCCGCCGCATCCTCGACCGCCTCTACGGCTACGAGGTCTCGCCGGTCCTGTGGAAGAAGGTCATGCCGCGGCTGTCCGCGGGCCGTGTCCAGTCGGTCGCGACGAGGCTCGTCGTCGAGCGGGAGCGCGAGCGCATCGCCTTCCGCTCCGCCGAGTACTGGGACCTGACCGGCACGTTCGCCACCGGCCGGCCCGGCGACGCGAGCGACCCGAGCACCCTGGCCGCCCGCCTCACCACCGTCGACGGCCGCCGCGTCGCCCAGGGCCGCGACTTCGGGTCGACCGGCACGCTCAAGGACGGCTCGCAGGTCCTGCACCTCGACGAGACGAACGCCCGCGCGCTGGCCGCGGCCCTCGCGGACACCGCGTTCGCGGTGCGGTCCGTCGAGTCGAAGCCGTACCGCCGCTCGCCGTACGCGCCGTTCCGTACGACGACCCTCCAGCAGGAGGCGTCGCGCAAGCTGGGCTTCGGCGCGAAGTCCACGATGCAGGTGGCCCAGAAGCTGTACGAGAACGGCTTCATCACCTATATGCGTACGGACTCGACCACCCTCTCCGACACGGCCGTGCAGGCCGCGCGGGCGCAGGTCACGCAGTTGTACGGGTCCTCCTACCTGCCGGACAAGCCGCGTACGTACGCCGGGAAGGTCAAGAACGCGCAGGAGGCGCACGAGGCGATCCGCCCTTCGGGTGATCGTTTCCGCACTCCGGCCGAGACGGGCCTGCGCGGCGATCAGTTCAAGCTGTACGAGCTGATCTGGAAGCGGACCGTGGCCTCCCAGATGAAGGACGCGGTCGGCGACTCCGTCACCGTGAAGATCGGCGGCACGAGCTCCGACGGCCGGGACGCCGAGTTCAGCGCGTCCGGCAAGACGATCACCTTCCACGGCTTCATGAAGGCGTACGTCGAAGGCGCCGACGACCCCAACGCCGAGCTCGACGACCGCGAGCGCCGGCTGCCGCAGGTCGCCGAGGGCGACGCGCTGAGCGCCGAGGAGATCTCGGCCGACGGCCACTCCACCAAGCCCCCGGCCCGCTACACCGAGGCGTCGCTCGTCAAGGAGCTCGAAGAGCGGGAGATCGGCCGCCCCTCGACGTACGCCTCGATCATCGGGACCATCCTCGACCGCGGCTACGTCTTCAAGAAGGGCACGGCGCTCGTCCCGTCCTTCCTGAGCTTCGCCGTGGTCAACCTGCTGGAGAAGCACTTCGGCCGGCTCGTCGACTACGACTTCACCGCCTCCATGGAGGACGACCTCGACCGCATCGCGCGCGGTGAGGCCCAGGCCGTGCCGTGGCTCAAGCGCTTCTACTTCGGGAAGGGCGCGGACGGCGGCGCGGCCGGCGCGGGCGGCGCGGCTGACGCGGGCAACGGCGACGGCGACCACCTCGGCGGCCTCAAGGAGCTGGTCAGCGACCTCGGGGCGATCGACGCCCGAGGGATCTCCTCCTTCCCGGTCGGCGACGGCATCATGCTGCGCGTCGGGCGGTACGGCCCGTACGTGGAGCGCGGCGAGAAGGATTCCGAGGACCACCAGCGGGCGGACGTGCCCGACGACCTGGCGCCCGACGAGCTGAGCGTCGCGTACGCGGAGGAACTGCTCGCGAAGCCGAGCGGCGACTTCGAGCTGGGCACGGACCCGGAGTCCGGGCACGAGATCATCGCCAAGGACGGCCGCTACGGCCCGTACGTGACCGAGGTGCTGCCCGAGGGCACTCCGAAGACCGGCAAGAACGCGGTCAAGCCGCGCACCGCCTCGCTCTTCAAGTCCATGTCCCTCGACACGGTGACCCTCCAGGACGCGCTCAAGCTGATGTCGCTGCCGCGCGTCGTCGGCAAGGACGCCGAGGGCGTGGAGATCACCGCGCAGAACGGCCGCTACGGCCCGTATCTGAAGAAGGGCACGGACTCGCGCTCCCTGGAGCGTGAGGAGCAGCTCTTCACCATCACCCTCGACGAGGCGCTCGCCATCTACGCGCAGCCCAAGCAGCGCGGGCGGGCCGCCGCCAAGCCGCCGCTCAAGGAGCTGGGCACCGACCCGGTCAGCGAGAAGCCGGTGGTGGTCAAGGACGGCCGCTTCGGCGCGTACGTGACGGACGGCGAGACGAACGCGACGCTGCGCCGCGACGACGAGGTCGAGACGATCACGCCTGAGCGCGGGTACGAGCTCCTGGCGGAGAAGCGCGCCAAGGCCCCGGCCAAGAAGACCGCCAAGAAGGCGGCGAAGAAGGCCCCGGCCAAGAAGGCGACGGCCGCGAAGAAGGCCGCCCCGGCGAAGAAGACGGCCGCCAAGAAGACGACGACGGCGGCGGCGAAGAAGACCGCGGCGAAGAAGGCACCCGCGAAGAAGGCCACCGTCAAGGCGACGGCCGCGGAGGACTGAGGTCCGTTCGGCTGAGCGCCCGGGTGTACGACGGCCCGTTCCCACCGCAGGGCGGTGGGGGCGGGCCGCGGCGTTGTGCGGGGCCGGACGAGGGGTCCGGGGCGCCTCGGCGCGCGTCGGGCAGGCCGAGGCGAGCGGGGCGGGACAAGCGGGTGTTTCGGCCTGATGGCCGCCAGAATGGCCGGTTTCCGTATCCCGGTCACCTGTTCGGGCAGGCCGCGTAGATCCGCGCGCTGCGGATAGGCTGGCAGGATGACGCGTGCCGAGCAGCCAACGGTCGTGACCCCCACATCCGGCGCCCTAGCAGCGGACTCCCGCGAGCGCGCCGTGCGGGCACTGCTGCGCATCCCCCCGCTGAAGCGGTTGTGGAGCGCCCAGTTCGTCGGTGGTGTCGGGGACTCACTCGCCCTTCTTGTCCTTGTCCTTCTGTCGCTCCAGGCGGCTGTCACCCACGGTTCCCTGGGAGGTGGCTATCGGGGTGCGGCCTTCGCGGTCGCCGCCGTCTTCGGCGCGCGGCTGCTCGCGACGCTGCTCTTCGGCGCGGTCCTGCTCGGACCGCTCTCCGCACTGATCTCGCCAAGCGGTCCGCTCGACCGCCGCTGGACCATGATCGGCGCGGACGGCGTCCGGCTCGCGCTGCTGATCGTCGCCCCCCTGTGGGCCGATCTGACCCCCGACAGCGCGTTCGCCTGGCTGCTGGTCACGGCGTTCCTCGTCGGGGTGGCCGAACGTTTCTGGACCGTCGCCAAGGACGGCGCGGCCCCCGCGCTGCTGCCGTCCCCGCCCCCCGAGGGCGCGGCCGTACGGCCGCTGCCGGACCACTACGACGCGCTGCGGCGGCTCTCGCTCCGTACGAGCTTCGTCTCGCTGCCCATCGCCGGGGCGGCGCTCGTCGTCGTCTCGCTCATCGGGAAGCTGATCGGTACGGGCGTCGACTGGTTCGACACCCACCAGGCGGCCATCGGCTCGTACGTGGCCGCCGGACTGTTCGCGGCCTCCGTCTCGATCCTCTACCTCCTGAACCTCCCCGGCGCGCAGACCCCCCGCGCGCGCTCCCCGCTCGAAGGAATGCGCCGCCCCAAGACCGCGGAGGGCCCCGACCGGGGCCGTACGGGCGCGATCCCGGTGCTGGTGCTGGCGTGCGCGGCCATCGCGGGCGCGATCGCCGCGGCCGTCGCCGTCGCCGCGCTCCAGGCCATCGACCTCGGCGGCGGCCCGGTCGCCTACGGGATGCTCGTCCTCGCGCTGTCCGGCGGCCCCGTCATCGGTATCCGCAGCGCGACCAAGATCCTGCCCGGCTTCTCCCGCCGTCGGCTGCTGGCGCTCGCCGTCGCGCTGACCGGCCTCGCGATGCTCGTGGCGGGCCTGGTGCCCGACACGACGACGGTCCTGCTGCTGATCCTGCTGGCGGGCGTCGCGTCCGGCGTCGCCGCTGGGACCGGCCACGCGCTCCTGGACCAGGAGACCGAGGAGGGGCGGCGGGCCCGTACGACCGAGCATCTGCACGCGGTGGTCCGGGTGGCCATGGCGCTCAGCGCCGTCGTCGCCCCGGTGCTGGCCGCCGCCATCGGGCCGCACCGGCTCATCAGCGGCAGCTTCGTCTTCGCGCACGGCGGCGCGGCGTTCACCCTGATGCTCGTGGGCGCGCTGCTGCTGCCTGTCGCGGCGCTCGTGCTCGGCAAGACCGACGACCGGCACGGTGTCCGGTTCCGGCGCGATCTGCTCGACGTGCTGCGCGGCGGCGACCCGGTGCAGGCCCCGTCCGGCACCGGCTTCTTCCTCGCCCTTGAAGGGGGCGACGGCGCCGGCAAGTCCACGCAGGTGGAGGCGCTCGCCGAGTGGATCCGCGGCAAGGGCCACGAGGTGGTCGTCACGCGCGAGCCGGGCGCGACCGCGATGGGCAAGCGGCTTCGCTCGATCCTCCTCGACGTCTCCTCCGCCGGGATCTCGGACCGTGCCGAGGCGCTCCTGTACGCGGCGGACCGCGCCGAACACGTCGACAGCCTCGTCCGCCCCGCCCTGGAGCGCGGCGCCGTCGTCATCACCGACCGCTACATCGATTCCTCCGTCGCCTACCAGGGCGCCGGCCGCGACCTGTCCCCGACCGAGATCGCCCGTATCTCGCGCTGGGCGACCGACGGTCTCGTGCCGCACCTGACGGTGCTGCTGGACGTGTCGCCGGAGACGGCGCGCGAGCGGTTCACCGAGGCGCCGGACCGGCTGGAGTCGGAGCCCCCCGAGTTCCACCAGCGGGTACGGTCCGGCTTCCTCGCCTTGGCCGCCGCGGACCCCTCCCGCTACCTCGTCGTCGACGCCGGGCAGGAACCGGAGTCGGTGACCACGGTCGTACGGCACCGGCTCGACCACCTTCTCCCGCTCTCGGAATCCGAGATCACGGCCCAGGAAGAGGCCCGCAAGGCCGCGGAAGAGGAGGCTCGCCGCAAGGCGGAGGAAGAGGCGGCCCGCAAGGCCGAGGAGGAGCGGCTGGAGCGCGAGCGCCAGGAGCAGCTCGCCAAGCTCCGCGCCGAGGAGGAGGAGCGCAAGCGCCGCGAACTCGAAGAGGCCCGCCGCCTCGAAGCCGAGCGCCAGGCCGAGGAGGCCCGTAAGGCGGAGGAGGAGGCGGCCCGCAAGGCCGAGGAGGAGCGCAAGCGCCGCGAGGCGGAGGAGCGCGCCCGCGCCGCTGAGCAGGAACGCCTGCGCAAGCAGCACGAGGAGGAGGCGCGGCTGCGCGCCGAAGCGGAGGTGCGCCGCTTGGAGAAGCAGCGCAAGGCCGAGGAGGCGCTGCTCCGGGCGGAGCAGGCGCGGGTGGCGGCCGCTGAGGCGGCGGCTCGGAAGGTGCCGGAGGTCTCGGAGGTCTCGGAGGCCGCGACTGGTCCGGCGGGTCCGGTGGGTCCGGCGGGTCCGGAGACGGATGCTCCGACTGTTGAGACGCCGGCTGTGCGGGTGGCTCCGGATTCGCGGGATTCGGGCTCGGGGCCGGGCTCGGATTCGGGTTCGGACTCGGACTCGGAGAAGACGCAGACGGTGGAGACGCCGCGGGTGGATCCTCGGGCAGGGTCGTCGCGGGCGGATTCCCGGACGGATTCGCGTACGGATGCCGATGGCGAAGCGCGGCCGATGGACGAGACGGCGGTGCTGCCGGCCGTGCGGCCGGAGGGGGACGGCCCCGCCGGTAGTTCGGGTGGTTCCAGTACTTCCGGTTCCGGCACTTCCGGTTCCGGTCCGTCGGACTCGGAGGAGACGGCCGTACTGCCGCAGCCGCCGCAGGGCGCGATGGATGAGACGGCGGTGCTCCCGCCGGTCCGTCCCGAGCGGTCGGCGGACCCGGCCGACCGGGTGCCGCCGTGGCTCTTCCGGCCGGGGAGCGAGGGGTCGCGTCCCGTCTCCCCGGAGTCGGAGAACGAGCGGACGCGGGAGCTTCCGCAGGTGGGCCCGGACCAGCCGGCGCAGCAGCGGGCATCGCAGGGACGAGGCCACCAGGGGCAGGGGGCACGTGCGCCCCAGCCACCCCAGTCATCGTGGGGGACACAGCCGTCCCAGCCGTCCCAGGCGGCCCAGTCGTCGCAGGAAGGGTACGGCGACCGGAAGCGGCGCCGTCCGGAGTGGGCGGAGGAGACCCCGCTCGACGATCTGCCCACGCTCGCGGACGAACTCCTCGGCGGGCAGGACGAAGACCGGCGCAGGGGCCACTGAGTCGGTGATGTGTAAGGGGGGGCGCATGGCGCTCCGCCCCTTACTTGTGCCCCTTACTCAGGCCGCGCTCCCGCCGCCGCGGGCCGGACTGTCGGACCCATGACCCACAATGGGTAGCCGCAGGGCAAACGGCGCGGAGGACAGCATGGCGGTGTGGGACGACCTGGTCGGCCAGGACCAAGTGACGGCGCAGCTCGCCGATGCCGCCGGCGACGCGGACCGGCTCGTCACCACCGCGGCCGACCGCTCCGCGCAAGAGATCACCGCGTCCAAGATGACCCACGCCTGGCTCTTCACCGGCCCCCCGGGCTCGGGGCGTTCCACCGCCGCCCGCGCCTTCGCCGCCGCCCTCCAGTGCGTCAGCCCCGACCGGGCACTGGGCGCCGCGCCGGGCTGCGGTTTCTGCGACGGCTGCCACACCACGATCGTCGGCACGCACGCCGATGTCGAGATCGTCCGGACGGACCTCCTGTCCATCGGCGTCAAGGAGACCCGAGCCCTTGTGCGCCGCGCCCAGCTGTCGCCCGCGGGCGGCCGCTGGCAGGTGATCGTCCTGGAGGACGCGGACCGGCTGACCGAGGGCGCGGGCAACGTGCTCCTGAAGGCCATCGAGGAACCCGCGCCCCGCACCGTATGGCTGCTGTGCGCGCCCTCTTTGGAGGACGTGCTGCCCACCATCCGCTCCCGCTGCCGCCTCCTCACGCTCCGTACGCCCCCGGTCGACGCCGTGGCCGAAGTCCTGGTCCGGCGCGACGGCATCGAACCCGAACTGGCCGCCCAGTCGGCCCGCGCCACCCAGGGCCATATCGGCCGCGCCCGCCGCCTGGCCACGGACGAGCGGGCCCGCGCCCGCCGCGCGGCCGTGCTCAAACTGCCGCTGCGCGTGGACGATGTCGGCGGCTGCCTCAAAGCCGCGCAGGAGCTGCTGGACGCGGCGGGGGAGGACGCCAAACAGGTGGCCGAGGACGTCGACGCGAAGGAGACGGAGGAACTGCGCGCGGCGCTCGGCGCGGCGTCGGGCACCGGGGGCCGCCTCCCGCGTGGCACGGCGGGCGCCATGAAGGAGCTCCAGGACCGCCAGAAGCGCCGCTCGACCCGCACCCAGCGCGACAGTCTCGATCTCGCGCTGATCGACCTGATGAGCTTCTACCGCGACGTGCTGGCGCTTCAGCTCGGCTCACGGGTGGCCCTGGCCAATACGGACGTACGGGCCGCGGTCGAGCGCATCGCGTCGGCGACGAAGCCGGAGCAGACGCTGCGCCGCATCGAGTCGGTGATCGCGTGCCGCCGCGCCCTGGACCGTAACGTGGCACCGCTTTTGGCGGTGGAGTCCATGACGATGTCCCTGAGAGCCGGCTGAGCACCTCTCCCCGCTGCCGGTCTCACTCGTACGAGGCGTAAACGACCGTGGAGCGGAGGCTCACCGCACTTTGCCCGATACGCTCCGAATGTGCTTGGTCACCAAGTGCGTTCGAATCGACCACGGCAAGGGCAAGGGATCAGCCGATGACCAGCAGCCGCCTGCTCCGCACCTCCGGTACCGTCGCGGCGGTCGCCGCCCTCCTGATCTCCGGTTGCACGACGGGCAGCTCCGCGTCCCAGCAGGGCAAGGCCGTCGGCTTCGCGCAGGACGAGGTCACGCCGCTCCGGCCGCTGCCGGCGACACCGCCGGCCGCCCTGAGGCCGTATTACGGACAGGGGCTGACCTGGCACGCGTGCCGGGCGCGCGGGTTCGAGTGCGCCACGATGGAGGTCCCGCTCGACTACACCCGGCCGGGGGCCGGCGATGACGTGAAGCTCGCTGTGGCCCGTAAAAAGGCGACAAGCCCGGGGAAGCGGCTCGGCTCGCTGCTGGTCAACCCCGGCGGCCCCGGCGGCTCGGCCATCGGGTACCTCCAGCAGTACGCGGGGATCGGCTATCCGGCCTCCGTCCGGGCCCGGTACGACATGGTCGCGGTGGACCCGCGCGGAGTGGCGGCCAGCCAACCCGTCACCTGCCTGTCAGACCGGCAGATGGACGAGTACACGGCGACCGACCAGACCCCGGACGACAGGGCCGAGGAGGCCCGCCTGGTGGCGGCGTACAAGAAGTTCGGCCGAGGCTGCGAGACCCGTTCCGGCCGCATCCTGGGCCATGTCTCCACCATCGAGGCCGCCCGCGACATGGACGTACTGCGGGCCGCGCTCGGCGATGGGAAGCTCAGCTACGTCGGCGCGTCGTACGGCACCCTCCTCGGCGCCACCTACGCCGGCCTCTACCCGAGCCGCGTCGGCCGCGTGGTCCTCGACGGGGCGATGGACCCTTCGCTGGACGCGGAGCGCATGAACCGCGAGCAGACCGGGGGCTTCGAGACCGCGTTCACCTCGTTCGCCAAGGACTGCGTCAAGCGCAAGGGCTGCCCCCTCGGCACCAAGAGCCCCGCGGACGCGGGCCGCCGCCTGAAGGCGCTCTTCGACCGCACCGACCAGCACCCGCTCCGCACCTCCGGCCCCCGCCGCCTCACCGAGAGCCTGGCGACCACCGGCGTGATCTCCGTGATGTACGACCAGAGCGGCTGGCCCCAGCTCCGTACGGCCCTGAAATCCGCCGGCAAGGGCGACGGCAGCGCCCTGCTGGCCCTCTCGGACCACTACTTCGAACGGAACAGCAAGGGCGGCTACGCCAACCTCATGTTCGCCAACCCCGCCGTCAACTGCCTGGACCTCCCCGCCGCCTTCCACGGCCCGGACGACGTCCGCGAGGCGGTCCCCGCCTTCGAGAAGGCGTCCCCCGTCTTCGGTCGGGGCCTGGCCTGGTCCGCCCTGAACTGCGCCTACTGGCCCCGCCCGGCCACCGGCCGCCCCCACCGCATCGAGGCCAGGGGCGCGGCCCCCATCGTCGTGGTCGGCACCACCCGCGACCCCGCCACCCCCTACCGCTGGGCCCGCGGCCTGGCCACCCAGCTCGCCTCCGGCCGCCTCCTCACCTACAACGGCGACGGCCACACCGCGTACGGCCGCGGCAGCACCTGCATCGACACCGCCATCAACACCTACCTCCTCAAAGCCACACCCCCCACCCGCCACAAAACCTGCACCTGAGCCCGGCTCCCGCCCCCTCCCCGCACCGCGTACGGAGCACCCCTCGGACCTGTGTAGACTTGGCGACGCCGCAAACGCCATCCCGGCAACGCGGCGCGCCGCCTTAGCTCAGCTGGCCAGAGCAACGCACTCGTAATGCGTAGGTCTCGGGTTCGAATCCCGAAGGCGGCTCGGAAGAACCCCAGGACTCACTCGCCGTGACCTGGGGTTTTTCATGTTCCGGAGTCGGATCAAGTTCTGGCTGGGTGATCGTCCTATGTCTGCGTGAGCCCTGATTGGACAAGGGTTGGACGAGCGTGCAGCGCGTGTGCCGGGAGTTGGACACGGTGTGCCGTGGACGGTTGCTCTCCGGCGTGACGGCTCTTGTGGAACCCTGACAAGAAACCGTCCGTTCCCGCTCTGTTGATCCGAAGCCGGGAAGCCGGGTGGCACCGGCCTGTACGGACTGGGGTGGCGAATGAGCCGGGCAGAACAACTGCAGGACCCGCTTGCGACCGACCTCGCCTGGATGATGGGGGGTGCCGTCTACGGCCTGCTGGTTGCACCGACGTTGGTGCGGTGGGCCTACATGGCGTACGTGTGGGTGGTGCTGCGGCGGCGACGTCGCCGTGGTGCTCCGCACGCACTCGGAGGCCGGTTGCGGATGCGGCCCCGGCTGGAGGAAGCCATGGCGGAGTTCCGGCTGCCCTTCGCTCTTCGCGCGGCGCTGCGAGAGCGGCTGCTGAAGGCACAGGTGCTCGCTACGGCAACAGCCGTCGTCATCGGCTGTCCCGCGCTCATCCTCTTCAACCTCACCACCCTGGACGCGCATGCCGCGGACGGGAAGATCCCAGGGCTGACCGCGCTGATCACGACCGTTGCCGCAGTGCTGCTCTTCGCTCTGACCGCCGTCGGTGGCGCTGCGCGCGTCTATGGACCCCGCCTGGGACTGCCGGTAACCAGGATGGTGTGCAACGCGCTGATCACCGCACACCGGGTCCGGCGCCAGGAGGCTAGCCCGTCCCGGCTGGCCGGTGCGGTCGACGGGGTGGCGGCCGTCCTGGTGCATCGAGCGAAGAAGTACCACGTGCGGCAGGAGCGGGCCGCAACCGTCGAGCACGCGAAGAGGGTCCGGGAAGCGCTGCGTTGGGACGCGCGGCGCGTGCAGCGCGGTGAGGGGGACGCCGTGGACGCACTCGCCGGGAAACTGGTCACCGTTCTGCACGGTCTGTGCGCCGGCACCCCGCAGAACCTGCTCCCGGAAAGCCTCCTGCCGTCGCCGCAGGTGGCTCAGAGCGAGCCGCGCAAGCGGGCGGCCGGTCTCGCTGCTCTCGGCGTCGTTCTCGCCTCCGCCCTCGCCTGCCTCCTGTCGGCGGTGGGCGTCCCCGGGGAGGCGGTGGCTCCCCTGACCATCGTCACCTTGGTCCTCCCGTTGAAGCTGGGAGGTCGCTCGGAGCCGCTGCTGCGGGCAAGGGACCTGCTCGACTTCGCCCGGGGTGGCAGCGAGCCGCCTGTCACCGCTCAGCAGGAACCCGAGGAGCGTCAGCCAGCCACCGCCAATCGTGAGTAGGCGCTGCCGGTTCCCCCACGCTGACGGGGCCGGTCAGCGTTGGCTGACCGGCCCCGTCGTGGTTCGTGAGCGTCAGGCGCTCTGCGTGTCCGTGTTGATGGCCTGAGCCGGAGCCGCCCTGCGGGCTCGGGGTACGAGCTTGACGACGGCTTCGGCGGCGGCGCGGGCGAGGTCGTCCAGGACGGCCTGGTAAATGTCCCGGGTGATGCGGGTATCGCTGTGGCCGAGTGTCTCGGAGACGACCTTGATGTCGACGCCAGCGGCGAGCATGAGGGTGGCAGCCCCGTGCCGCAGGTCATGGAGGCGGACCGGCGGGAGGCCGATCTCCGCCACGAGGCGGTCGAAGAGGTCGGAGACCTTGCCCGGGTGAAGGATGGAGCCGTCTTCCTCCGTGAAGAACCGGCCGGTCTCCTGCCATGCGGCCCCCCATTCGTGGCGCTCTTCCTCCCGTTGGTGGCGCCGGGCGTAGAGTCCCTCGTTGGTCTCCTCGTCGAGAGCGATGACCCGGATGCCACTGTTGGTCTTCGGCGGGCCTTCGAGGACCTCCCAGCCGTCCTGGACAAGCTGGGTCGCGACGGTCAGGGACGCGTTCTCGTAGTCGTGGTCGACCAGGCGGGGAGCGACGGCTTCCCCGCGCCGCATGCCCCGGAAGCCGATCAGTCGCCACATGGTCTTCAGCCGGGTGCCCTCGACGTGGTCGAAGAACTGCCCGGTGTGCTCCGGGGTCCAGACCATGACCGGAGAGGGCTTCTCGCCGGTCTCCAGCCAGTGTGCGATCCGTTCCCGGGTCCAGATCAGGGCCTTGGGCTTCGTGCCCGGCAGCAGCTCGACGTGCTCGGCCGGGTTGAAGTTGGGCATGCGCTGCTGCGCGATGGCGACGTTCAGCGCGGCGCGGAGCGTGGCCTTGATGTGGGGCTGGGTGTTGAGCCCCGTGATGCGTCGGAAGGGGGGCATCTGATCGATGGACGCCTTCAGCCACTTCCGACGAGCCCGGTTCTCCGCGCCCTTCCAGGGGATGGTCTTCAGCTCTTCGAGAGCGGCCCGCCGCTGGGTGTTCTGCTCCTCGATCTCGATGTTCGCCTCGTTGATCGCGTCGAACATCTTGTTGATGTGGCTGACACGCAGCTTGTCCAGCCGGACGTCCCCGAGATGTGGCTTGAGGTGGATCCGTATGTCCACGGCGTAGCGCTTCTCGCCGCCCGGCCTGAGCTGCTTGCGGCCTTCGATCCACTCGTCCAGCCACTCGCCGACCGTGATCTTCGAGTTGAGCTGTTCCCCAACCTGGAAACGGCGCCGTGTCTCGTTGTAGTCCGGGAGCGGAGTCCTGTCCCGGCGGCATTCTTCCAACAGATCGCTGATCGCGATCTGGCCGGGCTGATCGTCCTCCTCCGGTATGGACATGAGGGCGCGTACCTTGTTCAGCTCTTCCGTCGCCTCGTTGGATGAGGTGAATCCTTGACGGCGGAACCTGCGGCGTGTCCCGTCCTTCCGGGGTACCAGTTCCTGGAATACGCTCCAGTTCCCGTGTCGCCGGTTGCTGGTCAGCTTCGGGCAGGAAGCTCCGTACAGGGTGCCGGTCTCGGGATTCCGGCACGAGCAGACCCTGCTGGTGGAACCTTTTTTCACTAAGTGTCCTCGTTGTCCTCGGTCGACTCATCGACAAACTGCAGATCCACAGGAAGCGCCGGGAGTGCGAGACCGCGCTCGCGCATCCTGTCCCTGAAGTCCCGCAGCTCTCTGCAGTCGTCGAAGGCGACTTGTTCGTACGAGGCGGCGGCCGAGTGGAGCGACTCCCGCCGCTGTGGGTCGAGCGTGGTGTTCGCCTTCCGGCGACGCTCCTTGGCGAGGCGGCTGGAGGTGAGGGCGGTCACGACGGCGTCGCGGTGGGCCCGGAAGGTATCCAGCACTTCGCGGGCAGAGCCTTCCGTAGGAGGCGAATCCTGCTCTGCCTCGCCGGTGAACCAGGCCACCGCGTCCCAGGTGGGCACCTCCCGCCCTGGAAGCACAGCGACCGTGGCCTCGGCGCCCAGGGGGAATAGCAGGGAGATCGGTGGCACGCCGTAGACCTCGGCCAGGACGAGGAACTCGGCGAGGTCGATCGAGGTTCGGCGGCCGGTCTCCAGGTTCGTGATCGTCGTCTTGGGCACTGGCAGGCCGAGCCGAGCGCACGCGTCAGAAGCGCCCGCTGCGGTGAGGCCGGCAGCCCTACGAGCCGTGCGCATCTGCTCAGTGACCCGTGCGGTGAAGGTGGGCGACCAATCGCTTGTTGTCATGGCTGCAAGTTAGGCAGAGAAAACGGGTCGCTGCAACATCCGTGCTACACGTTCTCTCGTAGCTGCACGCCTGAGCGATCGGAGAACATCGTGACAACAACTGACGCTCGCGGGATGACGCGGGAAGAGCTGCTGGCTCTGCCTGTGGCGGTCGACCTGGACACGGCGAACCGGGCACTCACGATCGGCAGGAGCACGGGCTACCAGTTGGCCAAGCGAGGTCAGTACCCGGTCAAGGTGCTCCGCCTGGGAAACACGTACCGCGTAGTGACGGAAGAGCTGCACCAGCTCCTCGGCGTTCAGCCCGAGCAGGCGGAAGGGCGAGAGCTGTGTGCGTAGCCGCGTTCGGGCTGTCGTGGCGGCCTCTGCGACGCGCCCATGCCTGCGGATGGCGTGGCTGATGCGTTATGCACCCTGGCGGCTGTCAGTGTCGTCCGCCAGGGTGGCTAAACGCGGAGTGGTCCTCCCCACATGCCCTGGGGAGGGCCACTCCGCATCCGGTGCGCTGATCAGTTGTCGACGGCGCCGAAGTCGACCTCTCCGGAGTTCACAAGACCCACGAATCCCGTCCAAGCGGCATGGGTGAAGGTGATGGCGGGCCCACCCTTTTCCTTCGAGTCACGCACGCCGACCAGTCCGGACCGCGCGATGGCTGTCGACTGTGCAGTTGTCTCAACGCAGTTGCCGTTGTCCTGCGAGCTGTACGAGGACTTCGTCCACTCCTCGTCTGGGGCCAGGTCTGTGGAGACGGGGAAGCGCTTCTGATGTGTCATGTCCATAGTTTCTTTTCGAGAGCGTGCAGGATTTGCGGCGTCTGATTCGGTCCGGGCGCTGCCTTGACCATGGCATCGAACTGCCGCTGGTACTGCCCCACATCCGAGGCCTTCGACCACATAGTCGTGGCCTTGGCGCTGTCACTCTGAACCACCGGGGCGAGATCCACGAACTCCAGAACCGTGAAGTTGAACGCTGCTCGGTAGGTGGGCAGGTCTTCGGGGATGATCTGGACCTCAACGTTGTCCAGGTCGTTGAGGCGGATGATCTCCGCGTACTGGGCTCGCATCACGTCGGGTGCGCCGACGACCGTGCGCAGCGTGTTTTCCGTCAAGACTATGTGCACCTCGGCGCTACCTGACGAAAACAGTTCCTTGCGTTCCATCCGCGTTCGCACTCCTCGTTCCACGAACTCGGTGGTTCGCTCCTCCACGACCTTCGCGGATGCCCCGAGAGCCTTGGCGTAGGACTCCTCCTGGAGGAGGCCGTGCACGACGTTGTTCTCGTACCCGCGAACCTTGACCGCATCGCGCTCCAGACCGAGATACATCGGCAGACCCGACGGCAGCAGGTTCCTGTAAGAGGTGAAGGGCTCCTTGCTCAAGGAGTCGCGTTGCATCTTGAGGAGTTCGGCGCGGTCGTCCGGGTCCTCGACCTTGTAGTGGTCCATCAACTTCTCAAGGTCCGCGAGCTTGGGCAGCGGGATGTCGCCGGCCTCTACGCGGCTGATCTTCGAGCGGGAGAAGCCGAGGGCCGTCGACACCCCCTCGGCGGTCCGACCTGGTACACGCTCGCGCAGAGCGCGGAGTTCTTTGCCGAGCATGACCCGGAGGTATGTCGGTCCTCGTCGTGCGGCCACCTGTCCCCTCACTTCGGTGTGCTGTTCGTCGGATCGAGGCCCCAGCCCGGCAATACAGGTTATCTGTCGGGTTAACGAGGGCTTCAGCTCGGAGTTTGGCACGCGCTGCCTCCCATGCAACACCCTCTGCTGGTTACGAGGCACATGCCAATGTGGGCGCTGAAGCATCCGCATGCGCGCACTCCCTTGAATGTTAATTGGAGTGTGCGCAAGGCTGGTTGGGCCGCCGAGGACTTGCCTCGTCAAGGGGGGAGGGGCTTGTGCGGTGAACCCGAGTGCGCCTGCCGCGTGAGGCCGACGGGATGCCACCCGTCTGACCGCGCTGATCGTAGCAGCGTGCTTCGGCCGCAGGCTCGCGTACCGCCAACTGTGACAGGTGCCGGACGATGACTAAGACAACCAACCGAGCGATCCGTCAACTTTGCGCCACACCCGCCCGCTTGGGCATGCATAGGTACCGACAGGAGATGACGCCGCATCCGATGCGGCTCGGGCCCGTCAGGCGCATCCTCGCCGCATATGTCCGTTCCTGGGGGTGGCCCGAGGTCGTCACCTCCACCGTCATGTGCGCGACGGAGATGCTCGCCAACGTCCACCATCACGCGGGAGGCGAATGCGTCCTGTTGCTTGAAGCGACGCCTCACGGGGTCCGCATCACCATCAGCGACACCAGCATGGAGCTGCCCGAGGTACGTCAGCCGGATTGGTTTTCCGATAGCGGGCGCGGTATGTGGCTCCTCAGTCACACGGCATACGACTGGGGGGTCACGGTCACGCCGACCGGCAAGGACGTGTGGGTCGAACTGCGCCCCTCCGACGAACAGCTCGCGGCATGAATGGGCCGGGCCTGGCGGATGCAAGCGTCGAAACCATGGCCAGCGTTCTGGATCGGTTGCACGAGGCGTTCCTTCACGACGATGATCTGGACGCGATCCTCTCGGACGGGCCGACCGGCTTGAGCCATAGGCCCCGGCAGTCCGGTTGGTGGGAGCGACTACGCGGTTCCGCCCGGCGACGAGGCGAGTCGGAGCTGGCATCGGACCCTGGTCTCGCGGGTCGCATCGAGCGCCTGGGCCGGATGCTGGGGCAGCTCGTGAACATCGCGGGGCAGCGTGACTCCTCACCGGAGCTTGATGCGGCCATGTTGCAAGCCAAGGCTCTCGGTGACCAGACACCGGTCCGGGAGTTCGCAGGCGAGCGTGTCCATCTGCGGCGCATGGCGCTGGCGGCCCTCGAACTCCTCGAACTGCTCAGTAGTGACGAGGCGGACGCGGCCCCGACGTTCGGGGAACCGGGGCGGGCAGATTGGAGCAGAGCATGACGGTTCTGCCACGCACCTACTGGTGCCACGTCGATGTCGCTCCCGCCTCGGGGGCGCTGGCCGGAGGCTGCACGACTAGCAGCCCAGGAACAGCCGTTGAGTGGGTCCGCGAGGCTGTCCGCGAAATCAGCCTCGCCCTCGACCGCAAGAGCTTCCACCTCGTATGGGGATGGCTAGGTGATCACCGCGCCGTTCAGGCCGCAATCGAAGACCTGCGCAAGGGGCAGCCATGCGTCTTCTCGGTGACGGCGCTCGCTGGCCACTGGACCATCACCGCGTACCCGGTGTCCGTACTGCCAGTTGTCGAGCCCCGCTGCATCCACCAGGACCGCTCGTTGGCCCGCGCCGGTTCAGGAGGCGGATGTTCGGGAGTCCTGACTGCCCCCACCCTTTCCGTCCCGTACGGAGCCTGATCATGACCGACGACGCTGAGCCAAGCCGCCCCGACCTTGCTCGGGACTTGATTACCCGCGCCGCGCAGGCCAGTAAGCACCGGGCCTGCCTCATCCGGCTCCAGCTCTCCGACGCCGAGGTCGGCATGGGCCGTCACGCCGATCATGCCAACACCGCGGTATTGCGTCGCGTCGTGGCCGACCATGGTTGGCCCGGCCGAAGCCTGGTCGGAGACGACGGCGCCCGTGCGGCATGGCAGATCGCACTGAACGCGGACCACCAATCCGACTTCCAACGACTGGTGTTGCGGCTACTCCGTGACGCGGTTGCGCAAGGTGAAGCTGCCGTTTCGCAGTGGGCCCACCTCCACGACCGTTGCCTCCTGCGTTCTGGAGACGCCCAGGAGTACGGCACGCAGTACGTGCTCGGCCCACGTGGGCTGGAGATGCCGCCAGTCCCCGATCCGGACAGCCTCGATGTCCGACGCGCGAAGGTGGGGCTGCCCACTGCGGCGCTCGCACATGAGGCCCTGCGCCGCCGCCTCGCGACCGATCGGAAGCACGAGGACGAAGAGCCCGACGACTCCGAGTCTTCTGACGCCCTCGCGAGTGCAGCGTGAACGGCTTCGACGCGGGCACACCGAGCCCGCAAGTCGGGGAAGTTGTCCGCCCTCCGTCCTGTATGGACGATGCTCGCGCGCTTTCGGCGATAGTGCTCGGCTGGGAACAGGCCGGCGAGCTGCCACATCTCGAAGAGGCCGAAGACGCGGTGGTGCGGTTCACCGCCCACGGGATGGATCTACGCGCCGCTGTGATCGCCGTGTGCCGAAGCCTCCCCAGGGACTCGTACCTACACGCCATCACCCAGGCCACGCTCGGGGAGGCCGAACGACGGCTCAACCTGCCGCTGCCGGCCAGAGACGCAAAGGCTGCCACCAGCAGAGCCCAGAACCTCGCGCGTCTCGTTCAGGCCCTCATCGGCGCCGTCGAACGCGCGTCACACCTCCGCTCGGATCCCACGGGCGGAGCCCTTCACCAACCAACTGCGAAAGGTCACCCGGAATGAAGACTCGGCACGTCCTGCTGTTCATCGCCGCCGTCGGAGCTGCCCGGCTCGCGTTGTCCGAGAGGCAGCACCGACAGCGCCTCGCGGTTGAGGCCGAGCCCATGCACCAGCAGTGGATCAGGGAGCTGGTGGGAAATCCGGAGACTCTGGCGCGCTGGACTCCCGGGGACATCTCGCCCGAGGAGTACGGACTTCTTCTCCATGCCAACTCGATCATCAGCCAGGTGTCAGTGCGCTTCCGCGCCGGGCTTATCGACCAGGCCGCCCTGCGCGAGTAGGCGCGCTTTCTGATGGAGCGAGAGGTCGTTCGCGTTTACTGGAAGCGGTTCAGCAGTTTCCGCGAGGCGGAGGCAGTCGACCGCAGGGACGAGGTACTCAACAAGATCTTCTCCGACGAGTACGCCGCCGTCGCCGACGAGGTACTCGCAGCGTAACCCCCGAGCCAGCCTGCCCGCCCAACCAGGGTGAGCGGGTGCAGCACCCCCCACCCAGCAGCCGGGTCGGCAAGACGGCCCGGGGCTGGATGCGTCGCCTCGGGGCACGACGGTCGCACCGGAGCCGCGGTCGCCCCGAGCGGCAAGCACATCTCCGTTCTGCGCCGAGCCGCAAAGCGGACGGCTGGCCGAGAACTGCTCGGCAGGCGGAGCGTACGACTACCGTCCGCCGAGCAGAGTTCGGCCATCCAGGGTTTCCCGACCAGCAACTACGGACTGATCAGAAGGACTTGCTGTGTCCTCTGCTGTGAGTAAGCACCCGTCGCCGCACCTGTCGGCGGTCTCGACTGACCTCTTCGACTTGGACATCGTCATCATCCAGTCGAGCCAGCCGTTCAGCGTGGTGGCCGCGACCCGGGCTGGTTGCGGTGCGACCTGCGGGGGTCACTCCTGCATCTCCAGCAGCGCCTGACTCACCAGCTTCCGGCATGGCCACAGGCCAGACCGGACGCCGTCGACCGGCGGCACTCGAATCACGGCCCTCGGGCCGTACAGGTTCAAAAGGAGAAGTCCCCATGGAGACAGAAGAGTTCGATCTCGACATCCGCGTTCTGGAGTCCGGCGACGGAGCCGCCACGTTGATCAACCTGACTGACGACGGGTGCGGCAGCACCTGCTCCAGCCCGTGCGCGACGAGCGTCGCCTGAGCCCACCGGCCCGCGACGAGTGAGGAGATCTACATGGTTGACACGACGGCCCCGCCGAGCCCGGTCGCTGACCCGTTCGATCTGGACATCAGCGTTCTGGAGTCCGGAGATGGCTCCTCAGCCCTGATCAACCTGACCGACGACGGGTGCAAGCCGAGTTGCGCGGGGTCCTGCGCCACCAACGTGGCCTGACCCTCTCGGCACCAACCGGTGCTGGTCCCGCAGCAGTACGCGCTGCGGGACCAGCACCATCCGACGGAGAACGAAAGGGCTCAGAACGTGAGGCGCGACTTGCAGTACCAGTGCTCGGACGCCGCGCTCGTGCGCGCGGCACGCTACGCGCGGTTAGAGCTGCCGCCGTTGCCGGATGTCTCCGGAGACGCCCCCGACCAGGTATGGCAATCGCACCGGTGGCTCCAGGAAGTCTGGAGGCGCGAGGAGATCTCCGAGGTTGTGGAGCAGGCCAGCCCCGGCTTCGCCCGCCACATGGACGCGCTGTGCGCATCCACCGATCTCCGAGCCCGGCAAGTGCGTCGGACGTTGGTGTCCTTCGTCCGGTACCTCCAGCGGATCACCGGCCGTGCGACACCGAACGGGCTGTTCGCCGGCATCGCGCCGGTCGCCTTCGCGCACAGCGCTGAGGTGCGCACGGGTCCTTGGCACCGCGCCGTAGCCAGCGCTGACGCCACCTGGCTCACCGAAGTGATCGAGCGCCTGGAGACATGCCCAGACCTGATGCGTCGGCTTCCCCTGGTGGCGAGCAACACGCCGTTCGTCCGGGGGGATCGCCTGATCGTTCCCTACCCTCCGCGCTCGCGGGGCCGTGGCCGCCCCACGTCGGAGGTATCGCTTCGCTTCACCTCCGCGGTCCAGGCCGCGCTGGACTCCGCCCGCGCTCCGGTTCCCTACGAGCTGCTCATGGACAAGGTGCAAGCAGCGTTCCCCCACGTCCCGGCGGGGCGTATCCGGGGCCTGATCACGAATCTCGTGCGGAACGGCGCACTCATCAATTCCCTGCACGCAGCGTCCACCACCCTCGACCCCCTGGACCATCTCGTACGGCAGCTCGAAGCTGTCGACGCGGGAGAACTGCCCTCCGTGGCACACATGGTGGACGATCTGCGGGCCGTCCGTGACGGCGTGCGCCAGCACAACCAGGCATTGGCCCCCGCCGATGGGCGCCGCCTTCGCCGCGCCCTGCACGAGAAGATGACGGCCGTCGCCGTGGCCGACCGTCCTCTGGCGGTCGACCTGCGATTGGACTGCTCGCTCGACCTGCCCCGTGAGATTGCCCGCGAGGCGGAGAAGGCGGCCACGGCGTTGGCCCGCCTCACGCCAGCACCGTTCGGCACGCCGGGCTGGAAGGACTTCCACGTCCGCTTCTTCGAGAGGTACGGCATCGGCTCGCTGGTGCCGCTGCGCGACGTGACGGACCCTGACGTCGGGCTCGGGTTTCCCGCCGGCTACCTGGACAGCGACTCGGAGCCGCGCGAAGGAGTGACCACACGGGATCAGCGTCTGCTCGCTCTCGCCCAGGCCGCCGCCCTCGACGGACGCGAGGAGATCCTTCTGGACGAGGAGCTGCTCACCGCGCTGCACGTCGGTGAGCAGGACGATATGCAGGTGCCGCCGCATCTGGAGCTGAACCTTCAGATCGAGTCTGCCACCGTAGACGACCTGTGTCGCGGGGACTTCACGCTCTGGTCCGTGCACCCCTCGCGGGGAATCGGCACCACCACCGGCCGTTTCCTCACGCTTCTGCCTCCCGAAGCCCGAGCTACTGCCACCGCATCGGTGGCGCAGATCCCGGCCAATACGCCGGGAGCGGTGCCCGTCCAGCTCTCCTTCCCGCCACTGAATCGTGAGGACGCCACGGTCATCCGAGTACCGGAGCTGCTGCCGAGCGTGCTCAGCGTCGCCGAGCACCGCAGCCCGGACGAGCGAACCATCGACCTGGACGACCTCGTCGTCGGCTGCGACCGCCGCAGGCTGTACCTGGCCTCCCTCTCGCGGCAGCGCCTGGTCGAACCGCACGTCCTGCACGCGCTCGACCTGCGAGCCCACACCCCGCCCCTTGTACGGTTCCTCGCGGAGATCAGCCGTGCCCAGTCCGCCGTGGTCACCGAGTTCGCGTGGGGCGTCGCCACGGCGCTGCCCTACCTGCCCCGCGTGCGCTACGGCCGCACCGTTCTCGCCCCAGCCCGCTGGCGCCTCGACGCCTCCGATCTCCCCGACCCGTCCGCCTCATGGACCGAGTGGCACGCGGCCGTGAAGGAGTGGAGAGCCCGACGTCGAGTGCCCGAGATCGTAGCGCTTGCCGAGGGCGATCAGTTCCTGCCGCTACACCTGGACACGAGTGCCCATCGCGCGATCCTGCGATCTCACCTGTCCCGGTCCGAGACCGCCGTGCTCACCGAGACCTCCAACAACGGGGGCTGGTTCGGCGGACGGGCCCACGAGATCGTCCTCCCCATGACGGCCGCCCGCCCAGCACAGTGGCCCGTCGTTCCCCCAGTGACCGAAGACCGCGTGCTCTCCCGTGACCACGGGCACCTCCCCGGTGCCCGCCCCTGGCTTCTCGCCCAGCTCTACGGCCACCCGGAGCGGCAGGCGGAGATCCTCTCCCGCCACCTTCCCGATCTGCTGGCCCGCTGGAAGACCCCGCCGCAGTGGTGGTTCATGCGCTACCGCGACCCACACCCACACCTGCGCCTCCGGATCGCAGTCCCCGACGACGCAGATGCGGGAGCGGCAGCAGCTCACGTCAGAGAGTGGGCAGCCGGACTCCGCCGGGCCGGACTCGTCAGCGACCTCAAGTTCGCCACCACCTATCCCGAGACCGGGAGGTGGGGAACCGGACCCTTGATGGGCCTGGCTGAGGACGTCTTCGCCGCCGACTCCCGGGCCCTCGCTGTGCAGCTCGCACAGACAGGGCGACCAGGCCCGCAGGTGATGGCAGCAGCGAACTTCGTGTCCATCGCGACGGCGTTCACCGGCAGCGTGCCCGGCGCGATGGAGTGGCTGACCCGGTACGGGCAGATCCGCGATCCGCGTCCCTGCGACCGGCAGGTTCTCAACGACACCATCCGGCTCGCGGACCCGGACGACGGGTGGGCAGCCCTGCGCTCACACATCGGCGGTGAGGCCATCGCCGCAGCATGGGCGGACCGTGACCAGGCCATCGCCCTTTACCGCTCGCGGCTGAGCAATGCGGCCCTCGATCCGGACCTGGTCCTCGATTCGCTTCTGCACGCCCACCACATCCGTGCTGTCGGCATCGACAAAGCCGACGAGCGCATGTGCGTGCGCCTCGCCCGCGCTGCAGCGCTGTCCTGGCAGCACCGAGGAGGACATGACCATGGAACTGCGTGACACCGCTCGTGCGGCTGCTGGCGCCATCGCGGACCGACTCGCATCCCCGGACGATGCCCGGCGGCTCGACCTCGTTCAGGGCTGGTGGCCACAGTCCATGGCTCACGGGGCGGTAGGAGTCGCGCTCCTGCACATCGAGCGCGCCCGCTCCGGTCACGGACCCTGGCAGCGGGCACACGACTGGCTTGCGTGCGCCGCCGAGGGCGGAGCAGTCGGCGGTCCGGACGCCCACCTCTACTACGGGGCGCCCGCGCTCGCCTTCGCCCTCCACTCCGCAGCCGACCGGCCGGGACGCTATGCCCGCGCACTGGACACCCTCGATACCCACGTCACCGAGCTGGTTCGGCAGCGTCTCCGCGTCGCGCACGCCCGCATCGACGACGGCGACTACCCGGAGCTGGCCGAGTACGACGCGATCCGCGGACTGAGCGGTCTGGGCGCTCTCGTCCTACGCCGCAGGAAGCACACCGAGCTGCTGCGCGAAGTCCTCACGTACCTGGTGCGCTTGACCGAACCGGTCAAGCACGACGGAGAACTGCTGCCCGGCTGGTGGACCCACCTCGCCCCCTCCGGCAAACCGTCCCCGGACTATCCCGAGGGGCATGCCAACAACGGCGTCGCGCACGGCATCGGCGGCCCCCTGGCGCTCCTGGCCCTCACCGTGAGCGCGGGTATCACCGTCCCGGAGCAGGTCGAGGCGATCACCCGAGTCCTCGTGTGGCTGGACCGATGGCAGCAGGCTGGGCCAGCCGGCCCCTGGTGGCCGTACTGGGTCACTCGGGAGCAGTTTCGCAGCGGAGTTCCTGGCCCAGGACCCTCTCGGCCCTCGTGGTGCTACGGCACCGCCGGATTCGCACGCGCCCAGCAGCTCGCCGCCGTCGCCACCGGAGACGCCCACCGGCAACGGGTGGCCGAAGTGGCGTTGCTCCGGTCCATGAGCGACCCGGGGCAGCGGGACGCCACGGTCGACCTCTCCTTGTGCCACGGCTTCGCGGGACTGGCACACATCACGCGCATTGTTGCCGCCGACGCCATCACACCGGGACTCACCGACACCTTGCCGATCCTTCTTGCCCCGATCACGGGCACCCCGCCCGAAGGTCTCGTCCACACCCTGTGCGAGCCGGTCGGCGGCGGAGACATCGGTCTCCTCGAAGGCGCGGCCGGCACCGCCCTCGCCCTCCACGCCTTCGCCGCCGACGGCCCGTCCCTCTCCGGCTGGGACAGCGCCTTCCTGATCACCTGACCGAAGAGAGGACCACATGGCACCCGAGGAGTGGCCGCAGCGCGTGCTGACTTTCGCGGCATGGGAACGCGCCGAACCCATCGTCATAGAGCACCTTCTCCCCCTGCTTGTTGCTGAGGGCGACCGGTTGGGGCCCTGGGCGTTCCTCCGCAAGTTCCCGACCTGGCGGCTGCGGTACCGGCCTGTGGACCCGGCCGCCGCAGCCCGTCTGCACGGCGCGCTGGAGGACCTGGTCGCAAGCGGCCCGCTCACCGCATGTGTGCCGGGCATCTACGAGCCGGAGGCGACCGCCTTCGGCGGCCCGGCCGCCATGGCCGAAGCCCACCTCCATCACCACGAGGACAGCCGCCAGGTCCTGGACCATCTCGTCCGGCAGCGCACCGACAGCACCGACGCCCTCGGTCGGCGGGAGCTGGCCGTCGTCACCATCAGCACCGCGCTCCGCGCGGCCGGGCTCGACTGGTACGAGCAGGGCGACGTCTGGGCCAAGATCGCTGACGAGCGCGACGGCGGCATCCGTCCACCAGCCCGCACGCGAGCGGCCATCCACCGGCTGATGACCGTGGACGCCAGTTCCTCCAGCACTCTCGTCCGCGATGGCCGACTCGCGAGCGTGAGCCCCTGGATCGCGGCCTTCGACCAACTCGGCCGCCGCCTGGCCGACCTCGACCGGAACGGGCAGTTGGAGCGCGGGCTGCGCTCCGTCCTCGCCCATCACGCCCTCTTCCATTTCAACCGCCTGGGCCTTCCCCGGGAGGACCAGCACACCCTGTCAACACTCGCGAAAGAGGTAGTCATGGGAACGAGCGACAACGCCGCGTCCACCCCCTCCGCCAGCGCGTCGGCCACTACGGTCAGCAGCGTGAACAGCGACACGTTCGAAGCCGGCGATGCTGACCGCCTGCGTGCCCAGCTCGTCGACCAGTTGAGGGCCGACGGCTGTATCCGCACCCCCCGTGTGGAGGAAGCGATGCGGACGGTCCCGCGCCACGTCTTCGTCCCCAAGGCGACTCTGGACAAGGCGTATGGCAACGCCCCCGTCAACATCAAGCACGACGAGACCGGGGCATCCATTAGCTGCGCCTCGCAGCCCGACATCGTCGCCACGATGCTCGAACAGCTCGACGTCGAACCTGGCCACAAGGTGCTGGAACTCGGCGCCGGGACCGGCTTCAACGCCGGACTGCTCGGCCACCTCGTCGGGGAGAAGGGCCACGTCACCACAGTCGACGTGGACGACGACCTTGTGGAGGGAGCCCGCGCAGGGCTCGAAGCAGCGGGAATCGACAATGTCGAGGTGATCCTCGGCGACGGCGCGCTCGGCCACGCCCCCAACGCGCCGTACGACCGTATCGAGGCCACCGTCGGTGCCCACGGCGTTCCCCACGCCTGGCTCGATCAGCTCGCACCCGGAGGGCGCCTCCTGACCCCTCTGCGTCTGCGCGGCAGCGTGTCCCGGTCGATCCTCTTCGAGCAGGACGACCACGGTCGCTGGCGCAGCATTGGTTCCGAGATGAACACGTTCATGCCGCTGAGGGCCGGCATCGCGGACGACCCGCGTCGCTTCGTGAACCTCGCCGACGACGGTTCCGTGACGCTGGTGACCAATGGCGACCAGCCCGTGGACGCCGATGCGCTCACTGGCGTGCTCTCCCGGACTCGCTCCGAAGCGTGGACCGGCGTGAACTTCCGCGGGCCGGAGTCGGCGGAGTGGCTGGAGCTGTGGCTGACATGCACGATGCCCAACGGCCTGAGCCGGATGCCCGCGCAGAAGGAAGCTATCGAGCGGGGTGTGGTCACTGCCCCGTACGCCAGCTCAACCGCGGTCTTCGACGGCGGCACCCTCACCTACCTCACCCGCCGCAAAGCCACGGAGAAGGCCCCGGACGGCGCCACCCTCTACGAGTTCGGCGTGATTGGACACGGCCCCGAAGCGCAGGAACTCGCGGACCGAGCCGCTGAGCAGATCCGGATCTGGGACCGCGAATACCGTGGTCGCGAGGTGCAGTTCGAGATCCAAGACCTCGGCACCGCGCAGCCTGCGCCCCGGCCTAGCCGCTTCGCCTTCGACAACCCCCTCAACCGCATGATCATCGAGTGGCAGTGAGATGGACATCGGTCGGATAGCCCAGCGGTTCCCGCTGGTCGCACGTCCGCGTCCCGCCTGCCCGCCGCTCGCGGAGCGAGTCCGGGAAGTCAGCACGCTGGCTGAGGCCGCCGATCATGACGGCGGCCTCAGCTCCGCATCCACGGCCCTCAACCGGGCAGCCCTCATCGCGAGCGACTGCGGGCTGCCCGACCTGGCGCGCGAACTGTGCTGGCGCCACGTGGACACGTACCTGCCTGCGCAGCCCCTCGGCGGACAACAGGCACGCTTGGCTCTCGAACCGCTCGTCAACCTCGCCCGGCTCCGCCTCCGAGACGGCGATGGCGACGGGGCCTACCAGGTGCTCGCCTCCCTGTACGAAGGCGTCAGGGCCCAGGCGCAGGCGGACATCGATGGCCGCTCGCTCTCGTTCGCACGCCTGACCTCAAGTCCCGACGATCGTCGGACGGTGTGCCAGTGGCTGTGGAGCGTGCTCCTCGGCGACGGAACCCGCGCGCTCGTCGCGGCCCAGCGGTGGGACCGTGCGAGGGCGCACGTCGCCCGGCACAAAGGCGTCGGCCGTCGCCTGCTCGACGGGCGCCAGGTGGAAATCGTGAGCCGGTGCCTCAACGGTGGCGCGGCGACGGCACGGCACGTACTGGGGGAGAGCACGCTGTCAGAAGCCTGGGAGACCCCCGTCGCGTCGTGTCTGGACTTGTTGTGCCGCACAGCCGGGGGCGAGCCCATCCGGCAGGCCACCGTAAAGGTCACGGCGGAGTACCTAGGACTCGAAGGCACACCTGAACTGGCCGTATTCCGGACACGCCTCGGCTTGACCGTGCTTGGTCTCTCATCCACCAGGGGCGCCGAGGTCGCCCGCCGACTGGTGCATGACGCGATGCTCTCCCCGGACGGCTACGTGGCCCGGGACATCCTTGCGAGCGCCGTCTGCTCAACAGAGATGACCGCTCAGCAACGAAGCCGCCTACGCGACGTGGTTACCTCGGGGGGACTCGACCTGGGCACCATGCCCTCCGACTTGGAGGAAGCCCTCCTGGGGGCGGTGGAGGTCAGCACAGCAGCGGCTGCAAGGTACCTAGCGCTTGAATGGCTTTGTACGCGAGAACGGGCTCTGGCTCACTTTCCGTGGAGGGCTGACGGACCGTAATGTCGCCCCCCCTATGACCAGCAGTGAGAGGCTGACGTGAGCCAGTACTACGACTTGGGCGACCAAACCCTGTGGAACCCGTCCAACGGGGCGTCCCGGCTGTTCATGAGCCAGGTCACCGTCTATCAAGTCGAAGTGGGTCTGCCATCCGGCATCGGCCCCATGGAAGCTGACGAGTGTCAGGTCGACCCCGTCGCATTCGCAGCGTTCGTCGATGCCCTGCTCGTCTGGCATAGCAAAACCAGGCACGCCGTCATGGCCACCCTGTCCGAAGGGTTCGTTGCCACGGTGCTGGCCTTGGCTGAGATAGCGAACATCGAGGTGAACTGGCAGGCGGCCGAGCGTGCCGAGAGCGGCTATCACAAGACGGCTTTGGATCCCCATGCAAAGGAATGGACAGCCGCACTGCGGCAGAAGTCACGCGAGCTCACCCGACACATGGTGACCTGAGGCTCGTCTGCCAGCACCCGCGACAGGCCCGCAAGCGTTGCCCTACGTGTAGAGCAGGACACGCTTGCGGAGGAGATCGAAGCCGGCTCGGCCGAACATCTGGCGTTTGAGCATCTTGATCCGGTTGACGTGTCCTTCGACCACGCCCGAACTCCAGGGCAGGGTGAGGCCAGCGATGACGGCGTCCCGGTCGCGGTCGATGCCTGCGGCGAGGGTGTGGAGAGTGGGCAGGTCGTCTTGCCGGACGGCGTCGAGCCACTCCGGCAATCGCTCGCCCTCGCGCTCGGTGAGCATCTGGGCGAAGGACCGGACGTGCCCGGTGAGGGCGTCCAGCTCCCTGCAGTGGGCCAGCACAGCCTTGAGCCGCAACTGTTCTCTCTCCGAGAGGCTTTCGGGGTGTCGCAGAATCCACCCGGAGACCGTTCGAGGTGTCGGCGGCCTGGCGGAGACCGGTCCAGGTGAGAGGCGTTTCTCTCGCAGGTAGGCGCGAACTCGCTGGTAGCTGCCTTTGTAGCCGAACGGCACGATCTCCTCCCACAATGCCCAGGCGTTGGTGCATCCCTGGTTCCAGCGGTCGTCCAGGTAGGGCTTGTACTCGTCGAGGATCGTGGGGCGGTTTTGCCACTGCCCCTGGAAGAGGTCTTCGGGAGCAACGGCGTCGGCCAGGCGCTTGACGGTGCGGTGGGTCATGTGGAGCTGGCGACCGATCGAGCGTCGGCTGTGGCCGGCCGCCAGCAGCCTGTGCACGATGGCATGCCTGTCCCGAATACGGTCGGCGAACCGGTGCCCTGTTGGCCATGGCGAGCCGGTCGTCTCGGGTGGTGCCGCGACTGCGGACTCGGCTGGCTCGCGAACCAGGACCCCAAGGCAACTGCGGTGCTGGGCGACGCAACGCTCCGCCGCCTCGCTCAGGTTGTGCCACAAGGTACTGGTGGGCCGTCGGCGAGGTGCCTGCTGAGCAGGTCCTTTTCCCACGGCCCCCAGCCCGAACGACGCATGCGAGCTTTCCCCGCACGTCGCTCTCCAGTGACTACTCCGTGAGTGCTGGTACAGGTCTTCTGCCGTGGATGTCCACGTGGCAACTTCCGCAGACCACAAGGGTTTTGCGGTGCCTCGCGGCCATGAGATCTGCCCACGGCGGCCGGTCGCCGGATCTTCCGAGGTCTGCGAGCTTGGCGACGTGGTGGACTTCCACCTCGTCGACACGCCCACATGCCTCGCATCGTCCCGCGAGGAGCCGGGTGACCAGCTCCTTGCGTTTGATGTCGACCGGGGCCAACTGGCGGTCGGTGACGACCACCTTCTTGTTCTGTCTCAGCGGGATCCCGCCGAACCGTCCGACCAGAGGCTTCCTGCCTGGCTGTTCGACGCGGGCCTCGAAGCACTTGCGCAGCCCGTGCGGCGTCTCGATGGTGGCCGCGTAGGTGCGGGCCATCTTCGACACCGTCGAGCGGTGCTTGTTGGCAAGCGTCATCAGCATCGAGGTCTCCATGACCCATTGCAGCCGGGCGAGTCGAAAGACGTCGCCGGCCAGCAGGTAGTACTGGACGATGCCGCGGTACTCCGACCCATAGGTGCTGATGATGACGTGGTCGTCCTGGTTCAGCACTTCGGGCCGACGCGCGGGTTTGCCGCGCTGCATGTACTGGGCCTGCTTGGCAACTACCACCGAACGGGGGACACGCAGACCGATCGTCCCATTGACAGACCGACGTCTGCCGGAGATCTTGCGGTCGTTGTGGTGCACGGTGATGTCGTAGCCGAGGAACCGCGCTGCCCCGGTACGGGCGTGCGTGATGAGAGTCTTCTCCGGCGACAGTTCCAACTTGAGTTCGTCACGCAAGAATTGCGCCAGACGCTTCTTGATGTCCTCGGCCTCTACCTTTGGTCCGGCGAACCCGAGCAGGGTGTCGTCGGCATAGCGCACATACTTCAGCCGCCGATACCCAGGGTCCTGCGTATCTATGCTGGGCATGTTGTGGAGTTGCTTGCGCAACTCCCGCACCTTGGCGCGGTCTCCGCGCTTTTGGGCGCTCCCCATTGCCGCCCACACCCGGTGAAAGGCGCGGTTCGGCTTCCTGACTCTTCCCCGGGTGTATTCAGGGATCAGAACCTTCTCGACGTACTCATCCATCTTGTGCAGGTAAATATTGGAGAGGATGGGTGAAACAACCCCGCCCTGCGGACTCCCGCTGTGCGTGGCGTTCCAGATCCAGTCTTCCATGTATCCGGCCTTGAGCATGTTCCGCACTAGCCGAAGGAACCGGTTGTCGTGGATTTTCTCACCCAGGATTCGAAGCATGACCGAATGGTCAAGCCGGTCGAAACACCGGGAAATATCGCCCTCGATAAACCAGATCGACCCCGTCCAGGTGTGAGCCACCTCGCGCAGTGCGGTGTGGCAGCCCCGGCGGGGACGGAAACCGTGTGAGGAGTCAGAGAACGTCGGCTCGTAATACGCCTCAAGAATCAGGCGGATCACTTCGCCGACGAGCTTGTCACTCCACGGAGGCAGGCCGAGCGGCCGCAGCTGTGAGCTGCCCCGCCCCTTCGGGATGTAGACCCTTCTGGCTGGGCTCCACCGATACCGCTCGCGACGTAGCGCGTCGATGACGTGCTCAATCTTGCCCAGCGACATGCCGTCCACGGTCTCCCCGGTGACCCCGGGCGTCATTGCTCCCTTGTTGGAATACAAACGCCCGTAAGCCAGCAGATACAACTGCGGATTGAAGAGTTGTCTATACAGTTCGTCGCACGGCAGGCCAAGCCTGCCGCGTTCACGGAGGACACCCAGAACTGTTTCGGCGCTCTGCATTTCGCATACCTCCCGATTCTGTGGTGTCCAATCACCTGGCCCCCTTCGCCCGTTGTGAACGGCTTTCCCGTTCTCCTTGGCCGGTCGCGACTCCGGCGACTACTACGGGGCCTCCGTCGCCGTAGGAAGATCTCTTCCCGTAGGCGATCCCATGTTCGTCCTTGTCGTACGTACTAGCGTGACGTAGGCGCCCCACTCATACCCTTGAATACCCTCACTGGGCATCGCTCCGTTCCCCGAAGGTTGCCCCAGGCGTGGCACTGGCCCGCGGCAGAGGACGGCACCGGTTTCAGATGACTTTCCGGTGGATTTGACCTTCAATCTTCTGGGCATTGGGGTTCAGGCAATCCAGCTTTCGCCATATCACGCGGGTCCCCCGACGCACCGTTTCTGACATCTGAACCCGGCCGTCGGTTTTCTGGCATGCTGTTTTCCCCTTCACCGTTTCCGGGTTGGGTAAGCCATCGGACCCAGGAACCTCCCTTCAATTCCTCCCGGCTGAGCCGGGGATACGACAAGGCGCCTCATGGCGCACTGCCACCTGTCTGCGACTTGAATCGCCTGGGGCGCCCCAATGGTGGCTCCTTCCGCGAAGAACGGAGCACGGTCGCGGCAGATGACCTCAACGCTGGGGCGTTCAGCCAGCCACACGGCCAGGCTGGAAGACTCCCGATCGGGCAGCAGGTCGACCGGGCGCCGGGTTTCGACGTCGACCAGAACGGTCCCGTAGAAGCGGCCCTTGCGCGTCGCGTACTCGTCGACGCCGACCACCCGCGGCACCGGTGCTTCGGGATCAGGAAGGGCCTCGACCAGCCGAAGAACAGTGCTGCGGCTGACTGCCACTCCGAAGACACCGGCCATGCGGGCGCCCGCCCGGCCAGCGAGCGCGAGGCCGACCGCAGCCAGTGTCGACCGCAGCCGCTCGGTCCACCGGCCGTACCGCCGGGTCAGCCCGGCCACCTGCTCAACGAACGTCTGCCGTTCGCACAACACGTTCCCGCAGATGAATCGGCGGACCCGCAGACACAGCCGAACCCGCTTCCCCGCACTGGGCACGTCAGCAGGAAACCGCAGATAGGAGCTGTGAACCCGATCCGACCAGCCTCTGCACCCAACGCAGTCAGCCCCGGCCCTCGTGCACCGGGCCTCTATCAGTACCGCCTCATCGTTCACCTCGACCGACAGCACCGCGATATCCGCGATCGACGGGAACAGCAGCTCCTCCAGCCGGAGCACCGTCTCTTCCACGAACCCGAACCCTCAGCCCATCCGAGCTCTCCACTGACGATTTTCAGGCAACTTCCCGCGGCCAGGGCGGCCTACAACCGTTACTCACGGTGCACGCTTCACGAAATGTGAGCCAGAACCCGAGTTTGGGAGGCACCCGCCGCTGAGCTGATGGGTACATGTACCGGTGTGCCCAGACTCCAGTGGCCGCGCATCGTTGCCGCCGCCCTCGTCACCAGCTACGACCAGACCGGCGGGTGTTAAATCCTCGAAGGACGCGAAACCCCTGCTCTCAACCATGTCGGGACGGTAACGCCACGCCGACGCTCCGCCCAGGGCACGGTCGGATGAGCCGACGACGCGACCGGGCGCCGCGTCGTCGACACCGCCTTACGCGTTCGGGTCCCAGGCGAAGAGCCGCTCGAAGATGGCCCGGTCGCCGTCGATCTTCACCGAGTCCAGCGGGGTGCGTCCGTAGAACCACAGGACCAGCTCACCGGCCGTGCCCCGGGCGGAGGCGTCGGACGGGGCCTGGGCCTCGCCCTCGCCGGCAGCCGGGAGGTGGACGGCGCGGGCGCCATCCGCCTCGACCGTGAAGCGCCAGGAGCGGCCCTCGGTGGCGTGGTAGTCGACGACGGCCGGCTCGTGCGGCCAGACGCCCGACCACGCGCAGCAGGTGAACAGGAAGTCCTCGACGCCGTCCAGCGCCACATCCGCCGGCAGCGGCTGCGCGGCGCCCACGGTGAGCTGGGCGTCATAGGTGTGCATCGCGATCTCCTGAAGCTGGTGCCGGGCGACGGCACCGCTGGTCCGCGGCGACTGCGAGGCGCCCCACCACGTCCAGCACTCGGCGTCCGGGCCTACCTCCCGCAGGGTGTCCAGCAGCTCCTGCGTCGACGCGGCCAGCCAGGCCACCAACGCCTCGCGCTCCCGGGGCGCCTGCGCCTCGGCGCGCGCCGCCACGGCCTCGGCCGGCGGGGCGTCGGCCGGACCGGCCTCGACGACGGCGGCCCAGAAGGGGCGGCCCGAGCCCAGGTGCCGCGCCAGGTCGAACAGTGTCCACTCGGGACAGGTCGGCACCTGCACGTCCAGGCTGGGCGCGGCGGCGATCGCGGCCCGGAAGGCCGCCGCCCGCTCGTCGATCAGTCGCAGCAGGTCAGGGAGTTCAAGATTCTTCTGCACTACGGCTGTCTATCACCGCACTCTGGCGGCCGAAAGTGAATTTCCCGGCCGCCGCCTGCCGACGCCGCCGTCCGAACCATCCGCCCGAACCGCCGCCGACACCGAACCTCCGGGCAAGGCGGGCGACCCGCGTTGGCCGGGGTTCGCCCGTCGGTACAAACTCGCCGCCGAACAGCCGGTGCAGTGGGAGGTTGAGGCTCTCGGCCCTGCCGAGCCTCAGCGCCTGGTCCTCGCCGCCGTCGAGCCGTACATCGACCGCCGCGTTCTCACCGACCGGATCACAGAGGAGGAAAGGCAGCGAGATCAGCTCAGGGCCTTCACCGAGGGATGGACCCTGAATCGCTCGCCGGACCGTGAGTGACTCCCAAACTCATCGACATTGATCATGGAACAGGCCCACGCGGTGACTCCCGAAGCCGACGACAAACGACTCCCGTCCTCGCGTACAAAGCCAGCTTGAACAGGAAGAAGCCGGTGCATCAGTCCACTCGCCTCCGTGACGCGCTCTAAACGAGGACTGGAAGAGCCGCCAGACCGTGGACCAGGCGGGTCGGTCGCCAGGCCAGTTGCTCTGGGGGCACGGCGAGCCGGATGTGCGGGAATCGCGTCAGGACCGCGCGCAAGGCGAGTTCGGCCTCTAGGCGAGCTAGCGGGGCGCCGACGCAGCGGTGAATTCCGTGGCTGAAGGCCAGGTGTCCGCCGGCGTTCCGCCCGAGGTCGAGCTGATCGGGGGAGGGGAAGCGGTCGGGATCCCGGTTGGCGGCTCCGATGGCTACCTGCACGGGAGCGTCGGCTGGAATCTCGGTTCCGCCGAGGGTGATGGCCTCGGTCGTGTACCGAAATGTGGCCACGCTGACGGGAGAGCTGTGGCGAAGCAGTTCGTCCAGTGCTCCTGGCAGGAGGTCTGGGTCGTGGCGCAACTCCGCCAGATCGGCAGGCTGCTGGAGGAGCGCGAGGAGCGCATTGCCGATGAAGTTGGTCGTGGTCTCGTGCCCGGCGACGAGGAGGAGTACGGCAAGCGACACCAGCTCCTCCTCGCTGAGGTGCTCCTCGCCGTCCCGGACCAGGATGAGCCGATCGAGAAGTGCGTCGCCAGGGCTGTCTCGCCTCTCGGCAATGAGCCCCGTCATGTACTCGGCGATCTCGTGCGAGGCCGCGTCGATCCGCGCGGGCTGGCCCGCCGCGAACAGGTCGGCAGACCACCGCTTGACGTCTGGGCGGTCGTCCTCGGGCACGCCGAGCAACTCACAGATCACGGTGACGGGCAGGGGCATCGCGAAGTCAGCGATGACGTCGACCTCGCCCTGGGCGGGCCACTGGTCCAGCAAGGAACTTGTCAGCCCTTCGATGAACGGGCGCAACGCGGCGACGGCCCCGGTGGTGAACCCTTTGGCCACCAGCTTGCGGAGGCGGGTGTGCTGGGGAGGGTCGCTGGCGAGCATGTTCTGCGAAACGGCGGGGTGTAGCCGGCGCTTGGAGTGCTTTCCGGCGAAGAAGGCCGCAGTATTCTTCGAGAGGCGTGGGTCGCCGAGCGCCTGTCGGGCTTCCGCGTATCCAGTAACCAGGTAGCTGGTGTGTCCGGAAGATGCGCTCCGTAGAGCCTGGACGGGGCAGATGGACTGCTGAGTGCCGCTGCTGCCACCCGGCTGCTGGTGATCCTGCGGGGGTTTCTTCACGTTGTCAGGCTCCAATTCGCTCAGAGCGTCCCGCATGTGCGACACGCGAGCCCTGGGTGTGGGCATAAGCATTGGCGATGGCCAGCAACCACTCGGTCTCGGCGCGAAGGTCGCCGCCGCGTGCCGTGGCGTCCGCAGCCGGTAGGTCGGCAACTTCTACTGGGAGGGAGTTGGCGCGGTGGCGCTCGAGTGCGCTCCGCACGACGGCTGCTTCCACCCGAGCCGCCCCCCGACCGGCCCCAGCGTCGACCGTCTCGCGGGCCGCCTCTTCGACGGTCCGCGACCGGTACGGCCGCAAGGCCAGCATCCCGTCACTGATCTCGATGACCCTCCGTTGGAGGAGGAAATCGAAGTCGTCCGCATCGTTGTCCGCTGCAGGGAGAACGATGTCTGGTATCTCGTCCGTGAGGGCGTTCCACAGTGGTTCCAGGGCAGCCAACGATCGCTTCTCCCAGCGCCTGCGCCGAGCGAGAGTGATCGGGTACACGATGGCCGGCAGCGTGAGGCCCACGCAGATGAGCAGCACTGCCACCGCGGGCGCGGTCACGCTGAACGCGCACGGCGAGGAGAGCAGCGTGGTGCATTCCGTGTGGTCGGGAAACAGATCCACGTCCACGTCCAGGCCCAGGCTGATCAGCCTGGCGGCTTTATAGACCGTATAGATCAGGGCGAAGACGCAGCCCGCCGCAGCCAGGCGCATGCCGAGCCGGACGCTGCTTCTGCGGGTCGACTTCGACTGCCGGACGGCCTGACGCAGGAAGTCCACCACGGCGAAGCCCAGGTACGTGACGTACACGAGCAGGTAGGCCGCATACACCTGGGGTGACCGATGGGTCACTTCCTCCACTGCGAAGAGCACCGTCATGCTCACAACCGCCCCACCGAGGAGGGCCAGGCGCACGCGGATGCGCCGTCCAGCCTCATCAGGGTCGAGATTGACCTGGAACGAGACGGCCAGGACCGAGGTGGCGGCAGCGAGGGAAGCGGAGTTGCTCAGCAGACGGGCCACGTGCGGTACGGCAGCTTCGACCGCCTGCTCGAACAACGGCGCGTAGGAAGCGAAGGCCAGAGCGAACGAGGCAAGCAGTGCCCCCATCGCCCAGGTTCCCGCCGGGCGAGGCGTACCGCGCCCGAAGATCCAGAACGTGGCGGCTGACAAGAGGATGCAGGCCATCCCCAAGAAGAGGACGTTCATCATCATCAGAATCGGCCTCCCTTGATTGGCTGGGCGAACAGCGCGTCCCATCTGTCTGCGCCCTTTTCGGGCTTCCGAGACGGTGATTCGCGTTCGCGGTACATCCGCTGGCGGATGATGGTGGCCAGCATCTCCGCCTCCAGCTCGTCGTCAGTCGAGTAATTCGTGCGCCCCGACATCCGCAGGACCAGAGTCGGATTCACCCCCAGAGCGTGCGCGGCCTCCGCATCGATTTCCAGGCTCCCCGGGTGGTCGCGCCAAACGTGCATCAGCTCATGCGTCAGGATATGGCGCTGATGATGGACCGAGGTTCCCTCTTCGTAGTAGAGGAGATCCTCCTCGGTGGTTTCCAAGCGGATGCCGCACGGCGCCTCGATGGAACCCAATGTGTTCAGAGGCCGCAGCACGATCGGCTTGCCACGGGCTGCCGATACCGCGTCCCGCAACTCGCGAGTTGTGAATCGGTAGGGCAACTGCAACCGGTCGATCTGTTCCTCACCCGTACTGCGCGGTCGGGCCTCGGAACCATCTCGCGGCAAGGGCATAGGAGTCCTCCCTCAGCCTTGGCTGTTACGCCTGTTTGTGCGCTGAGGAGGAGACTGCCAAGGGGAAGGCGGAACTCGCAGTTCCCCGGAATCATCGATTCCGGTTACGCGCGGTGAGGTTTACGGCGGGGGATTCATCAAGTGGCGCCTAGACCTTAGAGGGCGGGCAGGCGAGGGCACCCATCAGCAACAAGTTGTTGACTTGTGTGTGATGTCGTTGAATCGTCCACCATCCGTAATGCCCGACTACTCTGAATGACGGTTTCATGATCCATTCGCGATCTGCCCGGCGTGTTGTGGTGCATGTCACGTGACGTGCCGTTCTAACGTCTCACCCCATGGACTCCCGGGGTGGGCGGAATGACCTGGGCTCTGAGGGGGAGCCCCTGTCTGACCTGCTGCGAGCATGGCGCCGACGCGTGGACCCCCGCGCTTTCCCGGGTCTGATCGTGCAGGGGAGGAGGGGTGAGGGGCTCTCGCAGGCTGACGTCGCCTGGCTGACGGGCGTCACCGAGCGGTGGGTCCGAGCCCTGGAACGGGGTAGGGAAGCGAACTACTCTGCGGACTTCCTTGACCGGCTCTCCTTCGTCCTACGACTCAGTCGGGCAGAGCGTCATGCCTTGTATCTGAAGGCCCTCGGCCGCCCGCCGGCCCCGCCGTCGCTACCGGAGGCGGATGCTGTCGGGGGGATGGGCGGGCTGCTGCAGCAGTTCATCGACAACCAGAGCCCCAACCCTGCCTTCGTGTCCGATCTGGCGTGGAATATTCTCGGGAGTAATGAAGCGCTTCGCCAATGGTTTCCGTGGACGGCCCACCAGGCCAATCTCATGCGATGGGCTTTTCTGCGTCCTGAAGCAAAAGAGCAACTGGTGAACTGGCGAGATGAGTGGGCGCGCATCTATCTGGGGCAGATCCGGTACGCGAGAATCCACTTCCCCCGGAGCGAGTCATTGCGGCAACTGGAAGAAGATGTCCTAGGCGGCAGCCCCGAGGCACGTGAAATGTGGGACCGTCGCGAGGTGTACGACCATGCGGATGGTGACCTGCGCATGGTCAGGGTTCCGCAGCGTGGGGATGAGCCGGTCCCGGTGCGTATCGTCGCTCTCACCCCGATGCGCAGCCAGCGGCTGCGAGTGATCGTCCTTATGGAGGTCGAGGAGGGCGACAAGCCCTAGCTGGACGGATGAGGCGCTAAAGAGAGCTGAGGTCCGGGGAAATCATGCCGAGATCTACTCGTCGTCGAGGAGGTCGCTGTCCTCGGATTTGCCTGCGAGTCCTTCCAGCCGTCTAGCCTGCTCGATCACCGAATTGACCATCTGCAGGCTCGACGAGCTGAGCCCGTTAGCGCGCAGGGCGACACGACGCACGCCTCCGTCGCGCATGGCCGCGACCACCTGGATCTCGGCGCGCGTCTGCTCTGCCACTTGTTCGTCGAAGAAGTAACCCGCCGGGACGCCGAAGAAAGTGGCGAGGGCCCGGATCGTCTGCATCTTCGGGTTCGTGTTCTTCCCGGTCCTGAGCTGCTGGATCGCGCTCGCCGAGATCTCTACCCCGGAGGTCTCCCGGATGCCGTGCGCGACCTCGGCGTAGGTGTAGGGGCCTTGCTCTTGCGGGTGTACCTCTCTGAACAGGTAGTCGAGTAGCTCCGCGAACGTTCGCTCGCTGTTGTCCGTCATCGCTCCCCCTCTGCCATGGCCTGATCATATCCAGTCCAGTGGTGATGGAGTCCAATTCCGGAGTCGAAGGCGACACTGCAGTTGACGCGGGGTCGCAATTGCGGTGTACGTTGAGCCCCCGTCTTCGCCATTGCAGTGTTGCGCCGCAGGTGAGGGGGGTGGACTTGTGTCAGGGGGCGTCATATGGTCCTGGTCCCTCGGCGGGCGAGCCGCCGAGGCACAGTCCCACGGAGGACACCACAGTCCGAGTTCCGACTCTGTGTGCACGGAGGGGAGCGGGGCCGGCGCCCGGAAGTAGCAGCTTCCGAGCGCCGGGACCGCCACCCCGAAGGGCCGCGGATTCATAACTGGGGCGGGCGGCTGACCTATTCAACGAGAGCGGCCGTCCCTCCCCACCTACAAGCGAGGGATTATCGCATGCCTGACTTCCCAGGCGGAAGGACGACCGCCGCTCCGACCCCCGAGAACGCCACAGCCGCTGCTGGATCTCGGCAGCAGCGGCTGGCCGAGCTGCTTGCCGACATGGTTCCCGGTGCGCGGACCATCCGCGTCTCGCAGCGTGAACCGGACCGTAGCTGGCCGAGCCCCTACGCCCGCGCCTACGACGAGCGGGGGCGGCTCCTAACCCTCAACCGTGCGCAGCGTCTGACCGCCGCCCGGTGGGTGATCCGCGCCAGCCCGGAGCTGGACTGGGACGAGCCGCACGACCTCCACCTTGCCTCCGGCATCCTGCGGCCCACGGCCGAGGGATACGCAGTCGCGGACGGAGGTCGCTGACCATGGCCCGGATCCGCACCATCAAGCCGGAGGCTTTCGCCTCCGAGTCCCTCGCCGAGGTGTCCCTCACCGCTGAGCGCACGTTCTTCGGGCTGCTCACCCAGGCCGACGACCACGGCCGTTTCCGGGATCAGCCTGCCGTGCTCGCCGGGCTGCTGTGGTCGCTGCGGCCCGAGCACGGGCCGGTCGGCGTCGAGGACGATCTGACCCAACTCGCGGCGGCCGGTCTGATCTGCCGCTACGGGGGCGAGGACGGCAAGCGGTACCTGCACATCGTGAGCTGGCGCCAGCACCAGAAGATCACCCGCCGGGGCGGTGTGCGCCATCCTGCCTGCCCCCACCACGGGGACGGAGCCTCAACGCGCGAGGAGGCAGTGCACATGCAGGACGATGTACCTGAACCCACAGTGCAGGCTCACGGCAACAGCACTGCCGACCCGAACGCTTCGCGTGAATCTGCCGTGCCCGCCGAAACCCCAGGTGAAGGGGCACGCAGTGAATCCTCGGTGCAGGCGCAGGTCACATGCAGTGAGCCCGCACTGCAATCGCATGAGTCCGCAGTGAGCCCGCAGGGTCCGGATCTAGGACCTAGGAACGTGGATCTAGGATCTTCTCCTTCGGGGGGCGCTGCCGCGCCCGCACCGGAGTCCGTCTCCACCCAACAGCTCATTGGCGAGTACGCCGCCTCCTGCGCTCACCGTCCGCCGAACGGGGTGCTCGGGCACCTCGGGCGCGAGGTCGCCAAGCTGCTCAAGGAGGGCATCGACCCGGAGCACATCCGTGCCGGGCTGGGTCGCCACCGGGCGAAGGGGCTGCATCCGAGCACCCTGGCGAGCCTGGTGCACGAAGCCATGAACGCCTCGGCCCCGGCCGGTGGCTTGGTGCGGCCGGAATCTGCGAATAACGTGCGTGGTCACCGGGCCTGGGCCAACCCCGCTGACCCTGCCGCCGCCTACGCCGAGGAGCTGTGATGCGCGATACCGACGTCCAGCCCGTCGGCGGCATAGCCCGCCGCCTGACCGGCATCCTGAAGTCCCGGGGCATCGACCCGAACGCTCCGGTGTCCGACGATGCCGAGCCCAGCCCGGCGCTGGAGGCGGCCCAGGCCCGCATCCCGGCCCGCTACCAGGACGCTGTCGCCGACCACCCGGCCGTCGACGCCTGGGTGAGCGAGGTCGCTGCCGCCGGGCGCCGGGGTCCGGACGGTTCCCCGGGCATCGCCCAGGGCCGGTCGCTGCTGATCGTCGGCACCACCGGCACGGGCAAGACCCATCAGGCGTACGGCGCGGTGCGCAGCCTGCTGTCCGCCGGGGTGCGGCTGCGGTGGAAGGCGACCACCGCCGCCGACCTGTACGCCGAACTGCGGCCCCGGCAGGGGAGCGACGGCGAGCGGGAGCTTCAGGACCTGGCCCGCTGCCCGCTGCTGATCATCGATGACCTCGGTGCCGCGAAGGCCAGCGAGTGGACCGAGGAGATCACGATGCGGCTGATCGACCGCCGCTACACGCAGATGCTCCCGACCCTGGTGACCACCAACCTCGGCATGAGCGACCTGCGCGCGCACATCGGGGATCGCGTCGCCTCCCGGCTGACCGAGATGACCGACAAAGTCATCCTCGACGGCCCGGACCGCAGAAGGGCTCTGGCCGCCGAGCGCCGCCGCCTCACCGCCGTCTGATCTTCTGCGCGCGACCAACGGTCCGCCTCCCTTCACGCACCAACCCCCGGGCCGCCGCCTGCCCGAACGCGCCCGGGGCCGATCGGAGACACCCGCATGCACCACACCCACACCGTCGAGCCGCGCACCCTCGGCGACCACACCTGGCACAACCAGGCCGCCTGCCTGTCCACCCCGGCCCGCCCCGTGGACCCGGAGATCTTCTTCCCCGAGCCGGAAGAGATGGACCGCATCCACGCCGCCAAGGCCCTGTGCGCCCAGTGCCCGGTCCGCCGGACCTGCCTGGACGCCGCCCTGGAGGCGGGGGACCGTGAGGGCATCCGGGGCGGGATGACCGAGGAGGAACGCGAGCCGCTGCACAGCAAGCTCCACCTGCGCCTCGACTACGCCCGCGTCAACGCCACCCTGGCCGGGGACGATATCCACCTCACCGATGCTGAACGTCGCGCGGTCACGCGCACCGCGTACCAGAACGGCGTCCCGGCCGAGCACCTCGCACGCCTGCTGAAGATCACCGAAGAACACGCGAAGAAGCGCTACCGCGAGCTGCGCCGCGAGATCCGCAACCGTGCCGTCAACGGCGCCAGCAGCGACCAGCCCCTGGCCACCGCTCGGGCCGTCCGCGACGACCTCGGGACGGCTGCATGACCCACACCGACCCAATACCGGTGCGCATCACCGGCTGGGACCGCGCCGCCATCGTCACGCTCGGCGCCGCCGGGTGCGCCCTGTCCTATGACGCGCTCCAGCAGATGGCCGTCGCCATCCACATCCGGGGCCTGCTCACCTACCTCTTCCCCTTCGTCATCGACGGCTTCATCGGCTATGGGGTGCGCGCGGTGCTGGTGATGCGCAGTGCCTCCCTGGGCGCCCGCGTATATGTATGGGCGCTGTTCGGTATCGCCACCGCCGCGAGCATCTGGGCCAACGCCCTGCACGCCGTCCGCCTCAACGACCGGGCCCCGAGCGGTGGCGGTCTCCGGCTGGGGGACGTTGCGGTCGGCGTGCTGTCCACGCTCGCCCCGCTGGCCCTGGCCGGAGCCGTCCACCTCTACATCCTCATCGCCCGCCGAGCCGCCCAGCCCGGACACCCGGACGTGGCCGGTGCGGACACCTCGGCCGTCCGCACCGAGCGGGTCGCCGCTGCCCATAGGGACAGTGAGTCCGGCCGGGGCGCGGCGGAGAGCCCGGACACGGTCCGGCCGGTCACCGGTCACCAGCCCTCCGCACTGTCCGCCGGGGCTTCCGGCCGTCCGGCGGACACACGCCCGGAGGGCCGGAGCGGACAGCCGGTCACTCCCTCCGAAGACGCACCAGAGCACCACGGGCGCGACGCTGACCTCGACGGAGAGCCGGACGCGAGATCCGGTCACCCCGCCCCGCACGGGCCACCCACCCCGGACCCGTCGGCGGGCAACGGCGACGCGGAGGGCTCCCCGTCCGCCGGTGAGGCCCAGGACCTGCTGCCGATCGCCCGCCACGCGGTGTCCGAGGCCGGGAAGCTGACCCGCCAGGTGGTCGCCGACGCCATCCGGGGGCAGGGCCTCCCGCTGTCCAACGACCGGCTGACCGAGCTGATGCAGCAGCTCCGCACCGAAGCGGGCAACCGGACACTCCGGCCCACCGGCTGACCGGCACGAACCCACTCGGCGGACACCCCGCTCGGTCACTCCGGACACCAGTCACCCGGTCGCCCGGACACCGGCAGCGGGGTGTCCGCCCCACCCGGTCACACCATGGCCCCTCCATCCCTACCGCTTCCATATGGGAGACCCCAGTGCGTACCACCCCGCCGTCCACCGAGGAGATCGACGTGTGGCTCGCCGTCCTACGCGCCCACGGCTACCTGGACCGGGCCGAATCCGGTCCCGACGGGAGCTGGACCGTGCGGCGGACACCGTCGAGCGCCCCGCACACGCTGCACCACCCCGTCCTCGCCCTCGACTACATCGCCGCCGTGCTGCGCGACGTCCGCGTCGAAGCCGGAGACGGCGCCCGATGACGACGCCGAACAACCCCGCCACCCTGCCCGGGGGACTGCCGTACGACCAGCCGGCACGAGGCCGAGCAAGCTATACCTTGCGAAACTCCCTCGACGGCGGGGCCGTCGAGGGAGTTTCGCAAGGGCATGCCCCCGCCCCCACAGGGGCGGGGGAGGTCCGGCACCAGGGGGCGCCGGACCAGGCAGCGACCGAGGGCGGATCGCAGTCGAAGGAGGAGATGCCGCCGAGCGCCGTCGTCGAGACGCGCATGCGCCCGCGCCTGCGCCAGTCCCAGCAGCGCGACCGCGTGCGCAGCGTCCGCCTGACCGCCGACGAACTCACCGACGTCCAACGCGCTGCCGAAGCGATGGGCCTGCGGGTCGCCGGGTTTCTCGCCGACGCCGCGGTCGCCGTGGCCCGTGCCCAGGACGGTCCGCACACCTGGCTAATGGACCAGCGCACTCTCGTCGAGGAGCTGATGCGCGCCTCCGCCCAGCTCGCCCGCGTCGGCAACAACCTCAATCAAGTAGCCCGCGCGCTCAACAGCGGCGGCGAGGTCCCACACGTCGAAGACGTCCTCGCTCGTGTGCTGCGGGCCGCCGCCCGTGTCGAGGCCGCCGCCACCGAGATCGCGAAGCGCTGACCGTCGTGGTGCCCGACATCTCCCTCGGCGGTCGGACCTACGGCCTTCTCGCCTACCTCTACGGGCCCGGCCGCCACGACGAGCACCTCGACCCGCACTTGGTCGCCTCCTGGCAGCCGGAGCTGGCCCCCGACCCGGGACGCGATCCGACCGCGACGCTCAAGCAGTTGCAGGAGCGCCTCGATCTGCCGGTTCAGGCCGTGCCGGAACACCTTCGCCCTAAGCGGTACGTGTGGCACTGCCCGGTCCGCGCCGACCCCGGTGACCGGCATCTGTCGGATGCCGAGTGGGCCGAGGTCGCTCGTCGCGTCGTCCACGCGACCGGCATCGCTGAAGACGGAGACGCTCAAGCCTGCCGCTGGATCGCCGTGCGCCACGCGGACGACCACATCCATATCGTCGCCACCCTCAAGCGCGAGGACGGCCGCTCCCCACGGCGTCACGACGACTACAACCGCGCCCAGGACGAATGCCGCAAGATCGAGAAGGACTTCGGCCTGCGCCAGCTCAACCCCGGCGACCGCACTGCCGCGAAGCGGCCCACCAGCGCCGAGCGAGCCAAGGCCGAACGCGCAGGTCGTACCGCCACCGCCCGCGAACTCCTGCGCGACCACGTCCGCCAGGCCATGGCGGGCGCCGCCGACGAAGCCGAGTTCTTCCACCGGCTGACCGAGGCCGGAGTCCGCATCGACCGACGGCTCGCACCCTCCGGCGACATCCTCGGGTACAAGGTCGCCCTCCCCGGCGACCGCAACCGCGCGGGCGAACCGATCTGGTTCCCCGGCTCCCGCCTCGCCCCCGACCTCTCCCTCCCCAAGATCCGAAGGCGCCTCGGCAGCCCGGAAGATGCCGAAGACCCGCCCGCCGACAGCCGCCCCCGCCAGCGGGACGGACCGGCGCGAGCCCGCCGCGCCGCCACCGGCATCGTGGAGCGCACCACCACGGCCTACACCGATGGCGACGAAGCCGAGGCTGCCGCGCAGCTCTCCGGACTCGGCGAAGTCCTCGATGCCGTAGCCCAGACCTCCCCGGCCTCCACCCGGCAGCAGGCGACGGAAGCAGCCCGCGCCTTCGAACGCGCCACCCGCTTCCACACCCGGGCCGAACGAGCTGACGACCGAGCCGTCCGCTCCGCCGCGCGTGGCATCGTCCAGGCCGGCAACGCCCTGGGACGAGGTGAGGACGGCGGCGCCACCGCCATGCTGCTGTCCACCCTGGTCCTGGCCACCATCGCCGCCGCCCGCTGGCACACCGCCCGCCAGCACCACCAACAAGCAGCCGCAGCCCGGCAGGCCGCTGACCAGCTCCGTGCCGCCTACCAAACTGCCGCGACCCCGCCCATGCGCACGATGCGCGCCCACGGGCGCCGCCTGACCGAGCACGTACGGACCCGCCATACCGGCACGGTCGAAGCCGCCCTTCCCGGCCGCACCGGCAGTCTTCGCCGCGAGGGCGGATGGGACGCCCTGGTTGCCACCCTCGACCAGGCCGAGCGCGCCGGGCACGATCCCGAAGCACTGCTCCACGAGGCCGTCGAATGGCGCGAGCTGAACACCGCCGACCGCGTCACCGACGTCCTGGTCTGGCGCCTGCGGCGCCTCGGTCGGCTCCCCGCGGACCCGTCACAGCCCCGCGCCGATACCCGAACCACGAAACCCCAGCCCCAGCCAGCGCGGACACCCGCCACCACCGCGACGCCACAGAACCCCGCCGCTCTTGAGCACCGGCGGGGAAGGCGCTGAAGGAGCGGCGCAAAGGGCTGGACGAGGCCAGCCTCGACTGTTAGGGCTGGTCAGAGGAACACAAGGAGCCGATGCGCATGACCACCGAAGAACTCCAGCACTCCAGAACCATCCTCCCGGAGACGACGTCCGGCGACGACCCGCTGCTGCGACTGCAAGAAGCGAGCGAACCGGACGACTCCATCTGGACCTACACCACCACCCACCCGGGCCCGATCACCATCACCGGAATCACCGTGATGTGCGCGAAGTGCGGCGCCCGCCGCGACTGGATGGTCATCTGCGACCGCCGCAACCAGATCTTCCTCCGCTGCCGCTGCGCCCACGAATGGCACGAGCCCGAGCTGACCCGCGCCGACTACCAGGCCATGGCAGGCGAAGGCGGCCAAAAGTACCCCAGCCTCGACGCCGTCGTACGGGATGCCGGATACGACGGCACGCTGGCCGGCACCTATCTCCCCGATGACCTCAACGCTGGAAAGTGCGGTAACGCTGGGGACGGGGATGTCGACGTCCTCAAGCGGGCCACAGCTTTCTTCGCGAAGGAGACCCGGTGACGGTGCACCCGTTCATCGAGGCGGAGAAGCGCGCAGGTCACAGCGTCAAACGGGCGTGTGAGCTGATGAAGGTCTCCCGGACCGCCTTCTATGCCCGTCGCTCCGGCCTCCCGGGTCCTCGTGCGGTGCGGGATGCCGAGCTGACCGAGCAGATCACCGAGGTTCATGCGAAATCACGCGGAACCTACGGGGCCCCACGCGTGCATGCCGTGCTCAAGCGCGAGGGTGCCGGGTGCGGCCGCCGTCGTGTCGCACGGCTGATGCAGGCTGCTGGACTGCAGGGCCGACACAGCCGACGACGGCATGTGACCACGATCTCCGATCTCTGGGCGGATCTCCGTCCTGACCTCATCGTCCGGGACTTCCGGCCCGACCGCACCGGGCTCGATGCCCGCTGGTGCGGCGACATCACGTATGTTCCGACCGAGGAGGGCCGGCTCTATCTGGCCACGGTCATCGACATCGCCTCCCGGCGCGTGGTCGGCTGAGCGACCGCCGATCACCTGCGGACCGAGCTGGTGGCCGAGGCCCTGACAGTCGCCTGCCGGCAGCGTCGCCCCACCCATCCCGTGATCTTCCATTCGGATCGCGGGTGCCAGTACACCAGTCAACAATTCGCTTCTCTGGCAGCCGAGTTCGGTATCCGGCTTTCGGTCGGCCGCACCGGTCAGTGCTGGGACAACGCGCTCGCCGAGTCGTTCTTCTCGACCGTCAAACGCGAACTGCTCGGCACCTCCGCCTGGCCCAGCCGGGCCGCCGCCCGCACCGCGATCTTCGACTTCATCGAGGGCTGGTACACCTTGCACCGACTGCACAGCAGCCTCGGCTACCTCAGCCCCGCCGAGTACGAGACCGCACTCGCAGCCTGACCACCACACCAAAGGTGTCCGTCACAGCGGAACAAGCCCAGTCCAGCCCCTATGGCTCTACGCGTTCAACCGCAGTAGGACAGCTTGGACGAGGCTGGTGATGTGGGTGGTCGGGCACTGGATCTTGCGCGGGAGCTGCCAGTTCTTGAGTGTGCTGACGATGGTTTCGAGTCCCGGGGAGGACAAGTCCTCTGAAACAATTGGGTACTTCGGTCTCCGGGCGGCCCTATTTGATCTCGCTCTGGAAAGGCCTGTCCGCGCGAATCGCCGCGTGTCGTCAGCAAATGGAGAATCGATCGCTCGATGGAGTGATTGATGTGCAGCGGAAGAGGAGCTAGGGAAGCTTGTGGGAGTCCCTTCCCTCTTGCCGAAGGAGCACATCATGAGTTCACGACGGTCCGTTCTTGCCGGTACGGCTGCATTGCTGGCCTGTCTGGGGGTGACGAACGCGGAAGCGGCAGTGTCCGCGCCTGCGGTGCATGCTGGCGCTCGCGCACTGGCGGCGCCGGTCACGCAGACCTACGCCCAGCCGGGCACGTCCACCTTCACGGTGCCCGCCGGGGTCACAACGATCTCGGTCGCAGCTGTCGGCGCTGGTGGGGCTGGCGCCGGCGGGGGCGGAGGCAGTAGCACCTTCCTCGGCGGCGCCGGGGGTGGGGGCGGCGGAGCCAGCGGAGCCGTGGTGGCGTGCGATCTCGCTGTGAGCAGTGGGCAGCCGTTGACGCTCACCGTCGGAGCCGGCGGCAGGGGCGGAGCCGGCGGTACGGGTGGTGCGTTCCCCTCGTCCGGTAATCGCGGTATCGGCGGTGACCCGTCGACGCTCACCGTCGGCGGGGAAACGCTGGTCTCCGCGGACTGGGGTGGCGGGGGCAAAGGCGGCAAACGAGCGGCCCTTTACTTCGGTGGCTCCGGTGGCACTGCCGGCAACCCCGGACGGGCTTCCGACAGCACGTGCAGTGGCACCAATCCCGTCCTCCTGAACGGCGGCGGGGGTAGTGCGGGCGGGGACGGAAAATCACAGACTAGTGGTAGTGCTGGCGGCCTTGGCGGTGCGGCCGGCTTCGGCCAGATCCCGGCATCCTGCCCCGCTGCCACGGGGTTTGGCGGGGTTGGCGGCAAGGGCGGTAAAGGTGCCAGTGGTTCTGCGAATGACGGAAGCAACGGGGTCGCTGGGAAAGCTGGTTGCATTGTGTTGACCTACACCGTCGGCGGCGCCTGACGCGCGGACTGCGCTGTGATGCCGCACACGTACTGCCGGACAGCGGCCGGTTCACAGGAGGGCTGAGTGAACGCGCCGGTCACGGCTCCGCGAAGGGTTCCCCGCAGTGCTGCCTCAGCCCGCGCCGGGAGGAGACAGCACTCGCCCTGCCCGCAGATCCTGCCCGACAGCCCAGAGGCGTACCGGCGGGCACACCCGGTCACCTCCCCCAATCCATGCCCCGCGCGGGAGTCCTGACCTCACCCGCTCGCGCCAGTTGAACACCCCGGTCGCAGCGGGACCCGTGCCTGAGCGCCGACTGCGAGCCGCTGACAACACCCCGGTTCGTGGCGTTGCCTGGTACTGGCTGAACGGCCGCTCACCCGCGGAAACTTCCATAGGACCGGACAGCCGCCATCCCGCGAGGCCCAACGCGGCTGATCGTCTCGGCGCTGACGGTCAGCAGTCCCACCAAGGGGCACCGGGCCCTGAAACCCGCCTCAGCATTGCCCCCCACGACGGCTCCACCAGGCAATCCGCACCACCGAAGCCAGCCGATCACCCCTCAAGCCCTGCGTTCGAATTCTGAGCTGGGTAAACACCGAACCCAACCAACCGTCATGTCACGCCCAGGAACCAGGCACTTACTGACACCGTGGCCCCCTGGGCCAGCTCAATTGGGCTGGTACACCGTTACCTGTCCCAGGCTATCGACAGGATCCCGCCGTCTTCCGTCAACCAGGGCACCGTTGGCGGTGGAGGAGGAGGCTCGGGAGCTTTCACTGAAGCCGGATGGAAGCAGATCAGCGCCACCACATTGGTTGAGCGCGCCCCAAAGGGGGAGCCCGAGGGCGTTGCTGCTCCCGGCCCCGGTGCCTGCGGTGGTTGCACCAGCCGCATGCGACCCGGTGTCCTGGTTCGCGCAGTCAGTGCCGAAAGAGGGTGACAGAAAGTCACCGATCCCGCCCGCGGTGGCCGGAACGGCCGTGATGCTCACGCTGGTGAGAGCGGAGGCAGTGAGAGCAAGCGCGGTCAGCGCGCGGTGGTAGACCACAGCTGCTCAACGACCCACCGCGATGAACGTCACCCCAGGTGAACGCTGTGCCCAGGAACTGCGGACTTCCCGCTCCGGAACTGCCGGTTATTCCCGACATGCCGGGCAGGGGCGCCGCCTCCTCAGCGCCGCCAAGCTGGAGCCCGCCGAGCGTGCTGCACTCCACCTGAGCCTGTACGGCGCGGCTGGCCGAGGCTAGGCCGCAGCAGTTCCGTTCGGGTGATCAGTCCCGGTGGGTTTCGCGGGAGGCAGGTTGTCCGCTGCTGCGTCGGGAGCGGCTCCCACGACAAGACCTGTCAGATGTCGATCGCTAGCCACTCGGGAGGCGGCTCGGGCAAACCCCCTGGTGGAGACATCGGCAGGGCGCCCCGAGCCGACCTCACCGACAGCGCGATGCCTCTTGAGGCGGTTGCGCGCCTGGTCAGCCTTTTCCAGGATGGTGCAGCGGATCCTGCGGCGGCGCAGGTGGGCGCGGTCTTGCGGGAGGTGTACGCCTTGCCAGCCCGCACCCGATAGGGACGGACACGTGGCAGGCCCGGCCCGATGCGGGGCACAGGATGGACGACCGGTGATGGGCCGACGTCGCTGTCCGACGCGACGGCCGGGTGGATGCGCGAGCGCCGGGTACTGCTGCCGAGGGCGAACTGTGCGGCCCGGGTGGTGGGCACGGTCCGGGAGGCAGCGATCTCACCACCTGACGATTCCTCACATATGTACCGGCCGGGAGTGCGGACCCCCACGTTCCGGCGTCTGTGGGGTGGTCACAAGGGAAGGCCGCCCCGACGGTTTCAACGGAAGGATTCGCGGAGTAGACCGCTCGGGGCCGGCGAGGTCACTCGCCCCTCATACAATGGGGGCTTTCAGACTGCTCATGCCGCCATACGGGTGAAAGAAATTAGGAGTCCTATAACTATGCGTTTTGTGCTGTCAAATGCGGAGAAAATCGTGGCGACGGGTCCCAACCGTCCGGTCTGTGCCCGTCCGCTGCAATGCACTGGAGGCAGACACTCATGCGCAAGCTGTGCCACCCCGTACGTTTCCTGACCGCCACCGCTCTCACCTTCGCCGGGCTGGCAGCCGTTCCCGCCCCGGCCTACGCCGCATCGAGCGACTGCACCGTGAACGGCATCGAGGTCACCGGGACGGCAATCAACGGAACCCCTGGAAACGACACCATCGTCTGCGAGTTCGTCGATGCAGGCACGACCATCAACGCCGGGGCAGGAGCTGACGGTATCCGTATCACGGGCTCTCCGGATTATGCTCTGCCCTTTCTCAACGCGGGCACCGTCAACGGGGGGCCCGGCGCCGACACCATTACCATCGGCACCCTCCATGGGGGGGCCCTCGAATATGGGGATGCGAACAGAGGCACGGTGAACGGTGACGACGGCATCGACACCATCAACCTCTACGGCTCCGTTGGGCAGCTACAACCCGCCGGTGCTGGGAACGGCGAAGGCGGCGTCATCAACGCACCCGGCCACGGCGGGGGAGCGGACGTCATCGAGGTCATCGGAGGGAAAGACAACAACACGGGGGCAGATGGCAATCGAGGCACGATCAACGGGGGCGACGGTATCGACCGAATCGACGTGATTGCCGGGGAAAGCCCCCAAAGTGCCGCCACCGCCAATGCGGCCACCATCAACGGGGGCAACCAACTCGACGTCATTGAGCTCTTCACCCCGTTCAAGGCTAACTCTCCAGGTGCCAGCAACACCGGAGCGGTGAACGGCGACGGCGACGGAATCGAAGGCGGCGTTCTCCAGGGCGGCACCTGCATCTTCAACGGCGACAACGTGGGCACCGTCACCAACTGCGTCGTCGTCAACACCTGACCCCCGCCCCCGAACCAGAACACACCACGTCGCCCGGGACGGCGGAACCCGTCCCGGGCCGCACACTCCGCTCGCACCAGCAGAAACCGACAAGCAGGCCATACCGAGAACGCCGTTGCGCCGGATACCCGGCGCAACGCGCAGGGGAGCACCCGCCGCTGTGCCGCGGTCAAGGCCGGCGACCCCGTGGGTGCAGGGCGTGTACCGTTCACCGCCTTCGGCGCGTACGGGCACCGTCGCCCCGGGGACCGTGAGACGGGGCGCCGACAGGCTGGATCCGCTTTCAGGTGCCGCCGCGCTGTCACTGGCGGATCCCCTGCGTCGTTTGCTCGCCTCAACGTGGGAGCTTCGCTGTTCGTTCGGGGTGGGCCGCGGTGATGTAGCGCATCGCGGTGTGAGAGGAGATCCCTAACAGGCGCATCAGGTGCAGGGGGTCGTTGACCTCGAACGCCTCCTCGCGGATCCGGTCCTGGCGCAGCGTCGGCATCGTGAGTCCGGTGGGCCGGAAGATGGCGGTGAACGTGGTGCCGATGGGCGAGTCCGTGGTATCCACCGCGGTCCATCGGTTGGTCAGCAGATGCGGGTTGGCCGTCACCGGCCAGCGGCGGTGACGTTCACGGAGCCACGCGGAGGCGCAGCGGTAGGTGAGTTCGTCCAGATAGATGATGTGGCGTTTGCCGGGACGCCGGACGATGAGCCGTTCACGGGACAGATCGAGGTCGGTGAGCAGCAGGTGGCGGATGTCGGTGCCGCTGAGTGCATGGACGCAGACAAGCACCATCACGAGGCGCTGGAAGTCGTTCTGTGCGTGGCTGAGGACGCCGGCCAGCCGGTCCGAGGGCACGGAGGGCGGGGGCTTGTTGATCCCGGCGAAGACGAGGCCGCGGGTGGGATCGCGGAAGATCACGCCCTCCTGACGAAGGGCCCGGAAGACGTTGCGAAGGACGATGTGGATCGAGCGGGCCGGCGTCCCCTTGCGGCTGGCGATGGCTCTTTTGACGTCGTCGCGGGTGATCTCGCGCAGGCTCTCGATACCGTCCGCGAGCCACCCCGTGAGGATCGGGTCCAGGACATGCCAGTAGCGGGCGATGCTCCGGTAGGTGCGGCCTGTGTGCTTCCACTTGCCCTCTCCGCGCACGACGGGCGCCGAGGTGGAAGAGCGGGGTGGCCGTGGCGTGGAACGTCAGCGCCGGCACGATCACCTCGTCACCCGAGGTGATGCCGGCCGCCGTGTACATCGAGTGCAGGGCGGCCGTCCCCGTGCATGTGGTGACGACGTGCCGGACCCCGAGGAAGGACGCCAGGGAGTCCTCCAGCTCGGCGACGACGCCGGAGCGGTCCGGGATGGACACCGCGGACATCAGCTGGCCAGTGACCGCCGATACGTCGAGGTCCTCGATCGGGGGCCAGGAGAAGTGCGGGCCAGGGGTGTCGATGACGGGCGGTCCGCCGAGGAGGGCGAGGGGCGAGGTGGCGGTCACAGCAGGTACTCCTTCGGGTCGGCGGGCGTGCGGGTGGTCTGGGAGGTGTAGGCGGCGGCCAGGAACGCGGCGTGCGCCACGTGGGTGCTGGGGCCGCAGGGGTTGGTCCGCTCGCCGTCGAGGACGCGGCAGAAGCAGTCGATCTGCGCGGTCGCGGCGGAGGGCCAGGCCGGTTCACGGGTCAGGGACTCGATCAGCTGCCCGTCCGGGGCGAGGCGCCGCACCCGTCCTCGCTCGATCACGACCGCGCCGCGGGGTCCGGTCACCGTCAGAAGCTGTTTTCAAGCCTGAGCTGAGGTCTACCCAGCTCAGGAGTCCAACGGAGCTGATCCGGAGCACTGTCGGGGAGGTGGGCTCGACCGATGAGTTCGCCATCAACCGCTCATAGTCTCGTTCCCATATTGGCGACTGCGGTCGCCGGACGGACGCTTTCCCCCTGCTTATGTACTTGAAGCCGCTGAGATGAGGCGTATCGCAGCATTCACGCCCCCATAGGAGGCCGAGTTGCTGGTCGGGTGCGCCCCTTGTGCGGCCTTGCGGACGCCTGGTGGAACGGGTGACTCTGCAGGAAGGCCGATCGTGGCGGGCTGGCCGCCCCTTGCGGACAGGCCGGTCGTTCCGACTGACAGGGGTTGCTATGTTGATCTCCCCGTCGCCTGCTCTGGACTTGTCGTCCTTCAAGCTGGCGGTGGAGGACCTTCTCGGCGTGTTCATGGCCGATAAGGCCGCCTACGCGCGAGAGAAGAATCTGCCGGACCTGGGTGCCCCTCTTCGAGGGTTTCTGGCTGCGGGAGGAAAACGCATCCGCCCGGTGCTGTCGGTGATCGGGTGGCGCGCTGGCGGTGCGCACGGAGACCTGTCCGCAGTAGTCCACCTGGCCGCGTCACTGGAGCTGTTCCATACCTTCGCGCTCATTCACGACGATGTCATGGACCACTCCGCCACCCGGCGCGGCCAGCCCACCGTCCACCACGTCATGGCCCGCGAACATCGCCGGTCAGTGACCGGCGCGGATTCCGCCGTGGCCACGGCTGCCGCCGAACGCTTCGGGCAGGGCGCCGCGATCTGAGGTTCCCCCAAGATGCGAAAGATGCTGACAGCGGGTCAGATGGGACTCTTGAGAGGACCCGTGACCATGGCTGCCCCCCGGAAATACTCCAAGACCACGGAGTTAGGGGCGAACCGGCGCTGTCAAGCGGATCGGGGGATACGTGCGTCCTGGCCGGTCTGCGGGCGTTGCCCCAGGCGTCGGCGGGTGCCTGCGTGTTACTCAAGCGTCTGGTGAGGCGTGTGGCCAGAGGGAGTTGAGGTTGTTCGGTTGTTAGTTTGATGCTTTCGGCCACGGGCCAGGCCGGGGCTTCAGCGGCGGCGGATGCGCCGGTCGCGCCGTGCGGACGGTTCGTGGGTGCGGCGCCCAGCGCTTCGCACTGCGCGAGCGGGCCGGGGAGAACGCCGTGCCGAACACGAGCGGAAGGCGGCTGAGCTGGCGTGACCTGGCCGCACGTGCGACCGCGGCCGGTACTCGGAGCCTGAGCTTCTAGGCCCCGGTGGCCAGGTCGCCGCGCGGGCGGCGGTTGAACCCCGGCCGGTGCGGCCGTACGGTCCCCCGATGGACCACACCACTGCGCATCAGCAGATTGCCGCGGACCCGCTGAGACTGGCCGGACAGCGCCTCCTGGTCACCGGCGGCACCCGCGGGCTCGGCCGCGCGATCGTGCTCCGCCTCGCCGCCGCCGGAGCACAGGTCGCCACCTGCGCCCGCCAGCTGGAGGGGCTGCGCGCTCTGGAGGAGGAAACCGCGGCGTCGGGGGCGGCACCCGTGTACACGGCGGCGCTGGATGTCACCGCGCCGGGCGAGCTGGAGGACTTCACCGACGCGGCGGCCCGCCAACTCGGCGGCCTGGACGGGGTGGTGGCCAACGCCGGCGGGGCGCGCGGCGGCGACTTGCTCAGCGCGGCCTCTAAGGACTGGGCCGCCACGTTCGACCTCAATGTGGTGCACGCCCAGCGGCTGCTGAAGGCCGCCGTCCCGCATCTGCGCGTGGCCGGCGGCGGGTCGGCGGTCCTGATCTCGTCCATCAGCGGATGGAAGCCCGCCCCCCCAGGCCCAGTACGGCGCCGCCAAGGCGGCGCTGATCAGCATGGCCCGCTCGCTGGCCAACGAGCTCGGCGTCCACCGCATCCGGGTGAACGCGGTCTCGCCCGGCTCGATGCTCATTCCCGGCCGCCGCTGGGCCCGGATGCGCGACGAGCAGCCGGACGCCTTCGCCCGCTTCCGAGCCGAGGTGCCGGCCGGCGACCTGGTCACCCCGCAGGAAGTGGCCGCCGTCGTGGAATTCCTGCTCGCCCCCGCATCCAGCGGCATCAGCGGCGCCCACATCCCCGTCGACCGCGGCCAGAACGCCCCCACCCCGGACGGCTACTGACCTCAGGCCGTCGTGCCCAGCACCGGCCGGGCCGCCCGCAGGAAGGCCCGCACCGCCGGCTCATTGCCGAACGGGTCCAGGCGCTGCGCGAAGTCGTGCAGCGCCTGGACCGAGCGCTGACTGCCGACACCCTCCAGGTACTGCAACGCGGTGTGCGCGCGGGCCAGTGCCTCGTCGAGCCGGTTCTGCTGAAGACAGGCGGTGGCCAGGACCGCCTGGCTGATCGCCCGTCGGCGCGGCCGGTCCCCATTCGCCCGGACGGACCGCTGCGCCGCCTCCTCGGCCCGCTCGGGCTGTCCCAGGTCCTGGAAGACGACGGCCGCTTCCGCCTCCCAGTAGTGGTGATCGAGGTACCGCACCCAGGCCGACTCCTGCTCCGGGCCCCGGCTTCCGTCCAAGGCGTCCTCCGCCTCCCGCAGGGCGCGCAGGGCTTCGGGGCGGCGGCCGCTGGCGGCCATGGCGCGCGCCACCATGGTGTGCACCCGCATCAGCCCCAGCGGGCTGCCCGCATCCCGCGCCGCCCGCAGACCCGCCTGGGCCAGGTTCACGCCGTCCTTGGGGTAGCCCAGGCTGGTGGACAGGTGCGAGAGCCCGGCGAGGATCTGACCGGCCAGCACCCGGTCACCGCCCTCCCGGCAGAGCCGCAGCGCCTGCACCATGTACCGCTGGGCGGCGCCGTATTCTCCGCTGTCGTAACTGCTCCAGCCGGCCGTCGCGCCCAGCCGGGCGGCCGCGGTGAACAGCGGGGCCCGGTCACCGGCGGCGACGCCCCGGCGTAGCGTAGGCACCACATCCTGGTTGAGGAACGCGAGGACGCTCGACCGCACGCCCTGGCCGCCGTAGCGGTTGTCCATCTGGTCGAAGAAGGCAGCCATCGCGTGGACCATCCCCACCCGCCAGCCGTGCTGCTTCGGCAGCACCGGCACTGTGGGCCACTCCTGAAACCGGAGCAGCCAGTGGCATCGCGGGGTGAGCAGGGCGCCTTGGGTGAAGTCGCCGGCGCTCACCGGGTGCCGACCGTTGCTGTCCTCGCAGGCCAGCTCCGCGAGCGCGCGCAGCGCGTCCCCCAGATCCTGGTGGCAGAGCAGCGAGCGGGCCGCCGCCGGAGGGTACGAGTCGGGCGGGCTGAGGCCGATGTCGTGCGGTTCTACCTTCCGGCCCAGCAGGTCGGTGAACACGTCGGCGAGGAGCCCTACGGTCTCGGGCCGGGGGAGCGTCCCGTCGATCCACCGGGAGACCGACCCCTTGTCATACCGCGTCACCTGCCCCCGACGGCCCGCCAGCACGTTCACGCGGACCGCCAACGCCTGATACGTGCAGCCGGACTCCCGAACGGCGGCGGCCAGTGCCGCATTGCGCGTACGTGTCCTGCCCGCCGTCGCCGGGGCGCTGGCGGTGGTGATGCGGGTGGCGGTGATGTGCACAAGGTCTCCGGGGAAGCGGGCATAGGTGGCGGCGGGGTGCGCGGGCCGGTGCGGGGATACGTTCTCAGGCGGCGGGCGGCAGCAAGCCTCGGTGGCCTGTGGGGGCGGGTGGCATCTCGTACTCGGGGGTGGCCCAGAGGGAGAGGGTGCTGAGCAGCTCGGCGAGGGTGGCCCAGTGCCAGCGGGTGAGGACCGCGTCGTGGTCGCTGATGTCGCGCATGTCGAGGGTCTCGGCGTCCACGAGGGCGGGCAGGAGCCGGTAGTCGGCGTAGACGGCGTCGACGGTGGTGGCCGGGCCGTGGGAGGCGGAGGCCGCCATGGTCGTCATCTTGCTGACATCCCGGGTGGCGGCCAGGCGCCGGCGTAGGCCGACAGCCATCCGCCTTCGGCTTCCCGCTGGGTGTAGGAGTCGTAGGACAGGTGGGCGGAGGCCGCGATGAGAGGCACGGCGTCGGAGCCGGTGCCGGCCAGTCGCAGGGAGGCCGCGGTGGGTGGCATCACCCAGGCCCGGCGTCCGTGTTCCCATTCCCGCAGGCAGGTGAAGACCGTCGGGTCGTAGAAGAGGGCGGTGTAGCTGTCAGGGCCGAGGATGGATGCCATACGGAGTCGGCTTCCGGCCTCGTACATGACGCTCTTGCCGTTCGCCTCTCCGTCGGGCAGTTCCTGCTGGCAGACCAAGTGGGCGCCGGCCTCCCTCCACCTGTGGTGCGCGGCGGCCCGTACGCGCGTGGCTCCTTTCCCGTTGCCTTCGACGTTGCTGCTGATGACGGTGATGTATTCGGGCACGTGCGGCTCCGTAGGTGGTTGTGGAATGTGTAAGGAAGGAGGGGCTCATGGAGGTCAGTGGCCGCCTTCGCGTGCCAGCTCCGTTTCCAGGTCGATCACGGTCACGCCGGACGAGCTGAGCTGCCAGGCACCAGCGGGCGCGCGGGTCTTGGTAGGCCACGGCCTCCTCGGCCGGCAGGGCGTGCAGCATCGCGTTCCACCCGGGCGTGAGGTGCAGTCCCCGCACTCCGTAGAGGCGGGGGTTGTGTGAGCGGCGTGCCCAGAGCGCGCCGCGGAGATCCCGGTCGCGCGGGCCTTCATCGGCGTAGTACAGCCCCTTCTTCGGGTTCATCCGGAGCATCGATCGGATACCGCTCACCTCCCCGACGCGGGTGGTGATGTAGGGGACGACGACCGTGTCCTTCGGAGTGGAGGGCTGCTGGCGCATGGGGCGGCCCTTCGCTGATCGCGAGGCTGACGGCTCATCAGGCAGTACGGCTGACGAAGGCGTGGAGGCCGGGGATCGGTTGTGCGGGGCGTTGGAGGAGGTGGAGGTGGCGGCCGTGGCGGAGCACGGTGTCGGCGACGGTCCAGTGCGCCACGTCGCGGGCGTAGCGCATGACGGCATCGGAGGGGGTGGCGCCGCGGACCCACAGCACGCGGTCGCCGTCGGTGGGCCAGCGGGAGGCGTAGTCGAGGAGGGACCAGGCCAGGAGGCGGCCGGTGCGGACGCCGGGGGCGGGACGGGTGAAGAGGGCGGGGATGAAAGCGGCGGGTTCGGCGAGTCGGGGGGCGCTCCAGCCCCAGTCCGGGGTGACGGGCATCAGGGCGGCGCAGCCCACGAGCACCGAGTCTTCGCACAGCAGCCACACCAGCGGCCGTCCGGCCTCGCGCTCGCACAGGTAGCTGAGGACGACAGATCGGTCGGCGTTGAGGCTGGGAGAGTCTTGTGCGCCGAGCTGGTCGAGGCGTTCGTCGATCAGGGCGGCGACGGCTTGGCGGTCGTCGCGGGCGGCGGGCCGCAGTTCGTACGGCGCGGCCCTGTGAGGGGCGCGGGCGGCGTCGACGCAGCGGCGGTGGGGGCGTTTCATCGGGCGTCATTTCAGCAGTGCGAGGTCGAGGGCGGCGGTGACCGGGAGGTGGTCGCCCAGGGTCCGGGCGTGTTCGGTGTCGACGGCGGCGCAGTCGGCCAGGGCGGGGGCCAGCTCGGGGGAGAGGAGGGTGTAGTCGGAGCGGTGGTTCCAGCGTTCGTCTTCGTTCCAGTAGCCGGCCGTGCGGGGGATGGGGCGGCCGAGCTGGGTGGGCGGGTCGATATAGCCCGCGCCGTATAGGGCGTGGAGTGCGCTCAGGTCGGGTGGGCCGTAGGTGCCGTCGGGCAGGAGCGTCAGGTGGCGGGAGCGCAGGTGGGGCGGTATGCACCGCCAGTCGCCGGGGAGATCTCCGGCTGGCTCGCCCATGTTCAGGTCGCCGATGAGCAGGGCGAGTTGGCCGGGGGCGGCGTACTCCGTCACCCAGCCGGTCTCCTGGAAGCGGACGGCGGGGTGGAACGGCGAGAGGTGCGTGTGGACCACGGTGAGGGATCGGTCGAGCCCGGCGACGCGGAAGGCGGCGCGGGAGGCGGCGTGGTGGAGCTTCCCGCAGCTGATGTCGGGGGTGAACTGGTCAAGCTGGAGGCGTGGCCACCGGTAGAGGGTGATCAGGTGGCAGCCGTGGGAGCCGGACGGGGCGAAGAGGGCCTGCATGCCCAGGACACGCGCGGCATGCGACAGCGTGGCGAACTTGTCGCGGTCCCAGTGCTTGGCCTCCTGGAGGCCGAGGATGTCCAGGTCCAGGGAGGCCAGGAGGGCGAGCTGGCGGTTCAGGCGGTTGCCACCGCCGTCGAGGAGGTTGTAGGAACCCGCGCGCAGGAGACTCATGCCCTCTGCCACCCCGCCGTGGTGTGGGGGATGGGCGCCGGGTCCGAGGAGGCCGGCCGGTGGTGGATGGTCCAGGTGCTGCGGTGGCCGTGGGCGCGGATTTCGACGCTGAGCGTCATGTGGCGAAAGCGCAGGGCGAAGTGGTGGGCGCGGCCGGCGGTGGGGCTGGTGACCAGGAGTTTGAGCAGAGCGGCCTGTGAGGGCGGGAGGGTCCGGGCGGCTTGGGTGATGTTGGTGTGCAGCCAGTGGATCGCGGTGGTGGCGGAGTCCGCCCAGTGCCCGCCGACGGCTTCCACCGCGGCCGGGTCGTCCAGGCTGGTGCGCTGCTCGCACCACAGCGGCGCGGCGCGCACGGTGGCTCTTACCGGGGCCGGGTCATCCCAGGACACGGTGAAGCTGCCCGAGGTGAAGCCGCTGCCGTCGGTGGGGGCAGGCTCGTCGGTCTCGTCGAGGTGGAGGGGCCGGAGGCAGAAATCGTCGGCCGCGGCGGGTGCGCACTGGGGGTCGACGGGGAGTGGAAGACGCATGCCGGTCAGCTCGCCGTGAGGAGGGTGTCGGCGAGGCGGACGAGAGTGCCGGTGTTGGCGTCGGCGTGGTGGCCGAGGACGACGGACTGGCAGGGCAGCGCGGCCAGGCGCTCCAGTACGGGGCCGGGGTCGGGGCGGGTGTCGTCGGCGAGGTGGAAGAGGTCGGGGTAGCGGTCCTCGGTCGCGGCGGAGAAGACGTCACTGTCCCCGAGTTCGGCGGTGTCCCCGGCTTCCGGGGTGGTCAGGACGGGGGAGATGCGGGGGTGCAGGACGGCGGCCGCGGTGGCGTGGGTGGTCAGGGTGCAGCCGAGCCAGGAGGTGAGCTGGTCGGGAAAGAGCTGGCACTTGAGCTCTTTGCTCTTGGCGTCGTTCCATTGCGGGGTGCGGTCGCCGGTGGTCAGGGCGTGGGTGACCTGCGGGTGCTGGGTGGGATGCAGCTGCTCGCCGCTCAGGAAGAACTGGCGGACGGTGTCGTAGAGACCGAGTCCGTCGAGGAGGCCGAAGCCCAAAGCGGCGGCGGCGGGCCAGGGCAGCAGTCGCACGGTGCCGTCCGGCTCGGGGCGGGCGAAGACGCGGTCGTTGGCGAGCAGGTCCCAGCCCTCTTGCCGGGCCAGGGTCAGGGCGACGGTGCTCTTGCCCGCGCCCTTGGACCCGACGGTCAGCAGGGCCCGGCCGTTGCGGGCGACGGCGGAGGCGTGCAGCAGTACCCACCCCTCGGCCAGGAGTTGGGCGCGGATCAGGTCGCGGGCCAGGCGGGCGGCGGCCAGCGCGACGGGTTCGTTCTCCTGCCCGGAGACGGCCACCCATCGGCGGGTGGGGGTGGCGTGGTAGGCGAGGCGCTGGGCGGGCTGGGCCGCGTAGACGCTGCCGTCGTTCTCCTCGTGGACGAGGGTGCGGGCACCGGCGTAGGTGACGTCCGCGTGCTCGTGGTCGGTGATCATCCGGGTGATGGCGGTCCGGTGGGAGGCGTCCACGCGGGCGTCGACGGTGGGATGAGCAGCCGGTCGGAAGGCTTCGGTGGCGGTGGTGATCCACCCGGGGGCGAAGTAGCGCAGCGACCAGCCGGTGATCGCGGGGCGGTTGCTGACGACGAGCGCATGCTCGGCGGCGGTGGCGGGGCCGATACGTACCGCGGTGGTCACTGGGATTCTCCTCGGGGGTGCAGGTAGCGGATCCGGTGGTAGGCGGTGGCGAGTTTCCGGTCGGCGTCGGCCAGTTGGCGGGCCTCGGACCGGTCGAGCGGGGGCAGGAAGGGGGTGGGGGTGCCGGCGGTGAAGTGCAGCGGGACGCCGTGCCAGGCGTCGCCGTGCTGGGTACTCAGTTCCACCACGGCGTCGGTCAGGCCGAGGGCGGCGCGCAGGGCGGCCAGGACGGCCGCGGCCGGGCCGAAGCGGGCCCGCCCTCCGGCGGTGATCCGGCCCGGCCGGGCGGTGAGTTCGGCGCGTACCTCCCGCAGCGAGAGGGTCAGGGGCAGGCCGCCCACGCGGGTCGCCGCCGCGCAGATCACGGCCTGGTCCCCGTGCTCGCCGATCACGTGTCCGTCGACGGCGCTGGACGGCACGCCGAGCAGGCGGGCGAGGGTCAGGCGGTAGCGGGCGGAGTCGAGGTTCGACCCCACCCCATACACCCGGCGCACCCCGGAGACCTCGGCCAGCAGCCGCGTCATGACGTCGACCGGGTTGGTGACCATCACGACGGTTCCCCGGTAGCCGACGAGGCGTTCGGCGAGGGCGGCGATGTGGGGGGCGTTGGCCTGGAGCCCGGCCATCCGCACGTCTGCGCTCGCGGTGTTGGTGAAGGTGCCGCGCAGGCAGATGACCACTGCTTCGCACGCGGTGAGGTCGGCGACCTCACAGGACTCCGCGCGTACGGGGGAGTTGCAGAGCTGGGCGAGGTCGGCGAGGTCGGTGACCAGTGCCACCGTGCGGGCCGGGCGCCAGGAGGTGATCCGTACCCGGTGGCTGAGCTTGGTGGTGACCAGGGCGGCGGCCACGCTCTGGCCGACCGCTCCGGCTCCCACGATGCCGATCGCCCCCACCGTCCCCCTGCCGCGCGCGGGGCCCGGCGGCCGCAGGCAGACCCCGTTCATCGGGCGGCTCCGGTCTCGGCGTTGACCAGGGCCTGGATGTCGTCCAGGAGCCGTGGCCACAGGCGGTGCATCGGCTGGTCCTCATCCAGCAGCGCGGTGCCGCGGTCCACGAGCGTGGCGACGGTGAGCGCGTGGTCCAGGAGGCCAGGGGCGGGGGCGGGCAGCGGCAGTGCGGCGGGCGCGGACAGGTAGCTGGAGGTGATGTTGACGGTGTCCATCAGCCACGTGGTCACCAGCTGCCGCAGCCACACCTCCCGGACCGCCGGGCGGGCGAGCGCCCGGGCCTGGCCTCGGGCGAACGCGTCGATCCCCTCGACAATCCGGCCCGCCGAGACTCCGGGCGGGGTGGCCAGCAGGTGCAGCAGGGTGCGGGAGAGGAGCTTGGCGGTGTCGGTGCAGCCGCTGCCGTACTGGAGACCCGGATCGAGGAAGACCGGAGCCCCGGACGGTCCGTGGGGGAAGAGCAGGTGCTCGGGTTTCAGATCGCTGTGCAAAAGCGCCCGGCACGGGGGCTGGGGCAGTTTGCGCAGCCGCATCAGCCGCTCCACGGCGGTGGTCAGCAGCAGCCGGGTCTGCTCGCGCACCTGGCCATCCAGGATGCGCTCTGTGCCCAGCTGCCGCAGGTACAGCTGGCCGGCGGCGCCGCGGAACTTGCGGACGAAGACGGGGCCGACACCGCGCTCGGGCGTCTGCGGAACGGTGGCACTACGGGGCAGGGCCGGGTGCTGGAGGGCGCGGAGCGTGCACACGACGCGGCCGAGCAGTTCGGCGGTGCGCTCCGGGGCGGTGGTCAGGAGGTCGGCCAGGGTCGGTCCGCTCACCCGGCCGGTGAACAGGACGCCGCCCCGGAGCCCGGCGACCGGGACGACGTCGAGCCCCGGCACCTGGTCCATCAGCCGCAGCTGGGTGGCCTCGCGGTCCAGCAGGGCGCTCGGCGCGGTGAGGTAGGCGGCCTGCGCCGCCTGCACGGTCGGCCAGTCGCCGCGCACCCCGCGCAGCAGCGAGACGAGGGAGACGCCGAGGTAGGAGACCTTCGCGACCAGGGCGCGGCCGCCGACGTCGAGGTGCTGGACGTAGCAGGTCACCGACGGCAGGTGCGCGCCCAGGCATACCGCGCGGCCCGGCCACAGGGACCGCGCACCCGCCTCGACGCGCGCGCCCGCGTCGGCGAACAGGCGATCAACGGTGACCGGTTGGTGGAAGGTTGGCTTCATCGGACCTCCGCAAGGTCGTCGTACGCAGCGGGGTGAATGGGTGACACCGGGCGCAGGGAATTCCCGGCCCTGGGCCCGGCGTCCGTCACAGAGGGCTCCCTCACCGGACTCCCGGAGCAGGGGCTAGGCGGCGCGGCGGTACCGGCCCGCCGCCCGGCCGCGCGCCGGGGCGCGGACCGCCCGCAGCGCGGACCACAGCAACTGGCCCTGATCAAACGCGCAGTAGGTGGTCAGCTCCGCCGGCCGCGCCCAGACGTAGTGGTCGAACGGCGGCGGCCCGCCCGCAGCGTCCCCGGCGGGAAGGGTGACGGGCGCCTCTCGGAGCGGCCCGACCAGGTAGACGCAGGTCGGGCCGCCGTCGATCAGCAGCGGCCCGACCTGCCGCCTGGCGACGGCCAGTCCGGTCTGCTCGCGAACGGCGCGGGCCAGCGCCCGCCGCACCTGCTCCCCGGCGCGGAGCGATACGCCGGGGGCGACGTACCAGCGCGGATCGCCGTCCCGGCGGTGTGTGCGGCGCACCAGCAGCACCGCCCCGCGCGCACTGAGCAGCAGACCCTGAGATCTGCCCGTCGTGCTCGTGGCTCTCTCCTCGTGCACGGTGCCTCCAAAGGAAATGGCATGGCAAGGGATGGGGCCGCCCGCGGTCCCCACCGACGCGGGCGGCCACGCCCCGGTAGCGACCGGGGCGGTCGAAAGGCCGGTGCCGGCTGCCCCGCTATGACGGGGTGGGAGACGGGGCAGCCGACGCGGCCCTGGCTCCCGCGGAACCAGGACCGACTTCCGTCCACGCGAACCGGCGCGGGTCACACGCCCAGCGGGACGGACCGGCGGCCGTGCCACGGAGCCCCAGGTGGGAATGGCTCTGATCGCGGCAACGACCGGTCTGAGAACCGCCCGCACCGACCGGCACAGACGATCAAGCAACACGCGATGACCTACGTGGCGGGCTGCGCCCGTAGGAGGACGCTCCACCCCCGCAGGGCCGCCGCATCCGCAGACCACCGGTCTGAATCGGCAGGCGGCGCGGCCTGCCGGGGGCGGCGCGACGTCAGCACCACGTGGTGGCTCTTTATGCGTGGCAGTGCCGGACCGACGCGCTGCTCGGTTCTCGCGGCAGGCGCTGTGGGGGAGTCCTGCGCAGGACTGGTGGTGTGCAGACACATGGCATTGCCTTCTGGCTGACTGGTGAGCGGTGAGATGTTCGGGCTGGAGAGGCGGCGCAGAGCGAGGAGACCGGACCGCCTAGGCCGAATCCGGGTGCCGCTGCCCAGCAGATGGCAGGAGGGCCGGGCGACGATCGGCATATCCGGTCATGCGCATGCCGCATGGTCGGGGGAATAAGGAGGCGGGGTGCCGGACCCCGCCTCCCGCTTCACCGCGTCGTGACCGCGCCTCGATGCTAGGACGCGGAGCGCGACGCGAGGGACACAGCTTGTGTCCTTTTCGTTCGGACTACGTTCGATTCCCGGGGCGCGGGGGACGTCCCGGTTCGAGGATCCCGAGGCGGGCTCCGAAATCGAGCAGGTCGTCGCGACGCTGGGTCCGGACCATCGTCTGCACCGTCTCCTTCACACCCGCGTGCATCCGTGTCTGAGCCGGGGCGATGCGTTCAGCAGATAAGAACTCGGCCAGGGCTTTGTCCCGCTGGCCGAGGTACCAGTAACTGCGTCCTCGATCGATGTGGTGGTGTGCCGTCCGTTCCGTGGCGTACCCGGCCGGGACCTTGAACTGCTCGGCCCGTTTCACCGCCGTCCTGCCGTCACCCATCTCCATTGGCAACGACACCGACCAGATCGCGACGTTCGTTGGGCCGAACAGCAACTCGAAGTCGTTGCGGTCGTGGCCCAGCCGCTCCGCCTCGGCCCGGGCACGGGCGAGGTGGAACTCCACGCCACGGCTATCGGTGCTGCGCGCACTGTTCAGCGCGCCTTTGAGGTGGAACGCACCGGTCAGGCTGGTGGCCTGCGGCCGGTCGGCCGGCATGGCGTGCAGTTCGGCGAGGGCCGTTTCGATGATTCCTCCGGCGACTTCGTGCTCGCCGATGGTCAGGAATTCCCCCGCGTCGTACCAGCGGGCCGCCAGGACGCGCAGCGGGTCGCCCGTCTCGTGCGCGGACCAGATCACACGTTCCGTGGCCAGGGTGGCCGCGGCCGAGTGCCCTGTCTTATAGAGGAACTGCATGGCGCACTCGTAGCCCTGGGTGAGCAGTTCCCAGGCGCGCGGTTGCTGGACGTCGGGCAGGACTTCGACGGCAACCTGGAGGTCGCGCAACAACTGCGGGAGTGCTTTCGCGGTCGCGCCCATGCTGGCGAACCGCCGGTGCCGGTTCATCTCCTGCACCCGCTCGGCGAGCCGGTCGAGGCTGACGTTCGCGGCCTCCGCCTCGGTGAGGCCGGCCATATGGCCATGCAGCAGCAGAGCGCGCTGCACCGAGGCGACGGCGCTGAAGGACTTCTGGCCTTCGGCATCGTCTGCGGTGGGCGTCATCGGCTGACCGGTGATCTCGCAGGGGTGAGCCGCCAGGGCGCGGGAGAAGGCCAGGATCACGGACGAGCGGTCCAGTGACCGGGTCCCGGCCTCGTATTTCTTGACGGCGGACAGCGAGAATCCGGACGTGTCGGCCAGTTGCTGCTGGGTCCACCGTCGGCGTTGGCGCAGCCCGGCAAGGCGCCGGCCGTTGTGCTGGACGTTCCTCATGTCACCCAACTGCGACATATCGGCTCCAGATCGTGGGATTCTACTGCGAACGTACCCATCGGCATGCCCGGGTACAGCCGCGGACTCCGGAGAGCCCGCCACCGGAGCGGAACCGACGAGGGACTGGTGGCGGGTCGGCGTTGCGTGCTCTTCAAACACAGTTGAGACACCTGCCCATCGAAACACTCTGTCGAGTCCACGCCCCTCTTGCTGACGGCGGAGACATGCCGGGGCACCCGGAGGTACCGCTTGGTGGCCCGTGTCAGCGGCGTCAGGCATCACATGATGCCGAAAAAAGAGGGGCTTGGCTTTCACAAAAAGTGAAAGCCCAATACGGCCCGGAGGGCCGTTCCTTTCAAAAAAAATGAAAGTCCCCCAAGGCCAGCTGGCACGAAGAACGCCCTCCACCCCAGGAGTTGGGACGGAGGGCGCAAAATGGGCAGGCTTCGCCTACACGTGGAGCCATCGGCCATAGTTCACGAGCGACTTCTGCGGCTTGCCGGGACGGCGCAACAGCGCAAGGACGGTCTCGCGGGTCGTGGGGTGATAGCGGGTCTGGGTCGGGGCCGCAGAGCGGGCCTTGAGCAGAGACTTGAGGGCGTCCTCGGGGCGGTTGATTTTCTCGTAGGCGCGACCCATGTCCATGAAGTGGTGCCCGGCCCGGTTCTTCGCCCCCCACCCCTCCATGTCGATGCGCTCGCCGACCTCCACGGCCTTGCCCGGATCGCCCAGGTCGATGCGCACCGAGGTCGCGTGGACCTCCACGTTCACGTCATCGAAGATCAGCCCGTACGGGTCACGGTGGCCGTGCAGGTGCCGGGCGATGCCGCGGGCTTCCTCGATCCGGGCGAGCGCGTCCTGCGTCGCGCTCTGCCGGCGCTGGCGCGAGTGCAGCACTGCTGCCCGCAGGTGCATGGTGCCCAGCGCGGACATCGCCCGCGGGTCGCCGCGGCGCACCGGCTCGTCCAGGAGCCGTTCCATCTCGCGGACCGCGCGCAGGCCGATGTTGTACGCGCCGTGATGCAGGAAGTAATTCCCCCGGTAGTGGGCGACAACGACCGGCAGGTAGGGGTCGGTGCCCCGCTGGGCGGCGGTCTCCATCCGGTCCAGCGCGATCAGCGCCAAGTCCAGGAAGCCCAGTTTGTGGGCGAAGTTGTTGCTCAACCGGTAGGCCATGGTCAGCGCTCCGTAGGCGCGCCCGCGCTGCTCTTCGGAAACGGTGGTGTGCACGTGGTCAAGCAGTTCGTTGATCAGGGCCGGGATCTTGACGCCGATGGCCAGGTACTCGCCACTGAGCCGGATGTCGTCAAGCGCGCGGATATCCCGCTCGATCTTCTCCAGGGCACGCAGGGGCCCGTCCGACTCCTCGGCCGGAAGCAGGGGGTTCGCGATGGCGTGACGCAGGGGCTGCACGAGCTCGGCCAGACCCGCGTCCTTGAGCGCATCGACGTACGGCTGGCCGGTCAGGTCGGTGACCGGCACATTCAACGCGGTGGCAACGGCCGCGGTGAACTTCGGAGTTGCGGCAACGGCGCCGCACTCAACCTTGCTGAGGAGGGAGTAGGAGACGTTGGCACGATTCGCCAGGCCCATCTGGGTCAGGTGCCGCTGCTTTCGGATCGCAGCGGTGTTCTGGCCGACGCTGGTGCCGCTCTCCAGGTCCGTGTTCAGGGGCATACTGGCTCCCGTTTCTTGGCATTCATCAGAACGGTACTCCCCGGAACAGAACAGCCGGTCCGGCCGAGCGCGCCATGGACCTCAACCAGAGCGCGCGCCGAACAGAGCCTCCAGTTCGGCCGCGGTCGCAAGGGCCGAGGTGTGATGAATGGCGTGGATGCCCAGCGCCCTCGCCGGCGGCAGGTTTTCGGCGTGGTCGTCTACGAAGACGCACTCGGGGCCCGTGAGGCCGAGTGCGTCCAGGGTGCGTTGGTAGATCACCGGTGAGGGCTTCCGGACGCGTTCAAGCTCGGAGAGGACCAAGGCGTCAAAGCCTTCGTCCAGCCCTAGCTCCCGGTATGGGTTGAAGGGCTCCAGGCCGAAGCTGTTGGACAGGACCGCGACCTTGACGCCGGCCTTCCGCGCTCGCCGAGCGGCCCGAACGATCAGCGGTTCGGCACGGAGATTCGCCAGCGCGCGCCGCATGAGATCCTTCGGGTCAACCCCCAGGATCTCGCCGACGACCCCGTTCCACTCCTCCTGGGTAGCGCGGCTGACCTCCAGCTCGGCATACACGCGAACCCCTTCCGGATGCTCGTCAAGAGCATGGAAGTAGGACCCCGGAGACAACTCCTCCGCCCTCTCGAACGCCACGCCGTTACATCGCATGCAGGTGGTCAGCACACCACCGAAGTCGAGGATCAAGCCCTGAAAGGCCACGCCGCTCCTTCCGGCAGCGGACACGGCGCTGAGCCGTTGGGCCCGCGCCACTGGTAGAACAACCGTGCCAGCGCACCGGCGGGGACGCCAGATGGCCATGGCTCGGCACCTGGCGGAGGCCGCACGGGGGGCAAAGTGTTCGAATGCGGGGCCCGGTACCGTCGCTGAAATGACGGCACACGCGGGCGATGAAGCGGCAGTCCAGTCGGCATGCCGCGACCTGGGCCTGGACAGCCGTGGCCTGCGCCCCTTGCGGCAGCACGCCACGGGCGTCTTCCTCCTCCCCAAGGAGGGCGCCGCCGTGAGGATCAGCGCGGCGTCTGCCGCCGCTCGCCTGACCACCGCGGTGGACCTGACGGGCTGGCTCGTAGAGCGGGGCTATCCAGCGGTGGAACCGCTGGCCCGCCCGTACCGGACGGACATGCACGTGATCACCGTCTGGACGTACTACCCGCAGGAGGACCGGACGCCTCCGGCCGTCGAGCACCTGGGGGCGCTCCTGCGGCGCCTGCACGCCCTTCCGCCCCCGCCCATTTCCCTGCCGGTCTACCGGCCGCTGGCCTCGCTCAGCTCCACCGTCGCCGCCAGCGAAACCCTGGCCCCGGAGGCGCGGGCCTGGCTCACGGAGACCATCGCCGAACTCCTGGACGACTACGCGCGGCTGGAGTTTCCGCTCGGCGCAGGGCTCGTGCACGGTGATGCCTACCCCGGCAACACGCTCTGGGACCGAAACGTCGCGCGCCTGGGGGACTGGGACGAGGCGGGCATAGGCCCACGCGAACTCGATCTCGCCAACACCATCCAGGGCCGGGCGCGGTTCGGCCGCAGCGAGCACGCGATAGCGGCCTTCACGGCTGCCTACGGATATGACCCCGCCGAGTGGGCTGGACTACCGGTCCTCGTGAAAATGCGGGACCTCCACACCCTGGGCGCCTTCATCAAACGTGCGGACGCAGGGGACTCCGAGGCCACCCGGCAGCTCATCCACCGTATCGATACCCTTCGCTTCGGTGCGTCCTCGGCGCGATGGGACATTTTTTGACCCTGCCCGGCATCGCCGTGGCGGTGTGCTTGCGCAGGAGTCCCCGGTAGCGGGCGACGGCGGTCTCGTCAACGTCCAGGACGCACCACACGGCCAGTTCTTCCGGCTCCGGGTAGTCGGCGAAGAAGTCGGGAACCGCATCGCGGTACTGCCGGAGCAAATTCGCACGCCGACTGGAGGCGGCGATGACGGCGGTCTGGCGGTGCTGGAGTGCGACGGCCGCGGACTTGCCCGTGGCTGTCTCGTGGGGGCCGGACTTTGCCCGGGATGAAGAGGGCCAGGACATGACGAACGTAGACCGTCAGGAACTTGCCCCCGTCCGGCCACCGGTCGCGCCCTCCTGGGCTCTATCATGCGGAGTGCGTTCCACTGCCCTAGTAGGGCTTGGTCATGTTGGTGCGGGGTCTGGCATGTCGCGGTGACAGGTGGGGCAGGCGCCGGTCCAGGTCGCGAGGAGTATCTGCAGCTCGCGAACGACTCGGTAGAGGCTCAGGCCGACGCCGTCTCTTTTGGGGATCGGCTCAGCCGCTGAAGGGTGCAGAAGGCGTGGGCGACCGAGACGAGGGTGACGTGGTGGTGCCAGCCTGGCCAGGTCCGGCCTTCGAAGTGAGCTAGGCCGAGGGCCTGTTTCATCTCTCGATAGTCGTTCTCGACGCGCCAGCGGAGCTTCGCGGTGCGCACGAGGACGGGCAACGAGGTGGTCTCGGGCAGGTTGGAGAGCCAGAACTGCACGGGCTCGTCCTGGTCGGCTGGCCATTCGGCCAGCAGCCAGCGGACCGGAAGTTCGGTGCTGGCCGTGGCCTTGCGGATCTCACGTCCGGCGGGCCGGACCCGCAGGGCCACGAAGCGCGAGTACATGCGCTTGTACCCGCTGCGGCCACTGCCCGGCCGCGATCCCTCTCTCCACTGCACCGGCCGCGCGGAGGATTTGCCGGCCTCGATGACCAGGCTCTTCACCTGCTGGGCCGGCTCGGGGCAGGCAGGATGCGGCCGTGGGCCGCGGCCGGAGTAGGCCGGGATGCACGGCTGTGTGTCCTCGGGTTGCGCGGTGGTTGTGGTCGAGATGCCCACCACGTAGTCGAGGCTGCGTTCTTCCAGGCCGAGCCGGAAAGCGGCGGTGTCCCCATAGCCGCCGTCGGCGATGACCTGGGGCACCTCGATGCCCCAGGACCGTGTTTCGTCGATCATGTCGAGGGCCAGCTGCCACTTCTCGACATGGCCTGCCTGGGCGGGGATGGCGCACTTGTCCCGGCGGGCCACTTTGACCGGATCGGCCTTCGGCGAGGCGGGATCCCAGCTCCCGGGCAGGAACAGACGCCAGTTCACCGCCGCCGAGGCACCGTGGGAAGCCAGGTGCAGCGAGACTCCGGCCTGGCAGTTGGTGACCTTGCCCGCGGTGCCGGTGTACTGCCTGCTCACGCACGCCGACGCGTTCCCGTCCTTGAGGAACCCGGTGTCATCGATGATCAACGCGGTGGGCTTGACGACCGGCTGCATACGCCAGGCCAGGCGGGCCCGCACATGCGCCGCATCCCACGGGCTGGAAGTGACGAAGTGGGCCAGCGCCTGCCGGTTCCCGTCTTCGCCCAGGCGGGCGGCCATCGGCTCCACCGACTTGCGCCCGCCGTCCAGCAGCAGGCCCCGCAGATAGACCCCGCCCCACCGTCGCTGATCCGCCCGCGCGAACGGCTCGAACATCTCCGCCGCGAAGTCCTCCAGATCACACCGGACCGCAGCCAACTCCTCACCCAGCACGCCCGTTCAACGACACGACCGATCAAGAAGACACGCCATCACAGGCCGCACATGACCAAGCCCTACTAGTGATCCGGTCTTAAGTTCTGGCGTCACCACGTGAGTCGTGTTCCGTTTCAGATCACGGGTTCGGTGGTGACGGGGCTGGTGGTCTGCTGTTTGCTGAAGGCATGGGAGACAGCAGGCTGGAGCCGCTCGTCCTGTCGGACGTCGAGATGTTGACGTTGCAGGGCTGGGCAAAGCGGCGCACGACTGCGCAGGGACTGGCGCTGCGTGCACGGATCGTGCTCGCCTGCGCGGCGGGCGGGAGCAATACGGCCGTCTCCGCGCGGCTTGACGTCAACCGGATGACAGTCAGCCGCTGGCGGGCCCGATTCCTTCGCGACCGGCTCGAAGGTCTGGCCGACGAGCCACGCCCCGGGGTGCCGCGCACCCTCACCGACGCCCAGGTCGAGGAGGTGGTGGTGCGCACTCTCGAAGAGGTTCCCGAGGGCGGCACCCACTGGTCGAAGCGCGAGCTGGCCCGGCAGGTGGGGATCTCACCCACCAGCGTGCACCGCATCTGGCGGGCCTTCGGCCTGCAGCCCTGGCGGACCGAGGAGTTCAAGATCTCCCCGGACCCGCTACTGATCGACAAGATCCGGGACGTGGTCGGGCTCTATCTGGCACCACCGGCCCACGCGGTGGTCTTCTGCGTCGACGAAAAACCGCAGATCCAGGCACTGGAGCGGACCGCACCGGTGCTGCCGATGCTGCCCGGAGTGCCCGAGCGCCGCAGCTTCGACTACGTGCGGCACGGCACCATCGACCTGTTCGCCGCGCTGAACACGGCAACCGGGAAGGTGATTAGCCGTCTGTCCGCACAGCACCGGGCCGTTGACTTCCGGGACTTCCTCGCCGAGATCGACCGCCAGACCGAGCCCGGCCTGGCGGTCCACGTCATCTGCGACAACCTCTCCGCCCACAAGGCACCGGCGGTCCACAAGTGGCTGCTCGCGCACCCCCGGTTCACCCTGCACTTCACCCCGACCTACTCGTCGTGGATCAACCAGGTCGAGCGGTGGTTCGCCGAACTGCAACGACGCTGCCTGGAACGCGGCGTCTTCTGCTCACTCGACGACCTCAAGACCGCACTCGACGAATGGATCAAGGTCTGGAACGAAGCCGCCCGGCCCTTCAAGTGGACGAAGACCGCAGACCAGATCATCGACCGGATCTGCCGCTACTGCGACAGGATCTCCGGACCAGATCACTAGGGGCATGGCTGCACGAATGGCCCGTCTCCCCCGGATACGGCCTGGGGGAGACGGGCCATTCCTGCTGTCAGGCGTGGTTGGTGTAGGTTTCCCAGGAGCGAGTCCAATTGGAACTCAGTGACCTGCGAGTATCGCGGGTGGCGATAGGGGCTTCGGGCAAGATCTTCCACTTCAGGTGTCCAGGGGGTCCGGTAGGAAGCGGGTCAGTGAACCGGCGTTGATGTCAAAAGTTTTGCCAGCGTGTGATTTCAGCTGTCAGCTCCGAGCGCGTTGAAGCGGTTGGCGTACTCGCGACGGGCCTTGTGCTGTGCCGGGATCGTCGTGGCGTTGTCGAGCGGCTGGCAGCGATCGAGGAGTCGGCGGTGGACCTCCGGCTCGGCGCTGACCCGCAGGATGTAGCCCTGGCCGCGCCGTACAGTGACGCCTTGGTCGAGCGCGGCCCTCAGGGCGAGAGGCCCCTCCGAGACACACCGCCGAAGAAGCTCAGTGGGGCTGGCGTTGCAGCCGGGTAGACGTGTCGGTGCCCATCGACATTCAGTTCCCACCGGGCTCATCGCCGTATGGCCCGCATGCGTAGCCCCACGGGGTGCATGGCAATTCCTGTCGCAGGGCGTACTTGTCGACCGGCAAGAGATTCTACGCGCCAGCGAGCGGAAATGTCGGCCAGCGCGAGGGCGTTCTCGACCAGCGCGAAGGTGTCGCCGATGCATTTGCGGGCGCCTGCCCCGAAGGGAAGGTATGCGCTGTCGCGCGTGGGGGCGGTGGAGGCGTTGATCCACCGGTCTGGATGGAAGCGGTGCGGATTGGGGAACAGCTCTGGCCGGTGGTGGAGGAGATAGGGGCTGTACATGGTGGTGGTGCCTGTGGGGAGGAAGTGACCGCCCAGCTGTGTGTCGGTTGTCGTGGTTCGGGTGAACAGCCAGCCGGGGGACGACAGGCGCAGTGTCTCGGTGATGATCCTGCTGGTCACCTGCAGTTTGGGCAGGGCGTCGTAGGTGGCGCGGCCTTGGAGGACGGTGTCAACCTCGGCATGCAGCTGGTCACGGGTGTGAGGGTTGTGCGCCAGTAGGTGCAGTGCCCAAGCAAGGAGAGATGCCGAGGTCTCCGCCCCTCCGACGAAGAGTGTCAGGACTTGGTCGACGAGTTCGGCGTCGGTGAGCTGGTCGTTCGAGTCCGTGGCATCGTCCTGGAAAGTCAGCAGGACGGACAGCAGGTCGTCATGGCTGGTTCCGGTGGACCGGTATTCGGTGATGATCTTGGAGATGGTCCGGCGGAGTCGGGTACGGGCCCGATCGTAGCGGCGCCGTCCTGGCGTGGGGAGCTTGTCGAGCGGGGGCGGGGTGAGCACCCGGCGGTAGACACCCGCCATGGTGGCCGCGAGGTCATCGACGACTTCGCCGATTTCGGGGCGCGAGTGGACGCCCGAGAAGATGGTTGCTGTGAGGGACTGGACGGCGATTCTCGTGGTTTCAGTCAGGACGTCGATGACCTGGCCATCGCGCCAGGACTCGGTGATCACAGCGGTCTGTTCGGTGATTGCCTTCGCGTAGCCCGGGAGGCAGCTTCGGTGGAACGCAGGCTGAACGAGGCGGCGCTGCCGTCGGTGTTCGTCGTGTGGACATGTGGCCAGTCCGTTGCCGAAAACCTCCTGCAGCCGAGTGAAGACGGGGCCGCCTTTGTCGAAAGTCCGGTCATCGACAAGCATCTGCCGGACCAGCTCGGGTGAACAGACCATGACCGCTTTGAAGGGACCTAACCTTACCTGCACCAGGTCACTGCATGCTGCGATGGAGGTCAAGAACCGTAGCGGGTCACGGAATACGGGCACCGCATGGCCAAGAAGAGGCCAGGCGCCCGGGGCGTCGGCGATGGGAACTGTGGTCTGCATCCTCGGTCCGATCTGTCAGCCCATCTCTTCTGAGTGAGTGGGGTCTGAATCGCTTCTGCTGAGCTCCGCAGTAGGTCCTGCCAGCGGCGCCCTCAAACGCTGGCGTCCTTCACACGCTCGCGGAGGACAAGATCGAGGTGGTGGTCGTGTGCGAGGTGGCTGCCGGTGTCGGTGTATCGGGGAATGATGGCCTGGCTGTGGCTTGCCCCACGCAGGTAGTGAGCACAGGTGTCTGTCCATGCCTGTATCCCCTGGCAGTCGTGCTCAGTTAGGCCCGACGCAGCGGCAAGGTCAGGCAGACCTGTGGTGAGGACGGTAAAATCGTCAGCCAGACGCCAGATGTGTTCGGCTGTCTTCAGCCGAGCATCCTCCGGAGAGACCCCGTCGTCCTCCCAGGCGAGCAGTACGTTGTCGTCGTTGCCGTCAACTCGTTCGCGCTCGACCGAGTAGAGGTCGTTTAGGAGAACGGTGATGTCGGTGACGATGTGGCGGACACGCTGAATCTCCGGCAGGGCGAAGAAGGCCGGAGGGATCTCCCAGCCGCAGGCAATCTCGAACAGGTCGCCGTAGGCGTGCATGCCGACGGTGAGGCGGCGTACCGCCATGCGATCCGCGAAAGAGAGCGGCCCCTCGCCTTGCGTACGGTGGGCCACGGCTTGGACTACACCGCCCCACCACAGTGTCAGATGGTGGCGGTGGCGCCGCAGCCAGGACGCGCTCATGAGGCGTTCACAGTCGGCAAGAAGATCGACGACAGCGCGGGAGAACGGATGCCGCGACACCAGCGGTTGCGACGCGGTGCATTCGATGGCCGCCATCATGTGATTCATTACGCGGCAGGTGTCGCCTAGTCGACGCCCCAAAGGGGTACTGTCGAACTGGTCGTCGAACATGATTCCCATCGACAGCCATTTGTCGACCAGCAGCAACCGGTCTGCGGGCGCGTCGGGGAAGCACCACGCTTCGAGCGAGGTGAGGTCAACGTGGTCCCACCAACGGCAGGCCGTCTCGGTGGGGAGCATCCCCATGGCCTTGGCCCAGGCGCGGGTCTGGCTTCGTGTGGTGTCCGCGTGAGGGCTTTGGCGGAGTGGGAAGGGCAGCTCCAGTTCGGGCCATGGGGCGGGGTTAGGCGATGCCTCTGCGTGGGACCCGGTACTTCCGTGAGTCTTCATTCGCACTCCCATGTCTGACCTGTCTTGTCTGCTGGGAACCGTCTAGGCCCTTGCGGGGCCTGTACGGTGTTCACTTCGTTCCGTGGGTCTTCAGTACCCGTGTCGGCTTGCCGGGGTGGATCGGTCAGCAGCGCCTGATGCAGGCGTGCTTGGCTGCGAGCAGCGAGGCTCCGGCACGGGTCCCGGCGTTGATTTCCCTCCTCCAGTGCTCCGGGACTCCTTGGGCAGCGAGACGGCGATTGACTCGTCGGCGGTTTTGACGATCTCCACGTCGCCGCAGCCCTTCTCGGAGAGCGAGGCCAGGACCTCCTCGACCAGGACGTCCGGGACGGAGACGCCGATGGTGGAAGCGCCCTCCAGCCAGGTCTCGTCGATCTCCTGGGCGAAGTCGGCCGGGTAGGCGGCGTCCGCGCCGGCACCGAGGGCGGCCTCGGCCATGCGCTTGGAGTTCGAGGAGTTACGGGAGCCGACGACGATGACCAGCTGGGCGTCCTCGGCGAGCTTCTTGACCGCGGTCTGGCGGTTCTGCGTGGCGTAGCAGATGTCGTCGCTGGGCGGGGAGAGGAGGTTGGGGAAATGGGGCTTCAGGGCGTCGACCGTCTCTGTCGTCTCGTCGACGGAGAGGGTGGTCTGGGAGAGCCAGACGACCTTGGACTCGTCGCGGACCTCGACATTGGCGATGGCCTCGGGGCCGTCGACCGGCGTGATGTGATCGGGGGTCTCGCCGGAGGTGCCGATGGCTTCCTCATGGCCCCTGGGGCCGATCGGGAGGACGTCGTAGTCTTCGTTCGCGTACCGGATCGCTTCCTTGTGGACGTTGGTCACCAGGGGGCAGGTCGCGTCGATCGTGGCGAGGTTCCGCTCGGCGGCCTCCGCGTGGACGGTCGGGGTGACGCCATGCGCGGAGGACATGACGATGGAGCCCTCTAGGACCTCTTCGGTCTGCTCGACGAAGATCGCGCCTTTCCGCTCCAGGGTCTGTACGACGTACTTGTTGTGGACTATCTCGTGGCGGCCATAGATCGGGGCCCCGTACTGCTCCAGGGCCTTCTCGACGGCGGTCACGGCACGGTCCGCGCCGGCGCACCACCCGCGAGGACGGGCCGGTAGCGCCCGCCTGTATGCCTGGTTGGTGGTTGGTGCGGGGGGCTGCTCGGTGGTACTCACGCGGTCCTCCATACGGTACGTCCGGCCAGTTCCACGAGCGTTCTGCGCACGGGGGAAGGCAACGGGGCCTCGTGGAGCGCTTTGATGGCCTGGTCGAAGAGTTCGGTGATCATGCATTCCACGATCTGATCCGCACCCGTAGCCCGCAGCACTGTGCGGAGGGCCGTGGCCGCGTCCTCGTCGAGACGGGGGTTGCCGTATAGAGTGTTCAGCAGGCGTGTCTGGGCTGTGTCGGCTGCCCGCAGGGCCTGGGAGATGAGGATGGTGTGCTTGCCCTCACGCAGATCGTCGAGCGCCGGTTTGCCGGTTTCCTCCTGGCGGCCGAAGACACCAAGGAGGTCGTCGCGCAGTTGGAAGGCTTCCCCCAAGGGGGTGGCAAACGCGCTTAGTTGGTCGAGTAGAGGCTGGTCGGCGCCTGCTAGGGCGGCACCGATCTGCAGAGGGCGCTCGATAGTGTATTTGGCCGTTTTGTAGCGGCTGATATGCAGGGTACGGGCGATGTCAGTGGTGGGGTGGCCTGTGGCGACCAGGTCGAGGTACTGGCCGTACATGACTTCCGTGCGCATGACATCGATCAGCGGGAGCACACGCTCGCGTTGATCAGCGGTGAGCGCCGCGGTGTGACTGTGGAGGAGTTCGTCGGACCAGACGAGAGCCAGGTCTCCGATCAACACCGCGGAGCAGTCCCCCAATTGGTGGGCGGCTTGGGGGGTACGGCCTCGGCGGTGACGGCTCGTGAAGGAGCGGTGCACGGTGGGTCGGCCGCGTCGAGTGTCGGAACGGTCCATCACATCGTCGTGGATCAGGCAGAACGCATGGAACATCTCCAGTGCCGCCCCGATCTGGACGGCCTGGTCGGCACCTCCCGTGCCGCCCACGGCCTGCCAGCCGAGGACACACAGCATGGGGCGGATGCGCTTGCCCCCGGCGTGTAGGAAGTCTCCGAGCGTGCGGGGGATCTCGGAGGGCAGCCCGCTGGATTCGGCGGCTGTGGTCTTGCGCTGGACGAAGTCGTCCAGGATCTGTGCGATGCGATGGTGTACCTCAATGGCCTGTGGATCGACAGGGTTGTTGCGGGACTGCGGTGGGACCGCATGGGTGCCGGTGGACGTGGTCATGATTCATCGCCTGCCTCCTGGTAGACGGTATGGGTGAGAGCGAGGGCCTCTTCGAGGAGGGCGTCGACGATCTGTGATTCGGGGACGGTGCGCAGGACTTCGCCCCGGCGGAAGATCTGGCCTTTACCGTTGCCGCAGGAGACGCCAAGGTCGGCTTCGCGGGCTTCACCCGGGCCGTTGACCACACAACCCATGACGGCGATGCGCAGGGGGTGGGGGAAGCCGTTGAAGGCGGCCTCGACCTGGCTCGCGAGGCGGTGGATGTCGACTTGGAGGCGGCCGCAGCCGGGGCAGGAGACGATCTCCAGCTTCCGTGGGCGCAGGCCGAGCGAGGCCAGGATGTGGCAGCCGGCCTTCACCTGCTCGACAGGGCCGGCGGAGAGGGAGACGCGGATGGTGTCGCCGATGCCCTCGTTCAGGAGGATGCCGAAGGCGACGGCGGACTTGATGGCGCCCTGGAAGGCGGGGCCGGCTTCGGTGACGCCGAGGTGGAGGGGGTAGTCGCATTGTTCGGCGAGCAGTCGGTTGGCGGCGATCATCGTCAAGGGGGCGTGGTGTTTGACGGCGATCTTGAGGTCGGTGAAGCCGTGTTCCTCGAACAGGGAGCATTCCCACAGCGCGGATTCGACCAGCGCCTCGGGGGTGGCGGATCCGTGCTTGGCCAGCAGGCGCGGGTCGAGGGAGCCGGCGTTCACGCCGATGCGGATGGGCACCTGGGCTGCCGTGGCGGCCTCGGCGATGTCGGCGACGCGGTCGTCGAATTTCTTGATGTTGCCGGGGTTGACGCGGACGGCGGCGCAGCCCGCGTCGATGGCGGCGAAGACGTAGCGGGGCTGGAAGTGGATGTCGGCGACCACGGGGATCGGGGACTTGGCGGCGATGGCGGGCAGGGCGTCGGCGTCGTCCCGGGAGGGGACGGCGACGCGGACGATGTCACAGCCGGCGGCGGTGACCTCGGCGATCTGCTGCAACGTCGCGTCGATGTCGGCGGTGTTGGTGGTGGTCATGGTCTGGACGGTGACCGGTGCGCCGCCGCCGACGGGGACATCGCCGACATGGATTTGCCGTGTGCGGCGGCGCACCGGGGTCTTGGCGGGGATCGGGGGCAGGCCGAGGTCGATGGCGGTCATCACATGGTCCTCAGAGGGGTCCGAAGCAGGGGGCGGCGGTCGCCGGCCACCCGGTCGAGGTGGCGCAGCGCGGAGTCGGCGATGCCCGGGCCGTCGAGGCTGGCCTCTGTCAGCAGGCTGCCGCGGGGGCCCTGGGGGAGGAAGGCGTGGGGCAGGCCGAGGTTGGCCACAGGGGTGTTGATGCCGGCGTCGCGGCAGGCCTGGGCGATGGCGGTACCGGTGCCGCCGGTGCGGGTGCTGTCCTCCACCGTGGCCACCATCTGGTGACGCGCGGCGAACCATTCCAGTGCGGGGTTGACCGGGATCAGCCAGCGGGGGTCGACGACGGTGACGCCGATGCCGCGGTTCTCCAATTCCCCGGCCGCCTCCAGAGCCGGCCTGGCCAGCGGCCCGGTGGCGACCAGGAGCAGGTCCAGGGAGCGGGAGACGCTGCGGTGGAGGATGTCGATGCCGTTCATGTGGGCCTGGGCCGGGATGTCCGCTCCGGCGGAGGCTTTGGGCAGGCGCAGTGCGGTGGGGCCGTCGTCGGTGTCGAGGGCCTCGGTGAGAAGCAGGCGCAGTTGGGCGGCGTCGCGGGGGGCGGCGATGCGCAGGCCGGGCACGGCGGCCAGCACGGTCAGGTCCCACATGCCGTGGTGACTCGGTCCGTCGGGGCCGGTGACGCCGGCCCGGTCCAGGACGAAGGTGACGGGCAGGCCGTGCAGGGCCACGTCCATCAGCACCTGGTCGAAGGCGCGGTTGAGGAAGGTGGCGTACAGGGCGACGACGGGGTGGTAGCCGGCCATGGCCATCCCCGCCGCGGAGGTGACGGCGTGCTGCTCGGCGATGCCGACGTCGAAGACCCGCTCAGGAAACTTCGTCGCCATGGGATTGAGGCCGGTGGGGCGCAGCATAGAGGCGGTGACGGCGACGACATCCGCACGCTCCTCTGCCAGTTCCACCAGGGCGCGGCTGAAGACGCTGGTCCATGAAGGGGCGCTGGGACCGGTGGCGGCGGGGGGCCGGGCGGTGGCGGGGTCGAGGGTGCCGACGGCGTGCAGGCAGTCCGCCGGATCGGCCTCCGCCGGCGCGTACCCCCGGCCCTTGGTGGTCAGCGCGTGCACGACCACGGGCCGGTGCAGTGCGCGGGCCTGTCGCAGGGCGCATTCCACGGCGCCGGTGTCATGGCCGTCGACGGGACCGAGATAGGCGAAGCCCAGGTCTGTGAACAGGTTGGGGCGCGGTGCGGGACCGGCGCCGTTGCCGTCGTGCTTGAGGGCGTCGAGGTGGCCGGCGAGTGCGCCGGTGGTGGGGGCGTAGGAGCGGCCGTTGTCGTTCAGGACGAGGATCACCGGGCGTTCGGGGGCGCCGCCGATGTTGTTCAGGGCCTCCCAGGCCATGCCGCCGGTTAGCGCGCCGTCGCCGACGACCGCCACCACGGCCCGGTCGCTGTGGTGCGCCAGGGCGCGGGCCTTGGCCAGGCCGTCGGCCCAGGACAGGGCGACGGAGGCGTGGGAGTTCTCCACCCAGTCGTGCGGGGATTCCTCACGGCAGGGGTAGCCGGAGAGCCCGCCGGCCTGGCGCAGGTGGTCGAAGTCCCCCTGTCGCCCGGTCAGGAGCTTGTGTACGTAGGCCTGGTGGCCGACGTCGAAGACGATCGCGTCGCGCGGGGAGTCGAAGACCCGGTGCAGGGCCAGGGTCAGCTCCACCACGCCGAGGTTGGGTCCCAGGTGCCCGCCGCTCGCGCAGACCTTCTCGACCAGGAAGGTACGGATCTCCTCTGCCAGGCGCGGCAGTTGACCGGGCGGCAGGGACCGCAGCTCGTCCGGCGAGGTGACGGTGTCCAGCAGGGTCGGAGTCTGGGTGCTCATGGGGTACGCACTTCCTTCGGCGGGGCGAACCGCACCGTTTCGGCGGTGGTGGAGTGCTCCTGAACGGTGACCGGTCCCAGGCCCGACAGGGCGGAGATGACCTCGTCCACCAGGAGCTGCGGGGCCGAGGCGCCGGCGGTCAGCGCCACCGTGGCGACGCCGGCGAGCCAGTCGGGGCGGATCTCGGTGGCATCGTCGATGAGGTGGGCCGCGGTGCCGGCGCGCTGGGTGCGTTCCACCAGGCGCAGTGAGTTGGAGGAGTTGGCCGAGCCGACGACCAGCACCAGACCGGCGCCGGGGACAATGGCCTCCAGGGAGTTCTGGCGGTTGGTGGTGGCGTAGCAGATGTCGTGTGACGGTGGTTCCTTCAGGCGCGGGAAGCGGGCTCGCAGCGCGTCGATGACCTCGGTGGTCTCGTCCACGGCCAGGGTGGTCTGGGTGAGGTAGGTGACCCGGTCCGGGTCGGGCACCTCCAAGTGGCCGACGTCTTCCGGTGCTTGGATCAGAACGCTGTGCCCCGGAGACTCGCCGAGGGTGCCCTCGACCTCCTCGTGCCCGGCGTGCCCGATCAGGACGACGGTGTCCCCGCGCGCCGAGAACCGGCGGGCCTCGGCGTGCACCTTGGTCACCAGCGGGCAGGTGGCGTCGACGACCTCCAGGCCACGCCCCTTGGCCTCCTCCCGTACGGCCGGGGAGACGCCGTGCGCGGAGAAGACCACCGTCGCCCCCTCGGGCACCTCGTCCAACTCCTCGACGAACACCGCCCCGCGCCGCTCCAGACCGCGTACGACATGGATGTTGTGCACGATCTGCTTGCGCACGAACAGCGGACGCCCCTGCCGCCCGGGCTGCTCCAGGAGGCGTTCGACCACCTCGATGGCCCGCTCCACCCCCGCACAGAACGACCGCGGGGCGGCCAGCAGCACCGTGCGGGGCCCGGCCGCCCCCGCCCAGGCCGCGACGGCCGCACGGGCGGCGGCCATCGCGGCTGAGGACCGGGCACCGGCGGCGAGTCCCGCGCACCTTCCGCCGCCGGCGGGTACCTCCGCCACCGCCGCCCGGACCGGGCCGACGGTGCCTCGGGGCAACAGCCGCACCCGGCCCCTGCGCACCGCCGGACCGCTCCGGGCGATCGTCCCGGCCAGCAGGGGCGCCGCCGGGCACGGCACCGCCCCGCCGTCGGAGCGGCGCAGTTCGCTGGCGACCAGCACCTGGTCGTCGCTCAGGCCGGGCTGGGGGGCGGCCATGGCGAGCGGGGATAGTACGGGTTGTTGCGGCATGCCGCTCCGCCTCCTTGTCGGTGGTCTCTGGTTCGGTCGCGGTTCTGGTTCGGTCCTGGTCCGGCCCCGAACGCCGGGGCAGGGCTTGCGCCGTGGAAGTGACAGGCGTAGCCGGGCTCCTTTCCACACCGCGCGCCCCGGCCGGTTGTCCGGGGTGCGCCACGGGCCCGGCGAACCGGAACGGCACCGGGCTCACCTCCACGACTAGCCCGCCCACCGCGGCCCGACACCGGCCCGTGCAGGGCAAGCCGTGAACGCGTTGAACGCTTGCGCGCTTGTGAAAAACGCTCGTGACTGCAGAGGAACAAAAGACCTCAGGACACAGCCCCGCCCCCACCAACACCCGCGCCCGGCCTCAACCACCTGACGGTGGCCGCGGGGACGCGCCCTCACCCGGCGTGGGCGCGGACCGCCCCTCCGGATGGGAGCGGTGCAGCCGGGCGCGCCGGCTGGACGACAGGCCGCCGAAGCACCACCCCTGCACCGCCGGCTCGCAACGGGCGACGCCACGGATCAATTGGCCACCCTGTGCCGAGCCGACACCGATCCCGCCCAACAGGCTGCGCTCATCGCCGGCTCGGCCGACTCCCCGTCACTCGCGGCTATGCGCAGCTGGCTCGCCGCCTGGGAGAACGCCGGCCGCCCGGCCCCGAGACCTACATACCGGCGCTGGTGCGCTACGACGACCGGGTCGTCAGCGGCAGGAATCTGCGGCTGTCCCGGTAGGTTGACCCGACAACGGTCCCGGCCCCGCCCTTCCCCCGTGGGACGGAGCCGGGGCCGACTGTTCGGCTCACCTCTCGGTGCTTTGCTCGCCCACCGGTTCAGCTTCGGGCTCACCGGCCCCGGCTGGGCGCGGTGGACGGGGGGCAGAGCGAGGCGGTTGCTCATGTCCAGCTCGAAGCGCCCGTACATCTCCTTACCTGGACACCTTCGAGTGATGCCCGAACCGGTGCCGTGGCGGTGGCAGTGCGGGGCTCGTTAGCTCATCCGAGTGCAGGCCGGGGAAGCCGGCGTGCGGGTGGTCAAGGAACGCGATGACGGTGTCGTTCGCCGAGTACGGCAGATAGTCCTTGCGCGGACTCACCGCGTCACATCGACGGCAGGGACCGGCCGTCCCGCCGGCGCGGGACCACCGCCGGCGGACCTTGTCCGGCTCGGGGATCAGCAGATCGCCGATCTCGCAGCCGAGCGCGACGCAGATGACGTCCAGGTCCTCCAGTTTGAGAGAGACCGGCTGGCCGGACCACAGCCCGGACATCTTCCCGGCCGAGATCACCAACCCGTGCCCAGCCAGGCCCCGTTGGAGTTCGGCTGCCTTCCAGATACCCTTGTTCGCGGCCGTCAGCCGCAGGTTCCACATGAGAACGCTTCAGGAATCCCGAAGTTACGTCAGTCGACGACAAGACACTCCGACAAGGGAGAACGCTCTGGCCACGGGGCCAGCGGGGCTCAGGGGAACTCGTGGGATGTCGCACATCCAATGCGAGGGGCGTTCACCAGGACCTATTGGGTATTTTGAGGGGTTCTTCTCCCTGTTGGGTCCTTTAACCAGTGTTCTTTGTCGATGTGCCTGTAGATCGTGCGGGCAGTGAAGCCGAGTTCGTTGGCGACTTCGCGCACGCTGTAGTTGCCGGAGGTGAGCATCTCCTGGGCGAGGGCCTTCTGGTTGGCGTCGAACAGCCGGTCCTTGGGACGGGAACCGTGGCCTCGCGGGCGGAGGGGGATACCCATCTCTTTCGCCCGCCTGTTGAGGTAGGTGGAGATTCCGAGTTCCGCGGCGATGTCCCGCAGGGTCCGGTTCCGGTTGACGTACTCGTGTCGGAGCCAGGCTGCGTCGATGCTCCGAGGCTGCCGGTGGCGGCGAGGAATGCCGTAGTCGTTGAGGAGGTGTTCGATCGCCTTGCGGCTGACGTGGAACTGCTTGGCGATCGCCGGGACGCTCTGCTGCTCGTGGTGGTGAAGGCACCGAAGTTCTTCAGGGGGAAGCCGGTCGGACAGTGCCCAGGCGACACGACGGCTGGAGTGCTGCTGGGTGACGCTCAGCGGCACCGGGTGGAGTTCAAGGAGGCAGCGGACGGCATCGGTGGTGAGGTCGAGTTCCTTTGCGACGGTGCGTGGAGTGAGCCGTTCGCTGTGGATAAGACGGTGGATCTCGGATGCCCGGCATTGGCTGAGGTCTGTTCCGGGCAGCCGTCGGCCGGCCAGCAGTGTGGTCGGTGGGTGCCAGGTCACCGGTTCGCTGGTCACGTGGTGCTGATTGAGGAACTTGTCTGCGTGAGCGTCGAGTTCGGCCAGGAGCCGGGGCGTGAGGAATGTCGCGAAGGTGGACAGCTCGGCGCGTTGACGGGGTTCGGTCAGCGCATAGTCAGCGGGTGCTTGCTCGGCGGGCAGACCGCTGAGGCGTTCGAAGAGCCACCGGCGGGCGGTGAGCGGTTTGCGTGAACCACCGGGGAAGTGGTGTGCGCGACGGCTCAGCGCTTTCCAATCGTCTTCCGGCAGCAGAGTGCGGTAGTCGAGACGTCGACGGCGCTGGTAGTCGATGGGTGAGCCGTGTCGGTCGAGATGATCTGCCAGGGCGGTCAGCGCGGCATCGATGGCTGGCCAGTCGGGGTGGCTCTTGAGTCGGTGCAGCAGGAGTGCGACGTGGTCAGGCGGGAGGCAGGATCCGAGTCGTCGGCTGGCATCGTGGATGGCGTCGGTGGATCCGTTCAGGGCGAGATGGACGGACAGGCCGTGGCAGAGGTCCTGGAAGGTCTGGCTGTGGTGGCGAAGCAGGGATGCCAGTGCGACCGTCCAGACCGTCCAGACCGTCCAGACCGGCCAGAGCAGGCTGGGCAGGTGCGCAGTCCGGTCGGAACGAGGGCGGGTCGGCCGGACTGGTGTGGTGGTTGGGCGGTGGAGGGCTGCGGCCTGCAGGGCGAGAACGAGTTCGCTGGCCGCGCCACGGCGCTGGATGAGAGCTTTCCCCGCTGGGGTCCCGGGGACGGGCGTGAAGATCCAGGCCAAGGTGGCCCCGGCTTCTCGAACATCGTCGATATTCAAGGCCTGTGTGGCGAGGGTGACCGCTGCGGCGGCGATCTCGGCTCGGGCAGGGCCAACGGACGCGGCGCGTATCTGTGAGGAGTTGGGCGTGGTGCTGGGTGCTATCTCACGGGCCCGGAAGAAGGCTTCGGTGATGTCCGCGGGAAGGTGCTGAAGAAGCTCGTGGTCGGGGCGGGACAGGATGAGTTTGCTGAGCGTGCGGATGTCGTTGAGGCAGTGGGAGACGGGAACACCCGGGTAGAGGCCGAAGCGGGCGGTGCCGTTGTGTACGGCTTCGAGGACGAGGGCCTGGGGGGCCTTGACCCAGAATCCTGGACACGGATTATGCGGCTGGTGTCAGCGTAGTTGACGGTGTTCGGGACGCTGTCTCGAAGGCGAGGGGGCTGCGATGTCCCAGGCGGGAGTGACGGCGTCTGGTGTTGTAGCGGTTCAGCCAGCGGAACGCGTCGAGGCGGGCCTCGCGCTCGCCGGACCAGTGCTTTCGGCCTTGGAGCGTCTCGCGTTTGAACGTCGCGTTGAAGGACTCGGCGAGTGCGTTGTCCGCGCTGGAGCCGACGGCGCTCATGGACTGGCGGACGCCGGCTTGGCGGCAGGCGTCGGCGAAGGTCCGGCTGGTGTACTGAGCGCCGTGGTCGGTGTGCATGACGGCCCCGGCGAGGCTGCCGCGGGTGCGTTCGGCGGCGGCCAGGGCGTCGGTGACGAGCTCGGTGCGCATGTGATCCGCGATCGCCCAGCCGGCCAGGCGACGTGAGGCGAGGTCGATGACCGTGGCCAGGTAGAGGAACTTCCAGTTGTCCAGCGGGAGATAGGTGATGTCACCAACGTACTTCGTGTTCGGTTCACTCGCGGTGAAGTCGCGTCCGATCAGGTCCGGGACCTTCGCCGCGGACGGGTCCGCGATCGTGGTGCGGTGCCTGCGACGCAGCCGCACGCCGCCAAGCCGATGGTCCGCATCACGCGCGCGATCCGCTTGTGGTTGACGCGCCAGCCGTCCTCGCGGAGCTCGGCGGTGATCCTCGGGACTCCGTAGGTGCCGTCCGACTCGCGGTGCACGGCTCGTATCCGGGCGGCGAGCTGGACGTCGGCCGCCTGGCGGGAAGCCCGGTCCGCAGCCGTCGCGCTCCAGTAGTAGAAGCTGGAGCGGGCGACGCCCAGAATGGTGCACAGCCGCTTCACGCCGTAGCGGCGCTGGTGGTCGGCGACGAACTGGAAGCGGTTCACCAGCGCGTCTCCCCGGCGAAATACTTCGCCGCTTTGCGCAGGATCTCTCGTTCCTCCTCCAACTCGCGGACCTTCTTGCGCAGAGCGGCGTTCTCCGCCTCCAACGGTGTCGGCGGCTCCGCCGACACCTCCGCCCGGCGCCCCCGGGGCCGACTCGCACCAGCTGCCCGAACCCAGTTGCGCAGGGTCTAGGGATTGATCCCCAGATCGGCGGCGACCTGCCGGATCGTCGCCTCGGGCCGCGACCGGTACAGCGCGACCGCGTCCGCCTTGAAGTCCGGCGGATAGTTCTTCATGACCACGAGATGTCCGTTCTCAGATCCTCAGGATCCAGTGTCTCGTGTGTCCAAGATCAGGGGTCAAGCCCCGTCACCGAGTGGTGGCTGCATGCCCACTGACCTGATCCAACCAGGCGTTCAGTGAGCGACTCTGGTCCGAAAAAGGATCGCCGCCGACACATCCGGCGCCGCCCGGCTCCACCCCCAACGGCCAACCCACAGCGCCTATTAGGCGTATCAGGGCGCCAGCCGCCCTGTTCGCGTGCCGTTCCGGGACCGTCGGCTGAAAGTGGCAACGCCAACACAAAAACACCACCTACGCCAAGATCCGCGGCGTCGGCGAGCAGGCCATGGCCACCTTCAAGGCAAGCCACACCAGCCGCTAAAGAATAGTTCCGCTTGACATGGTGCAGAGAAGGTTCCTGTGGGCCCTGGAGATGCCCTGGAACCAGGCGACCAGGGCGGAGGCCAGGGACTTCTGCCGGTGGCTCCAGCTCGCTGACAAGCCCGTCCGGGTGCACTGGCGGCATCAGCGCAAGGGCGTCGTGACACCTACGATCCCCGCGCCGCGATCGGAGCCGGGCATGCGGCTCCGGGAAGCCCGGACCCGGCTGGAGGCGATCCGTGCCGCACCGGACAGAGGTTCCTTCACGGTCCTGGGCGATACCTACACAAAAGCTGCCCGCCCTTCCCGCCTCACAAGCTACGGATCCGCCTGCGCCTTCGACTCAACAGGCCGCAGGCACTACTTCGCCCAGGACGAGCACCGGGCATTCTGGGGCTGGGCTGCGATCGAGGTTCTTCGCCACACCGGTGTCCGGATCGAGGAATTGCTGGAGACCAGCCACCACAGCATCACCCAATACACCCTGCCATCCACCGGCGAACTCATTCCCCTGCTGCAGATCGCCCCCTCCAAGACCGACCAGGAACGGCTTCTGGTCGTCAACCTTGTTGGCGATCAGGGAGTTCGCACCGCAGAAGAGGCGGAACTGGTCCTCACCGCTATCGCCGACCCTCTGGCTACGGTTCCGCTGCTTCGGCAACTCGCCCCCGTTCCCTGCACGCCGGATCGGCGCTTCGTGATCAAGCCCCTGCTTGGGCTTCGGCTAGGACACGGTACAGCGAGGCAATCGATCGCGGCGTGCACTTCGAAGCATGGGTCTGCGCGCTGAAGCACTGCCTGAGACGAACTACGGAAATCGCGTGTGAGGTGGAAACTTCAGCGCACAGGTCAGGCCCAGTGTCTGCTGAAGGACTGAACCGGTGCCCGACAGCGGATGGGTGGACCGGGCCGGCCCCTGGCCTCCTTCCCTAGGCGGTCCACCTCTCTTTTGGGGCTACTGGTTCTGCGGGTGGGCGATCATGTCGAGTGAGCTCTGGATGGCGTTCATCTGGGCGCCGATGTAGGCCACCCAGCGGCTTTTGGGGAAGAGCCGTGCATGCCCTGACAGAATCCCGTTGATCACGCTGCTGATCTGCGTGGCCTTCACCTCGGCCCAGTGCCGCTCCCACTCCTCCAGCTCGTCGGCGTCCCCGCAGAAGTGGTAGCCGGACTGGAACGACCACAGCAGCAGCGGCCAGCCCTTCTCGCCGGCGAGTTCGTGGTAGGCGGCGAGCCCGCGCACGATCTGCGAGCGGGAGAGCTCGGTGACCGCCATCAGCCGGGGCTTCTTCAGCCCGGCCGGTGCGACCTCCATCAACGCCAGACGGATCGCATCGGCGTGACGGGCGGAGGAGGGCGAACGGCGCCGGTCGCGCTCCCTGCTGGAGCGCGGCACGGCTACTCGCCTCGCAGGAGCCGGGCCAGCGCCTCGTCCACGTCCACCTCGCCGGTTTCGGCGGCGTGCTCGATCCACCCCAGCGCGGCGCGGACCCGGGCGACGTTCTCGCGCAGAACCGCCTGCTCGTCGTCGCTCAGGGTGCGCCCGCGCAGGCCGGGAACGACCCGGTTCGTCGTGGCGACGAACGCATGGCAGGCCCCGACCAGGTCCAAGAACTCCGCCGTCCGCTCGAAATGCCTGAGGGCAGGCGCGAGTTCGCTGGTCCGCTCGTACTCCTCGCGAGCCTGACGCCCGCGCTCGACCTGCGCATGATTGACGGACTGCCTGGCGCGGTCGTCTCCCATGGCTTTGAAGGCGACATCGGGACGGTGCAGCAGCCTGCGGGCGGCCTCGGCGGCGACCTGCTCGTCGTGGGCGAGCCCGCCGATCGCCTCGATGCGCGCCTTCGTGGGCACGTTCTCGGCGACTGCCGGGCGTTGCAGCAGGTCGGAGGCGATCTGGGCGGCGACCCGGTCGTCGGTCGCCAGGCCGTGGATCGCGGTCACCTTCTCCTGCACCGACCGAGGATTCGACACTTGCCAGCCCATCTCCCGCTTCGCGGCGTCCTGGGTCCACCGGTGCGTTCCGTAGTGCTCGTTGAGCGGCGGCTTGCGGATCAGCTCGAACCGGTCCGGGCGCCCATTCAGAATCCGGTGGATGTCCAACGACACCCCCTTGACCCGCTGCTTCGGCGGCCAGTGAGCAGCCGTGCTGCGGTAGCTCATCACGCTGGACGTCGACACCCCGACATCGTCCGCGAACCGGGCCAGGGTCTCCTCGACCGTCTGGACATCCCTTGACTCGATGTGGAAGTCGTCCCGGGCGAAGCCCTCATTTTGGCGGTGTTGGCGGGTGGGGTTGCTCCGGAGCGGCCCGGAGACGGTGACCCGGTGTTC